>NZ_REFA01000019.1 GCF_003852705.1 Amniculibacterium aquaticum
GTATTCTTTTGCATAGAGAAATTTGTAGTTATTTTTCCTCTAATATACTGAATACCAGTCTTTTAAACAAATAATTAACGCCTTTTTTTAAAGGTGTTTATCGATTTTTTTACTTTAAACAAGTTCTTTATGAAAAGTTTACATATCTGGCTCAAATTCGCAATATTCAACCTATTTATTGTTGCCGTTTTGGGAACGGTTATGCGTTACAAAATTGCATTCTCACTTCCGATAGTCGAACAAAAAAACCTTCAACAAAGTCATTCGCATTTTGCTTTTTACGGTTGGATTACATTTATTATTTATGTTTTAATCGTAAAATATTTACGAGAAGTTGTTCCCAACCTTAAAGAAGGAAAGTACAAATGGTTGGTCATCTCCAATCTTGTAGCCTCTTTCGGTATGCTTATTTCTTTCATTTATAACGGATATTTTTGGTTGTCCATTGCTTTTTCAACCATGGCATTGCTCACCAGTTTTGTGTTTTATTTTGTTTTTTCAAAAGACATGAAGGGTATTTCGGATATTTCAAAAAAATGGTTGCATGCTGCGTTTTTCTTTGCCGTATTTTCATCTTTAGGGGTTTTTACTTTGAGCATCATGATGGCGACTAAGAATTTTTCTCAAGATGTTTTTTTAGCTTCAGAATATTTTTATCTCCATTTTCAGTACAATGGATTTTTCATTTTTTCTTGCATCGCTTTCTTGTTGAATAACCTTAAGAAAATGGGGGTTGCACCTTCTGAAAAAGAAAATAATTTAATTTTTTGGTTGTCCTTTGTTGGATGTTTGGTCGGATACGGATTGTCCGTTTTATGGTTCAAAATGCCGCTTTGGATGTTTGCAGCCATAACCGTTACAACGCTCATGCAGACTTGGGGTGCGTATTTGTTGTTTAAAGTGATTAAAGATAGATGGTCGGTGATCAAGCAGCATTGGTCTCCCATGCTTAGGTTTGTCTTGATCTATGTTGGTTTCGCATTTGGAGTGAAGATTATATTGCAATTGGGATCTAATATCCCGGCTGTTAATCAGTTTGCATTTGGATTTAGAAATATTGTAATTGCTTATCTGCATTTGGTTCTTCTTATGTGTGTGTCGGCATTTTTGGTGGGTCAAATGTTGGCGTCCAATCTATTTTCTCTTTCCAAGGCGCTGTTGCTGGGTGTTCAATTTTTCCTTCTAGGCGTATTTCTCAATGAATTGGTTTTGGGATCAATGGGGTTGTTGTCGACAATTTATTTTACCATTCCATACACGGCAGAAGCTTTGGTGGTGATATCGTTTTTCATAATGTTTTCGGCTTTCTACATCTTTATGAATATGAATAAAGCAAACGAATAATTTCAAAACATTTCAAATAAAAGAAACTCCGATCTGGAGTTTTTTTTTGTGATTAATTTTAAAATTTCAGGCTCCTTTTCTATAAGAATAATTTGCCCTATCAATAGTATTTTGAAACAAAAAAAGCAGCACCTAAATTGCTTTAGATGCTGTTTCACAAACATTAAATTCAAACTATTATGATAAAATTCTTTCTATTGAGGGAGGATTACACCGTCCACAACATGGACAATCCCGTTGGATGCCGGCACGGAGGCCACGATGTTCACGGTTCCGTTAACGGTTGGTTTTCCATCCACCATTTTAATGGTGATGTTTTTACCATCGACCATACCTAGATTTTGACCATCGGTAAATTGTTCTGCTTTGATAACACCAACATAAGTATGATGTCCAAGGATATCGGTTAATTTGCCGTTGTTCTCAGGCTTTAACAAATCTTCTACTGTTCCTGCAGGCAGTTTGTCAAAAGCAGCATTTAGCGGTGCAAATACGGTAAATGGACCTGCGTTGCTCAATGAAGTTGCCAATCCTGCGGCTTCCACACCTTTTACCAAGGTTGAAAGATCTTTGTTTCCTGCAGCTAATTTTACAATTGTAGGTTCAGAATCTTCATCTTGTACAACTTCTTGTCCACCGGTTACATTTTCTGTAGAGGTAGTAGCAGCTTCTGTTGGAGCAGCTTCATTGGGCTTGCAGCTCCAAAGTACCAAAGAAACTAGGGCGAGAGTTAAAAGGGACTTTTTCATAACGATTATTTTTATGTAAAAGTAGAGGGTTTGGTCTTAATTTGAAATGATGAAAGTCAGTATTTTTATTTTCGCACAGTGATTTATGTCATATCACTAAACAATTTGTCTTTTCGGTGTAAATATTCTATTAAAAACAAAAAATCACTTAACATTAAGTGATTTTTGTTGCTAAAGGTCTTTCTTGTTAAATTTTATCAGGGAAATTAAAAATGGAAACACGGCCCAAAGAATCAGTACGGCCATGGAGATTCCTAAGCCGCCTCCTGATCCAAAAACTTGCTTGAAGATGGCACCCGTATGACCAAGCATGGCGGAAATGTTGAGCTGTAACAGAACAAATATCCTGGACAGTCCTACGGGATTACTAGCTGTTAGTCCCGCCATAATGCCCTCTATTGGATAATCCGAAAACTGAAAAGAAAATATTAATAAAAGGGCATCGTAGATAATTCCGAAAAACATCCAAATGAATATGGAAACGCCTATTCCTTTTGCTCGATCTCTGCTGGTAATGGCTGCCAACATGGACAATGAAGTGAAAATTATGGACAACATGATTCCTACAATGATCAGTGAAAAGCCGACTTCTACAGAAGAATAAATGGCAATTGGGACGCCACAGCCTATTAAAAATGCAAAAACCAAAGCAGTGGACAATCCTAAAAATAAATTGAACCACACCTTACTTCTTGCAACGGGCTGACTGAGGAGCAACTCGATAAATTGACCGGAATTGTACACATAAATGGTCGAGAATATAATACTGACCAATGGGACTACCAACAAGACAATGTTGAGCAGGCTAAGCGTGGTTTTTGTGCTGTTGCTGTCCAAACCAAGTACAGACCAGGAAATAATGAAAAGTAAGATGGTGTAGAATATGATGATTTTATTTTTTAATATATCAAAAAGTATAAATCTGGCTATTTTATTCATTTCAATTAATTTTATGAGATTATATCTGAGTTCTGGCTTCTCCCTTCATGTTTTTCAATATGGAAATAATTCCGTCAGAGATTTTTTTTGTGCTGGTTTCTTTCATCAATTCTTCTACCGACTGGTGAACAAGAATTTTACCCTCGTTCATAAAAACAATTTCACTCACAATATCATCCAACTCGCTCAGAAGGTGAGAGGTGATGATGATGAGTTTGCCCTTTGCTTTTTCTTTTAGAATTTTATTTTTCAAAATTTCCGATGCCAAAGGATCCAGTCCAGCAGTCGGTTCGTCCAGAATAATAATGGAAGGATTGAACATGAATGCCAGTACAGCACTTACCTTTTGGGTTGTACCTCCGGAAAGGGTTCTCATCTTTTTGTCGAACATTTTTTCCAACTGAAAAGCTTCGAGCAATTCGGTGTCCAATTCATTTTCCGGAATATTTCTGGTTTCCTTGATCATTTTTATGGTGTCTTCTATGGACATGTTTTCTGGATACCGTCCTATTTGTGGCATGTATCCAATATGCACTCGGTATTTGTAATGATCTTTTACGGATTCGCCATTCACGATGATGTCTCCTTTTTCCAAGACATTTAATCCCAAAATACTCTTGATAAGGGTGGTTTTGCCACAGCCATTCGGTCCGATAAGTGCCACCGATTGCCCGTCTTCAAAATTTACATTGATATCGTTGAGCGCAGTGAATTTGTTGAAGTTCTTACTCAGATTTTTTATTTCTATCATGGTTGAGTTTCAAATTTATAAGATTTATGACACGAGGTGCAGTTGCTTAGTATGCCGTTCAATTGTTCTTGTGTTTGCTCTTTGTTGTATTTTTTTCTAACCGCTTCAGCTAGTTGATCGAACTTGTCATGGGTGTCAAACCCTAATTTTTTAAATTCGATTGGAAGTGCTTTTAACAAACCTGTTGGGATATGTTCGGTTGCTGCACCACCGGCTTTTTCTGCAGCTTTTATTATTTGTTCGGGATTGTTGTGGGTAAGGCCTAGGTTTATTTCTTGTATCGTTTCTAGGAAACCACGCATTTCTGCCATTACAAAATCTTTATTTTCCTTACTTGTAATTATGGCTCTTCTTTGGTCTTGGTCTGCTGGTTTTACATCTCCTTTTACCATGAAATAATAGATCAGAAAACCATTGAAAAACAAAGATATAATGAATGCAATGGGTATTATTTTTTTCATTGAATTAAATTTTGATCGGTTTCATCAGGGGCTTATCATCAACAAAGTTTTCTGGTGTAAGGCTGGGTAATATTTTTTCCACCCTATCCATGAGGTCAACAAAAAAAGAACGGAAAAGCAGCATCACAGACGGGTTTCTTTCGGATAAAACGGCATATAAACTTAAAGGATGGTAAGGGATATCGGAAATTCCATCTTTGTTGAGGTCGTATCTTTCATCGTTTTTGTCCCAGAAGTTCGATTTAAAATCATTCAAAACCATGGTGCCGTTGGTGCTGATGTCGAAAACATTTCCCAAGAAATTGTTGTTGTTAATTCTATTCTCCATACAATTGGCATTCACTTTTAGTCCCCATCCGTTGTTGCTGAATTGGTTTTTGTAAAAATCAATCTTGGTCGCTCCGTCCATGAAAATGCCTGTGGTATTGTTATCGAAATAATTTTCCTTAATCTTTGAGAATGAAATCTCTTTCAGTAAAAGTCCATAACTAGCATCTCCCCAGTTGTTGATAAACCGGTTGCCAACCATGCCTACATTGTTGCTGTACATAACGGCTACACCGGCATCGTTACCGTCAAAGGTATTGTGAGAATAGATGTTGTCGTTAGAAAACATGAAGTGCAAACCGTATCTAAGATTTTTTTTAGAATAGTTTCTGGCAACATAGGAGTTGAGTACTTTTTCAAGATAAATTCCATCTTTATGCCCCTCGACATAGTTGTTTTTTATCCAAAGCTCGTCGCTGCTCCAAGCGTGGATGCCGTCACCAACTCCTTCCTGAGATTTGGATCTTTTTGTTGTGAATTTGTTGTTTTGGATTAAACATTTGTAGCCTCTTTGTATGAAAATTCCGAAATAATTATTTTCAAAAATATTGTTCGCAACGGTTGTGAAGTGGCTGTCGTATAAGCGAAGTGCTCCAATATTTTTCACCTCGTCTTCTCCAGAATTTATTATTCTAAACCCTTTCAGTACGATATGATTGGCCCGAAAAGATAGGATTTCGTACTTCATTTCGCCATCCAAAATGGGTCTTCCGATACCCAAAATGGTAAGTGGTTTTGTGATGTTGAGATTTCCTTCCTTGTAAGTTCCGGCATCCACCAAGATGCTGTCTCCAGGTTTAGAGACTTTTAAAGCTTGTTGTATGGTTTTGTAAGGCTTGTCTTTACCCACTTTTAATACGGATGCTTGTAACCAAAAAGGAAAAGACAAAAGTAAAAGAAGAAATTGTTTCATGTTGGTATCCCAAGGTTGTAATAGATAAGAGTGGAAAATCAATATAGACTCTCCACTCTTTTGATTTGTATTTTCTATCTAAATTATAAAATCACAATGAAGAATTTTTATTCTACACCAAATTCTTTTTTAGCTTTTTCAGCCTCTTCCTTGCTTTCATAGGCTTGCATATTGCCTCCCATTGGAGATTTTATTGATCCTCCTTTGATGAAAGTAGCCTTTTCAAATTCAATTAATTTTTCCGACGGATAGTCGGTAACATAAGTTTTGGCATTGGCTACTTTGTCCGCATTGGAAGTGACATAACCATTCATGCATTTGATGTCATCAAATTTGTAAATTCTACCTTTTTCGGTTACCAGTTCTGTTGCATATTTAACATTTTCTATGGACATTTTGCAATGTTCGCATTGTTCGCCAACAGAAATTTTCTTAGGATCATCGCTTCCACATGAAGCTAGAAATAGTGTAAAAGTAGAGGCTGCTAGGATGTTCTTAATGTTTTTCATGTTTCAAATTTACAAATGATTAATGGGAATTGATCGTAAAAAGGATTGATTAATATCAAGTATTTATTTTTACTTATTCTATTTTTTGTTAAAAGGCTAAAATATGAAAAATCCTACTGAAAACCAAATGATTTACTTGCTCTTTAGTAGGATTTTTTTTAAGTGAGTTGTTTGAACTTATTTTGCTTTTTTAAACTCGATATAACAAGAGATCATTAAAAATAAAGCAACACCAAACATGATCCATCCTCCAATGTCGGGATAGGAATGGGCTGTGAAGTTTAATAATTGTTTAGACCCAATGAGTGGCGGTTGGTAAGACATCCCAGGTACAACAATGGCTGCGTTAGGATCCAGGTTGTGTCCATAATCGTACTCCCATTGCCAAAAGTCGTACATAAAAGCAATACCAAATACCAAATACAAGATGGTAATTCCGTACAACCAAGCTTTCTTTCCGAGTGCTGCAACCAAAAGACAAATGGCACCAAGAATTCCTAATGCGTAAGGCATGATTTTGAATTCTACAAATTCATCTGCCTTTATTTCTTTCATCCCAATATAATGGTTAAGACCGTTGATGATGTCAAATTCTCCAGCCAATTTGTTGGAATGGATAAACATGCTTAATCCTTCCGGGTACTGCGGTGCTTCGAGGTAAATGGCCCAAATGGGAGTGAAAATACTAATGAATAATCCGATGCCTGATAAGGCCAATAAGATTTTTGAAATTTTTTGTAATGAATTGGTTTTCATTTTATGATGTTTTTATGATATTCTATTAATGGTTTTAAAGTATCGTATAAGGATTTATAATTCAACCGTATTTATTAATTCGGGAAAATCTTCAAAGAATTTTAGGGGAATATACCTTGTATTTGGTGATATAAATTTACGATAATTTACGAGAATATCTTTGTGATAACGGTTACAAACTGACAAATGTCAGAGTAAAAAAAGGGCAGTAAAACTGCCCTTTAAAATTTTATTTTTTTTACTTGGTTTCCCCTTGTTTTACGGGACCTTGAGCATTGTCTTTTTTATTGTTAAGACTGTAGATAAGTGGAGTGTTGCTTCCTGCTGGAGAAACTCTTACATATCCTTGCATTTCTTGGTGAAGTGCAGAGCAGAAGTCTGTACAATACATTGGGAACATTCCAGCTTTTTTAGGAACCCATTTCAGGGTACAAGTTTCACCAGGCATGATTAATAGTTCTGCATTCTCATTGCCTTTAATTGCAAAACCGTGTGGTACATCCCAATCTTGTTCTAGGTTAGTGACATGGAAGTACACTTCATCGCCAACTTTTATTCCTTCAATGTTGTCTGGAGCAAAGTGAGAACGGATACTAGTCATGTAAACATGGACTTTGTTGCCTTCTCTTACCACTTTAGACTCAGCTTCACCTTTGGTTACATAAGGGTTTTTGTTTTCCTCTAATTTATAGAATTTTACTTGGTTTTTAGAGATTAACTCAGCTGGGGCAGCTTGTGCATAGTGAGGTTCTCCAAATGTAGGGAAATCCAATAATAATTGCATTTTCTCTCCACTGATGTCAAACAATTGAGCGGATTGAGCCAATTCTGGACCTGTTGGCAAGTATCTGTCTTTAGTAATTTTGTTGTAAGCTACTAAATATTTACCGTAAGGTTTTGCAGTATCTCCACCTACAACCATCAAGTGACCTACAGAGTAGTAAGTTGGTTGTCTGTCAATTACTTTTAAAGATTTAATATCCCATTTTACAACTTCAGAAGAAACGAACATTGAGGTGTATGCATTTCCTTTTCCGTCAAATTCTGTATGCAACGGACCAAGACCTGGTTTTTGAACTTCACCGTGCAATGCAGCTTCGTACTTAATTACAGGTACTCCGTCATAATCTCCAGAGAATTGCTTACCGGCAATTGCTTTTTGGATTTTATCAAAACTGAATACAGGGATCAATGCTGCCAATTTACCAGATCCTACGATGTATTCACCCGTTGGGTCAACATCACATCCGTGTGGAGATTTAGGACAAGGGATCATGTACATAGCATCTTTCATGTCTTCTACAGAAAGTACTGTAACTTCTTGCTCCATTTTTGATGTAGCCATCTGAGTGGATTCATCAAATTTATTGTGAGCGTATTGGGTTTTTACTTTACGACCTTTACCGGCTTTAGCCAATTCCTCAGCTTTTTTCCAGTTCACAGCCATGATGAAGTCTTTGTCGTTTTGAGATGCATTAACCTCTAGTAAAGTGTTTGCTTTTTCGGAATTGTAGCAAGAGAAGAAGAACCAATCTTTGGATTTTCCTTTTCCAGAGTGAGACAAGTCAAAGTTAACACCAGGTGCTTCAATTTGGAAAGATAAATTCATATCTCCAGATTCTTTATTTACACCGATAAAAGAGATCACTCCTTTAAAGTTTTCTTTGAATGATGAAATAGGCACATCACCGTTCATATCGTCTGTTGGAACAGCAAAACGAGTTCCAGCTACAACATACTCTGTGTTTTCTGTGATAAATGGAGAAGAGTGGTTACCGGCAGAGTTTGGCAATTCCAAAATTTCTACGGTTCTAAATGTTTTTAGGTCAACTCTTGCAACTCTAGGTGTGTTGTTTGCGTTGGCGAAAATCCATCTTCCGTCTTGCTCTCCATTGGTTTGTGATAGCTCCAAATGGTGCTGGTCATCCCAAGGAATAAACCCGTGTGAAGTTTGAAGCATGGGTTTAGTTTCTTCAGAGTATCCGTATCCGTTTTCTGGGTTAACAGAGAAAATAGGGATTACTTTTAATAACCTTCCACTTGGCAATCCATAGACATTCATTTGTCCATTGAAACCACCACTCACAAAGTTGTAGATCTCATCTAACTTTCCAGGTGCAACATACACTTTTTGTGCTGCGTCACCGGTTGCTACGCTTTCGGCACCCTTAGGCTTACAGCTGGTTAGAGCTGTAAGCATAGCAAGTGCTGAAAGTCCAAAAAATTTCAAACTTTTCATTTTATTTTTGTTTTGTTTTTTTTTGCTTTTAGAGCTTATTTTGCTCCGTCATTTTGTCTCATGAACTCCAAAATGTCTCTAGCTTCAGTGTCGCTAAGTCCTTGGTTTGGCATTCTTACTAAACAAATTTCCAATTGCTTTTGCAATTCTGGATCTACATCAATCATTGGATCTGGGTTCGTAATGAAGTTCATGATCCAGAAAGGTTCGTGTTTAGATGAAATTCCTTTCCATCCTGGTCCAACCAATTTTTCGTCAGTAAGTTTGTGGCAAGAGAAGCATTTTACTTCTGCAGCTTTCTTACCAGCATCAGCCATTGCGGCATCAAACTTGCTAACATCTACATTGGATGCATCCCATTTTCCCATACCTCTTTTTGGGTCGTAAGATCCCGCGTCAGCAGCAGCAGGAGCAGCTGCGTCAGCAGCAGGAGCTTCAGTTGTAGCAGTGTCTGCAGTTGGTACGGTGTCGGTCTTTTTGTCTCCTCCACAAGAAATCATTGCGAAAGCGAAAGCAGTTAATGCTAAGAATTTTAAGTTTTTCATAATAGTATCATTTATTTGTTAGCAAATTTACAAGGCTTAGTGAATTATCCGTATGATTGCAATCATAAAATCAACATGATATATATTAGCGACTGTTTTATCTTAATATGATTGAAGTCATAGGTGGTAGGGTGTATTTTTTAGATTTTTGCAGAGTTAAATATTAAAAGTATATTTTGAAAATGAAAAAAATATTCGGAATTTCGATTTTAGCTCTTGCTTTAGTAGCATGTAGCAAAGAAGCAAGTACTCAACCTGCTCAAGATACTAATGTAATGAAAGAAGAGCCTGTTGCTGCACCTGCTGGTGGAGAAGCTGCTGGTGGTAACGAAGGATTGGCATTAATAGAAGGAGCTGACTGTATGGGTTGTCATAAAGTAGATGCTAAATTGGTGGGGCCATCTTACCAAGAAGTTGCAGCTAAATATACGGAAGCAGATATCGATAAATTAGCAGATAAAATTATCGCTGGTGGTAAAGGAAGTTGGGGAGATATTCCAATGACACCACACGCAGGTATGAGCAAAGACAACGCAAAGAAAATGGTTGAATACATCCTTTCTTTGAAGAAATAATTCTTTTTCATAGTAAATATTCCAAAAGCATCTCGATTTTAAGAGGTGCTTTTTTTATATCATCTTTTGTCTTTCTTTTTCCGTAGGCAAAGAGCAGTTTTTTATCTTAATTTTGTGTCTATTCTTTGATATTTTATCATAGAAAAAGTTTGTGAGAAACAAAGGGAGAATATTCATGCTGGCCAAGATCTGATACTTTCCACCTAGGAGTTTAGCAATTTTTAATAAGGCTTCGGATTTAGTGAGGTAATATTTTTCTGGAGACCATAAAATCAGCGTGTTGAATATTTTATTTTCCAAACCTCTGGATTTTAAAAAGTTTTGACCAAAATTAGATTGTAACGAAGCGAATAAAAACAGGTCTTTTTGATCTCTTCTTAATATCCATTGTACCCAATAATTGCAAAAACCACAGTCGCCGTCGTACAAAACATAAATTTTTTCGGTATTTATTTCCACTTTATCGTGTTTTAGATTTGCTAATTTAAAGTTAATTTATTACAAATTTGAAATTCTTATCTTTGCAAAAATTTTTGGGCTCGGAAGGACCGAGGAACCCATTCTTAACCTCTTCGAAAAGAAAATGAAACGAAGAAAGAAATAAAATTTTTATGAGCAATATTGTAGCCATTGTCGGCCGTCCCAATGTAGGGAAATCCACTTTATTTAACCGTTTATTAGAAAGAAGAGAAGCCATTGTAGATTCTACTTCCGGAGTTACCAGAGACCGTCATTACGGAAAATCCGATTGGAATGGTGTCGATTTTACGGTGATTGATACCGGAGGGTACGATGTCAATAACGACGATGTTTTCCAAGAAGAAATCTCCAAACAAGTTCAGTTGGCAATAGACGAAGCCACCTCCATCATTTTTATGCTGAATGTGGAAGAAGGTTTGTTGGAAACCGATCACGAAATCTATGCGATGCTGAGAAAATCCGGAAAACCAACTTATATCGTTATTAACAAAGTTGATTCATCTAAAGAAGAACTTCCAGCAACAGAATTTTACCAATTGGGTATAGAAAAATATTACACCATATCCTCTGCAACTGGCTCTGGAACAGGAGACTTACTGGATGATGTCGTGAGGGATTTTCCAACGACAGATTACAAAGATCCATTCGAAGGATTGCCAAAAATTACAATTGTAGGAAGACCAAATGTAGGGAAATCTACGCTTACCAACGCCTTGTTGGACACCGAAAGAAATATTGTAACCGATGTGGCAGGGACAACCAGAGACTCCATACAGTCGTTGTACAATAAATTTGGACATGAGTTTGTATTGGTAGACACTGCGGGAATGAGAAAAAAGAACAAGGTTTCTGAAGACCTTGAATTTTACTCCGTAATGCGTTCCGTACGAGCCATAGAATATTCTGATGTGGTCGTAATCATGGTAGATGCCACTTTAGGTTGGGAATCTCAGGATATGAACATCTTCAGTATCGCCCAAAGAAATAGAAAAGGTATTGTTATTTTGGTGAACAAATGGGATTTGGTCGAAGATAAGAAAACCAATACCATGAGGGATTTCGAAGCGGTCATCAAGCATAAAATTGGTCAGTTCTCAGACATTCCGATTTTATTTATCTCGGCTCTGACAAAACAAAGAATTCTAAAAGCCGTAGAAACAGCCATGGATGTGTACAACGATAGGGCTAAAAAAATAAAAACATCCAAACTGAACGAAGTGATGTTGCCTATTTTTGAAAATACACCACCGCCTGCAATTAAAGGAAAGTACATCAAGATAAAATATTGTGTACAGTTGCCAACACCATCGCCTCAATTTGTATTTTTCTGTAACCTACCACAGTATGTGAAAGAACCGTACAAACGATTTACAGAAAACCAACTTCGTAAAGAATTTGGATTTACCGGGGTGCCAATCGAAGTCTATTTCAGACAAAAATAAGTTGGGATAAGTCATAAATTTATGAGATGGAAACAAAAATTCAAGATGTATTGAGTATATTTGTTTCCATCTCATTTTTATTTAGATATCATGATAACACTATTATCCGAACAATTTTCATTAGTAAACATCTGGATTAATGAACTGAGAAATGTCGAAATCCAAAAAGACCGTCTTCGCTTCCGAAGAAATATGGAGAGAATTGGCGAAATAGCGGCTTTCGAAATCAGTAAAAACTTGGACCATCGTGAGGTAGAAATTACCACACCACTCGATACAATATTGGTCAAAGAACTTCAGACCCAACCGGTTATTACGACCATTCTGAGAGCCGGTGTTCCGCTTTTTCAGGGGCTTCTGAATTATCTTGATGGAGCCGATTGTGGTTTTGTTGCTGCATACAGAAAGCACGATGCCAACGATTATTTCTCCATTCAACAGGATTATCTTACCTGCCCAAATATTGATGGAAGACCTCTAATAGTTGCAGATCCCATGTTGGCAACCGGAGCCAGTTTGGTGGAAGCTTTAAAAGATTTGTTAAATCATGGAGAACCTTCTCAACTTCATATCGTAGCGGCAATTGCTTCCAAACAAGGTGTAGAAACTGTCGTAAAAGCGTATCCCAATGCCCATATTTGGATAGGCGCAGTGGATGAAAAGTTGACTTCCAAAGGTTACATCACACCCGGATTGGGAGATGCAGGAGATCTTTCGTACGGTGAAAAGTTACAACGATAGGCTAATCCAAAGCCATTACCAAAACCGAAATTTTATTGTTAGAATTTTTTAGAAATTCCCAAGCGATCGCAGAAAGTGTATTTCCAGTGGTTAGGACATCATCGACTAATAGAATGTGTTGGTTTTCAATTTTTTGGGTTACTGAAAACAAACGATCCACTTCCGTTCTGTGATTTCTATCTTTTTTGGCTTGAGCTTGGTTGTAGAAATTTCTTTTCAATAAATCATTCTCCAACGGGATTCCATAATGTTCGGATAGGGTTTTGGCAAAAAGATGAAGTTGGTTGTAGCCTCTTTTCTTTTGTTTCTTAGGATGTAGCGGGACACTAACCAATAAGTCCGGTTTTTGTAGAAATTCTAAACGATCAAAAGTCCATTGGGCAATGTGTTTTCCAAAATATTCCTTATCTGCATATTTCAATTGATGAATGATTTTTTGCGCAAGATTGCCTTGTTCAAAATTCATCAAAGCAAAAGAATTTTCGATAGGGAAGTGGGTTCTGCATCTTTTAGAAAGATCATTTTCTTCTCCAAACCGATGATGGGTAAATGGGATTTGATAAAAGCACCCTTCGCACAACAAGTCTTTGCCATCAATAATCAGATTGCAATGCAGGCAACGGTTGGGGAAAAGAATGTCCAAAATCATTGATTAAAATTACACAAATATTATTATTTCAAAAGTTTATCTTTGTACCATGATAAGAATTACAAAAATTTTTTCGTTCGAGACGGCGCATGTCTTGTACAATTACGATGGAAAATGCAAAAATATGCACGGACATTCGTATAAATTATTTGTTACTGTAAAAGGAAATCCTATAAACGATGTCAACCATCCAAAAAATGGAATGGTTGTGGATTTTGGAGATATTAAAACGATTGTAAAACAAGAAATAATCGATGTTTGGGATCATGCCGTTTTGCTGAATGGAGATACACCGCATAGAGAATTGGGATTGGATTTGGAGAGCAAAGGTCACAAGGTTATTTTTTGTAACTATCAACCCACCTGCGAAAATATGTTGTACGACATCGCCTCAAAAATAAAATCCAAACTTCCGGACGGAATTTCTTTGGCTTATCTAAAAATGCACGAAACCGAAAACTCCTACGGAGAGTGGTTTGCTGAAGAAAATCCTTAATTTTTTTGTTAAAACTTATTATTCTGCCTATTTCATGAGGAAAATCGACCTGCAACCTGGAAAAAAAATCTATTTTGCATCCGATCAACATTTCGGAGCTCCCGACCAAATATCTTCTAAAATTAGAGAAGATCGATTTGTTCGTTGGCTGAATGAAATTAAAAAAGATGCCCAAATTGTTTTTCTCATGGGCGATTTGTTCGATTTTTGGCACGAGTGGAAACATGTAGTGCCAAAAGGCTATATCCGGGTTTTAGGGAAAATTGCCGAACTGAAAGATGCCGGAATTGAGGTTCATTTTTTTGTTGGAAACCACGACCTTTGGATGAAATCGTATTTTGAAGACGAACTATCGGTGCCGGTATATTTTGAAAAACAATACTACGAAATTGCGGGTAAACAATTTCTTTTGGCTCATGGCGATGGTCTTGGTCCAGGAGACAAGGGCTACAAAAGAATGAAGAAAGTCTTTACAAATCCCGTTGCACAATGGGCTTTTCGGTGGCTGCATCCGGACATCGCAATGAAAATTGCCAACTACATGTCCCAAAAAAATAAATTAATATCCGGTGAAGAGGATAAAGAATTTTTAGGTGAAGATAAAGAGTTTTTGATTTTGTATTCCAAAGAAAAACTGAAAACCCAGAAAATTGATTATTTCGTTTTTGGACACCGACACCTTCCCATGATTTTGGACCTCAATTCGTATTCCAAATACATCAATCTTGGCGACTGGATCGTCTATTTTACCTACGGAGTTTTTGATGGCAGCCAATTTAATTTAGAAACTTGGGAATCTTAATTTATGCAATCCGATATATTTTCAATACAGTCCGAAACCGATTTCGAACAAGCTTGTATTCAGACTTTTCAGTTTCAATATGAGCAGGTTGAGGTGTACAGGAAATTTGTAGATTTCCTGAATATAGATCCTAAAAAAGTGCTGCAAGTAGAGCAGATTCCATTTTTGCCCATCGAGATGTTCAAAAATCACCTTGTTTTGGATAAAAATTTCAGAGCCGAACGGTATTTTCAAAGTTCCGGAACTACAGCGATGCTCAATAGATCCAAGCATTGGATTGCTGATTTTCATTTGTATGAAGCCAGTATAGAAAAGAGTTTCGAGCAATTTATTGGTTCTCCAAAAGAGTTTGTATTCTTGGGATTGCTTCCAAATTATTCTGAAAACAACCATTCGTCATTGATTTATATGGTCGATTTTCTGATGAAAAAATCCCATCAACCCGAAAATGGATATTTCCTTTATAACCACGAAGATTTGCTCGGTATTTTAGAAAAATTATCTTTAACTGATCGAAAAGTGATTCTTTTTGGAGTTTCTTTTGCGCTTTTGGATTTTTTAGATTTTTGTAAAACAAAATACAAAATTTCTTTTCCCAACCTCATCATCATAGAAACCGGAGGTATGAAGGGACGGAAGAAGGAAATGACCAAAGACGAACTGCTTTATATCCTGAAAAACGATTTCGGAACGGATGCCATTTATTCGGAATATTCCATGACCGAACTTTTGTCACAAGCCTATTCTTTGGGGAATAATGAATACAGCTGCCCAGCTTGGATGCGTGTTTTGATACGAAATGTAGAAGATCCTTTTTCTTTTGTGAAAGAGGGCGCAACGGGAGCTATCAACATTATTGATCTCGCCAATATTCATTCCTGTAGTTTTATTGCAACACAAGATTTGGGGAAGATGAAGGATGGTAAGTTTCAGGTTTTAGGGAGAATTGACCATTCCGATGTTCGAGGGTGCAGTCTTTTGGTTTCATAAAAAAAACTGTCCATTTCTGAACAGTTTCTTCTTATTTTTAAAAAATATTTTCGCCACTAAGCGTCGGTATATTTGTATTCGTTATCGGTATTTTGCATCAACGATTTATAGATGATTCCGCCTACCACAGCACCAGCGATGGGAGCAACCCAGAATAACCAAAGCTGAGAAAGAGCTTGTCCACCAACAAAAACAGCCTGAGAAAGACTTCTTGCAGGATTTACAGAAGTGTTGGTGATGGGTATGGAAATCAGGTGGATAAGCGTTAGGCACAATCCGATGGCAATGCCAGCAAATTTTCCGTTCGCAAATTTGTCAGTCGTCCCCATAATTACAATAACGAAAAACATTGTTAGTAAAAATTCGGTTAAGAAAGCCTGTCCCAAATCGTAACTTTTACCAAAATAAACAGCAGAATCGTAAAAAATTCGAAGCAAAAGATCCTGCACTTCCATCACCAACACCGCCATTGATGTAAGCCAGAGCGCCTGCAGCTGCAACAGCTCCAATGCATTGTGCAACGATGTAAGGGACTAATTCTTTGGAAGAAAACCTACCTCCTGCCAGCAATCCGAAAGAAACAGCCGGGTTGAAATGACCACCAGAGATGTGTCCCACAGCATAAGCCATGGTGAGTACCGTAAGCCCGAATGCTAGCGCTACTCCTAAAAGTAAAATTCCGATTTGTCCGTTGTCTGCCGGTGCAATGTGAGAAGCGAAAATGGCAGATCCGCAACCTCCGAATACCAACCAAAATGTGCCGAATAACTCAGCCAATAATTTCCTAGTCATATTTGTAATTTTTATTGTTTGTATGGCTAATGTAGTAAATAAATTTTAAAACAATAAAAAAAACACATATTATTTGGTAATTACATAACCGTGTGAAAGGTAAGGATCAAAAAAAAACTCCAAGAGCAAATCGTTCTTGGAGCTTTGTTGTTTCATGTCGAAGTTCAAATTACGAACACGATTCTTGTTTTACTTTTTGAAGATGCAACTTAACTTGGTCTATTTTATTTGAAAGAATTTCTTCCAATTCAAGATGAGTAATACCTTTTTCAGGGTTGAAATTTTCAGAAAAATGCGGTAAAGAAAATTGATCAACGATGTAGCCTCCGTTGTATGGAAATCTTGTAGTAGCTACATCCAATACCCCTTGCGCGCCTCTTGGTCCGTTGGAAGTTGCAAGTGCAAAAATATTTTTATCGCCAAATGCTTTTCGTCCCGGTATTCTGGAGATCCAATCAAATATATTTTTGAAAGCTGTGGTGTAGGTACCGTTATGTTCTGCAAAAGAAATGATGATAAGATCCGAAGCGTCAATTTTTTTAGCAAAATCGACCGCTAAATCCGGCACGCCGTTTTCGATCTCTCGATCCATACTATAAATGGGCATTTCGAAATGGTTAAGATCAACGAAGTCGATGTCTGCATTGTTAAACCTACTGCTAACATGTTGTACCAGTTGAGCATTGATGGATTTCTTGGAATTGGTAGCTGCAAAGGCTAATATTTTCATTTTTTTTATTTTTTTTAGGGTTCAAAACTAGGGATTTCCATTGGGATATCCATGATTAGGAATTCCGAATTGTCTATCGCTTCTATTGTGAAATCTTCGGTGTCCCAAACGCCAAGGGCATCTCTGGATTCAAGAATTTGATCTCCAATTTTTATTTTTCCTGAGATAACAAAAAGGTAAACTCCATTTCCTTCCTTGTTAATTTTGTATTTTTTCGAATTTCCATGATCAAAGTTGGCCCAATAAAACCAAGCATCTTGGTGGATCCAAACGCTGTTTTCTTGAGGATCTGGAGAAAGGATGACTTGGAAATCGTTATTGATTTTTCCTTTTTCAATGTTTTTTTGGTCGTATCTTGGATGGACATTCTGTTGTTTAGGAAATACCCAAATCTGAAGCAAACGGACAGGATGTTGTAAGCTTGTGTTTTTTTCACTGTGCATCACTCCGGATCCTGCAGACATAACTTGGATGTCGCCTTTTCGGATTATGCCGTTGTTTCCCATATTGTCGCCGTGTTCCAATTCGCCTTCCAACGGAATGGTAATGATTTCCATATTTTGGTGTGGGTGTTTGCTAAAACCCATGCCTCCTTGGACTTCATCGTCATTCAAAACCCGAAGGGTTCCGAAATTTATTTTTTCGGGATTGAAAAATCCTGCAAAACTAAAGCTATGGTGGGCTTTTAGCCAGCCGTGATCGGCGAATCCTCGGCTTGTAGAACTGTGAAATACGGTTTTCATACGGTATTCTTTTGATTTGATGATGCAAAATTACAACAAGTGTTCGTTGAGAATTGTTGATCTAGGATAAGAAATTAAGTGCTGTAGGTCAGGTATGTAGATAAAAAAAGTGCTGCCTTGTGTTAGAGCAGCACTTTCGTCTTAGTTTAATAATTTTTCTTCTTCATCTGTGTTTCGAGGACAAAGTTAGAAATTCGAGATCCATTATTTTACGGGAAACCGTAAAAATGGCAAATTTCTTTGAATTTTGTTTAGCCTTATTGTACAGAATAGTTGTAGTCGGCATACCAATATCCATTAACACTAGGGTTAACGGTTGTTTTTTGACCTTGGTTGTCGTAAACTGTAATTTCTGCATTTAGATTATCCTGACCGCTCCAATCGCCATGCGAAATGTATGCTGAAGAGTCTTTGAAACCATATATCGTCTTTTCTGAATGGTGGTTTAGGTTTGTTTCATTAGGGTTTTGGGTATAAGTAAAAGTCTTATCAAACCATTTGTTGCTTGCTATACTTCTGAACTTTAACTTTACCTCAATTTTTGAAATTTTGTTGTTATAGTTAGCCGTTGCGTTCAGGTCGTTTATTTTTACTTGTCCTACATAGTGCGAGTTGCTATCTGCTTTATAAATCGTGAAAATTAGATTCGGTATTCCGTTGATCGTCATCGGGGTATTTACGATGATGTTGAAACTCTTGATTTCCGTTTCGTTGCCGAATTCGTCTTGAGCTTGAATGTTGAGGGTGTAATTTCCTATTTCTAAAGTTTCAAAGTTGAAATTAAATGCTCCATTGTTCCCTAAAGCATACGGAACAAAGGTATTGTTGGTGGTTTGTATGCCTGAATTGTTGTTGTTGGACGCAGATGAAATCCAAGTTTTGTACTTTATAGATGTATTGGTGTTGTTTGGAGATTTTTTTATAATTCCAGTAATGTTAAGATTGGAATTGATAGGTACAGCTGTTGAGTTGATTTGAATGTTTTCAAAAGAAATTTGTCTCTTTTTTACTTCATGTTGTATTTCGTAATCTTTAGAAGTTGTGGAGTTTCGGATGGTATAATCAAGTTTTTGTTGGCCAGCGATAGTTGTGTTTAGGATTACATTGAATTCATCCAAATTATTGATGGGGTAAAATTGACCCAAGCTTGCGTGTGCTCCATTGTACTTGATGTTTCCAGAATAATTATTGAATCTTATTTCGTAACCGGTTGTGGGTTGGTTGTTTCCAGGAACAATCTTCATGGTGTATTGGGAGCTGTCTCCTTGGTAGGTCTCCGTAATTCCTCCTGTATAGGTATGTGTGAAACTGGATACTCCATATTTTAATAGAAAATCTTCTTGAATGCTAAATTTCTTATCGTTGAAGACTGTGATTTTTAGCTGGTGCTCTCCAGGGGCATTACCAACATATTCAAAAATGTTATCACTTTTTGTAAATGTATATTCTTGATTGGGATTAAGAATTTTATTGTTCAGTTTTAAAACTCCTGAAAGAGTATTGTCAAATTTAAATTTTGTAGGAAGAGCGTTAAAGTTGTATTGGGTTTTTAGATTGAACTTTAACGATTGAGCTTCTCCCATCCCTTTTTCACTGAATTGATAATCTCTATCTACGGTTAACCTAAATTGTACATGGTTTTCCCAATCGCCATCTTCTCTACACGATTGAAGAAACGATAGGCTGAGAAGGGTAAGGAAAAAATAATAAATATTTTTCATGAATGATTCGTTTGTTTTTAGTTTAAGTTGTATTTCAATCCTCCAAAAATTCCAAATTTCGATTTAGAAAAATCACTTTTTAAATCAAAAAATTGACTGTAGTCGGCAATAATGGAAAATCTACGATTGATATTGTATTCCACTTCTAAAGCTCCACTAACACCGTAGATCATTCCTTTTACTTTAGATGGAATTGGTGCGTGGTATTTGGAGTCGTACTCTTTGCCTTCATTGATTTTTTCATAGCCTCCATAGAGACCTAACCAAGCATTTATAAAAAATGGAGAAAACCTTTCGAAACTGTAACCGGCAGACACACCGGCTCCGTATTTTTCATAAGGTAAAGACTGATTGTCAATGTAAGCAACCTTGTAATTCTGATAAAAAACTTCAGATTTCCCCAGAAATCCTTGGTCTCCAAAGACCTTGCCGTATCCCGCTTTTATCATGCTTCCATTATTGGTGAAGCCGTATTGAGCATGGATGGAAGCTTGATTTTTTCTTCTGCCTTGAGCTTGGAGACTGATGGTGATTAATACGAATAGGGCGGTGAAATATTTATTTTTCATGTTGATGGTTTAGTTGATGAATTCAGCTTTTTCTAGAAATTTTGATTTTATGTCCAAAGCTATTTTTCTTCCACCGTTCTTTTCAGTCATGACGAATTGTAGATTCTTTTGATCGATAAGCACCGTTTTATCAAAGATATAAACCATTTTGGTGAAGGTGTTATTGGGTAGTTGCTCAGGCTGATAACTGAAAAGAGGGAAAATTGTTTTTACCGTAAACGGCTCTTGGGCGAAAATGTTTTTGGGTTGGTCTGTGCTTGAAATAAAAGATGCATCTTCAATATGATAACTGCTCGTGGTTTTGTTATCAAATTCTAGCATGATGAAAATTTGATTTTGATTAAAATAAACACCTTTTACAAAACCTTCTATTCCGTCCATGTAGGCAGAATTTCTATTGTTGATCCAACCTTTCTGACCCAACAGCTTATCCGTAATTTGATGATAGTTCGAGCTTTTAGGCTCTGTTTTTTCAGAAGAAATTAGAAGTTTCGCTTTTTCTTCTTTTTGGGAAATAGTACTTTCTTTATTTTCTAAAGATTGATTCGTGAATTGGGGTTGAAAGCTGGTCGTACTGATGTTGAGATGATCCTTGGCCGGTGTTGCAGACGGAGTTACTGGTGAGGCACTGCTTTTTTTATTGGTTTTGAAAGTAATGGTAACGGTAGTGCTTTCAGTATCGGAATCTTGAATAACTTCGTAGTTTTGGTTGCTTTTTTTTGCAACCATTACAGCCGATTTGGATTTAGCTTTTAATGTTTTATTGCTTTTTTTGGTAATTAGAGATTTTTTAGCAGATTTAACTACTGCTTTTTTCTTCTTTACAGACTGTGAGTTTGCCATCACCCCAAATAGGAGCAATGATGAGAATAAAATTTTTAACATGGTTAAGGCTTTAGTTTTTACTAGTTTGGATACGGAAAAGATAACTTGTGGTTGATCTATTCCCGTATTCGGAGCGCAAAAATACTATGTTTTAAATAAAAAAAATACGGGAAACCATAAAAAAATAAACTTTATACAATTCCCAAGTCTTTACAGAAAGAAATAAGTTGCTCGTTACTCGAAAGGTGAAGGGATTTTCGGAGTATGTTTAATCGTTTTTCGATAGAACTTAAGCTGTTGGGTTTTAGGTTTTTATCTTGAAGTAGGGTAGGGATGTCCTTTTGCGCAACTCCTTGTGAGATGAGTTGGAGAAGGGTGATGTCGTAATTTGTAAACTCATAACTATTCATCTTTTTAAAAGAATTTCTGGTCTCGGATGAGATGTATTTTTCTCCCAAATATACTTTTTCGATGGCTGTTTTTAGTTCCTTCATATCGTTTCTCCCCTTGTGTACAAAAGAATCAATGCAATATTCTTGAAATAAATTTTGAATAATACCGTCTTTTTTTTCTGCTGAAAAAACAATAATTTTTGTTTCCGGCTTCAATCTTTTTACTGCTTTTATCAAATCAAAACCCGATTTTAGATTCTGTTCGTTTTCATCTTCATCAAAAGACAGATCCGTAATCAGAACTTCATAGGGTTGTTTGGCTTCTATCGCTTGGTAGATTTTATGATAAGCATCATCGCAATAACTGGAATATTGTGTTTGGTGTATTTGCAATTCGTGCAGTGCTTTTTGAATGGACAGATTGGTACTTTGGTAGTCTTCTGCAATAATGATTTTATGAAACATGATTATCGTATTGGAAAGTTGAAATTTATTTTAAATCCTTTGATTTTTGTGTCGTGATCAGGAATTGTTAATGTCCCATTGTGTTTTTTTATACGATCCAAAAGGTGCTTCAGTCCATTGCCTAAAGTGGTACTTTGGTTGAAGATGCCTTCGCCGTTGTCGTTAAAATTCACCTCTAACTTTTCATTTTTAAGTTCAAATTTCAAAACAATTCTAGATGCATTTCCATGTTTTTTTGAATTGATGAACAATTCTTGAATAATGATGTAGAGGTCGTTGTGGATTTTTTGAGGGACTTGTTTCCAAAGGCGGTCTTCGTTTCCAATAACAAAGACCTGTAAGTTTTCATTTTGGAAAGTTTCTGCCACTTCAGAGATTTGCTCTTTGATGTGGTCCGGAGCCAAAGGCAGGTGTCCATCATAAGAAATATCTCTGGATTTTTGGTACATCTTTTCCAATTGATCCATCAATTCATTTTTTTCTAAATCTTCTCGATGTTCCAAGGCAGACATCATTTGGTACAAACCATTGGCTACCACATCGTGCACTTTTTTGGAAGTGGACAGTCGTTCCTCTTTAATTTTATTGTCTGCAATCAGTTTTATTTTCTTTTTTCTTGCTCGAAGCCAGATGTAGCCACCCGTAGTGGTGCTAACCAACAATAAAGCAACAAAAAATAAAAGTACATTTTTCTGACTGATGTCTTTTTCAAGTTTCAGATTGTCACTCAGGTTTTTTTCACTTTCATATCGGATGATGGCAAATTGATTTCTCGATTTATTACCGTGGACGGCAATGCTGTCGGATATTTTTGAGAATTTGACAAAATATTTCTGAGGCTGTGGATCGTATTTGATGATGTTTTCCAAAGCTTCCAATTCATCCGTTGGCGATTTAAGTTTTTTAGAGACCTCGTACATTTTTTTTGCAAAATACAATGCCGAGTCCGATTTTCTATCTTCGTAATATTCAGAAAGATAACAGTAAGTTGCCGCCAATCCCCATGAGTCCTCAACTTTTTGATAATGTCTTTCGGCTTCTCTTAAATTTTGTGTTGGGTTAATATTCGGTTGATCATGCCAAAGATAACGGGACTGGTTGATTAGGGCTTTATAATAATTTTCATTGTCTTTAGATAGTCCATAAACCACAAGATTTTGGATGTCATGCGCTCTTTTGAATTCTTTCTTTTTGAAGTAAACAATGGCCAAATTGTGCATGCTTCTCAATCTCTGTATGTCTTCCTGGACAAATGCCAATGATTTCAAATACAACTTCTCGGCCTCATTATAATTTTTGAGACTTGTAGAATTGGTTCCTAAATTAATATAATTGTCAAAAAGCAACTCGTAGTGGTCTTTTTCATTTTCATGCAAAAGTTTTATGGCAGCAATACTGGTCTCTATGCTGCCCAGATTATCACCACTGTATTCTTGGATGATGGCCATTTCGGTTAAGCATCTCGAAGCCCAAATGCTGTCTTTGTTGTTCAGATACCCGTCTTTGGCAAGGTTGAATTCGTAAAATGCTTTTTCATCTTTCCCTTCATTGACATGCTTTGTGGCTTTTTGATAGAGCGAGTCAATTTTCTTTTTTTCGATGAGATTAGGATTGGTTTTCTTAGTGCACGAAATGACTGTGTACGATGAAATGATCAGGAAAATAATATTAGTCCAGATCGATGTTTGTTTTTTTTGTAAAATGAAATTTCTGTAAGAAATCATCTTCAGTGTTGGGTTTTCAGCAAGTTAACCATCGGTAAAAGTACAATTCTATTTCTTTTTATGCAAATGTTTAATTTTTATTTGTTTTTAAGAGGTGTGTTGGTTTTCTGCATAAGATTCATCCAAATGCAATTCGTTTTTTTATTCTTAATTTTGCAAACCGAAAAAAGGACAAACTAACAATACTCATACTTATCCAAATGATTTCAGTACAAGGTTTAGGGCTTCATCACGCAGGAAATTATCTGTTCCGCGATGTTAATTTCACCATCAAAAAAAACGACAAAGTCGGTTTGGTCGGGAAAAATGGCGCCGGAAAATCGACTCTGCTTAAAATTCTTTCCAACGAAATAAATTTCTTTGAAGGTTCAGTCGTTCCAGATGGAAATATTACCATCGGTTTTCTGAAGCAAGATTTGGAATTTGTAAAAGGCAGAACCGTGTGGAACGAAACCTTGCAAGCTTTTGAACAAATTAACCTTTGGAAAAAAGAACTGGAAGAAGTCAATCATCAATTGGCAACCCGAACCGATTATGAGAGTGATAGCTATAGTGACCTGATCCATCGACTGACGGATCTTAACGATCTTTTGCATCATCACGATGCATACAATTTGGAAGGCGATGTAGAAAAAGTCCTTCTTGGTTTGGGTTTCAAAGCGGATGATTTCGATAGAATAACCGATGAATTTTCCGGAGGATGGCGCATGAGAATAGAACTGGCCAAACTTTTACTTCAACAAAACGATTTGCTTCTTCTCGATGAGCCTACCAACCACTTGGATATGGAATCCATCATTTGGTTAGAAAATTTCCTAATGGATTACAACGGAGCCATCGTCCTGGTATCCCACGACAAGCAGTTTATGACCGCCATCTGCAATCGAACTTTTGATGTGAACAACAAGAAAGTGGACGATTATAAGGCCAATTATTCCAAATATTTGGAACTGAGAAAAGAAAGAAGGGAAAAACTGGAACAAGCCAAGAAAAATCAAGATGCCGAAATCAAACAAATGGAAGACAACATCAACCGTTTCCGAGCATCAGCTACCAAAGCGAGTTTTGCACAATCCCTCATAAAAAAATTGGATAAAATAGAACGAATTGAATTGGATAACGAAGATGTTTCTAAATTCAACATTCGATTTGTACAAAGTCAAGTGCCCGGAAAGGTGATTTTCGAAGCCGAAAACCTGGGTAAAGCCTACGGGAAAAAACAAATTTTTGACGGTGTCGATTTCTTTGTCGAAAGAGGCGATAGAATTGCGCTCCTTGGACAAAATGGACAAGGGAAAACCACCTTGGCAAAAATTCTTTCAGGTGAAATTAAAGACTACTCCGGCGATTGGAAGCTGGGACACAATGTGAACATCGGTTATTTTGCACAAAATCAGGACGAAGTCTTGAACGGAAACAATACCGTATTGCAAGAAGCCGAAGATGCGGCAGCCGAAGAAACCCGACCGAGAGTTAGAGACCTCCTGGGAAGTTTCCTGTTTACCGGAGAAGATGTACAAAAGAAAACCAAAGTGCTTTCCGGAGGCGAAAGAAATCGTTTGGCCCTTTGTAAGTTGTTGCTTAGACCGTTCAATACCCTGATTATGGACGAACCTACCAACCACTTGGATATCCAATCCAAAGAAATTATAAAATTGGCTCTCAATAAATTTGAAGGAACCCTAATTGTCATTTCCCACGATAGAGAATTTTTACAAGGCTTGGCCGATAAAATTTTTGAATTCCGTGATGGACAAATGAAAGAGTTTTTAGGAAATATCGATGAGTATTTGGAGTACAGACAGAAAGAGTCCATCCGAGAAATATCGGTGGAAAAATCCAAGTTGGAAGTAAAAAATACGGTGAAGGCTGAAGTGGACAATTCTGAAAATTCAGAAAACCAAATCAAAAATTCAAAACCGGATTTTGTGTCTAAAGAACAAAAAGCCATTCAAAATAAAATTAAGAAAACCGAAGAGAAAATTTCCGAATACGAAAAGGAAATTGCGACTTTGGAAGATTATTTCTCCAAAACCAACCCTACAGAAGCCGACCTGAAAAAATACAACGAGCTTCAAGCCGAGTTAGATGCAGTAATGGCCGAGTGGGAAACTCTATCTTTGGAATTGGAAAGCTAGTATGAATACTTTTTCTATCTTTGAACCATGAAATTGTTGAGGAAATATAAAAAGGTATCCGCCATGTTGGTCATGGCGGTATATTTATTTGTAGCCATTTTCTCTCAAGACATCCACCAACACAATCATGGCGTTTTTTTACAGTTTGAGAAAGGTCAAAAACACATTTCAGATCAACCGTTTAAAGGGGCTTCAAAAGACTGTCTTTCCTGTCATTTCTTATTGGATGGACATGCATTAGAAATGCTTGCTTTTGATGCGTTAGATTTTCAAAATCTGTGGGTCGATGCATCGTTTGCTTCCACAACGCCTTCGGTTCAATCGTCATTATTTCTCTCTTTTTACCTTCGCGGTCCTCCATTTTTGGGTTAATTATAAATTTTATTTTTTATTTTTTAACCCTGTTTGATGTATTTAAACTCATTTTTCAATGAGTACTTTCTTGTGTATGCAAGAGATGGACATCGACATCATTATTTTTATTCATGATTTTTTTTAAACTGATGCTGTTCTTTTTAGGAATGGCCCTAATACCCGCACAACAATACAGCATTTCTGGTGTTGTTGTGGATTTTCACGACAAAACTCCACTGTCCAATGCAACGGTACAGCTGGGGGGCCATACAACAACTACCAATACCAAAGGCGAGTTCCAACTAAAGTTAAAAGCGGGTGAATATCGTTTGCTGGCGAAGCATGCCGAATGCGACGACTACCAAGAAGAAATCAAAATACAGTCGGATCTTTTTTTGAAAATCATTCTGGAACACCATGTTACCGAAATCGAGACGGTAAAACTTCATAAAAAAAGTCGAGAGTCCGGATCGGTTCGGGTTTCGACAATTTCAAATAAGGAACTATCAAGAAACGCTACCGAAAACTTGGGGAGCTTAGTGTCCAATATCTCCGGAGTTTCTGCTTTGAAAACCGGAAATAATATTGCCAAACCCATTATCCATGGTCTTTATGGCGACCGAGTAACCGTAGTGAACAATGGAGTGAAGTTGGCCGATCAAGAATGGGGTGTAGAACATGCTCCCAATGTCGATACCAATAATTTTGATCATGTTGATGTGGTTAAAGGAGCTTCGGCGTTAAGGTTTGGGATGAATGCCAGCGGTGGAGTGGTGGTTTTGGAACCGGAAATATTTCCCAAAAAAGACACCCTAAAAGGCAAAGCAAAACTTTCTGCACTGTCTAACGGAAAAGGTATGACAGCCGATTTGAGCCTTATGAAAACTTGGGACAACGCTTGGGCTGTAAAAACGCGTGGAGGTTACAAAAAATGGGGCGACCTGTCCACACCAAATTATAAACTGATGAATACAGGTATGGAAATGAATTCTTTTGGTTTTACGGTTCAAAACAGCGATTTTTATAAAGGTTTTTCGGTTGATTATTATCTGACCAATCAGAAAATCGGAATTTTCAGAGGTTCTGATGTCGGAAATCTGAACGATTTGTACGAAAGTATTCTGAATCAAAAACCCATTTACACACGAGATTTTTCTTATAAAATAGACAATCCACATCAAGAAATTCAGCATCATATTGCCAAGATTTCAGCATACAAAAGATATGAAAATTGGGGTAAATTTTCTGTAGATTATAGTTTCCAATACAATAACAGAAAAGAGTTTGATCTCCGCCGTGGCGAGCTCAATAATCTTGCAGCCATGGAGCTGGAATTGTTTACCAACCAACTGAATGTCAATAATGTTATAGAAAGAGAAAATTGGTCTTTAGAAACGGGTATTAACGCTCAGTATCAGTACAACTATTCACCCATTACGACCCAAGCCAAGCGATTGATTCCCAATTATCATCAATATAATTTTGGCGGATATTCGGTGTTTAAATATACGGTTATTCCAACTTTGAGAACCGAAATCGGAATCCGTTACGACCATCATAATTACAGGGTGAAGGCATGGTTTGATGAAAAGTTTTGGGAAGAAAATTATGCACAGAATTTTTCTCAATTCTACAAGAAAACAGAGGGGAATAGAGTGTTTGTAATACCGAATTTGTCCTACGATAATTTCGGATTAAACGCAGGGGTTTTGTGGGAAATTAACACCAACAATCAGTTGGGAGTTTCGTATTCAAACACCAGTAGAGTGCCGAATGTGGCCGAACTTTTTGCAAATGGTTTGCATCATTCATCTGCGATGATAGAGGTGGGGACTATGAATTTGAAAAATGAAAAGACCCAACAGGTTTCTTTGAAAATGGATACCAAAATAAATGCATTGGATGGCTTGAAACTAAGTTTGACGCCTTATTTTTCTGAGATAAAAGATTTTGTGACCCAAGTCCCTACAGGAATTCAAAATACCATTCGTGGTGTTTTTCCGGTTTGGACCTATCAGCAAGTCGATGCACAAATGCACGGCTTGGATGCGGATTTGCAATGGAAATTCAATTCTAATCTGAAATGGATTGCACAGTTTTCTTATGTTTACGGTCAGGACAAAAGCAATCGTCAACCTTTGATTATGATGATGCCCATGCAGTTGAAAAATGCTTTAGATATCAATGTGCCTTGGAAAAAATCTTTTCTGAGAATTGAACATCAATGGGTAGATCAACAAAAGAGGTATCCGGTGTACAATCCAACCATAAAAATCTTTGAAAACGGAATAGAAATCGAGAAAATTCTGGATCTTTCTACGCCTCCTTCAGGGTATCAGCTTTGGAATTTGTACGCAGAAACCGAGTTGCTTTCTCGTTTGACTCTTGGTTTGAAAGTAGATAACCTGCTGAATAAAAATTATAAAAATTACATGAACAGAATGAGGATTTTTGCCCACGAAACGGGACGAAATTTTATTCTGTCTGTTCAATATCAGTTTTAAATTCAAAATAAAATGAAAACAAAAATCATAGTTGCCCTTAGTTTTTTATTGTTCGCTTTGTCGTCTTGTCATCGTGCTGATGAAGATTTGGATGTGCTGTCCCAAGAGGAAATTTCAAACATCGTACTTCTCTTAAAAGACGATCAGACCGGAGAGGTGAAGGCTTATAATTACACCGCCAATGCTTACGATTTGCCAAAAGTAAAACTCGAAATAGGAAAATCGTATACCGCAGATCTCGTGTTTAAAAATGGTGATGACGATTTGAATTCTGAAATTTTAGCGGCTAAAGATGAACATTTTTTGCTTTTCAACTTTCAAAATGCCCAGGTGGAGCTTAGTCGTTTGGATGGTGCAAACGATCTTAGATCTGATGGTGTGAAAGTGGGGTTGAAAACAAAATGGAAAGTCTTGGACTTGCAACCTGCAGGTGCTCAGCTAATTTTAACCATGAATCACGGTGCGATTTCGGTGTCAGAAAGCCAAAATAATACCACCTTTGGACATGCCGAAGGTGGTGAGACGGATGCCGAAGCATTCTTTGATTTAATTTTTTAGTCCCATATTGTCGATCAGTCGAACTCCTGCAACCACCACTACGATAAAAGCTCTATATTTTTTGTCTTTTTCAAGGGTGGTTGCTGTTTTTAAGTTGTTTTCATCGGCAATGATGAAGTATTCCAGCTCCATATCTTGGTCATTTTCAAAAACTTCTTTTACCTTTTCATGAATTTCAGGAAGTGGTGTTTTTGGAAAGGACTCTTCAACCCATTTTAAGGTTTCATGGATTTTTCCTGCTTTTAGCTTGAGTTCGTTGGTCAACCTTTCGTTTCTGGAGCTCATGGCCAAGCCGTGTTGCTCACGAAAAATTGGGACTCCAATTATTTTTATTTGGAGTTTTAGTTGCCTCACCAACTCTCGGATAATGGCCAGTTGTTGGAAATCTTTTTCACCAAAATAGGCCTGGTCGGGTTGTACCTGTCGGAAAAGCTCTTCCACAACAGTACCTACGCCATCAAAGTGTCCAGGTCTAGAGGCGCCTTCCATTTCTTTTTCGATGCCTCCGAAATCATACGATTTACTTTTTGCTTTTTCCGGGTAGATGTCCTCGACTTCTGGGAGGTACACGACATCCACCAAGGCAGATTCTTTTAGTTTTTCAATGTCGCGATCTACCGTTCTAGGATATTTTTCAAGATCTTCGGCGTTGTTGAATTGGGTTGGGTTTACAAAAATGGACGAAACCACCAAATCATTTTCTTCTCTGGCTTTTTGGTAAAGTGAAAGGTGTCCATCGTGCAAAGCGCCCATGGTTGGGGCAAAGCCGATTTTCTTTCCCATCTCTTTCTGCCTTTCGATATAATCCTGTAGTTTTTTTCTGTTTTTAATGATTTCCATGATGAACGATTTTCAACCTCAAAAATAATTAAAATTTACCGTCAATAAACTTCAATTTAAAAATTTGATTGTTTTTTATAAAAAAACAACGACCAATGATTATTCATTGATCGCTGAAGTTAAAATAGGATAAAAAAAGTATTATTGTCCGGACCAACCCAGCGCCCAAGTTGGGGTGGTGGTTCCGTTACCGGCACCGCTGGCGTTGTTGTTGATGGTGTAGGTGTTATTGTTGGTTGTTACGGTGTTTCCGCTGCTGTTTTTTGCAGAAATTTCTGTGGTGATGTTGTCAAATTTCACATTGGTAATTTTTCCGTTTCCATTGAAATGGTTCAATGTAGCATCGTGCTCCAAGTTGATGCCTGTTTTCCATCCTGAAAGTACAATGTTGTCAAAATTCCCATGGGTGCCTACTCTCAGTTTTAGGCCATCGGCTTCACCGGTAGTTGCTCCGATAAAGGTGGCATTTTTTATGGTGGGGTTGGATCTGGGATCGGCATTGTTGTTGTTGGAGTTGTTGTCACCTTCTATACCTCGGTTTCCATTGCCATCGGCTCTTCTTTTGGTGAAGATGTTTGTGGCAGTGCCGTTCCAGCCTTCGGTCCAATCAAAGGCATCGTCTTCGTTTCCGATCGAGATTATGTTGGAAACATTTACCGTTCCACCAAAAAATTCAATTCCATCATCGGATCCATTTAACAAAGCAACATGGTTGATGGAAGTTCCATTTCCTACGGCAAATAAAGAAAGTCCGTTGAATTCTTTGTCGGCCGTGAAAATAGCTCCGGCATATTCTATTTTCACATAATTTAATACTCCGGAATTGTCATTGGCTTCGCTTCCTCCATAGGTAGCATTCCCAACTTCGGCAGTAGCTGAACTGCCTTTGTTAATGGGTGCTTTACCGCAAATTACGAGTCCACCCCAGCTACCGGGACTTGCACTAAGCGAAGTGAAAACTACAGGTTGGGAAGCGGTGCCGTTGGCGAATATTTTGCCGCCTTGTTTTACCGTAAGATAGGATGAGGTGCCTCCTGAGGCTTCTATTCTTGTTCCGGCAGGGATAACCAAAGTGGCACCGTCGTTTACAAAGACTGGGCCGGTCATTTTGTAAACCTTGCTGGGATCTAAAGTAAGGATTTCTCCTTTCTTAATTTCTCCCTGAAAGTTGTTCGGATCCATGGTGTTTCCCGTGTTTACAGTGATTTCTTCATCGTCATTGGATCTGCAGGATTGTACTGTGATTGCTGTTGTTGCAATGCTTGCAGCGACTAGGATGCTGAAAATTGATTTTTTCATTTAATTTTTATTTTATTGATTTATATTTTGTTTAATTTTAAAATTCATAGGACAGTCCAAGACTTACACCGCTGCCTTTTCGGTACGATTTGGAAATGAGATTGGTGGTTTTGTTCTCCTGAACCCTTTCAAACTTTGGGTTAAGAAGGTTTTTACCGCTCAAAGAAATTCCCAATCCGGATTTTAATTTTAGCTTTAAGGTGCTGTCCAAGGAGTGTATGGCTTTGTCCACCATGTTTCCTCGTTCTTCGAATCCCAAAGCATAGATGTTGTCCGACAGATAAGCGTAAGAAATCACAAAATCCAAAATTTGTTTCTTGTCCCATTTGTGTTCCCAGCCCAGGTTGATGTTGGCTAAAAAGCTGGATGCGCCTTGCATCTTGTCCAGATTCGAGATGAAATTGCTGGTGACATATTGGTTTTCGTGATCTAGTTTTTCCTTGTTCAGTTCCTGCTGGGTATGGATGTAACTGGCGTTTAGGAAGGTATATATTTTGGATTTACCTTTTTGAAACAAGTCTTTTCTAAGTTCCATTTCAGCACCGTAAACTGTACCGTAATCTCCAACATTAGCAAAGGAAACGGTGTTGGCAGAAGATGCCATGGTGATTCTGGCTATGGGGTTGGCAATGTATTTTCCAAAAGCCATTACAGAGAGCATTTCGCTTTTGTTGGGGAAGATTTCCCATTTTAAATCGACATTGTAATTGTCGGCAGGATAGAGGTCGATGTTTCCAAAACTGGTGTCGTCTATATCTTGGTATTCGAATGGTGCAACTTCCAATAACAAAGGAGTCGTATAGGTTTTAGATGCTGAAAAACGAAGGTTTTGTTTTTCGTTTACAGCATATTTTAAGTTGATTGAAGGTAGGAGTTTTTGGTATTCTCTATTGATGGTTCCACCCAAAGGAAGAATGGATGTGTTGTAGCTCATTTCTTGTTGCAAAATGTCGAACCTCAAACCCAATTGCGCGGTTAGCTTTTCATTGATTTGAAATTCAGCCAATGCATAAGCCGCATGATTGTTAAGTTCCGATTTGAAATATTGCGGTTTCAATGCTGTTTTCGCATCCCATTTTATGTCTCCACGAAATGTGACAATATCGAAGTAGGCGCCGGATTGGTAGTTGGCAAGGTTGAAAAAAGCATCGTAGTTATTGGGATCTAATGAATACGAATTTTGAGGTGCTAAAATTTTGAAATTGTATTGCGTAGCCTTGAAGTCGCTTTGCTTGTATCTGCCGTTGTACCCAAGGGTAAGCATGGCTTTTTTGCTGAATTTATAATTGATTTTGAAGTCTCCAACGAAATCATCTTCAATCAGTCGGTCGAAGTAGCGATTATTGGCTCCTGGATTAGAGCTGGCAAAATAATTTCTTTGACTGGTTTTATCGTAAATGCTGATGTTTTGTTGTCGATCTGGTCTTTGGTTTTCAAGAAAATTATAACCCAAATTCCATGAGAATTTCACAGGTTCGGAAATCTGATGCTCGCCTCGTAACTGGTTGATGAAAAGGTTGTTGGTCTTGTAAGTGGCTCTTCTGACCTGAGTTTCGTGTTTGGTCAAAGCGAGGTCATCAAAAATATCAAAATCTCTGTCGTAGCCTTTGTAAAGGCCAAGTTTTTGCTCTGTGGTGTGCAAGAAATTGGAAGAGTAATTGAGGTTGTGTTTTGGATTTATTTTATAATTTAAATTGATCAAAGCCGTGGTGTTGGTGGCGTATTTGTATTCTTCAGAATTGTTGTAGATTTTCAAAGGATCGTTTTGTCCGTTGTAGCTCCCTCCTGTAATTCCTTTTTGGTAATGGTAATCGTTATCGAATCCTGCATATCCGAAAGCTGAAATTTTACCCTGATTTCCCACTTTGAAATGCGTACCAAAATCCAGTCCTAGCGAAGAGTTAATTGGGGTATCTCTTTCTTGGTTAATGGTTGAGGTTTCAAAAGCGTATCCAATTTGTGCAATTTTATTTTTAATCGGTTGTTGTGTGGTTTTACTGCCCCAAAAATTAGATCCATCTTGTACTAAAAATGGATTTTTAGTTAGGGTATTGGTGTTGAATCCGGATCCTATGTTTATTTTGAAGTAGGGTTTCCCGGAATATATTTTCGATGAAATATCGATGTTGGCACCAGAAACATCGCCCCAGTTTTTTGGGTGATACACTTTCTCTAAACCGATGTGTTCGATCATGTCCGTTTTTATGATGGAAAGGTCTATGTTTTTCAGTAAAGGATCGTTCGATGGGATGGGCAATCCGTTAATGGTTGTCGTATTGTTTCTGTCTCCCAAACCACGGATGAAAATTTGGTTGCTTCCTTCTTGTTTTTGTGATCCTGTTGCTTTGGTAATGGCGGTAGAGGCGTCTCCAATTCCTTGTTTTTCCAATTGGCTGATGCCCAGTCTTTCGATAACTTCTGCCGATTTTTTTTGGATGCTCATGATGCTGTTTTCTGTACTTTTTTTACCAACACCTTGCAGGATAACCACTTCGATTTCTTTGGTTTTTGTTAGGCTGTCCTTTTCTTTTTTTTGTCCAAATATCGATTGCGAACTGCATAGTATAATGAGTGTAGCAATGCTTAATTTACAATTTTTCATTCTTACTTTTTTATCTTTTTTAACACCGCAAAGTAAGGTTGAAACAGGAAAATAATCGATTTTGTAATCTTTAATAAATCTTTAAAAAAGTGTTAATAATTTTATCGTATTGTAAATGGAATATGAACAATAGACGGTTTTGAAAACGAGTATTAAATTGATGTGGCGGTCGTAACGAGGTTTGTACTTCCTTTTAGGTGTTTTTGTTGGGTATTAATTCTTCAAAAAATCCTTGTTAACTGTTAGTAATATTGGTGTTTTTCATCAAGTTTTACTTTAAAAATCAGTGAGAAAAAAAAATATCGTTTAATTTTTTTGTAAATTTGCAGAATATAGGTGTATCAACTTTAAAAACAAGATAGAAATTATTATTATGCCGAATCAGAAAATACTTTATGTTACCACTGCAATGTATCCTTACCAAGAAGATGATAATTTGGCCGCAATGGTAAATAAAATGGCTCTAAAGATGTATCAGGAAGGTAACGATGTTAGGGTTTTTATGCCAAGATTTGGACAAATCAGTGAAAGAAAATTCCAGCTTCACGAAGTGATTCGTCTTTCTGGTATGAATGTGATTATCAATGACTTGGATCAGCCTTTGATTATAAAGGTGGCTTCTCTTCCTGGCGAAAGACTTCAGGTGTATTTTATTGAAAATGAAGAGTATTTCAAGAGAAAACAATTTTATTTTGACGACCAAGATCAACCTTTCGACGACAACGACGAAAGAGCAATTTTCTTTGCTAGAGGGGTTATCGAAACCGTTAAAAAATTAAATTGGGTTCCGGATGTTATTCATATCAACGGATGGATGTCTTCTTTTGTGCCAATTTATCTAAAGACTTATTATAAAAACGATAATTATTTTGCAGATACCAAAATTGTACTTTCTTTGTACAATGAAAAAGACGGTAAGATCCAAAATCAAATCGAAGATAAAATGAAATTCGATAATATCGAAGGACTTTCTGCGTTTAAAAAACCGACCTTCCAAAGTTTCGTTGCCGAAAGTATGAACTTTGTTGACGCTGTGGTGAAAGGAGATGAATTCCTTGAAGGGCTTTTAGATAAAGAGTTTACTAAGACCCAAACCACTAAAATGGAATATTTGGAAATTGATGCCATAGGAACATTATACGATAAATAATCATTGATGAAAATAAATATTAATAAAATCTATAGCGCTTCTGCAATTGTTTTCGGAAGTGTTTTTTTGTTAAACTGCGAACCCAATGCGGACAGTTTAGGTGAACAGTTTTTTGCTGACAGCATGGTGCAAGGCGAACAAAAATCGTACGGACTAATCGCAAATAACCTGAACAATAACGATACGGTAAGGGTAGATGCCACTCGCTTGCAATACGCCAGTCTTGGTGCTTTTGACGAGCCTGTTTTTGGTATGCAAAAATCGTCCTTCGTAACCCAAGTCAGAATGGATGCTTACAATCCGGACTTCGGGACCAATGCCGTTGTCGATTCTGCAGTCTTGGTGCTGAAACCGTTGTACGCATCGGATTCTTTAACCACAACTACAGACGAAAATTATATCTATCCTGAAGGAAATATTCCTGCTAAAAAAGTGGTAGAGTCGTATCCGGTTCAGAAATACGGTAAAACGAAAATTGGTGGTAAAACCCTATTCAATATAAAAGTTCATGAAGTATCCGAGTTTTTGTATGGAAGTGCAGATCCCATTTATTCCAACAAAATTGTTGCCTACAATACTTTGTTGGGATCTAAAGTTTTTGACGGTCAAGTAAACACGGTGAAGATCACGAAGGACTCCGATGCTTCTGCTTTGTGGAGTTCTACGGTAGGAAGTCTTAGAATACCGTTGGATGCTTCCTTTTTCCAATCAAAAATTATAGCCAAAAAAGGCAGTCAAGAATTGAGCGATGCCTCCAACTTCATCCGTTATTTTCAAGGCGTTAGAGTTTCCGTTGATGAAAATGATGGATACATGATGAAGTTTACCCCAACCGATGCTCAAATTGTGATGTATTATAAATACGACAAATTAGAAAACGGAGTAAATACCCGACCTCAGAAAACATTCAATTTCAATCTGGGCACGGGAAACACCCAGTTCAGTCAGATTCAGTACAATCGTAATTCAACCATGGTAGCAACGGCGATGGGAAATATTAATCCGAACGGTGACTCCAAATTATTCCTTCAAGGAATGGGAGGTCCAGGAGCGGTTTTGAAAATTCCGGCTGCAACCATTGCTGAATTAAAAGCAAAATATCAAAATGAAAAAATAGGCATCATCACCGCCAAAATCCGTTTGTACTCAGATGTTACCGTTTGGAACAATAAATATGCAAAGCCAACCGATTTCTTGTTCAATACCAGAAATGCAACCTCATTTATATCGGATATCAATACCTTGACCGGTGCGCCGGGTTTTCAACTGATAAAGTATTATGATATCGACAAAAATCCTGCATATTACGACATTACGATTACCAAATCGTTGAAGGATATTGTAGAAAAAGAGGAAGCAAATTCAGACTTTGTGATCAATATCGGTAGTTATTTGAAAAACTCACAAACCGGAAATTTCTTTGGTCTGAACTATCACGATAGAGCGTACAAACCCAATAGAATTGTCTTGGTGGGTACCGATGCAAACAATGCAAACAGAGCACAGTTGAATGTGATCTACGGAAAAAAGTAAAAGAAAAATAAACCTAAGTAAAAATTAAAAACTAAAATCAATAAAAAATTATGTGTGGAATTGTAGGATATACCGGCTTTAGGGATGCTTATGAAGTGGTGATTAATGGACTGAGAAGGCTGGAATACAGAGGATATGACAGTGCTGGTATTGTTTTGAGAGATAAAAACAACCAGTTTGAATTAAAGAAAACAAAAGGAAAAGTTGATGATTTGGTAGAGGTTTCATCTCAGTTAAAGGAAACTTCAACCATTGGGATGGGACATACACGATGGGCAACTCACGGAGTGCCAAGTGATAGAAACTCGCATCCACACATGTCCAATAACGAGAAAATCGTTTTGGTGCATAACGGGATTATCGAAAACTACGATACCATAAAAACCATGCTTACGGAGAAAGGATTTACCTTTCAATCTGAAACAGATACTGAAGTTTTGGTCAATTTGATACAATTCGTAATGGACGAAAATGCCAATTTGGATTTTCCGACAGCCGTAAGATTTGCATTGAATGAAGTTTACGGAGCGTATGCAATTACAGTAATGCATCAGGATTTCCCTGGAGAATTGGTTGTTGCCAGATTGGGATCTCCTTTGGCTATTGGTTTGGGAGAAAACGAATTCTTTATCGCCTCCGACGCATCTCCTTTTGTTGAATTCACCAAAGAAGCCATCTATTTGGAAGAAGGACACATGGCGATCATCTCTCTAGAAAAAGGAGTGGATATTAGAAGCATCCAAGACAATTCTAAAATTGAACCGGCCATCCAAGAATTAAAACTCAATTTGGAACAAATTGAAAAAGGAGGATACGAGCATTTTATGCTGAAAGAAATCTTCGAACAGCCAAAATCCATTCACGATACCATGAGAGGAAGAATCTTGGTGAATGAAGGTGTGGTAAAAATGGCCGGGATTTGGGATCATTTAGAAAAATTCAAGAATGCCAAAAGAATCATCATCATCGCTTGCGGTACCTCTTGGCACGCCGGTTTGGTCGGTGAATATTTAATCGAAGAATTTGCAAGAATCCCTGTTGAGGTAGAATATGCTTCAGAATTTAGATACAGAAACCCAATCATCAATAGCGACGATGTCGTGATTGCTATTTCTCAATCTGGAGAGACGGCAGATACCATGGCAGCATTGAAATTGGCAAAAGAAAAAGGAGCTTTCATATACGGAATTTGTAATGTTGTCGATTCTTCCATTGCGAGGATTACCGATGCGGGATCTTATACCCATGCAGGTCCAGAAATTGGAGTGGCTTCTACAAAAGCTTTTACAGCTCAGTTGGTGATTTTGTCTCTGATTGCATTGAAATTGGGGAAACACAACGGTCAGTTGGGCAATGCCGAGTTCATGAGTCTCATTGCGGAATTGGATGCTTTACCTACTAAAATTGAAGAAGTTCTGCATGCAACACACGATTTGGTTAAAGAAATTTCAAAAGATTTTGTAAATGCTCAAAATTTCCTATATTTAGGCCGTGGTTATAATTATCCATCAGCTTTGGAAGGAGCTCTAAAATTGAAAGAGATTTCTTACATCCATGCAGAAGGATATCCGGCAGCTGAAATGAAACACGGACCTATCGCTTTGATCGACGAAAATATGCCTATCGTGATTATTGCTCCTAAAAAAGGACATTATGATAAATTGGTAAGCAATGTTCAAGAAATTAAAGCCAGAAAAGGAAAAGTAATTGCCGTAGTGAACAAAGGAGATGTTCAGGTGAGCGAAATGTCGGATTATGTTATCGAAATCCCAGAAACTTCAGAATGCTATTCTCCAATTGTTTCTGCGATTCCGTTGCAGTTGTTGGCCTATTACATTGCAGTGTACAGAGGGGCAAATGTAGATCAGCCGAGAAACCTTGCGAAATCCGTAACCGTGGAGTAATTTCCATTTTGAAATGTAATAATTCAAGATTTTTTTCGGTTTTTCAAAAAAAATCTTAATAGTTTGTTAAAAAAATTATATATTTACCGCTTAATTATAAAAAACAACATGAAAAGGATATTTCTTTTATTAGCATCAGCGTCTTTAGCAGTATCTTGTTCTGGTGGCAAATCTTCAATTGGTAAGCCCGGAACAAAAGGAGAATTGATACCTAGAGAGAATTCAAAATCTTTTGTGGCAGAAAGACCATACGGAATGGTTGCTATTCCTGGAGGTTCTTTTATCGCAGGTCTTGCCGATCAGGATCCTACGAAAATGCCCGAGAAAACCGGTCTGAAGACGGTAACTGTTAATTCATTCTATATGGATGAAGCTGAAACGACCAATGCAGAGTACAGAGTTTTTGTAAATTATGTAAGAGACTCCATCGCGAGAACTTTGTTGGCTGAAGCTGCTGGTGACGGTGGTGGAGGGAACGGTAGAGGCGCTAGTATTAGTGACTATGCTTATAAAGGAGATCCAAACCAAAACGGAAACTTAACACCGTATCAAGAATATTTGGAGAGCCAAGGAGGTGCTGAATTTGATCAAGCGAAAAGACTTGATTGGAAAGTTCCATTGCATTGGAATACCAAAAGCTATCCAGATGTTGAATATGCAGAGGTGTTAGAGTCCATGTACCTTCCAGCTTCTTCTAGAATTGGTAACGAGAAAATTATCGATGCCAGTAAGTTGAAGTATGCTTACCAGTGGGGAGATATGGAAAAAGCCGTAAACGACAAAGAAAGAGGTGCAAATTTCTTGAAAAAAGAAAGCATTGCTATCTATCCGGATACTACCGTTTGGATCAAAGACTTCCACTACGCATATAACGAACCATTGTTCGAACAATATTTCTGGCACAATGCGTATAAAAACTATCCAGTAGTTGGTGTTACTTGGGATCAAGCGAGAGCATATTGTAACTTTAGATCAAAGTTAAAGTCTGATTATAACGACCAATTAAAGAAGAAAAAACAAAAACCTTTAGCGTTCAGATTACCAACAGAGATGGAATGGGAATTTGCAGCAAGAGGTGGAAAGCAAAATGCAACTTACCCTTGGGGAGGTCCGTATATGATGGACGACAGAGGTTGTTATTTGGCTAACTTCAAACCAAAAAGAGGTAGCTATGTCGAAGACGATAAAAAAGGAACTTATATGTATTCTGCTCCTGTGAAAAAATTCAGAAAGAACGGATACGGATTGTTTGATATGGCAGGAAATGTTGCTGAATGGACAGATTCTCCGTATAACAATGCAACTTACCAATTCGCTTCTACATTAAATCCTTCTACTAAACATGCAACCAACGACGAGAAATCTGTAAGAGGTGGGTCTTGGAAAGATGTAGGTTATATGTTGATGACCGGATACAGAGACAGAGAATATAAAGATTCTGCAAGAAGCTACATCGGTTTCAGAACTGTTCAAGATGTTCCAGATGCGATGACTGCTAGATTCAGAAGAAACACCAAATAAAACTCACATTATCATTAATAAAAACTAAAATTGAATATGTTTAAAACTAAAGAAGCTACAATGAATTTCGTTTATTCATTTGGAGCAGCAATCGTAATCTTGGGTGCATTGTTTAAAATTACGCACTGGAGTATAGGTCCATTAACAGGGAATGTAACTTTGGCAGCCGGCCTTATTACAGAAGCCATTATTTTTATCGTATTTGCTTTTGATCCACCAAAAGTTGAAGAATCTTATGCTTGGGAAAATGTTTATCCAGAGCTTTTGGACAGACATGCAAAACCTAACCCTTTGCATTCCAATGTATCTGCAATGAAAGGTGCAGGAAATCAATTTGCTGAATTAGAAAACAATCTATCTAATAAATTGGATAAAATGTTGGAAGATGCAAAATTGGATGTTGCTTTATTCGAAAGATTGAAAGGAGGTATCGATAAATTATCGTTCTCTGTGGATCAAATCTCTCAAACGGTTGATATCTCAGGATCTACTCACCGTTATAACGACGAAATGAATAAAGCTGCAGATCACATGAAAAACATGAACGATTTGTATGCAATTCAATTAGAAACTGGAAAAATGCAATCGGATTTCTCAAGAAAATATGTAGAAGATATGCAGAAATCTGTAGAGCATTCTAATAAATTTAACGAAGAATTACAAGGTTTAACATCTAACTTGAACAACTTGAATAGAGTATATGGCGGAATGCTAACCGCTATGAAGTCTTAATTTCCTCTTCATTTTATTATTAATCTAAAAAAAAGTAGTAAGAATGGCACAAGGAAAACAGACCCCTCGTCAGAAGATGATCAACTTGATGTACTTGGTATTCATTGCCATGATGGCCATGAACATCGATGCAGAAATCATTAGATCATACTATGACTCTACTCAATCGTTGAAAGACACAAGACTTTTAACTCAAGAGAAAAATACAGAAATCTTTGAGGTAACCTTGAAAGCAAAAGCTGCAAGTGTACCGGATACTTATGAGCAACCGTATCAACAATATCTTAAGTTAAAAGAAAAAATTGATGCTTTGGTATCTCATGCAGACCAAATCAAAGACAAATTGCAAAAAGATGCAGGATTGGATATGAAAGCCGATTTAGCAGATAATTTCAATGCATTGAATGATAATACTTCGGTAACTGAGTATTTCTTTACCAGCGGTGATGAAAACATCCCTTCTGGAAAAGCAAAAGAATTAAAAGCGAAAATTGATGATGTAAGAAATTATATCGACCAAACTTTTGCAGGAAATCCAAATCTTAAGAAACTTGTAGAAAGAGCTGATAAAGCATTGATTACTGAATTCCCAAAAGGACAAAAAATCAATCAAAAAAATTGGTTGCAATACAAATTCTATCATCAACCTCTAATTGCGGCCATCTCTAACTTAGAGATTTTGCAAAATGATGCTAGAAATGTACAGTCCGATGCATTGGCAATGATGCTTCAAGAAAAAGTTGATGCCAACATCAAGTTTAACCAGTACGAAGCTATCGTTTCTGCTCCAACTGATGTTGTTGCTGGAAAACCTGCTGAAGCAACTGTAGTTTTAGCATCGTATTCCAACTCTAATAAAATCGCCATCAACGGTGTGGATAGAGTTGAAAACGGAAAAGGATATAAGTCTTTACCAACTTCTGGTTTAGGTGAAAGAACTTTCAGCGGATCAATTACGGTAAATACTGCAGATGGAAAACCTCAAACGATTCCATTTACACATACCTACAATGTAATCTCTGGTCCTCAAGAAGTAAAACTTCAACAAGGATTGATGCTTAGCGCGGATAAGATGAATGTGGTGTACAGAGGTTTAGAAAACCCTATTTCTGGATCTATTCTAGGTGCTGATAACGCACAATTATCGCTATCTGCTCCTGGTGCATCTGTTAAATCTTTAGGAAAAGGAAAATGGATCGTAGTACCACAATCGGGTAATGTATTGAAAATGACATTGTCAGGTAGAGACCCTCATGGAAAATCTTTATCTCAAGTATTTGAATATAGAATTAAAAATGTACCTGCTCCACAAGGTCAAGTTAGAGGTAAGAATGTTGTCGGAATGCCTGCTGGTTCTATCCAAAACCAAATTGTAACAGCAACTATTCCAGACTTTGACTTCCCAGTGACCTTTACTGTAACAGGATTTAAATTCAAAGTTGCAGGTAGAGCCGCTACTTATGTTACAGGGAACAGTTTAAGTTCAGTTTCTGGAATGACAAATAACTTGAAATCTGGTGAAGCTGCATGGATTTTTGATATTGAAACTACAATTTCAGGTCTAGGAGCTTATAAACCAAAACAAGCATCACCAGTTGTAATTAACATTCAATAGTAATTTTTAATTAGAAATATTTTCAGCTATGAAAAAATATATTTGCAGTTTAATGGTTTTAGTTTCGGGATTTGCTTTTTCCCAATCTATTCTCAATGCAAAATCTCCAGAAGAGTTTAGACAAATGAGAGCAGAAAACAAAAAAATCGTTGGTGATTCTATTGTTTCTGCAAAAGTAACTCCATTGAAATATGGACATGTTAACGAAAACGATATTGTTAAAGGAATGATGGTTTGGGAAATTATCGACATGAACGATAAAATCAACCAACCTTTTTACAAAAACAATAAAGATGGATTCTTCAAATCGTCTAAGTCCATTTATGATGTACTTCTAGATGCTGCTCTAAGTGGTGAGTTGAAAGAGGTATATGACGACGAAAATTTTACAGTCAAATTAGCTAAAGAAGCAATCCCTAAAAGATTGGAATCTGTAAGATTAGACGAAGCCGCTATCGATATCATGAATTCTGGTCGTCAGTTAACAGAAGACGAAAGAAGACAATATACCGATTACATCAGAACAACGACCGATAAAGTTAGAGTTCTTAAAATTATGGGTATGTGGTTTGTCGATAAAAGAGACGGCATGTTGAAGTATCGTCCATTGGGAATCGCAGCTCTAGGTCCAGATCCAGCTACTGCTGGTCAAGTTGGTCCAGACGGAAGACCAATTGGTGATGCGAATGAACTTATCGATCTTTTCTGGATCTATTATCCAGATGCAAGAGAAGTTCTAGCCAACAACTACATTTACAACAAAGGAAACGCTTCTGCTGACCTTTCTTATGATGATGTAATTAACATGAGAAGATTTTCTTCTGTTATTTATAAATCAACAAGCGGATTGGGTGATGGTGTTGTTAAGGATTATATCCCTAAAAATGCAGACGAACAAATCGAAGAAAGCGACAGAATCAAAGGAACGATTCTTGAGATGGATAACGAAATGTGGAATTACTAAGATTTCTCATATTCATATAAAAAACCTGAGTATTTTTACTCAGGTTTTTTTTTATCCTTAAATTTGCAAAATAAGATAAAAACATCTCATAAAGTATGTTGCTTTTTTATCTTTCTCTGCGTTTAATTAGTAATCATTAATAGTACATTTTTATATGAAAAAAGTAGATTATATTGTCGTTGGTGGTGGCTTTGCTGGGCTATTTTTTGTTCATCAACTCATCAAGAATAACAAATCTTTCATTTTGGTTTCGGACAGAAAACAAAGTGCATCTGAAGTTTCAGGGGGTGTTGTCAATCCCATAGTTCTCAATAAATTTACCAGCTTTTGGTTGGGGAATGAGCAAATGACTTTCTTAAAAACAACGCTTAGTGAAATTCAAAATTATTTAGGTAAAGACTATTTTGAACAAAAGCCTGTTCACCGTATTTTACACGACGACAATGAAAAGCAAACTTGGTTGGAAAAATCGAAGTTAGACGAACTTTCAGATTATCTTAGTCCAGAATTTTTAGATTTCACCTCCGTAATCAATCCCTACGGAATAGGCGAAGTTTTACAATCGGGCCGAATTGCTGTTTCTACCTTTTTTAGTGATTTTTATTCATATTTGGATAAAAACAATTCGTACTTCAATGCTACTTTTGATTTTAATCATTTGAATGTTAATGATAAAACATATCAAAATATCGAATATCAAAATTTGGTTTTTTCCGAAGGTATTCGTGTCTTAAACAATCCGTATTTCTCAAATTTACCCATCATCCCAAGCAAAGGGCATCACCTTTCTGTTAAACTTTCAGAACCCATTACCGAAGGTGGTATTTTGAAAAAGAAACACTTCTTCTTCCCAATGGAAAACGGACTGTATTACGCAGGAGGTACTTTTGATAGAAACTCAACCGATGAGTCCATTATGGATGACTCGGTAAACGCTTTGAAAGAAAGCATTGAAGAGATTTATCCTCATCCTTATTCTGTCGAATTAGTAGAAGTCGGGTTGCGTCCTACACTGACCGATAGAAGACCCACTTTAGGTGAGCACCCTCAGCACAAGAACATGTACATCCTCAACGGAATGGGGACACGAGGTGTGCTCAACGGTTGCTATTTTGCCAACGAATTGTATCAGCACATCGAAAACGGAGCCGAGCTCCATCCCGAAATAGACATCAAAAGATACCAATAGAAAAATCCTGAGAATATTTTCTCAGGATTTTTTTGCAGAAAGGAAGGTTCTACATATATCGAATATGATAAATTAAATAAAAAGCACAAATATATCTTAAACATACTATTGATAGTGGTTTACGATGATTTTATTTTTTAAACAATTTTAATTCATTTTGCTTTGTTCGGTCTATTTGTACAAATTTTGCTCAACTTTTACCTAAATTGTACAAAAGTTTTTTATCTTTGAAATGTTAATCAAATTTAAAAATCATGAATATAGCTTTTGAGTATAGGTCTAAAAAAGACTTATCAAATATTGAGGTTAGACTAACCTACAAAGAGGGCAACGCTTTTAAGTCCATTCGTTCACAGCTTCAATTTAAGGTTACTAAAAACTTTTGGGAAGAGTGCAAGTCAAATAAGAAATTTAGAGATACAGAAAAAGTAAATCTTAAAACTGAATTAGACGAGCATTTAAAAGTCATTACAGACTATCTATTAAAGGAAAGCAACAACACCAAGTCAATAGATAAAGATTGGCTAAATAACGCTTTAATCAATTATTACAATCCTAAAAAGATTGAGGTTATCCCAAGTGGTTTATTGGATTACTTTGATTATTATTTAGGATTGAGAGAATTTGAGTTAAAGTCTAAATTATCATCGTGGAAGAAGTGGTCATCAATAAGAAATATGATAGGTAAATTTCAGTCTATCAAAAAACAAAAATATGATATTCTAAATGTTGATGAACAATTTGTAAAGGACTGGACGGCTTACGGATTAAAGCTCCGATACGCCCCCGAAACAATAAAGAGAAATTTTACTTTCATTAAGACAGTTTGTGTACACGCACGGACAAAAGGAGTGCCTACAAGTTTAGCATTAGATAAACTACAAGTAAGGTTAGCCGATGAGGTATTTCCCAAGATATACCTATCCTTTGACGAACTCAAAAAAATTAAGAATACAACATACACCGATGATTATTTAGACAATGCAAGAGATTGGCTACTCATATCTTGTTACACAGGGCAAAGAGTTAGCGATTTTTTAAAGTTTACCTCATCAATGATAAGAGTTAATGATACTGGGAAGTTTATTGATTTACGCCAACAAAAGACAGGTAAGAATGTAACCGCTCCTATTCTCCCACAGGTAGAAGAAATACTACGAAAAAGAAATGGAGAGTTCCCAAGAAAGATTAGCGACCAACGATATAATGAATACATAAAGGAAGTATGTAAACAAGCTGGAATAGATACCATTACAAGAGGTAAGAAAGCGGAGGTAATAGGCAAAGGAGAGGTTAGAGAGATAGCAGGAGAATATCCTAAATATGAACTTATCACTTCACATTGTGGCAGGAGGTCTTTTGCGACACACTTTTACGGTAAGATGAAAAATAGTGAAATAATGAATGTAACAGGACATAGCTCCGAAAATATGCTACTGGTCTATATTGGTAAAACTTCAAAAGAAACAACAGCCGAAAGCTATCAATCATTTGTAAACGCATCAAAATAATAATGGAAACAATCTACCAACAAGCGATTAAGCATATTTTAACCCTTGAAAAGACAAAGGGAGAAGATGAGGTAAGCAATGGAATGTATCATCAATCTATGTACATTATTAGCTTATTTATAGACCTTAAAAACATACATTTTGACTATCAAAGTGAAAAAGGAAATAACCTAATTGATACCTGCACAAAGCAGACCTTTTTAAAATTAGCTGATAGTTACACAAAACAACAATTAGAGATTAAAGAGGTGCAAGTACTACTGTATAACGAAGCCTTAATCTTTGCATTGG
>NZ_REFA01000020.1 GCF_003852705.1 Amniculibacterium aquaticum
TTGAAAGGGTAATAAATATTTTAAACAACAGACCACGAAAAAGATTTGGTTTTAAAACGCCCAATGAAATTTTCGCTCAAAAATTGAATGAAAACTGTGATGTTGCATTTATAACTTGAATCCACCAGGTAATAATTTCTCTTTTTTCTCTTTTTTTAACTAAGTATAAAAATTAAGACACACGCTAAGATTAAATAATAGCAAGTATCAAATTAAATTCTGCATCTAAAACAGAGACAGCAGATAACAAGCAGTTTGGCGCAATGCGGGAAGAAGTTCCAATAAAAAAAATTTATACATTTATTTGCCATTGCTTTTTTATTTCACTATTTTTCTTAATTCAGTTGTTTAGTGAGAGAAAATAGAAAAAGTATAATCATTGTTCTTGACAAATAGTCCAACCCGTACCTGAAGATGCTTACAGTTCTGCTTCCGTGTTTTTTAATTTTGATCGGTTTAATGCTGCTATCAATGTAATTCCCAATCTTATAACACCAAACAAATGCTATAATTACCAAAAGAATTAGTCTTTCAAATCTATCTAAATGAGTGACATAAGTATCTTCTAAATTAAAACCGCTTGATTTCAATCCTCGGAAAAGTGTTTCAATTTGTTCATGTTTTTTATTGTTTTTTCAGAGGTATTTACGAATACTTTGCATTTGCCATCTTTTTTGATATGTTTTTAATGAACAGACTCTAAAAAAAGTACCGTTTACAATGGATTTTAATTAGAAATTGGAAAGAATATTCTTTCGTTTTGAAGTATATTTGCAAAAATTATTTAGAAAATGTCGAAGAAAAAACTGATTACAGCGGCACTTCCTTATGCCAATGGGCCGGTACATATTGGGCATCTTGCAGGAGTGTACATTCCGGCAGATGTTTTTGCCCGTTTCCAAAGAAGATTGGGAAATGATGTTGCTTTTATCTGTGGAAGTGACGAGCACGGTATTCCGATTACCATTCGTGCAAAGAAAGAAGGCGTAACCCCACAGGATATTGTTGATAAATACCATGAAATCATCAAAAAATCGTTCTCGGATTTGGGAATTTCTTTTGATGAATACTCCAGAACGACCTCTAAAAACCACCACGAAGTAAGTCAGGATTTCTTCAAAACATTATACGAAAAAGGAAAATTCACCGAAGAAGTTTCTGAACAATATTATGACGAACAAGCCGGAGAATTTTTGGCAGACCGTTACATTGTTGGGACTTGCCCAAGTTGTGGAAACGATGGTGCCTACGGAGACCAATGCGAAAAATGCGGTTCTACCCTATCCCCAACCGAACTCATCAATCCAAAATCTGCTTTGAGCGGAAATATTCCTGTCCTGAAAGAAACCAAAAACTGGTATCTTCCACTGGATCAATATGAAAATTTCTTGAACGAATGGATCATTGAAGGCCATAAAGACGATTGGAAAACCAATGTTTATGGTCAGGTAAAATCCTGGTTAAATGATGGTTTGAAACCAAGAGCCATGACCAGAGACCTAAACTGGGGAGTTCCTGTCCCACTTCCAAATGCCGAGGGCAAGGTAATGTATGTTTGGTTTGATGCTCCCATCGGCTACATTTCTTTCACCAAAGAATGGGCTGAGAAAAACGGTAAAAATTGGAAAGACTATTGGCAAAGCGAAAGCTCGGACTTGGTGCATTTTATTGGAAAAGACAACATCGTATTCCATTGCATCATTTTCCCGGCAATGATGAAGGCTCATGGCGATTATATTATGCCTGCCAATGTCCCTGCATTTGAGTTTTTGAACCTTGAAAACGATAAAATTTCCACTTCCAGAAACTGGGCAGTTTGGGCACACGAATATGTAGAAGATTTCCCTGGGCAGCAAGATGTTCTGAGGTATGCACTTCTTTCATCGGCACCAGAAACCAAAGACAATAATTTTACTTGGAAAGATTTCCAGACCAAGAACAATTCAGAATTGGTGGGTATTTTCGGTAACTTCATCAACAGAGTTGCTGTATTGATGCACAAATACTACAACGGTGTTATTCCGCAAGAAACGGCTACCCATGAAGAGCTTTCGGAAATTACCAAAGCCGCCAAAGAAATTCATGAATATTTGGAAAAATACGAATTCCGAAATGCTCTAAGTGCTTTGATGAATTTGGCGAGACACGGCAACCAATACCTGCAAACGGAAGAGCCTTGGAAAACCATTAAAGATCAGCCTGAAAAAGCGGCGCATGCATTATTTGTATCGGCGCAAATCGCTGTAGCTTTGGGACAACTTTGCGAACCGTTTATGCCGTTCAGTTCCGATAAACTGCTAAAAATGTTCAACATAGATCGTCAAGATTGGAAAAACTTGGAAGAACCCAATATCCTGATCGAACCGGGACATCAAATAAATGAAGCTTCGCTGTTGTTCGGTAAAATTGAAGATGATGTGATTGATGCTCAGATCCAAAAATTAGAAAATACCAAAGCCAATAATAAAAAAACCAACCCTAACGCCAACCCTATGAAAGACGAAATTCAGTTTGATGATTTTACAAAAATAGACCTAAGAACAGCCACCATTTTGGAAGCTGAAAAAGTTGAAAAAGCAGACAAACTATTAAAATTAAAAGTAGATACTGGTGTCGATGTAAGAACTGTGGTTTCTGGCATTGCCGAAAGTTTTACCCCGGAAGAGGTTGTTGGCAAACAAGTGATGATCTTATTGAACTTGGCACCGAGAAAGATCCGAGGTATTGAATCTCAAGGAATGTTGCTATTGACAACAAAATCCGACGGAAAATTATCTTTCGTTACTCCTGATGAAAAAGTAGAAAACGGTATTGAAATAGGGTAAAATTTACTTAAAACTTAACCTTATATTCTTAGAGCCTTTTTAAAATTTTACCGAAATAATAATTCGACTATTTCTAATCTTTCTTATCTGCTTTTTTGTATTCTATTTAGCGTATTTTGCATTTTAAATTTTTGTTTTAGCTCGCTAAAACTTCAATTTTAAAACCCAAAATCCATCTAAATATCGATACAAAAAATCTAGATATAAAATTTAAACAGGCTCTTAACATAAACAAAAAAAGATTTCGAAAAGTGATTCGAAATCTTTTTTTGTTGGATCAAATTTCTGAATATAACGGATCAAGATCAAAAGTTGGGGGACTAAGCAAAAATTTGGGCTAGTCTGAATAGAAAAAAGGCTTTATCAGTCACCACTCTTAAATACACTGAATATCAGTTATATATAATAATCCACCTGTCTTTTTTTACTTAATTTTAGGAATAATTAACATTAAAAAGTTCAAGGTATAAAAAAGGAGCTCCACGAACGAAGCTCCTAAAATTTCATTTTTAAATCCTAAAATTATAACATTCTTAGGTTGTTGACTTCTAGCTCATCTAGAATTCTCCAATGTCCTCTTTTGATGTTCTTTTTGGTTAGTCCAGCAAACATCACTCGGTCTAGAGCTTCTACTTCGTAACCCAATCTTTGGAAGATACGACGAATAACGCGGTTCCATCCGATATGGATTTCTACACCAACCTCATTTTTAGGTTTTCCTTCGATGAAGGAGATTTTATCTACCGTTGCCACACCTTCTTCCAAACGGATGCCGTCGATGATCGCTTGCATATCGTCTGAAGATAATTTTTTATCCAAAGTTACATGGTAAATTTTCTTCATTTCGAATGAAGGATGGGTTAATTTTTTAGTCAAATGCCCATCGTTGGTCAACAAAATTACCCCTGTTGTAGAGCGGTCCAATCGACCCACCGGGAACAAACGATACGGCGATGCATTGGCGACCAAATCCATTACGGTTTTTCTGGCTTTGTCGTCTTTGGTTGTAGAAATGTAGCCTTTCGGTTTGTTAAGAAGGACATAAACCGATTTTTCCGGGCTGATGTTTTGTCCATCGAAAACGACTTTATCGTTCTTTTGAACTTGATGTCCCATTTCGGTAATCACTTCACCGTTTACCAAAACCAAACCTTGTTTGATGAGTTCATCAGCCTCTCTTCTGCTGCAAATACCGGCATTTGCCAAATATTTGTTTAGGCGGATGGTATCTTTATGGATGTCTTTTTCAATTTTTTGGAGTTTTCTTTTTTGGACAAAATTTTTGGTTCTGTCCTCGTCATTTCCAAATTTATTGTACGGTTTTTTATTTCCGTATTTTAGATCTCCTTTTTCGTATTTGTCTCGGCTATCAAAGGATCTTCCACCTCCTCTAGAATTGCCGAAACCACCTGGTTTTTTGTAGGAATTGTTACCATCAAAGGATCTTTCACCTCCTCTGGTATTTCCAAAACTTGGTTTTTTGTAAGAGCTACTATCAGAATTTCTGTCGCTTCTGTCGTAACCCTCACGGCCTTCAAAAGATCTACCGCCACCTCTGGAGTTTCCAAAGTTGCTTGATTTGTTGTACGAACCTCTTTCGGAGTCGCCTCCTCTTTTGTCGTAACTTTTTGGTCCATCAAAGGAACGACCTGTTTTTTTGGAAGGAAACGAGTTTCCAGATCCTGAATTGGACTGTATTCTCGGTCTTTTTGGTCTACCTGATGAATTTCTGTCTTCGCTCATTAGTATGAAAAATTTTTGCAAAGATAGTTATTTTAATTGCCATTTAAAGAATGGAAGTTTCATTGTTTTTTCGAATAAATCCTACATTTGCAAAAAATGTTCTATGATTTCAGTTTTGGATAGCGATTTCACTTCGCTCAACGAATTTATTTCTGCAGTTTCTTTTTCAAAAGTTTTCATTCTTTGTGATGAAAATACACACGAATATTGCTTGCCAACCCTTTTGGGAAATTTAGAAATCGATATTCCTTTTGAGATCATTGAAATAGAACCGGGTGAAGACCTAAAAACCATAGAAACGGCCGTACAACTTTGGGAAATCCTTACCGAATTTCAAGCGGATAAAAAGGCATTGCTCATCAATTTGGGTGGCGGCGTTATTACCGATTTGGGTGGTTTTGTGGCTTCAACCTATAAAAGAGGCATTTCGTTTGTCAATATTCCAACCTCATTGTTGGGAATGTGTGATGCCGCCATTGGCGGGAAAACGGGTATTGATCATGGTTTTCTAAAGAATATTGTAGGTACTTTTTGTCAACCCGAAAAAATATTTCTTTACAGTCCTTTTCTGAAATCCTTACCCATTGATGAACTGAAAAGTGGTTTTGCAGAGATGTTGAAACACGGCTTAATCGCTGATAAAATCCATTGGGAAGCATTGATCCATACGGACATCAACAGTATTGAAAACCTTTATCCATTGGTGTTGGAATCCATGAAAATAAAAGAATCGGTTGTAAACCAAGATTTTAAAGAACAAAATGTTCGAAAAAATCTGAATTTCGGACACACGGTAGGACATGCTGTAGAAAGTTTATTTTTACATCAACAAAATCCCATAAAACACGGTGAAGCTGTTGTTATTGGGATGATTGTGGAAACCAGGCTTTCTTTTCTTGAAGGTTTGATCGATGAGGAATGTTCTGAAAAGATCATCCTGAATTTACAAAAACTGTATCCGTATATTTCAATTAATGATTTTGATAATAAAACGCTCATTTCCTTGATGATGAACGATAAAAAAAATGAAAATTCCAAAATTAATTTTTCTTTGATTGAGGAGATTGGTAAAGGAAAGTACAATGTACAATGCCGCTTGAACTCTATTGAAGAAGCACTCAATTATTATAAAAATCTAGAATAAAAATCTAGAATAAACATCTTTATTAAAAGTTAAAAATAAAGTTCATTTTAATTCTAACCATTAATTTTAATTTCGATTCAATACTGTTTTCATTAAAAAAATAAATTAATAATTGATTTTCATTTTATATTTTTTGTAATTTAGTTTTCGAAAAATAAATTTATTCTTAAACTAAAAAACTAAAAATTATGAGCAGACATGGAATGATGTATCAGGATATAGTTCCTTATACTTCTCGTTATTACGACAAAGGGAAATTTGGTCGAATGTTTTCCTCTTTACCACCTTTTGCACCGGACAACAAAAAAGTGAGAGATGCACTAAAAGACATGGGTAAAAAAGGGGGAATTATGGATGCCAAAGACGATCTGACCCAAGATCCAAAATTTCTAATTACCGATCCAAATTTGCAAATTAAAAATCCCAATTCGCCCATTATGGGAGCTGGGATGACATTCTTGGGACAATTTATCGACCACGACATCACTTTCGACCCTACTTCAAGCTTAGAAAGGCAATCGGATCCTGAATGTGTGGAAAATTTTAGAACACCAAGTTTGGCATTGGACAACATTTACGGTTCTGGACCTGGAGCCTCACCTCATTTGTACGATCAATCCGACGGACAAGGCATAAAAATGTTGCTAGAACCTTTGAATGTACAAGGTAAGGAAGGTATTGATAAATTTGATGTTCCAAGAAATTCACAATTAACAGCGTTGATAGGAGACCCGAGAAATGATGAAAACTTAATTGTCTCTCAATTGCAAGTATTGTTTCTAAGATTTCATAATATTTTGGTTGATGCTTTGCGTGTGAAATTCCCTTCTAAATCGCCCAGTGAAATATTTAATCAAGCTCAAGAATTGGTGAGATGGCATTATCAGTGGATTGTTTTACACGAATTTCTCCCATTGCTTTGCGGTGAAAATATGGTAAAAGATGTATTGGACAACGGTAGAAAATTCTACGGTTGGCACAACGAACCGTTTATCCCGGTTGAGTTTTCGGTGGCGGCATATCGTTTTGGTCATAGCCAAATTCGACCTTCGTATCGAGCCAATTTCGGAATCACCAATCAACCCTCTCCAACGTAATTTTTTGCAGATATTTTTGATTTTACCGTGAGTCCTACCCATCCGGATCCCAACGATCTTAGAGGAGGCAAAAGAGCTGCAAGAAGATTTATCGATTGGCACACCTTTTTCAATTTGGGCGATGGCAGCATGAAAGCCAATAAATTAATCGATTCCAAACTCTCTACACCACTCTTTAATTTACCAGGATTCACAGACATCGATTCCTTGGCAAGTCGAAATCTGGTGAGAGGTCTAGCATTCAGTTTGCCTTCAGGTCAAAGGGTTGCTCATGCCATGCGAATAGAGCCTCTTGGAGCCGAACATTTTGATGAATTGAAACACTATAAACTCAATTTTGAAAACAGTACTCCATTGTGGTATTATATTTTGAAAGAAGCAGAAATACAACAGATGGGTGTACATCTCGGTGAAGTTGGTGGTAGAATTGTTACCGAAGTACTTATAGGTTTGATGGAGGGAGACAATACTTCATTTTTATCCCAAAATCCGTTCTGGAAACCGACTTTACCATGTTGGGAAGCCTATAGAACCGGCAAGCATTTTACCATGGCCGATTTGGTTAGAATTGCAGAACATAAAATTGCTGTTAGTTTTTAACATTCAATCCAAAATAAAAAAAACTTCAAACCGTCTGGTTTGAAGTTTTTTTATGAATTAAAGTCATCAATTACATGCACTCCATTTTGAAGGACATGCTTTCGATTACTTTCAGTGTTGCTTCTACAGTATCCATGGAGGTCAGACACGGCACACCGTTTTCAACCGAAGCTCTACGGATTTGGAAACCGTCTCTCTCAGCTTGTTTTCCTTTCGTAGTCGTGTTTACCACATATTGTACTTTACCTTTTTGGATTAAATCGATGAGGCTTAGGTCTTCTTCATTGATCTTGTATCCAATTTTTGTAGGGATACCTTTTTCGGTGAAATAGTTAGCGGTACCTTCAGTAGCCCAAATTCTGAAACCAATTTCATGGAATCTCTTGGCCAAAACTGAAGCTTCTTCTTTGTGTTTATCGGCTACGGTAAACAAGATGGCACCGTGAAGTGGCATTTTTCTACCTGCACCAATCATCCCTTTGTACAACGCTTTTTCTAGAGTCGAGTCTTTACCCATTACCTCTCCTGTCGATTTCATTTCCGGGCCTAAAGTGATGTCCACTTTTGTAAGTTTGGAGAAAGAGAAAACAGGAACTTTTACAAAAACACCTTCTTTGTTTGGAGCTAAACCATTTTTGTAGCCCAAGTCGGTTAGTTTTGCTCCCAAAATGGCTTTTGTTGCCAAGTTTGCCATTGGGATTTCCGTAATTTTTGAAAGGAAAGGTACCGTTCTAGACGCTCTAGGATTCACTTCGATTACATAAACCTGACCTTCAAAAAGTACATATTGTATGTTCATCAATCCAACGATATTCAATCCTTTTGCTAATTTTTGGGTATAATCGACTAAGGTTTCAATTTCGCTTGGACTGATGTGTTGAGGAGGATAAACCGCGATTGAGTCTCCGGAATGTACTCCTGCTCTTTCTATATGCTCCATGATACCCGGGATAATCACCGTTTCGCCATCACAAATGGCATCCACTTCTACTTCTTTCCCCACCATGTATTTGTCAATCAACACAGGATGCTCTGGACTTGCATCTACAGCATTTTCCATGTAATGTACCAGTTCGGCTTCGCTGTACACGATTTCCATAGCACGACCGCCCAATACATAAGAAGGTCTCACCAAAACAGGATAACCGATTTCTGCAGCGATTGGTGTGGCTTCTTCTTTGGAGAAACATGTTTTTCCAAGCGGCTGAGGAATGTCCAATTCTTGAAGTGCTTTTTCAAATTTCTCACGGTTCTCGGCTCTGTCTAGATCTTCCAAAGAAGTTCCTAAGATTTTCACTCCATGAGCTTCTAATTTATCGGCAAGGTTGATGGCGGTTTGACCTCCAAACTGAACGATAACACCTTTTGGTTTTTCCAGCTCGATGATGTTCATTACATCTTCTTCAGTAAGCGGTTCGAAGTAAAGTTTATCCGAAATCGAGAAGTCTGTAGATACGGTTTCTGGGTTGTTGTTGATGATGATGGCTTCGTACCCCATTTGTTTGATGGCCCAAACCGAGTGTACCGTTGCATAATCAAACTCTACCCCTTGTCCGATACGGATAGGTCCTGAACCTAGAACTACAATTTTTTCTTTTTCAGAAACAATGCTTTCGTTTTCGTCTTCGTAAGTTCCGTAGAAATACGGAGTTTCCGACTCGAATTCGGCTGCGCATGTGTCCACCATTTTATAGACCGGCATTACTTTGTTTTCTTTTCTGAAATCGAAAACTTCTCTGGCAGATATTTCCCAAAGATGAGCAATGTTAACATCTGAGAAACCTAACTTTTTAGCTTGAAGAAGGACTTCAGCATTCAATTTATTGTTCTTGATGGTGGTTTCAAAGTCCACCAATTTTTTCAATTTCCAGATGAAGAATTTATCAATTTGGCTCCATTCTACAATTTGTTCCCAATCATAGCCTCTTCTAAGAGCTTCACCAATGATGAACAATCTTTCGTCGTCACAAACTTTTATTCTTCTTTCGATATCAGCATCGGTTAGTGCTAAAGCTGCTTTAGATTTTAATCCCAAATGCTGTATGCCTACTTCTAAGGAACGAACGGCTTTCATCAAGGATTCTTCAAAGTTTCTACCGATGGCCATTACCTCTCCTGTTGCTTTCATTTGGGTTGAAAGTCGTCGGTCTGCCGTTTCGAATTTATCAAATGGGAATCTTGGAATTTTAGCAACCACATAGTCCAAAGCCGGTTCGAAACAAGCGTAAGTTCTACCGGTAACCGGGTTCATCATTTCGTCTAAGGTAAGACCAACAGCGATTTTTGCGGCTAATTTAGCAATTGGATATCCTGTTGCCTTACTTGCCAAAGCCGATGAACGGGAAACTCTTGGGTTCACCTCGATCACATAATAATTGAACGAGTGCGGATCTAAAGCCAGCTGAACATTACAGCCACCTTCAATTCCTAAAGCACGGATTATTTTTAGAGATGCATTTCTCAGCATTTGATACTCTCTATCCGAAAGCGTTTGCGATGGCGCCACCACGATAGAATCTCCGGTGTGTACCCCAACGGCATCTACATTTTCCATGTTACAAACCACAATGGCGTTGTCGTTGGCATCACGCATTACTTCGTATTCTATTTCTTTGTAACCTGCAATGGATTTCTCAATCAGACATTGAGTTACAGGACTGTATTTCAGTCCATTAGCTGCGATTTCTTTAAGTTCGGCTTCGGTGCTGGCAATACCACCACCAGTACCTCCCATGGTAAAAGCAGGTCTAACGATTACCGGATAACCGATGTTGTTTGCAAATTCTAAGGCACCTTCAACGGTATTTACGATGTCGCTTTCAGGAACAGGTTCTCCCAAATCGTTCATCAAAGTACGGAAAAGATCTCTGTCTTCGGCTTGGTTAATGGCTGAAAGCTTGGTACCCAAAACTTCTACTCCACATTCTTCTAAGATGCCCGAATTCTGCAATTCAACCGCCATGTTCAGGCCGGTTTGTCCTCCCAAAGTAGGCAACAAAGCATCGGGTCTTTCTTTGCGAATGATGTGACTTACGAAAGGAAGTGAGATGGGTTCAATATATACTTTATCCGCAATTTCGACATCCGTCATGATGGTTGCCGGATTGGAGTTGATAAGGATTACTCTGTAACCCTCTTCTTTAAGAGCCAAACAAGCTTGTGTCCCTGCGTAATCGAACTCTGCTGCTTGACCAATAATAATGGGGCCACTACCTATAACTAAAATGGTTTTTATATCGTTTCTTTTCATAATTTTATACAATATTGATGTTTAACAATGGTGAAGATTAGTCCTAAATAATTAGGCGTTTGCACTGTTATTTTGTTCCATTAATTCAATAAATTCATCAAACAAATAGTTGGCATCTTCAGGGCCTGGGCTGGCTTCCGGATGGTATTGTACGGAGAAACAAGGATGGATTTTATGTTTGATACCTTCGTTGGTTCTGTCGTTCAGAGCGATGTGGGTCTCAACAAGATCCGTGTTTTTCAACGAGTCTTGATCTACAGCGTAACTGTGATTTTGAGAAGTTAAAGCCACTTTACCGGTGTTGACATCCAAAACCGGATGGTTGCCTCCTCGGTGTCCGAATTTTAGTTTGTAGGTTTTTGCACCACAAGCCAAAGCAATCAATTGGTGGCCAAGACAGATTCCGAAAATAGGCACTTTCCCTAGAACACCTCGGATCATTTCGTGAGCATGAGGGACATCTTGTGGGTCACCAGGACCGTTGGAAAGCATGATTCCGTCTGGGTTCATCATTAATATTTCTTCGGCTGTTGTATTGTGAGAAACCACCACGATGTCGCAATTTCTTTGAGAAAGTTCTCTGATGATTCCGAGTTTTGATCCAAAATCTACCAAAACGACTTTATGACCTCTTCCCGGACATGCGTATGAAGTTTTTGTAGAAACAGAAGCCACTTGGTCGGTGGCAAAATTTGTTGCTTTCAGATCTTCGATCACTAGTTTGTCATCTTCAGAAGCATCTACAATTCTCCCTTTTACAGAGCCAAAATTTCTAATGATACGGGTAAGTTTTCGGGTATCAATTCCTGAGATTCCAGACATGTTTTTCTTTTGAAAGAATTCGTCCAGAGACATTTGGCTACGGAAATTGGATGGCAAGTCGCAAAGTTCTTTTACGATAAGTCCTTTAATTGCTGGTTCCATACATTCGTAATCGTCTCTATTGATGCCGTAATTTCCGATCAAAGGATAGGTCATGCAAACGATTTGTCCACAATAAGAAGGATCGGAAATGAGTTCCTGATATCCGGTCATCCCGGTATTGAAAACCACTTCACCTTCTGTTTGTACATGGGCACCGAAACCTTCACCGTGGAAAACTTCGCCTGTTTCTAATATGAGTTTCTTTTTCATTTTCTTTTTATATCTTATTCAGTATAACTGTCTTTTAATAATTTAATTGCTTTGTTGGAAGAGGTTCTTAATACTGGTTTTCAAATTCAAAACCTTTTTCTTCTAAAGCTTTTTTTAGAATGGCCATTCTCGCATACACTCCATTTTCCATTTGTTTGAAAATTCTGGATCTTGAGCATTCTACCAATTCTGTATCAATTTCTACTCCTCTGTTGATGGGTGCAGGATGCATGATGATGGCATTGGATTTCATTTTTTGTTCTCGTTCTTTGGTTAAGCCGTATTTTCTGTGATATTCTTCTTTACTGTAAGACATCTGACTGTCGTGTCTTTCGTGTTGTATTCTTAGAAGCATCACCACATCGACTTCTTTGATTAATTCATCCAAAGGTAAAAAAGTACCGTTGATGATTGCGCCTTCGTCAAACCACTGTTCAGGACCGGAAAAATAGACTTTAGCTCCTAATTTTCTCAGTGCTTCAGCATCGGAATTGGCTACTCTGCTGTGTTTTACATCACCGACAATGGCAATTTTCAATCCATCAAATTTACCAAATTCTTGATAAATAGTTAGCAAGTCCAACATGCATTGGCTTGGGTGGTTTCCTGTTCCATCGCCTCCATTTATGATTGCAGCTTTTACCGATTGTAAGTCTTTATAATATTCATTTTGTTTGTGACGGATCACCATAGCATGAACGCCAATGCTTTCTAAAGTTTTTACCGTATCGTATAGGGTTTCGCCTTTATTTACAGAACTGTGTTGCACATCGAAAGGTACCACTTCTAGTCCCAATTTTCTTTCGGCTACATCAAAGCTGGACTTGGTTCGGGTACTGTCTTCAAAAAACAAGTTGGCAGCAAAAACTTGACCTTTAACTTTGGCCGTTTTACCATCAGAAAATGAGATGGCATCGTTAAGGATATTTAGCAATTGTTCTCTGTTGTAGTCTGTTATTGTAATCATAGCTCAAAATAAAAAAAAACGAAGCCGCAATGACTTCGTTAAATAAAATAAATATCGTTATGGTCGGAAAATCCGCCTATTAAATGCTCAAGTGGAAAAGTGTTTTTCAATGTATTCATTGGGTGCAAAGATACAAATTATTTTTAAAATTGAAAGCAGTGCGCTTTATTTTATCATTTATGATTTCTTTCATATTGAATTAACGCTAAATTAATATATATTTGCTAAATAAATATACTTAATATGATAAAATGCCCTAAATGCTCACAGTCAAATGTTGTTAAAAGTGGTATAATAAAGGACAAACAAAGGTTTCTGTGCAAAGACTGTACCTATTACTTTACCGTAGATAAAATGGGAAAACAGATAGATGATTACTATGTTATCAAGGCTTTGCAACTGTATTTGGAAGGATTAAGCTATAGAGAAATTGAGAGGATTATCGGTGTCTCCCATGTTTCCATTTCATCTTGGGTGAAGAAATACAATCTTAAAAGACCTGAAATAACGAACAGCAAATCCAATTATAAAATACTGAAAAAAAGTGAATTAATAGAATATTTGCAGCAAGAAAACCAAATGAAAGGCGCAGGTTTCATCATCACAGAATTTGCGGATAAATTCATGATGATCAAATGGGAACGATTCAAAAAATAAAATTATATATAATATTAACAAAAATATACATCATTTTTTGTTGGTTAAATTTTTAGTTACAATTTTGATTTGTTAAAAAATTCATAACAAAACGATTTCATTTATGAAAAAACTAAAAATTACTTTAGCTGCTTTTTCATTATTGTTTTCCCTAAACCAATTAAAAGCTCAGGAAAAACAAAGTGATTATAAAGTAAGCGTTTACGGTTTTGCAAGAGCAGATTATATCTTTGACAGCAGACAAACACTTTTCGCAAGAGAACAACAAGTGGATCTTTATCCTTTGGATGTTAACTTGGATGCCAACGGCTCCGACATCAATGCAACGGGATCAAGCAACTTTCTTACCGTTGTTTCCAGAGTGGGCGTAAAGGCTACAGGGCCCAATGTTTGGGGGGCAAAAACTTCTGCCGTAATCGAAGGGGATTTCTACGGAAACACCAATACCAACACCGGATTGTTCAATATCCGCCAAGCCTATGCCAATTTAGAATGGGAAAAAACCTCCTTATTGTTGGGGCAAACTTGGTATCCGGCATATGTTACCGATGTTGCACCTGGAGTCGCCAATTTCAATACAGGAAGTTTATTCAATCCGTTTGGTCGAGCTCCACAGATTCGTTTAACTCAGAAATTATCCGATAATTTTTCCTTGGATGTTGCCGCTTATAAAATGAGTACACACTCTGCTCCATCGGTTACAGCAAATGCCAACGAAGCTTCTTACAATTCATTAACACCGAGTTTTCACGGTAAAATCCAGTACAAAGACGCTCATGTTACCGCCGGTGTAGGAGCAGAATATCAATCGCTAAAACCACAAATTGTATCTGCCGGATTGGTATCCGATCACAAAGTAGATTCCAACATGTTTATGGCGTATTTTAAATATTCAGATTCCAAATTAATTGCTAAAGCCTACGGTGTTACGGGGAGTAATCTTTATCAATTTGTTATGTTGGGCGGATTTGCGGGTTATACAGAGCCTAACGGACAAGAATCTTATAAAGCAACAAAGACATCCGCTTTCTGGGCAGATTTCGCAAGCAATAACGCCAAAATTGCACCCGGACTTTTCTTTGGTTATACCAAAAACAATGGTGTAGATGCTGGATATAACAAACTATACACGCGTGGTCTAGGTACTGCAAGATCTTTAGACGATGTTTGGAGAATCTCCGGAAGGGTTGAATTCAAACAAAATAAATTTAAAATTGCCCCAGAATTAGAATACACTTCTGCAACATGGGGAGACAGCGATACAAATGCCGTAGCTGGCAACAATAAGGCTACCGTAGCCAACTTCCGTGCACTGGTTTCTGCAGTGTATTCTTTCTAATCATCATTTTGTAAATAGTAGTTTGAGTTCAGGCTTATTTTTAATAAGCCTACTCATTCTATGCCTTACACCACCATACACACAAATCAAACAAACATTAACACTATATTATTATGAATGAAAACCAAAATGCTCAATCCTTGCACGATGCCAAGGTAGAGCAAAGAAAGAAAAACTCCACGCTTTGGAGTGTTATTACGGCCTCGTCATTGGGTACGATGATCGAGTGGTACGACTTTTACATTTTTGGAAGTTTGGCCATAGTATTGGCGGGAAAATTTTTCCCAGCCGATAATCCAACTGCTGCATTTTTATCAACATTGGCCACCTTTGCCGCTGGTTTTGTTGTTCGTCCTTTTGGAGCGTTATTTTTCGGCCGATTGGGAGATCTTATCGGTAGAAAATATACTTTCTTAGTCACACTCCTCATCATGGGATTCTCTACTTTTTTGATCGGATGTGTCCCATCCTACGAGACCATCGGCTTTATGGCTCCGGTTTTGGTATTGGTTCTTAGATTGTTGCAAGGGCTTGCTCTTGGTGGCGAATACGGAGGCGCTGCAACCTATGTTGCTGAATATGCCGAAGAAAACCGTCGTGGCTATTGGACTTCTTGGATTCAGACGACTGCTACCATCGGGCTTTTTGTCTCTCTAATTGTGATTTTATTGACCAAAACCTCACTTACGGCAGAAGAATTTGATGCTTGGGGTTGGAGAGTTCCGTTCTGGGTTTCTATTTTGATGGTTGGCGTTTCTTACATCATCAGAAAAAACATGAAGGAATCTCCTCTTTTCGCTAAAGCGAAGAAAGAAGGAAAAACTTCTACCAATCCTCTTAAAGAATCTTTTGGTAACAAATACAATTTCAAATATGTTCTTTTGGCATTGTTTGGAGCCGTTATGGGACAAGGGGTAATTTGGTACACCGGACAATTTTACGCCATGAGCTTTATGAAAACCGTTATGAATTTGGACTCCGCTCAGGTCGATTCTTTAATGGCAATTGCCTTGTTTGTGGCAACACCTTTGTTTATCTTTTTTGGATGGCTGTCCGATAAAGTGGGCAGAAAAGCCGTTATGATGCTTGGGATGTTCCTTGCAATACTGGCATATCGACCTATTTATGATGCCATGTACACTTCGGTAAACATCAAAGAAAAATCGTTGGCTACCAACGGATTAATCCAAAAAAGAACGGCAACAGAACATAAGAAAGTCGCTGGAGACAGCTTGATCACCTTTCATACCGAGAAAACTTTTACAGACGGTACTTTGCTGAAGAAAGATTCCGTAGTGCATTGGTCTCCAAAGGGTGAAGTTCTGAAAGCCGATGGCACACCTGAAGCTGCAAAAGTAACTACTGCCATAACGGTGGAAAGTAATACCCGTTGGTATTTGGCCTTCCTGGTTTTTGTACAGGTTCTTTTTGTAACCATGGTTTATGGACCTATCGCTGCATTTTTGGTTGAGATGTTCCCGATACGCATTCGTTATACCTCTATGTCGTTGCCGTATCATATTGGTAATGGTATTTTTGGAGGATTGTTGCCTGCAGTTTCCACTTATTTTGTGACGACGGCCAAGGAAGCCGGAAATCCTAAATTTTATTTGGAAGGATTGTGGTATCCTATTGTTGTAGCAGCGGTTTGTCTGGTTATCGGGATGATCTATCTGGACGGTAAAGACCGAAATGTGAAGGATTAATATTTTGAATATAAAAAGTGATCTTAATCATTAAAAAATTATATAAATTTAAACGATAAAAAATTATGGACTCTATAAAAAAAATATTAGGGATTGTATGGTTAGCTATGGCTTTGGCAGTACTTTACTACGGACTTACCGTTTTCGGATTTCCAAAATTAGCATCCGACCATCAGGAGGATTTGGTTTTCGGGATCATCATTGTATTCATCTTATTGCCTATTGTAGTGGGCGGATTGGGTGTTTTCGGGTGGTATTCTCTGAAAGGTGAATATTCTAAGGAAAATAAATAAGTGAAAATTTATCTTGGAGGCCGATTCTTTCGGATGAAGCCTCCTTGATTTTTGATAAAATAGGAATGTATCTCTACCCTGCAGCCAGACTTGAGTGGAGCTCTTTTTATTTTTTTGTATCCTGAGCGTAGTCGAAGGATACAAAAAAATAAAAAAGCGGGAACGGAAGGCTGAAATGCTGCCCAAATAAAAAAAAAACATGAAAATAAAGCATCAACAAAAATTGGCCATCCTGAGCGTTGTACTCTTTCTACTGTTCAATGCTCCTTTTCTACTCTTGTTCAATGATCATGAATTGAATTTGGGTATCCCTATTTTTTATATTTATATTTTCCTTATTTGGATGATTTCTATTGTTGTTTCGTATTCTATTTTTAAATTGTTTGATGAGTAGTCCAATTTTATTTTTATTGGTTGTCGTTTACCTGGCCGTATTGTTTGTCATTGCCCACAGTGCTGAGAAAAGAAGAACTGCATTTTGGGTGGACAATCCGTATGTCTATGCGCTGTCGTTGGCGGTGTATTGTACAGCCTGGACCTACTACGGCAGTATTGGCGTGGCAGCCACTTCGGGATTGGAATATCTGACCATCTATCTTGGACCTGTCATGGTAATACCGCTATGGATTTTCATCAATACAAAAATCATTAGAATTTCGAGGGTCAATAGGATCAGTTCCATCTCGGACTTTATTTCTTTAAGGTACGGAAACAGTAGATTTCTAGGAGCTTTGGTGACATTGGTTTGTATTTTTGCGATCATTCCGTACATTGGTTTGCAGATCAAAGCCATATCCGAAACTTTCCACTTACTGTCGGAAAGTCCACAATCCGACAATATTATTCAAGATTCTGCCACTTATGTTGTGGTGATTATCGCTTTGTTTTCTTCGTATTATGGCACTCGATATGTAGATGCTTCGGAGAAAAGATTGGGGATTGTATCTGCCGTTGCTGTGGAAAGTTTTTTGAAATTAATCTTTTTCATCATCCTTGGATTTTATGTGGTGTACGGCATTTTCAACGGCTTTGGCGATCTGTTTTCTCAAGCATCTAAATTGGAAGATTTTGCTAAGAAAAATACCATTAACGGGTTAGAAGGCGCCTTCAATTGGTTGTTTTTGCTCTTACTTTCGGCTTCGTCTATATTTTTACTACCCCGACAGTTTCATACCTCTATCATCGAAAACAGAAAAGAAAAACACATTAAAACCGCCATTTGGTTGTTCCCGTTGTACTTGTTGCTCATCAATGTATTTGTAGCGCCCATCGCTTGGGGCGGAAGGGTTTTGTTTGAAGGAATGCCCATCAATACAGAGTTTTTGTCGATTCTTATTCCTCAAAAAATGGGGAATACCATCGTTGCTACCATGGTGTTTTTTGGAGGGTTAAGTGCCAGCATCTCAATGATCATTATCTCCAGTATCGCCCTCTCGGTCATGCTTTCCAACAACATCATCATCCCCTACGGATGGTTGGATCGATTTGCAATAAAATCCGATTCGGCAAACAGCAAAAGCATTGTAAACATTCGTAAATTCAGTATTTTTTTATTGATTATTGCTGGATTTATGTTTTACAAATATTGGATTTCCAGTTCTACTCTTTTTTCTGTAGGCTTGGTATCTTTTGTATTAATTTCGCAATTGGCACCTGCATTTTTTGGAGCATTGTTTTGGAAAAGAGGCAATTATTACGGAGCCGTAGCGGGGATTGTTGCAGGAAGTATTTTTTGTTATGTCAATTTAATTTTACCCGAATACAACCCCAATATCCTGAACAGTTTTGGGGTTACCACTTTCAAAATCCCCTATCTATCGACCATTGCCAATACTTTTTTTTGGAGCATGATGATTAATTTTGGATTGTATGCCTCCATTTCCAGCAGCAGCAACGGAAATTATAGAGAGAGAAACTATGCCGAATTGTACACCGACATCAACGATTATATCCACAATCACGAAAATGCCTACATCTGGAGAGGTACCGCCAATAAGTCGGACATCATCAAAATTTTAACGAAATTTTTGGGTACTAAAAAGACAGAACAAGCCCTGAAAATTTTTAATTTGAAATACAACCTAACCGACGAAAACGATACTGCAGACAGCAGATTTATTAAGTTTTCAGAGAATTTACTCAGTGGTAGGATTGGTACGGCATCGGCAAAAATAATTATTGAAGGAGTAGCCAAAGAAGACAAAATCTCGCTCCCCGAAGTGTTGAAAATTTTAGAAGAAAGTAAGGAAAACATCAGCATTAACAAGCAACTTACCGAGCAGTCACAAGAACTTAGGACACTTTCTACAGAATTGCAAAATGCAAACGAAAATTTATTGATAAAAGACCAGCAAAAAGACGAATTTTTGGATACCATTGCCCACGAACTTCGTACGCCGGTAACTGCCATCCGAGCGACAAGCGAAGTCCTTTTGGACGATGACGAAATGCCTGCTGAGATACGAAAAGAATTTCTAAACAACATCATTTCCGAGAGTGATCGTTTGGCAGAAATCATCAACGACATTCTTTATCTGGACAAGTTGGAAGCCGGAATGATTGTCCTGAATAGGGAAGAAAAAAACATTGTGGACACCTATCACAAGGCACTGAAACCGCTTTCGCATTTATTTGAACAAAAGTTATTGCACCATTCCGAAGTCAACCTGACTAAAAATGCAGTGTTTTTGCATGATGAAGGAAAAATGATCCAAGTATTTCAAAATATTTTGGGCAATGCATTGAAGTTTGCTAACCATCAGGGTATGATACAAACCAAATTTCAGGAAACGGAAGAGTGCCTAAAAATTTCGATTTTCAATACCGGAAAAACCATTCCAGAGGAAGATTTGAACTATATTTTTGATAAATTTTATCAAAGTAAAAACCAGAACATTCTAAAACCTGTTGGCAGCGGATTGGGATTGGCCATTTGTAAAAAAATAATACAAGCCCATGAAGGCGAAATCTCAGTAAAAAATAAAGAAATAGGAGTGGTTTTTGAACTGCTTCTGCATAAAAAAAGTAAAAAGTAAAAAGTGATTGACATGAAAAAGATATTGATAGCAGATGACGAACACAAAATCATCATGACCCTAGAGTATGCCTTTCGTAAGGCAGGATACGAAATTTTTATTGCCAGAGACGGATCCGAAGTATTGGAAATTTTGGAAAAAGAAATCCCCGACCTGATGCTACTGGATATCATGATGCCCAAAGTAGACGGTTTTACCACGCTCTCCATCATCAAAGAACAAGAAAAATACAGCCAAATAAAAAGCATCTTTTTATCCGCAAAATCCAGCCAAGAAGATATCGAAAAAGGACTTTCTCTAGGAGCAGATGCCTATGTTACAAAACCATATTCCATCAAAAAATTATTGGAAATTGTAGACGATCTTTTATCAAAATAAACAACCATCAACACAACACCTAAGCATAATTATTAAAATGAAAAATGAAAAAGCAGATGCACTGTTCCATGAAAGCATCAAAAATAAAGAGCAATTTTGGCGACAGCAATCCGATGCCATTGCGTGGTATAAAAAACCAGAAACCATGCTGGACGGAAAAGAATTTCAAATCCCATCTACCATCGATGATGAAAAAATTATTACCAAAATCCAAGAATCTATAAATCAATACAATATAACCTATTAATACGAAAAATATTTATCAAAATGAGAAATTATCACATTCAAGATTTACCGGACTATTTCAAACAGTATAAGAAATCCATAAAAAATCCTAAGAAATTTTGGGATAAGGTGGCCGACGAAAACTTTGTCTGGTACCAAAGATGGTCTAAAGTTTTTGAATTTGACATGGAAGAAGCCAACATCAAATGGTTTAAAAATGCCAAACTAAACATTACCAAAAACTGTTTGGACAGACACCTGAACGAAAGAGGAGATAAAACAGCCATCATTTGGGAGCCCAACAGTCCGGATGAAGAAGCCCAACACATCACCTATCGCGATCTTTATGAAAGGGTGAATAAAATGGCCAATGTACTCACGGATTTGGGCATCAAAAAAGGAGACCGAGTGTGCATCTACCTACCCATGATTCCAGAGTTGGCCGTTACCATGCTTGCCTGTGCAAAAATGGGAGCCGTACATTCCGTAATTTTTGCCGGATTTTCAGCCTCGGCTGTAGAATCCAGAGTGAACGATTGTGAAGCAAAAATGATCATCACCTCCGATGGAAGTTACAGAGGAAACAAAGCCATAGATCTGAAAGGAATTATTGATGAAGCGGTAGTGAAATGTCCTACGGTAGAAAAAGTTCTTGTAGTTAAAAGAACAGGTGGTGAAGTGAAAATGAAAGAAGGAAGAGACATTTGGGTGGAGGATTTGTATGAAAAAGCATCTACCGATTTCGTAACAAAAATTATGGATGCCGAAGATCCTCTTTTCATCCTATACACTTCCGGATCAACAGGAAAACCCAAAGGAATGCTGCACACCACTGCAGGGTATATGGTCTATACAGCATACACCTTCAAAAATGTTTTTAGCTATAAAGAAAACGACATCTATTGGTGTACCGCAGATATTGGTTGGATTACGGGACATTCCTACATCCTTTACGGACCTTTGGCAAACGGTGCAACTACGGTCATTTTCGAAGGTGTACCTACCTATCCAGAACCCGATCGTTTCTGGGAGGTTATCGAGAAACATAAAGTAACACAATTCTACACGGCACCAACCGCCATTCGATCTTTGGCAAAAGAATCTGCCGAGTGGGTAGAAAAACACGATCTTTCCAGCCTAAGGGTAATTGGCTCGGTGGGCGAACCCATCAACGACGAAGCTTGGCATTGGTACAACGACCATGTTGGCAAGAAAAAATGTCCAATTGTCGATACTTGGTGGCAAACCGAAACCGGAGGAATTATGATATCGCCTCTTCCTTTTGTAACACCAACCAAACCCACTTATGCGACACTTCCGTTACCGGGCATTCAACCGGTTTTGATGGACGAAAAACGAAACGAAATTACGGGTAACCAAGTCGATGGCAATTTGTGCATCCGTTTTCCTTGGCCAGGAATTGCCAGAACCATTTGGGGCGATCATCAACGATACAAAGAAACCTATTTCACGGCTTTTCCGGGTAAATATTTTACAGGAGATGGAGCATTGAGAGACGAAACGGGATATTACAGAATAACGGGTCGTGTGGATGATGTGATCATTGTTTCTGGACACAATTTAGGTACAGCGCCTATAGAAGACAGTGTAAACCTGCACCCAGCAGTTGCCGAATCGGCCATTGTTGGATATCCTCACGATATCAAAGGAAATGCACTGTACGGCTATGTAATCCTAAAAGAAAGTGGTGAGACCCGAGACAAGGACAACCTTAGAAAAGAAATTAACATGCTGATTTCCGACTCCATTGGTCCTATAGCAAAGTTGGACAAAATACAATTTGTGACCGGATTACCAAAAACCAGATCTGGAAAAATCATGCGTAGGATTCTGAGAAAAATTGCCGAAGGCGATTTTAGTAATTTCGGAGACACCTCTACCCTGCTAAATCCAGAAATTGTTGATGAAATAAAAAACGAAAAAATATAGAAATTTTAAATAGTCTTACCTCCAGTAAGGCTATTTTTTTGTTAAATTTCATTAAATAGTGTTTTTTACTATTGAAAATAAAAAGGTTTATTCCTAAATTTGTTTACACTAAAAATCAAAAGCATGAAAAATCTAGTAGCAGGATGTTTTAATATAAGTCACGATTACAAACACCTTGAAAGTTCTTTGTTGGACTCAGGAATCTCTAACGAAGATTTTACCATTTATTTGAATAATGAAAACGAACATTATTTAGCAAGTGTCAAAGTTAATAACGAAGCCGAAAAATTAGCCATTCACGAAATATTTAACAGCCACAAAGTGGTCAACACTTATTATTTCGAAGATCTTCCGGAAGATTATTCTTATGAAAATTTAAAAGAACTTATTGGGCGAATTGCACATTCTAAAATTTCAGAAGCCCAAGAATTGATCATTAAAAAATCAACCGAAGGAATGAATGATGAAGTTGCTTTTTAAAAAATTGAAGAACTTATCACAAACTTTAAAAATTCATGAGAGAGATTAGCAATCGTACACCATTTTCTTTCTCATGAATTTATTATATTTGTCCGTATAATAATTATTAAAATGGACAAATTAGATAGCCTTAATCAAGTAGCAGAATTTCACAAAACCTTTAACGCACCTATACTACAACATCCACAAATCCCGTCAAAAGATCGATGCGATTTGAGAGTATCTCTCCTTCAAGAAGAACTGAATGAACTGAAACAAGCCATTGCCGATAACAATTTAGTGGAAATTGCCGATGCTCTATGCGATTTGCAATATGTATTGAGTGGTGCGGTTTTAGAATTTGGTTTGGGCGAAAAGTTTGCGACACTTTTCAACGAAGTACAAAGATCCAACATGTCCAAAGCTTGTGCTACAGAACAAGAAGCTCAAGATACTGTGGAACATTATTTGCACCTGGGACAAGAAGCTCATTATGAAAAATCTGGAGACAAATACAATGTACACCGCATCTCTGATAATAAAGTGCTGAAAAACAAATACTATTCTCCAGCAGATTTAGAAACCATTATCAATCAATAAAATATTTGTTTGAAATATTCGTTTCAACACAAAAAAATCATTATATGAAAAATAAATTTATCAAACTTTTATTTGCTACTGCGTTTTTAGGAACTTCCTATTTTGTAAATGCCCAAAAGGTAGTGGTAAACCGTGAGTTAGAAACCACACAAGATGGAAAAATGCTTGTCGGCATTCAGCTAAGAGAACAATTGCAAAAAGCTCCTTATTCCGACTGGTACACAACAGAATATCAAGAATATCAGACCGATAAAAAATCCATTTCCGAGCTCAAAAAACAAAAAATTGGAACTTATCACATCATCGCAGTACTGGGCACATGGTGCGACGATAGCCACAGAGAATTGCCTAGATTATTAAAAATATTGGATGAAGCCGGATATCCTGAAAACAAATTGCAACTTCTAGCCGTTAACAGAAAAAGAGAATCTCCTACGGGTGAAGAAGGATTGTACAACATCCAAAAAGTACCCACTTTTATTGTATTCAAATACGGAAAAGAGATCGGTAGGATTTTGGAAGCTCCAAAATCCGGTTGGATTGAAAGGGATTTATTAGAAATTTTAAAAAAAGACGACAAATCTTTTAAAGAGTTATTTAAAAAAGATGATCAGAAATAAAAAATATCTCATCGCATTTTGTATAGGAGCCATAACCATGTTGCTCCTATTTTTTGCGCTGAAAAAAGCATTCAACTTTAGCAGCAAAGACGAAAAAAACGACCATTACATCATTGCCAACCAAATTTCTAAAATGAATAAAATGGTGGTGATGGAACAGGATTTTTCAGCCATGCGAAAAAATAAAGTCACTTACTCCGTTTTTGGAAAATCGATTTCCGAAAACTCAATTGTCACCTTCACCAAAACCAATGTCCAGGTATCCTACGACCTCAATAAAATGAAAATGGAAGTAGATTCTGTGGATAGAAAATTAATCATTCGCAAACTTCCTGAACCGGATATTAAAATTAATCCGAATGTCGAAATACAAAGCATGGACGACTCTTTCTTTAATCGGATAAATGAAGCCCAGGTTAAAAAAGTCACTCAAGAAGCTAAAGATCATGCGATAAAATCGGTAAACGAAGATCAATTAAAAGAAGAAGGAAAAAAACAATTGATGGAAAATCTCAATCAGATTTTTGTGCTGGCAAAAGCCTTAAATTATGAAATTGTGGACGAAACCCATTCCCTAAACTTAAAACAGTTTTTGGATTAGAGATTCCATTCAATATAAAAAAATAAAACCGCAAATTTTTCAATTTGCGGTTTTCCTTGTGAACGCGGAAGGAGTCGAACCCTCAACCTCCAGAGCCGTAATCTGGCACTCTATCCAATTGAGCTACGCGTCCGTTCTTAAAGGTTTGCAAATATACATTTTTTTTATTTACTTTGAAATATGAAATCAAAAATTATCGCATTATTTCTGTTTTTAGCCCTTGTTTCCTGCAAAAACACTGAAAATCAGGAACAAAAAAAATGGAATAAAATATCAGAAAGAATACAATATCGAATTTCCGAAGGAGATTTTGAATTGAAATCGGGAAAATACAACTACAAAATCCCAAAAACAAAGCTGCCGTACAAAAAAATCGTACTTCTAAATGCCAGTTTGGTCGGCTATTTTACCGAATTGGGAAAAGAAAATACCATAATTGGATTGTCCAGTCCAGAATATATTTTCTCTGAAAAAGTTTTAAAAAACATCAAAAACAATAAAACCACCGTGGTGGGCGACGAAGCCAAATACGATTTGGAAAAAATACTTTCTCTAAAACCCGATGCCGTTTTTACCAATTACATAGAAAGTTTCCAAAACACCTACGATTTACTGAAAAAAAATGGAATTGAAGTTATTTTTATTGATGAATATTTGGAACAAAAACCATTGGAAAAATCAAGAATTATAGAACTTTTTGGCGAAGTTTTAGGAGCAAGAAATGAAGCTGAAAAAGCATATATAAATATTGAAAAAACATACCATACCCTTTCGGACAAAGCACAAAAAACCAAACACAAACCCATTGTTATTGCCAACGAAATGTACGGAACACAATGGTACATGCCCGGCGGAAATACCAATGTTGCTCAGTTGCTAAAAGATGCCGGCGCACAATACATACTCTCAGAAAATAAAGAGTCCAGAGCAGTTCCCCTGAGTTTTGAAGAAGTCTATGCCAAATCCAAAAATGCCGAATATTGGGTGAATATTGGTGTCTATAACGATAAAAAGGCTTTGCTTTCCATGAATCCCAATTATTCCAAATTGTCTGTCTTCAACCAAGGAAAACTCTATGCTGTAACCGGAAAACAAAAAAACAGAGCCAACGATTATTTTGAAAGTGGCGTGGTAAGAGCCGACAAAGTTCTAGCAGATTACATCCGAATATTCCACCCAGAAATCCTAGGAAAAGACAGTCTTCAGTATCAAAAACAATTGCAATAAAATACGAAAAAATCAGTGAAAATTGACTTTTGCATGTCCTAAAGATTGGCCTATATTTGCAGAAATTATCCAAAAAAATAAAGATCTAATACCCATGTGGAAGTTCATCAAGAAGCTGATTTATTTTATCATCATCGCCAATGTTTTATTTATCATTTGGGGCCGATTTTTCAATCCGCCCATTACCCTAACACAAATTGGGGGCATAATGACTTATGGAAAACTGGAAAGAGATTACATTTCTTATGACAACATGGGATCTAATGTAAAAAAAGCCGTAATCGCCTCTGAAGATCAAAAGTTTTATAACCACAACGGATTCGATTTTCAGGCCATAGAAAAAGCATTAGAGCACAACGAAAAAGGCAAAAAAATCCGTGGTGGAAGCACCATTTCCCAACAAACTGCAAAAAATATTTTCCTGTGGCAAGGCAGAAGCTGGATCCGAAAAGGCCTGGAAGCTTTCTACACTTTCATCATAGAAAAAGTTTGGTCCAAAGACATCATCTTGGAAAGATACCTGAATTCTATCGAAATGGGGCAAGGCGTTTTTGGTGTAGAAGCGGCATCACAGTATTATTTTGGCAAATCTTCCAAAGACCTTACCAAGAGCGAAGCCGCTTGGATAGCTGTTGTACTGCCCAATCCACAAAAATACGACCCGAAAAATCCCTCTGCCTACCTTTCTAAAAAGCACCGATGGGTGATGCGCCAGATGAACAATGTGGTCCTACAATAACAGCGTCACACAACAATCAAATCTTCAAAAGACTGATTGGTAAATTTTTCATTAAATTTTTTCAAGAAAAATGATTTCCTCAACCGGAAGTCATTTTTTAGTAAAGGCGAGTTTATTTTTATCGTCAGCACATTATTTTTCAAATCCACCGAAACGATCTCGGCAAAAAGCTCTTCCGACAGATATTCTTCCAAAAAATCTCGAACTTCTAAAGCCACCAATTTTTGTTCAAAACCGTAAATTCTGGCAAACGATTTCACCAAATCCGAACTCTGAAACTCCCTCCTTTTCTTCATTATTTATTTCGATTTTTTATTTGGGCAGCTGTTCCCGCTTCCGTTCCCACTCTTTTATTCGTCGTACCTCCTCATAAAAGGAGTTCCACTCAAGCGGGGCTGCAAGTTTAGAACCCCCAACAAAATTACAAAAAAAATGGACTAAACCCATCCATCCACCATTTATCATTTGCTTTAGATGCTCCGTTTTTTATTTCAGGACAACGATTTTCAAGGTTCATTTTAATAATTTTAGTACAGAAAAAGAACAATTCTTGTCCAATGTCATCATAATAAATTCAAAATAATTATCTTCGTCACTTGCTTTTCAACATTACAATAACCGACAAAATTTTTATCAAAAATGAAAAAATTAGGATTGCCACTATTTTTGGCTTTAGCCTTTACACAAATGGGATTTTCTCAAGAAATTACCTTAGACAAAATATATTCTGGATACTATCGTGGAAAAGGAATTAACGGAATTTCGTCCATGAAAAATGGTGAAAATTATGCCGTTATCGAAAGCGATGGCATTGCCAAATACGCCTACAAAAACACCCAAAAAATAGGCTTAATCGTTCCTGGGCAATTCGAAAATTATATCTTCTCCAACGACGAGTCCAAAATTTTATTACAAAAAGAAAGTCAGCCCATCTACAGACATTCTTTTCTCGGAAAATTTGATGTTAAGGATCTAAATACCGGTAAAATCATAGCCCTAAACAACGGAGATTTTGTACAAGAACCTCGATTTTCTCCAGATGCCACCAAGGTCGCATTCATCGCCAACAACAATTTGTATTACCAAGACCTGAAAACGGGAGACATCGTACAATTCACAAAAGATGGCGAGAAAAATAAAGTCATAAATGGATTGGCCGATTGGGTGTATGAAGAAGAATTTGGCCATGCCAGACAATACGAATGGACCAAAAACTCCAACGCCATTGTTTTTGTTAAATCCAATGAGACGGAAGTCCCGGTGATGCACATCCCCATTTATGAAAACAACCTGTACCCGATAGATTGGCAGTACAAATACCCAAAAGCAGGTGAGAAAAACTCGGTGGTATCTGCACATCTTTATCAGTTGGACAAAAGAAAAGTCATTAACCTGGATCTTAGCAACTTTAAAAAATATTACATCCCGAATGTTATTCAGACTTCCAATTCAGATGAGATTATCCTCATCACTTCCGAGAGAACTCAGAATGCATCAGACATCCTGAAGGTTGATACCCAAACGGGAGCCATAAAAAAACTCTTTACCGAAACCGACGAAAAATGGATAGAAACGGACAATGTAACTTTAGAATTTTTAGAAGATAATTCCTTTATTTGGGGTTCCGAAAGAGACGGAAACCGACATCTGTATTGGTACAATGCCGATGGCAGCCTGAAAAAACAAATCACCAAAGGCTCTTGGGAAGTAACGGACTATTACGGTTATAACCCAAAAACCATGGATGTTTTCTTGCAAACGACACAAAATGGGAGCATCAACAAAGTGGTTTCTAAGGTGAATATAAAATCCGGAAAATCGACCATCATCTCTAATCCACAAGGCAACAACACCGCGAATTTTAGCAAAAATTATCAATATTTTATAGAAACTTCGTCCTCTGCAAAAAAACCAAATACCTTTGTATTAAAAGACAATTCTGGGAAGACTTTGCAAGAGTTGCAAAACAATAACGACCAACTAAAACGATTGGAAAACGATAATTTTGTATCCAAAGAATATTTCACCATTCCCAACGAAGCAGGAGACCAAATGAATGCTTGGATCATAAAACCAAAAAACTTTGATCCCAATAAAAAGTATCCACTATTTATGTTCCAATATTCTGGACCCGGCTCTCAGCAAGTGTCCAATTCTTGGGATATGGGCAACGGATTGTGGTTCAACCATCTTGTACAAAAAGGATATGTTGTAGCCTGTGTTGACGGTCGCGGAACGGGATACAGAGGAACGAAATATAAAAAAGTAACCTACAAAAACCTAGGGAAATACGAAATCGAAGATCAGATTGCAGCGGCAAAATGGCTGGGAAAACAAAGCTACATCGACAAGGAAAGAATCGGAATTTTCGGTTGGAGTTTCGGTGGATATATGGCGAGCCTTGCAATGACCAAAGGAGCAGATGTCTTTAAAATGGGAATTGCTGTGGCTCCTGTTACCAACTGGAGGTATTACGACTCGGTATATACGGAAAGATTTATGCTGACTCCTCAGGAAAACCCAGCAGGATATGACGACAACTCTCCTACTTCTTATGCCAAGTTATTGAAAGGGAAATTCTTACTGATCCACGGTACTGCCGATGACAATGTGCATTTCCAAAACGCTTTAATCTTTTCTGAAGCCTTAATTCAGAATAAAAAACAATTCGATTTTATGGCGTATCCGGACAAAAACCACGGCATCTATGGTGGACAAACCCGCCCGCAGTTGTACCAAAAAATGACTGATTTTATTTTGGAAAATTTATAGATGCATCGCCGTTTTTTTGTAAAGTTTTTTTTGTGAAATATTTATTACAGGCTATTTAAAATTAGCAGTATCTTTGCAGAGCCAGGCATACATCTGTCTGACGACCTATCAGGGATTCATATTTATAATATAAGTCCCTGATGTATTTTTTAAGCTTAATGTGGACAAAGAAATAAGATAAAAGAAATTGGTTATGCGGAGTTTTGTCCATAGAAAATAGTTGCATTTTTGCAATGCGAAGCGAGAAGTTTAGACTGTCAATTCGCTACCAAAAAGAAAGCCGTCTCATCACTGAAACGGCTTATTTTATTCTAAAAAGGTAAATTTATCTTTTCGGGTGCAATAAAATCTTTGGTATAAGGATCTTCCAAATAACTCAGGATAGGATTGGGAAACTTGAGGATGTTCTTTTTTTCAATTCCATATACGGTCCAATATCCTGCCAATACACTGGCAAATGTATCTTCATCCCAAAAACCAAACAACGGACGGTTGGCATTTTCAGTGACAGGTAGGGATTCTATTTTTAATCTATCCTCATTTTTTTCAATGAGGTATTCCGGTTCGTATTGCAAAAGATAATTGGAATAATGAAACCTTGCATACAACTCTTCAAACTGAACGGGATGCAAAACATGATCTCCAATTTTTTCTAAAATGGCTTTTTGATGATCGGCAACCACCTCATTGTCGTGCAAACTGGCAATAATCCCAAAATCCTTCAACCCAAGTTGAAACATCAGATTCACCGTATCGTCACGGTAATTCATAATATCTGCAGAAAATTTGTGCCTCACTACGGTGATGCTCCACGGATTTTTTCCGGTGAACTCCATAGGGATAATGATGGATTGCAGCATCAGATGAAAAAGTCCGAATCGTTCTTTCAAAAAAGGAGATACCGACAATTCTTTGTCGAATTTTGCCAATCGTACTTTTTCTTTGGACATTTCGTGGAACAAGGTTCCGTACACCATCCTTCCCAACCACAAAAACAAGTCGTGACTGTCCAATGCTTTTACAGCATCATAACCTTTGTCAAAAGCCTCAGAAATTTTTTGATCCAAGTCATCAAAAGCTTGTTTAACTTTGGTGGTGCAAGGTACTTTCAGCTCGTTGTAAGTCACGGATTTCAGCTTGTCCATCATCTCGAAAACTTCATCTCCCAACTTATATTTATCCATAAACCATTCGGGGAAAATGGTCATTTGTTCTGAGGTTTCTTTTCCGGTTAGGAAACAAATATGATCATCGAAAGTTAAAGTCTGAAAAGGATGATATAGCGATTCTGTAAGCATAAAATTCAATTTTAAAGTCTAAAAATAAAACGGTGCAAAATTAAGGATAAAAGCGCTAATTGTCTTGCTAAAATACGATAAATTCATCCCATTGTCTTACTTTTACAGCATGAAGCATTTGGTCATTATAGGCATGGTAATTCCGGAGCCTAATTCTACAGCCGCCGGAAAAAGAATGTTGCAATTAATCGATTTTTTTTCTCAAGCAAATTATAGAATTTCATTTCTAACAGCTGCCGGAAATGTAGAGTTCAGTTTTAATCTTAAAGAACTGAATATCAACCTTTTTCCAATTGAAATTAATTCTCCAATTTTTGAGACCATACTACAAGGTCTGCAACCCGATGTCGTATTGTACGATCGTTTTGTTACCGAAGAACAGTTTGGTTGGAAGGTTGCGGAAATCTGTCCCAATGCTATAAAAATATTGGACACCGAAGATCTTCATTTCTTGAGAAAAGCCAGAGAAAATGCTTACAAAAAAGGTCTAAACCTAAACGAAATCGATTTTCAAAATGAAGTTTTTATTCGGGAAATGGCTTCCATTTACAGATCCGATCTTTCTCTTATTATTTCCGAATTCGAATACGATTTACTGATCCATACATTGAAGGTTTCGCCGGATATTTTACTTTATATTCCTTTATTTGCCGAAGTTACGCCGGACTCGGTATCGTTTATCAATAGAAAAAACTTTGTGAGTATTGGCAATTTCTTGCACGAACCCAATTGGCAAACAGTCTTAATACTGAAACACATTTGGCCCAAAATAAAAAAACAAATTCCAGAGGCCGAAATACACATCTACGGTGCTTATATTACCGAAAAAGCCAAGCAATTACACAATGAAAAACAAGGTTTTTGGGTTAAAGGAAGGGCAAATTCTGTTGAAGAAGTTTTCAACAATGCCAGAGTCTTGCTTGCGCCCATCCCTTTTGGTGCGGGTATTAAAGGAAAACTTTTGGACAGCATGAGATTGGGTCTGCCCAACATAACTACAAAAATTGGAGCCGAAGCCATGCACGGCAACTTACCTTGGAACGGCTTTGTTGTAGAAGACGATGACCGTTTTGTTGAAAAAGCCATCAATTTGTACAACAACCAAGATCTTTGGTATCAATGCCAAAAGCAAGGTTATAATTTGGTAGAAAATAGATACAAAAAAGAACAGTTCTACCCTATTTTTGAAGAGAAAATACAAAGTATTTCCACAAAAATAAAGGCACACAGGATGCGCAATTATTTTGGTAAAATCCTCTTGCACCATACCCTACAAAGTAGCAAATACCTTGGAAAATGGATAGAAGAAAAACAAAAAAATCGGGAATAAGCCCGATTTAATGTTAGTATAAAAGTCCTGCTTATTTCTTCAACAAAAGGCTCATCCACTCTTCTTTTTGTTGTTGACGGATCAGTTCCAAATTTTGTTCTTTACACACTTCCAAGATATCATCAACATCGAAAAAACAAAGACCGGAAAGCAGTAAATACCCTTCTTTTTTTAGTACTTTAACATAAGTTGGGATGTCAGAAATCAAAATATTCCTGTTGATGTTTGCCAATATAACATTAAAATTTTCTGTGCCAAGGTTTTCTGCTGTACCCAGCTCTATATTCAACTCAACATTATTTCGTTCAGCATTTTCCTTAGAATTTTCCACAGACCATTCGTCAATATCAATGGCTTTTACATACTGTGCCCCTTTTTGTTTGGCATAGATCGCCAATACCGAAGTACCGCAGCCCATATCCAACACATCTTTTCCATGGAAATCCATGTCCATCATCTGTTGTACCATCAAATGTGTCGTTGGATGGTGTCCCGTACCGAAAGACATTTTGGGTTGTATCACAATTTCGTGCATGTCGGGATTGGCTTCATGAAATTCTGCACGGATAAGGACTTTGTCCTCCACATAGATTGGTGAGAAATTCTTTTCCCATTCTTCATTCCAATTGATATTGGGCATGGCTTGGTAAGTATACGAGATGTTTACTTCTTCAGAATTTAGCAACCAAAGACTGTTAAGCTCTTGTTCCTGATACAGCTCTTCTTGGATGTACCCTAAAATTCCATCATGCTCTTCGGTAAAACTGTCGAAACCAATTTCGATCAGTTCCGCCATGAGGATTTCGTTCCAAGGTTGAAGAGGTGATATTTTAAAATTAAATTCTAAATACTGTTGCATGATAAAAATTTTGAGCAAAGATAAGGAAGTATCACAGAAAGTTAAAGTCCAAACGCTTATTTTTAGTGTTATAATTAAAGTATTAACCAAAAAAAGCTTAATTTTGTGCTTTTGAAATTATGGCAAGTATAAAAATACACGACAAGTACTTTGTGCCTTATCTAAAGCACGATGAAATCCAGCAAATGATTAAGGAATTGGCTGAAAAAGTATATGAAGATTACAAGGACGAAACACCTGTTTTCATTGGAGTTTTGAACGGTGTAATCATGTTTTTTTCCGATTTCTTAAAGTACTATCCTGGAAAATGCGAAATTGCCTTTATCCAAATGAGTTCGTATTCAGGAACTCAATCCACAGGGATTGTTTACAAAAAAATGGAACTGACCAAAGAAGTAGAAGGACGACACATCATCCTTATGGAAGACATCGTAGATACTGGAAACACCTTGGAAAGTTTGTATCATTATTTTGAAAATACACAAAGACCAAAATCTCTGAAGGTCGCCTCTCTACTTCTAAAACCTGAAGTGTACGATAAAGATTTCAAAATAGACTATGTAGCCAAAGAAATCCCGAACAAATTTGTATTGGGATACGGTTTGGATTACGATGAATTGGGCAGAAACCTTCCGGATCTGTATCAATTAGAAGAAGGGAGAATCAACCATTAATTCTTCAGAAAATAATATCAATCTAATAAAAATCGACAAAACATTTTATTTTTGTCAAACCAGAAAAACATCATGATCAACATCGTATTATTCGGTCCTCCGGGAAGTGGTAAAGGAACACAAGCTCAGTTTTTGATTGAGAAATTTAATTTGAAACAAATTTCCACTGGAGATTTATTTCGTTATAACATGAAAAACGATACCGAATTGGGCAAATTAGCCAAATCGTATATCGACAAAGGCGAATTGGTTCCGGACCAAGTAACCATAGACATGTTGATTGACGAACTTAAAAAACCTACCACTGCTGAAGGATTTATTTTCGACGGATTCCCAAGAACTGCAACTCAAACCGAAGCTTTAGAAAACATCGTACAAGAGGTTCTTAATCAACCTATTAGCGTTTGTTTATCTTTGATCGTTGAAGACAAAGTATTGGTAGAACGATTGCTAAAAAGAGGCGAAACCAGCGGCAGAACGGACGACAGTAATGAAGAGATCATCACCAATAGAATTAAAGAATATTATAGCAAAACGGCAGAAGTTGCCGAATTGTACAAACAACAAGGCAAGTATGTGGAAATAAACGGGATCGGCGAGATCGAGGAAATTTCTAAAAAACTTTTTGCCGAGGTTGAAAAAATTAAATAACAAAACCTTCTGCTCTCTCTTTTCATTTTTGTGAAAGGATATTGTAGAAATAAAGAAAATTTATGTCAAATTTTGTAGATTATGTAAAAATCCATTGCCAATCGGGTCATGGTGGAGCTGGATCGGCACACTTGCGCCGTGAAAAATACATCCCTAAAGGTGGTCCTGACGGTGGAGATGGCGGAAGAGGTGGACACATCATCATGAAAGGAAACTCTCATGAATGGACTTTGTTGCCCCTGCGCTATACCCGACATGTGAAGGCCGAAAGAGGTGTGAATGGTGCAAAAAGCCAATTGACCGGTGCCGATGGAGCAGATATCTATATCCAAGTTCCTATCGGGACTATTGCTAAAAATGAAGAAGGCGAAATCATTGGCGAAATCCTTGAAGATGGTCAGGAAATTATCCTGATGCGTGGCGGAAAAGGAGGTTTGGGCAACGAACATTTTAAATCGGCGACCAACCAAACTCCAAGATATGCGCAACCCGGACTTCCTGGTGAAGAAGGATACATCGTTTTCGAACTAAAAGTCTTGGCAGATGTTGGTTTGGTAGGATTTCCAAATGCCGGAAAATCAACACTTTTGGCTTCCGTCTCTGCAGCGAAACCCAAGATTGCCAATTACGCATTCACCACTTTAACACCCAATTTGGGAATTGTAAATTATAGAAATTACAAATCTTTTGTCATGGCAGACATCCCCGGAATTATCGAAGGAGCTGCCGAAGGTAAAGGTTTGGGACACCGTTTCTTAAGACATATCGAAAGAAATTCCATCCTTTTGTTTTTAATTCCTGCCGATTCTGAAGATCATTTCCAAGAATTTAAAGTTTTAGAAAATGAACTGAAAGAATACAACCCTGAATTGTTGGACAAAGACTTCATCATCTCCGTATCCAAATCCGATTTGTTGGACGATGAATTGAAAGCCGAGATCGCTGCCGAATTTCCGGAAAACAGACAACCCATCTTCTTTTCTGGCGTGAGCCAAGAAGGCTTGATGGAGCTAAAAGATGTTATTTGGAAAAAACTTCACGGATAACATTCTACAAATTTTAGAAATAATATTCACAAGAAGAATATCAAATAAATCATAAACCATAAAATTCTCAAAAGATTTCGGATTATTTTCCGAAATCTTTTTTATTTTTGAAAAGAAAATTCAAAAATAAATGAGAAAAATAGATATATTGTTTTCAGAGTACGGAAAAAGTCATAAAAACAAGATCAACAAAGCCATTCATTGGGTCTGTGTACCGCTGATTTTTTGGTCCATTCTAGGATTTATTTCACTCATACCGACACCACATATTTTTATACAATTTATGGGGTATATCAGTGTTGCCAGCTTGGTTTCGGTACTTTTGGTAAGCATTTATTATTTACTGTTGAACTGGAAAATGGCCATCATTATGTTTTTTGTGATGATGGTATTTGAAAAATTTGTTTACGAAACCAATATTTTTTTCGAAAGAAAATCGTGGTTGATATTCGTGTCTGTTTTTGTTATCACATGGATTTTTCAGTTTGTTGGTCACAAAATAGAAGGTAAAAAACCGAGTTTTCTAAAAGACATACAATTTCTACTGATTGGTCCCATTTGGCTAATAAAAAAAATACTCCCTTTTAGAATCTAAGAGTCCTTTTAATTCAGCTGTTTTATTTTTTGATAAACGGATGTGATTTTCACAGACAGTTCCATCAAGGTTTCTTTTGATTTGAACGGGTTGAATTTTTCAATTTCAATTTGATGTTTCAATTGTGTTAATTCTTGTAAAACATCGTGTTGACCTTTTTGTTCCAGCCATTTTTCTACCGATAATTGATGTCCGGCTTGAATTGCATTTTCCAATTCGGCATGAAAATCATCAAAAGATTTAAAGAACAAGTCCGACTTCTCTTCGTTTGCCAAAATGCTGAAATAATTGAAATTACTTTCAAAATCGATTCCTTTATTTTTCCGAATTTCAGCTTCAGTTTCGGCTACAGAGCCCATAGACTTGTGGTGTCTTGAGCTGTGAAGAGCTCTTTTTTTCTTGGATTTTCTGTAACGGCTGTACAACAACGAACCATAAATCACACCAAAAACCAATACCAAATTTCCCAAAACAATTTTCCAATCAATTTTTGATTTTTCTTTAACCTTAAATTCTGAAGTTTTTAGAATGGGAGTTTCCACTTTTTCCAAAACCGTATTGGTATAGTTGTTTACCTTTTCGATAGTCGTCTGGGTTTTCGCAAATTGTTCGGCACTTAGAATGTTTAGTGGCAATACCGTTTCGCCTTTGTCGATGTATTCATTTTTTTGATCGTTAAAAAATGAAAAATGATCCGCTTTTATTGTAATTTCACCTGCTCTGTTGGGCACAACAACATAGTTCACCACTATTTCACCTTGGAAATTTTGACCTTTTGGCTGAATGTTTTTACTTACTTTGGGCTTGTAGAAAGTATAATCTTTGGAAGGATACAACCTTGGCAGTTCTACCGTATTCAGATTTCCGATACCCGAAAGTTTTAGAGTTATATCAATGGGTTTGCCTATTTCGTAAAAATTTTGTTTGGAAGTATTTTGTAGGGTCAGCTCATAATTTCCAACGGCATTTTTAAAGTTTTTTGTGGAATTTTCCGGAAGTGATTTCACATTCAGATTCACTTTATTGCCTACAATTTTGGTTAGATTTCCATTCGATTTTATGTGAGCAATTGCTGACGGCAATTCAACTTTTCCACTTTCATTTGGGGTTATGCTGTAGATCGCAACAATCTGGGTGAGCCAGTTGGCGTGACTTTCAGAAGGTTCTATTTCTTGTGGAGTCAGATTGATTGGTTCTATTTCAACATCACTTTGTTTAGAAAAATGTATGTTATTTACTTTTCTAAATTGGTCATAATCTTTGCTATAAATCCTAAGTACGGCTACTGTAGGCTGATATTGATAGACCTCTTTATCCTTTATTTCTAAATTAAGATAGACATCGTTCTGGTTATTTGCAACAGAATTTGTTTCACTTTTTCGTACCTCTTCTTTCACAAAAATGTCAAACGATTCGGATTTGTACATTTTGCCGTTTACCTGGACCAACGCCGATCCAATCTTCAATTTCCCACTTTGTTTGGGCTGCAAAACATATTGATATACAATTTGGTTAACTCTATACCCGGTTCTTTGATCAACAATGGTATTTTGTTCTGAAGCCGATCCCAATTCTTCAAATTTTGAGAAATCAGGCAGTTTTATCGGACTTTCTTGAATATAATCGTCTCCATTGATTTGGATGATGAAAGTAAGAACAAATTTTTTGTTTTGTCTAAACTCTTTTTCGTCCGTCATTCCCACAATATTGACCTGACCATAAGATTTTATGGCGAAAAGAATCAATAGTATTTGTAGAAATTTTAGTTTCATTACCAGTCTTTCTCGTTGCTTTCCGGTATGGAATAGGCATTTTTGTTCAGGATGCGTTTTGTGGTTCTTTTCTCACGATTTCCCACTTCATTCATGATCGCATCTCTTAATTCTTTGGGCATTCCGGATTGTTTACCCTCCTGTTTTTCATCACTCCCTTTACCCTGACCTTGTTGCTCTTTTTGGTTTCCTCCGCTGCTATTTTTAGGACTATCACCATTTTCGTCCCCTTCTTTAGGATCTTTTCCGTCTTTACCTTTTTGGTTATTGGGATTGTTTTTTTCTTTTTGATCTTGTTTTTCTTGAGATTTTAGCTTTGCTATTTCAAAATTTTTCCTGGCGGCTTCGTTGTAAGGATCTAGTTTCAGAGCTTTCTTGTAAATTTCAGCAGCTTGTTCCGGTTGCTGTTGTTGCATGGCTACATTGCCTTGGTTGTACAAACTTGCCATTTTATCGGTATTGTTTTTAGCAAGAGCTTCGGCTTTTTTGTACTCGGCATTAGCTTCATCGTACTGTTTTTTTTTGTACAATGAATTTCCTAAATTGTAATGGGCTGCGAAGTCTTTAGAATTTTGTTGGATGGCATCCATGTATTTGGATGAAGCCTGGTCGTACTTTTCGCTTTTAAAATCTTCATTACCCTCGAAGATTAAAGCATTATAATTTTTCTGAGCCGAAGCATTTTCGACAAAGAAAAAAAGCATAAAAAAAGAATAGAAAAGTAGATTTTTCTTCATAGGCATTCCATCAATCAAATTGATATTGGAAAACTTTGTTTTCATCGATGCAAATGTATTCTTTTTATATGTTAAACTTAAGTTTGAATATGTTAAAATTGGGTTAAAACAAGGCATCTAGCTTAAAGATTAAGATCGTTTTTGGGGTTAAAAACATAAATCACCAAAAAACACAACAAAGAAACCGCTAAAAAATATTGATAATACCTTTCGGCATTGTCGGATTTCACCCAATGATTGGTTGCAGATGCTGCATTTTTCAATGCTTTTTCCAACCCATTTATAGTCGTTTTCAAATCATTTCCATCCAAATATTCACCTCCGGTTTGTTGGGCAATATTTTGTAAATCCATTTCTTTTCTTGATGAAATTACCGTATCTCCCGTATTCATATCCGCTTTGTATCCCATCAATTGTCCCATGATGTATTCCGGAATTGGAGCGCCTTCCGCAGTACCAACTCCAATGGAAATCACGGTTATCCCTTCTTCTTTTGCCAGTTGTATGGCTTTTTCAGTATTGTTTTCATTGTCTTCGCCATCGCTTATCAAGATCACCTGTCTGGATCCTTTTGGGATGTTTTTAAATTTTTTTACCACTTCTTGCATCGCCAAAAGCAAATCCGTCCCTTGTCTTTTGACAATCCCTGTATTGATGGCTTCTATGTACTGATCAGCTGAAGAAAAATCCGTTGTTAAGGGCATAATGGAAGCTGCTTCGCCTGCAAAAACCACAATGCCTACCCTATCGTTGTTCATGTTTTGCAAAGAATTGAGCATGATGTTTTTTGCTTCTTGCAAACGGTTGGGCTCTACATCTTCGGCATTCATCGAATTGGAAACATCAAACAAAAAAATCACATTATTCATTTTCTGTTTTGTTTTTATTTCTTCACTTCCTTTCATCAAATCGACCAAAGACAGAGCTAAAAAAACAAAGCCTATGCAATACAAAATGGGGATAATCCGCACATATTGAGTTGTTTTCTGAAACAAATCTATTTGAAATCTTCCTTCAGCAAAAAGTTCTTTTTTACGGTTTCTCCACTTCAAAAAATTTGACATCAACAAGCCCATCCCCAACACCAAAAGGATCAGTAATAAATTCCAATAATTTCCTATAGTCCAATCCATTACAGTATCGATTTAAATAAAACCCATCTTAACAATCCGTCCAAAACCAAAACCAGCAGAGCTGTCCATAGAAAATATTGGAAAAACTCTTTGTAGTTGTACATCTTACTGGACTTAACATCGGTTTTTTCCATTTGGTTAATCTGATCGTATATTTGTTCCAAACTTTCGTTGGATGTGGCACGAAAGTACTTTCCACCCGTTGTTTGTGCAATATCTCGTAGCGAAGGCTCGTTGATTCTTACCTCCTGTTCTGTAAAAATAATATCTCCAAAAACATCCTGACTGGTTGGGAACAGTGCATATCCGTTGGTCCCAATCCCAATGGTGTACACTTTTATGCCGTAGCTTTTCGCCAATTCGGCAGCCGTTTGTGGTGGAATGGCATTTTCAATATTGTTTTCGCCATCGGTCATTAAAATGATGACTTTACTCTTGGATTTTGCATTTTTCAGATGATTGACCGCCACCGCCAATCCTTCACCAATAGCAGTTCCGGGTTGCAACTCGAAAGGATCCAGGTTGCTCAATTCATCTATGATTACTTGATGATCTGTCGTCAGTGGAACTTTTGGAAATGCCTCTCCCGAATAGGTGACCAAACCAATTTTGTCCATGGGTCTTTTATCGACAAAGCGTTTGGCAATATTTTTAAGAGCCGTCAAACGGTCTGGTTCTAAGTCTTTCGCAAGCATGGACAATGATACATCTACGGACATAATGATATCGATGCCTTTATTTTCGTCGTTATCGGTAGAAATGGTAAAAGATCTTGGCCTTGCCATGGCGAGGATAAGCGAGGAAAGTATGATGTATTTTGTAAATTTCAACAAAAACAAAATACCGTTGTACTGCCCATCTACAGACATATTGGAAGTTGATGGTACAACAATTCCTACTTGTTTTTTCTTTTTGAATTCCTTAATTAGCAAAGGAATTAGCAATAAAAAAAGAAGTAAAAACCAAGGGCTATGCCATTCGAAATTCCAAAAACTAAACATCTTTTCTTAATTTTTCAAATTCGATATCCTTTAACGAAGCCTTTACCAAAGCAGAGCAAGAGTTCCAATCTTCATTCATCATCTCTACAGATGGAAAAATTTTAGCAAATTTCACCAAATCGCCACGGAGAAAAACTTTTTCGACAACCGCTTCATTTTCTTGTGAAATGCTGTGATTTTGTTTCATGTAAGCAATAAGATCGTCCGTAAGCAAAACATCAGCCGGAATGCGATACTGCACCGACAAAAATCTTCTCATAATGTCGATCAGTTCAACATAAAAATCTCTAAAATTTCCTTGTTCAATGTGTTTTTTATCTTTTAAAGCATTCAACTCCTTCAGGGCTTGATTGGTTAATTCTTTTGGACTGTCTTTTGGTTTTTTACCGTATCTGACAAGACCAAAAATTAAAATTGAGAGTGCAACAATCGCAATAGCAGCCAAAACCCAAAATTTGTAGATTTGCCAATAATCTTTCAGCTCCAAACCAACTTCTTTATTCTTCATAATGTCATTGATTTTGTCGTCTTTACTGGCAGTGTTCACCACTTCGATTTCGTAGGGAGTTGTTTTTTCAATTTTTCCATTGATGTTAAATTCTAAGGCGGGAATGGAAAATTTACCTTCCTGAAAAATGGCAAACTCTATCGTTCTTTCGTAGGTATCCATTTTCTTGAAAAGGGTATCTTTGATGATTTCAAAATGAAAAGGCAACAATTCGTTTTTCGGAGCCGAACGAACATCCTTGCCACCAAGATGATCCACTTTTATGGTGAGTACATTGGGCTCGCCCAATCCCACGGTTTTCTTATCCAATCGGGACGAAAGGGTTTGGGAAAACATGAAAATTCCCAATAGAAATGAAATAAGAAAATATATTTTTTTTAACATTTTTGAAATTGAACTTGTTTAATGTTTCCTAATCAAAATACAACAGAATGCGAGCAGATGAAAATCCCTCCAATGTTTTTCTTTAGTTTCATATCGTATTAATAGCGCTTTAAAGCTATCTATCCAAGCGTTCA
>NZ_REFA01000021.1 GCF_003852705.1 Amniculibacterium aquaticum
TGAACGCTTGGATAGATAGCTTTAAAGCGCTATTAATACGATATGAAACTAAAGAAAAACATTGGAGGGATTTTCATCTGCTCGCATTCTGTTGTATTTTGATTAGGAAACATTAAACAAGTTCATATTTAAAAATCGAGAATTGATCATTTTTTATACCTCGAAAAAAGAGAAAAAGTTATCGTTATCGAAAAAAAAAGAAATAAAAATTTAACCTAGAAATATGAAAAAAATTACAAATTCAGTCTTGGTTGTGGTTTTATCCTCCACCTTTGCATTTGCATCGGCACAATCGGGTAAAACGGATAGTTTAAAGACTAAAGACATCCAAGGCGTAGTTGTTACCGCATTGGGAATCAAAAAAGAAAAGAGAGCATTGACTTATTCTGCACAAGAAATTGGTGGCGATGCTTTGGTAAAGGTGAAAGATGCCAATCCCATCAACAGTCTGTCCGGTCGTGTTGCCGGGATGAACATTTCCAGAAGCTCCTCCGGTGTGGCGGGTTCTGTTAAGGTGACTTTAAGAGGCGAGTCTTCTGCCAGAAACAACCAACCACTTTATGTTATCGATGGTGTACCGATTGCCAATACTTCGCCGGCACAACCGTATAAAATTTTTGGTGACGAAGGGGGTAGTAGAGACGGTGGCGATGTGCTGTCCATGATCAACCCGGACGATATCGAGAACATAACAGTTCTTAGAGGTGCTGCTTCAGCTGCTTTGTACGGAAGTCAAGGTGCCAACGGAGTTATCCTTATTACCACTAAAAAAGGAAAGGCTGGAAAAGTTTCTGTTAACATCAACTCCAATACCACGGTAGAATCGGCGGCTTATATGCCAAAGTTGCAATACGAATATTTAGCATCTACACCAGGAAAAGGTGGACAAAGTTGGGGAGCTAAAGGAAGCTCTGAAAATTATGCTAAGAAATTTTTCGATACAGGAGTTACCACCATCAACTCGGTATCTTTAAGTGCAGGAAACCAAGTGTCGTCCAGTTACCTATCGTACTCCAATTCCCTTTCTCATGGGACATTACCAACGAGTAAGATGAATCAGAACAACATCAGTTTTAGAGAAAATATTAATTTGTTTGATGATAAATTGAAAATCGATGCTTCGGCAAATATTTCAGAACAAATTTATCACAACAGACCGGGAAGTGGTTTGTATTTTAACCCATTGGTAAGCGTATATGCTTTCCCAAGAGGTGAAAATTTTGGAGACTACATCAATAATTTCGAAAAGTTGGATCCCATCGATTACATCAATAAGCAAGTGAGATTCCCGAACTCGGCGTACTCAAGCGATATCGAACAAAACCCGTATTGGATTCTAAATCGTGCTGCAACCGACGAAAACAACAAAAGAGCTTACCTAAAAGGATCCATTTCTTATGCAGCTACAGACTGGTTAACCTTACAAGGGCGTGCTTCTTATGACTATGTCAACAGAAAATACCAAAGAAGAATGTACGCATCTACCGATGCAACTTTGGCTACCGCGAACGGAAGATACATACAAGAGAACAGCGTAGATACCCAATGGTACATGGACTTTTTAGCAACTGTGAATAAGTCTTTTGATAAATTTGACCTTACCACAGTATTGGGTGTGAGCAGAAACGATTATAAATTGGGAGACCTAACCTTTGCCGATTCTGGATACACCCAAGGTAACGGTCTGAAAATTCCGAATTATTTCGTTTTAGGCAATTTTACTTCCACACAAGGTATTGGAAATTCTATTGGAACAGACAAAGAAGTTCGTTCGGTTTTTGGAACGGTACAGTTGGGTTATGATAAAGCCGTATATTTGGATATCTCCGCCAGAAAAGACTGGTCCAGTACACTTAATCAAGGATTTTTCTACCCATCCATCGGTGCATCTACCATTCTTAATAAATACATAGATTTTGGCGAAAATGTTAATTTCCTTAAAGTAAGAGGTGCTTTTGCACAAGTAGGAAACGATATTCCATCCTACATCCAAGACAACCGTTCCAGTTCTTATGGAAAACTAAAAGGCGGTGTGTTGTTAGAACCTGAAGTTTCCAGTTTCCCGGGTATCAATCTGAAACCCGAACTAAAAAAATCTTTAGAATTTGGTCTTGAAGGCCGTTTCTTCAAAAACAGAGTTAACCTCGATTTAACTTACTATAAGTCCAATACCACCAATCAATATTTCGAAATTCAGGCAGCAGCCAATTCTTTGGGTGTTAAGCGATGGGCCATTAACGGTGGTGATATCGAATCCAAAGGTATTGAGGCCAGCCTTAATGTAATACCGGTTAGAAATGAAAACTTCGAATGGAGCTCTACCATCAATATCGGAACCAATAAAAGTTATGTAAAATCATTATCCGACCAACTAAGACAGCCTAACGGAAGTGTTGTCGCGGTATTGACCGAGTTGGATAACTCTTTCCAATATGTTCTGAAAGAAGGAGAACGATTCGGGACCATCATGGTAAAACAATTGGAGAGAGATGCCAATGGACTTGCTATTTTTGACAAAGTCTTGGACAGCAACGGAAATGTGACCGGTTACACGGCTAGAGGAAATAAAATGGTCGATGCCGGAACTCCTTTCCCAGATTGGACCGGAGGTTGGGTGAATACTTTCAACTACAAAAATCTATCGCTGAATGTAGTGATTGATGGTAAAATGGGCGGAAAAGCCGTAAGTACTACCCAAGCCATGTTGGACCAAGCCGGAGTTTCTCAAGCTTCTGCCGATGCCAGAAATACCAATGGCGGAATGATCATGGTGAGCAATGGCGCAGGACAAAACTACAGCATCTCTGCAAAAGACTATTATTCTGCAGTGGGTGGAAGACAAGGCTACACCAGCGAATATGTGTACGATCTGAGCAACTTTAGATTGGCTGAACTTTCCTTGGGCTACTCTTTTAACCCTAAAAATTCTTTCATTAAGAAAGCCAACATCTCCTTGGTCGGAAGAAACCTGTTCTTCATCTACAAAAAAGCAAAAGACATCCCATTTGATCCCAATATGGTTTCCAGTACGGGCGAAGCTTTCCAAGGTGTAGAAGTGTTTTCTCAACCTTCAACAAGAAGTATTGGTCTTAATCTAAATGTAACTTTCTAAATCAAAGAATATGAAAACAATAAAATTCAAAAATAAATTTATAAAATACGGATTGGCTCTTACGGTTTTAGCATCTGTAACTTCATGTTCTGTAGATTCAGAACGAAACATCAACGATGAATACGGCCAAACTCAAGAACAACAAATGCAAGGTCTTACCATTGTAAAAGCTCCATTAGAAAATCTAATGTCCAGCATTGTTATGGTAACTCCGGAGTGGCAATTCCAGTTGCAACAAAACCTTATGGGTGATGTTTTTTCCGGATATATGGCGCCACCAACTCCTTTTGCTGGAGACAGCAACAACACCCACTACAACCTAGTCGATGGTTGGAATCAGTATCCTTGGACCATTGCCTATACAGGAGTTTTGCCTAATGCTTTTAAAGTTGAAAATCGTGCAGCACAACTCAATCTTCCACAGTTTTTAGGCATCGCAAAAATCCTAAAAGTAGAAGGGATGCACAGGATTTCCGATATCTACGGACCGATCATCTATTCTCATTTTGGCGAAAATGCTGCAGGTGATAAATTTGACACTCAAAAAGAAGCGTATTATGCATTTTTTGCCGATTTGGACGCCGGTATTGCAGCTCTTAAAGATGCACAGAATAAAGGATTGGTTCTAGATCCAAGTGCAGACATCAGTGCTTTTGGTGGAAATTTGGCTAAATGGATCAAATTTGGTAATTCACTACGATTAAGATTGGCTCTTCGTATCTCTGGTGTAGATCCTGTGAAAGCCAAAACCGAAGGCGAAAAAGCATTGTCCGATTTAGGAGGTTTGATGTCCAATAATACAGAAAATTTTATCGTGAACAAACCCAATCCTCTTGGAGTGATCAATTCATGGGGCGACACCAGAATGGGAGCTTCTATGGAATCCATTCTCAACGGGTTGCAAGACCCAAGAGTGGGTAAATATTTTACGAAAAACACCTTCAGCAACTCATATACAGGTATTAGACAAGGGATAGACATTACCGCTCACGGTGGAAAGGACTCTTATGTGAAAAATTCAGGCATCAATTCGGATATGTTTTCTCAGATCCAATTGATGACCGCTTCTGAAGTACAATTTCTAATTGCTGAAGCCAAATTGAAAAATTGGAACACCAACGGTATTTCTTCAGAAACGGCGTACAATAACGGTATTCAGTTGTCTTTTGCACAGTACGGACTCACTGCGGGTTCTTACATCACCAATACCAGCAATACACCTGCAAATTATGTAGATGCATTCAACCCGGATAATAACATCAATGCAGCTTCTCAGGTAACCATCGCATGGAATAACGCCGATACCGACGCTTTGAAATTAGAAAAAATCATTACTCAAAAATGGATTTCCGGTTTCCCAGATGGACAAGAAGCTTGGTCGGAATTCAGAAGAACAGGCTATCCTAAACTTTTCCCAGTAAAACTGAATAAAAGTGGTGGATTGATCAGTACTACCGAATTCATTAAGAGAATTAATTTCCCAGCTTCCGAAAAATCAACCAATCCAACAAATGTTTCTGCAGCTGTAGGAATGCTTGGCGGACCGGATAACGGAGGTACCAATCTTTGGTGGGATGTAAATTAATATTTTTATCATAATTATGCTTTTGATGGTATAGGTACAACATTCAGCCTATACCATTTTTTTAAAACCGAGTATAACCCTCTGATAAATTTGTTTATTTTCAATTAAATGTCGTTGGTAGAAGTTTTTATTCCATTAGATTATTTTATTTTTTAAAAATCTAAAATAAAAATACCTTTGATGTTAATGATAATTTAAGTACAAATCTACTTTTAACATGAAAACCAAATTTCAACATAGAGACATTAGTTTCAAAACAGCCGGACAATTTGAAGAAACTCGTTTTGAAAAAATTCACAATGAAATTTTCGAAAATTCTGTAGAAGCTTCCAAAATTGTAGCTCATGAAATTGCAGAACTGATACAATCCAAGCAAAAAGAAAATAAAACCTGCGTTTTGGGTTTGGCAACCGGGTCTTCTCCCATCAAGGTGTACGAAGAGTTGGTAAGGCTGCATAAAGAAGAAAATCTAAGCTTCTCCAATGTGGTATCGTTTAATTTGGACGAGTACTATCCCATGTCCAAAGACAACAAACAAAGTTATCACTTCTTCATGCATCAACATCTTTTCAATCATGTCGATATTCATCCGGATAATGTGCACATCCCTTGTGGTACTGTTCCTTTTGATGAAATTAACCAATGGTGCATCGATTATGAAATGAAAATAAAAGAAGCCGGCGGATTGGATTTTCAACTTCTAGGGATTGGTAGGACAGGTCATGTGGGATTTAATGAACCCGGATCGCACATCAATTCCGGTACCCGCATCATTACTTTGGATCACATCACAAGAGTCGATGCCTCTTCTGATTTTAACGGCATGGAAAATGTGCCTAAAAAGGCCATAACCATGGGGGTTTCAACGATTCTTAGATCCAAAAGGATTGTGCTTCTTGCATGGGGACAAAACAAGGCGGACATCATCAAAAGAACCATTCAGGGGGATATAAGCAGTGATGTTCCTGCAACATTTTTGCAAAATCATCCCAATGTTACTTTTGTTTTGGACAAAACGGCTTCTTCAGAGCTTACAAGATGCAAAACACCTTGGCTGGTAGGAGAGTGTATTTGGACCAAAGAACTTCGTAGTAAGGCCATCGTTTGGCTTTGTGAGAAAACCGGAAAACCCGTGCTGAAACTAACCGATAGGGATTATAACAACAATGGGATGTCGGATCTTTTGGTACAAGAGGGTTCTGCCTACGATCTTAACATCAAAATGTTCAATCAATTGCAGCATTCCATAACGGGTTGGCCCGGTGGAAAGCCCAATCATGACGATACCCACAGACCAGAAAGAGCCCAACCTGCAAAAAAAAGAGTTATCATTTTCAGTCCTCATCCGGATGATGATGTCATCTCAATGGGAGGCACATTTAACAAATTGATTCAACAAGGTCATGAAGTCCATGTAGCTTACCAAACCTCTGGAAATATTGCAGTTACCGATGAAGAAGCCTTGAAATTTGCAGAGGTTTGCAATGATTTTGTAGATCAAGACAGCAGCAATATTAATTTTCAAAAAGTTATTGATTTCCTGAACAATAAAACCGATAACCAAATCGATTCTTTAGAAGTCAGAAAACTAAAAGGACTGATCCGTAGGAGAGAGTCTTATGCTGCAGTTCGCTCTTTTAAATTAACAGACGATAAAGTTCATTTCTTGGATTTACCTTTTTACGAAACGGGCTATATCAAGAAAAATCCACCAACAGAAGTTGATGTAAAGAAGGTAGAAGACCTTATCGCAGCTGTAAAACCCCATCAGGTATTTGCTGCAGGCGATTTGGCCGATCCTCACGGAACTCATGAAGTTTGTTTGAGTTTGATTTTCAAGGCATTAAAGAATTTGAAAGGAAAACCGTACATGCAGGACTGTTGGTTGTGGCTCTACAGAGGTGCTTGGCACGAATGGGATATCGACGAAATTGATATGGCAATTCCGATAAGTCCGGATGAGGTAATGGCCAAGAGAAATGCCATTTTCTACCATCAGTCACAAAAAGATAGAGTCATGTTCCAAGGAAATGACCTTAGAGAATTTTGGATGAGGGCTGAAGATCGTAACAAAAAAACCGCCGAATTGTACAATAAATTGGGCTTAGCAGAATATGAAGCCATTGAGGCTTTTAAAAAATTTGATTTTTAGAAATCAATAATTTTACTTTTTCATTTTTACTTAGGACTAATTGTGGCTCTCTTCGGAAGGTCACAATTAGATTTTTTATTCATTTTTGCATGAAAGAATAAAATTGAAAAAGATCAACCATTAATATAAATTACATGAAATACACTTTGCTTACAGCATTATTTTCTTCTTTGTGTTTGGGACAAGTACAAAAAGAACAGCTCAACCTAATGCCTTGGCCTAAAGAAGTGAACCTGAATACCGGGAAATTAGTTCTTAAAAAAGATTTTAACATCAACATAAACGGAGTCCAATCCGAAAGATTACGAAATGCCACTACCAAGTTTCTTAGACGATTGGATGGGAGATCCGGAGTGTTTTTTAATGAGGAATTTGCACATGAAAACAATTCAGCTCCAACTGCAACCTTGCAAATACAGGTGAAAAATACGGCATCACTGGATCTCCAACAAGACGAAAGCTATCAGCTATCGGTGGATCATTCAAAAATTAAAATAATAGCGAATACCGATACCGGTGCCATTTATGCCCTAGAAACTTTGCTTCAGACACTTCAGAATTCCGCTTCAGAATATTTTTTTCCTTCCATAGAGATCAAGGACCATCCACGATTCAAATGGCGTGGTTTGATGATTGATGCGGCACGACATTTTCAACCCATAGAGGTCATCAAAAGAAACCTAGATGCTATGGCTGCTGTTAAACTAAATGTTTTCCATTGGCATTTGGTGGACGATCAAGGTTGGAGAATAGAAATGAAAAATCTGAAACAACTCCATGAAAAATCTTCTGATGGTCAATATTACACCCAAGATCAGATAAAAGATGTGGTAAAATATGCTGCCAATTTGGGAATTATGATCGTTCCGGAAATTGATGTTCCCGGTCATGCCTCGGCAATATTAACCGCCATTCCTGAAATTGGAAGCACTCCAGGTATGACATATACCGTGGAGAGAAATGCCGGCGTGTTCAACCCAACTTTGGATCCTACCAATCCCAAGACTTATCAAATTCTTTCCCTAATTTTTGATGAGGTCTGTCCACTTTTTCCGGGAAAAATTTTCCACATCGGTGGCGACGAAAACGAAGGTAAAGAATGGGATGCCAATCCTAAAATTCAACAGTTTAAAAAAGAAAATAACCTAAAGACCAACCACGATCTTCAGACTTATTTTACCATGAAACTGATCCCTCTACTCAAAAAACACAACAAAGTATTGATGGGTTGGGAAGAAATCATGACCAAAGACATGTCGAAAGATGCTGTTATCCACTCTTGGAGAGGTGTAAATGAAGGTTTGAAGGCCGGTGAATCTTTGGCAAAAGCAGCTCAAAATGGGTACAAAACGGTTTTGTCCAACGGGTATTACATCGATCTGGTTATGGATGTAGAAAGCCATTACAATACCGATCCTGTAAATAAAGATTTGAATTTGTCCGAGGCAACCCTCAATAATATTTGGGGGGGCGAAGCTACGATGTGGAGCGAATTGGCAACTCCATTAACCATAGACTCCAGGATTTGGCCGAGAACAGCAGCCATAGCCGAGAGACTTTGGTCGGATGCTTCGGTGAAAAATGTGGCGGATATGAGAAAACGACTCATTCCTGTAACAAACAGATTGGAAGAATTGGGCATTACCCACATCCGAAACAAAGGAGTCATCCTTAGAAATATTGCCAATTATCAGGATACAAAAGCGGTTGAAGATTTTTCAAATGTTTGCGAACCTCTGAAATTGTACACAAGAAATAAAGGCGGTACGGAGTATCAAATGTACTCTCCGTTGACTTTGTTTGCCGATGCTTGCACTCCCGATGCTAAAGATGCTCTTGCATTCAATACTTTGGTGGATCAATTTGTGATTGATAAAAATGAAGATTCTAAATCCAAGATTGTTATTTTTCTTAATCAGTGGATTTCTAATTATTCGGAATTGAAAAAGTTAAACGAAAACGCTCCTTTGATTTCTCCATTTCTACCTCTGTCAGAAAAATTAAGCAATCTGTCCCAACATTTGATTTTCAAAATTCAGGGCAATGCGCAATACAATTCGGCAGTTGCTGAGAAACTTTTGGCAGAATGCGATACAAAAGAATATGCCGATGTAGAACTGGCAGTTGTGAAAAGTTTTAAAAAATTAATAAGCTTAAAATAAAATTTTCGAAAGATTAATATAGTTAAATAAGGTTGGAGTTTCAGGCATTCCAAAAGTGAAAAACCTTTTGGAATGCAACTCCTAAAAAAAATGAAAATTGATTTTAAGCACTAAAAAAAGCCACTGAAAAGTGGCTTTTACTATTTTATTTGAAATTATTTACCCAGATAAGATTTCAAAATTTTACTTCTGGTATTGTGTTTCAATCTCTTGATGGCTTTTTCTTTAATCTGTCTTACTCTTTCTCTTGTAAGATCAAAAGTTTCTCCGATTTCTTCCAAAGTCATAGGATGTTTTCCATTCAATCCGAAATAAAGTCTTACCAAATCGGCCTCCCTTGGAGTTAGAGTTTGTAGAGCTCTTTCAATTTCAATTTGAAGAGACTCCAACATCAAATCTTTGTCTGGACTTGGCGACTCTCCGGAACGCAATACATCGTACAAGTTAGAGTCTTCACCTTCAACCAACGGTGCATCCATGGATAGGTGTCTCCCGGAGTTTTTCATGGATTCTTTGATGTCCTCCTCACTCATATCCAATACTTCTGCAAGTTCTTCGGGAGAAGGTGGTCTTTCGTTTTCTTGTTCAAGGTGAGCGTAAGCTTTGTTGATTTTGTTGATGGATCCAATTTTATTCAATGGCAATCTTACAATTCTGGACTGCTCTGCCAAAGCTTGAAGGATGGACTGACGAATCCACCAAACGGCATAAGAAATGAATTTGAAACCTCTGGTTTCGTCGTATCTTTTTGCAGCTTTCATCAAGCCTAAATTTCCTTCATTGATCAAATCGGGAAGAGAAAGTCCTTGGTTTTGGTACTGTTTAGAAACGGATACCACAAAACGGAGGTTGGCTTTGATGAGCTTTTCAAGGGCAACTCTGTCGCCGGCTCTAATTTTTTGTGCCAATTCTACCTCTTCATCAGCGGTAATCAAATCCACTTTACCAATTTCCTGCAGGTATTTGTCCAAAGAAGCGGTTTCTCTATTGGTAACCTGTTTTGTAATTTTTAACTGTCTCATCTACAAAAAATAACCCGTTTTTTTTTGAGCTACATATTATTATACGGTGTTTTTATGAAAAAGGTTACAAATATTTTCAAAATATTTGTAACCCAATTACTTCTTTCCGAAAATTTTGGATTTTGAAACCTTTTACAGTATAAAGTAACTACTTATTTTAGAGTTTCAACCACACAAAATAATAAATTTGTTCAAAACTTTTTGGTATAATGCTAATGTGATAGTCGTTTAGGCTTTTAAAATGAAGACCATCTTGAATATCCGATTGGCATTACATTTTTACCACTTTATCTGCTGTAGCAAAACCATTGCCCTCAACCTTTACAAAATATACGCCTTTTGTGAGTCCTTGCATATTTACCCTGTAGTCTTTTCCGTCAAAAGTGCCGGATTTTACCAAACTACCGTTTGCAGTAATAACTTCATAAGATTGTAGTTTTTCTTTGGTTTTTATATGCAGTATATCCTCTACTGGGTTGGGGTAAAAAACCACATCTGTTTCTTTTACAGGAGTTTCTGCGGTTGCCATAAGAGTACAGTTAGAAGAAGTAGCCAGTTTGGCATAGAAAAAGTTTGTTTTATCACTGTTGGCAGCATTGCTTATGGTAGGTACTCCGTCATTAGGATCCACAAAAAGTTGCGAATTGATAAACCCACCCAGCATAATATTGCCGTCATTATCAACTGCAATAGCGGTAAACTGGTCATCATAGCCATAATTTCCCAACACTTCGTGTGTGCCGGTAACAACACCTGTATCTTTGTTCAGCTTTACCAGCAGTGGATCCGTACCATCATTGGTTGGTCTTACCATGGGGAAAGCTCCCCATACCTCCCTAATACTGCCTTTGGCAAATAATATTTCATTGCCTTTTAGAGCGATGGGCATTCTGGCGATTTGGGCATAAACACCAAGGTCACCATTGGACAATGATTGTGGATTGGTACACCAAAGTACATTGCTACCACTGTTGGAAGTACTGAGTTTCATTACGAATGGAATAGAACCAAAAAGAGGCGTTGTAAAGTTAAAATCGCTACCAAAGGTTACTTGCTCCACTCCTTTTCCAAATAACCCCGAAATATAAATATCGCTTGTTGCAGGGTCTTTTTTTAAGCCAAAAATATTTCCACCGGCTTCAAAACCTCCTACGCTACCGCCCGATCCCCTAATCCATAATTTCTGGAAGGTAGCACTATTAAATGCCATTACAAAAGCGTTTTCAGTAATGGGAACATTGTTCCATGAGATAGATTGCCCTCCAGACGAACCAGAATAATTTTTCGAACCGGCTAAATAATATCGGCTATTAGCCTGATCATACATGAAGCTTAGGCATCCCCCCCGAAATGTTGTTGCACCAGTAAGTGGTAACAAAGTTGGTGTGCCAACAATGTTTCCACTTGTATCATATTTTACCAAATAATATTGAAAAGTAGTATTAAATGAGTTCGGAACAGTAATCATACCATTCAGATGAGTACCGTACATAAAACCTAAAATAAGATGAATATTGTTTTGACTGTCAAAAACTGGTCCGCTCATATCCATTCCCATATTATATGCAGATACATCTCCTTGAAAGTCCCTACGCCAAACTAAATTGCCATCAGCGGTGTTGTATTTCAACAAATGTCCATACCGCATTCCGGCTTGGGCAACAAAAGGATCATTAACCACTGGCATAACATCATTGTCCCCAAATCTCGGTGGTAGATACATACTTCCATTGGAGGAAGAATTTCCCGCTGCAAATGTTAAATAAATCCCTCCATTATTATCCAATACTATCTTTTGAGCATTATTGGTATTGTTTCCGCCACCTCCAATCGTGCGTTTCCATCGTAGTACACCCTGGCAATTTACTGAAAAAAGTAAAATATTCTTAGTACCATAAGTGGTAACTGTTTGTCCATCTAATAGTGGTGTATCATTATAAATCCAAGTTAGATAATAGGTGTTATTTTGATTATCCACCACCATATCCAAAATATACTCATCGTCCAACTGGCTAAAACCAATATCACTTGAGCCATTAATTGCCCCTCCTGTTTTTGCCCATTGCCAAGTGTAGGTTTGAGCATTTGATAGGGAGTACGACAATAATATTACTAGTATGTAAATTCTACTTTTCATAATTATTTTTTTATCAATTAATTTAATTTTTTTATTAAAGTTTTTCGTAAAAATCAGGTATCCCAATTGGAGGTAGCCTGATATTATCAAGAAAGTTTTATTCTTTCAAAAGCTTACCTTGCAATGCCTCTCCGGTAGTGGTAATGCTTACCAAATACAATCCTTGCAGCCAGTGCTGAATTTTGAGTTTTACTTCGCCCTTGCTTTTTTGCAGTTTTTGTTGGTGTTGTAGATTCCCGCTACGGTCGTAGATATACAAAGACAGTGCTTCCACTTTGTCATTCCCTGTATCGTAGGAAATGCTTACTTCCTCTTTAGCAGGATTTGGCAGTAATCCAAAAGTAGCAGTAGTTTCTGTTTTTATTGTGTCAACTTTAGCATAATTGACTGCCCCCATTACCGCATCTACTTTTATAGTACAGTCCGGATTGGCTCCTGTAATCTGCATTGTATCTGCACCTCCGGGAAAATTAGCTCCCGGATAGAAGATAACCGGGTTCATTTGGTAGCTTCCTCCTGCTGGTATGGTAATACTAGATGGAGCGTACACGCCATAGTTGTTTGCACTGGTTAGGCTAACGGTAATCGCTTGTGTACCAAAATTCATAATCTGTCCGAAAAGAAGATAGGTATTGCCTTCACGCTTCACACTTCTTACGAAAGCATCCAATTTGCAGTCTTTAGGTGGACAGTCAGGATTATTTATAGATGGACTCATATTCATTGTTCCAGATGTTAACTGACAGCCGCCATGATTAATAAACAACTGATGGCTTCCTGTTTGGGATGACCAGTAAGGATTAATAAGACCGCCACCACCTTGTTGGTTATTTCCAAAATATTGCCATTCATGATGATCAAAGCTTCCTCTGGGACCGATTATAAAACCATCTCTCGGACAAAGGTCGTAGCAACCGATAGGAAAAATCCACATAAGGTCTTCCAAACTGTGTGGTACCATTAGCGAATATGAAGAACTGCAACCAGAAGGTGCCGTGTAAATTACATTGTAAATTCCGCCGGTGTTTACTACAATAGAAGAGCCGGTTTGTCCGTTACTCCAGTTGTAGGTTCCGGGCTGTGGATTTTGTACATACAGCAATACACTGTACGGTTGACAGCTTTGCAACTGAAACTGCGCTTGTGGAGGTGAAGGCGGAGGATTAACCGTTACCGTAAAGCTAGAAGTACCAAAACAGCTAGGATCGGTAGCTACCCAAACTTTCAGGGTATATACATAAGTACCCACTGCCAAAGGTCCGGAAGTATGCACCACTGGGGTAGCAGAAGTACCAGTTTGTACCATAGCTGATGCTCCTCCATTATAACTCATTGTCCATTCGTAATTCAAATTATTATCGGTAACAACCCCTTGTAAGGTTACCATATTGTTTTGGCAAACCTGAGAATTACCCACAATACTTACCTGTGGAGTGCTACGGATGACTACCGAAACAGGGCTGCCTGCGGAAGATTTATCCTTACAACCGTTCACTGCATCGGTTAAGATAACCCAATAACTGCCTGATTTTGTGGGCTGATACACTGGAGATGGACCACTTGCTACGGATTGATTACCGTTCATCCATTCGTAATTAGAGATTGGATTTCCAGCCACTAAATAAGGAACAGTTAATTGTGGTTGGTTGGTGCTTGTTGCACATACATCTAGATTTGAACCTGAAATCATGCTATTGGAAATATTAGCCTGATTCACTTGTATATTTACAGGATTGCTCGTAAATACACAATTGTCAGGGGTAGTTACCTCTAAATAAAGAGAACTATTTGGATTAAATATATTAAAGGTTATCTCGGTTACAGGTCCTGAGGCAATAAATGCAGTACCTGCAAACTTCCATTTATAGATATGGTTGGGTAAGAAATTTGCTGGTGGGATGCTAAGAATAATCTTTTCCCCCTTACATACTGTGGTTTGCGATACTGTAAATTGCATACTTGGTAATTTCGGCATGGTAATGTTTTGGGTAAAAGTACAATCGGGCATCGCACCTTGTCCGGTAAGCTTTATAGCAAAAGCATATTGTTGTCCTGGTTGCAAATTATTGTAGGTAACTACTTGTCCGTTTTGCTGGTTACCACCATTTATGGTATAGCTGTAGCCAATTTGTCCGGAAGTAATATTGGTAAGCAATGAAGTATCCGTTAAAGTAACATTATAAGTACCGTTGGTATTACAACTAATGCTGGCTTTAAAGTCTGGTTCGTAATGCTTGGTAACATCAACACTTTTTTGTGTTGAACAATTATTAAAATCCAGTGTAAGAAAAACGCTGTGTACCCCTGATTTGGTTACGATAAATGTTGCCGTGGTACTCGTACTGCCCGGTTGTAGTTGCAAGAATGGGCTACTCTTCCACTCAAAATTACTTGGTGTACCTACAAAAGATGCGGTAGCAGTAATGGTGTTACAACTTGTCCACTCTGCTTGCACATTCAAATTCGGATTTGGAGATATGGTACATGGTGGTGAATCAAGGCATAATGTTACTACCGTTATGTCTTGTGAGGTAGATGAGCAACCGTTGGCTGTTACTACCAAATAATAAATCCCGGCAGGTGATGGTTGTGTACTGTTACTAATGGTATAAGTAGAAGCTGTTGCACCTAAAATGGGTGCATTGTTTTTGTACCATTGGTAGGTAGCACCTGTTATTCCGGAAGGAATGTTTCCTGTGAGTACTTCACTATAAGGACTTGTAGGACATATCGCATAATAATAACCCGGCGTAATTACAACATCTAGTTCGGGAACAACATTAAAATTGGCAGCTGTTGTCGCTATATAATTACAACCGTTTGGTGTAGATAACGCAACCTGCAAGGATTGTGAAATTACCGTATTTTGATTATTTACAAAGTCATTATTAACATTGAATGTCTGTGTACCTCCTGTTGTTATTGCCATTTGTTGAGGGGTTGCACCTCCTGGAAATGTAAAGGTTAACATTCCGCTGGTTATATTGGTAGGTATATTTACCGTAATAGGTATTGTTGGGCTTCCTTCACACACAGTACCTCCATTGATACTGATAACAGGTAACTGTTGCAAGATGACTATTTTCTCTATTACTTTTGTAATTCCACACTTTTTCACGATCAACCTAAGTTTAGATTGGTATATACCGCTTGAAATTTCATTAAAGTTAACTATAATCGCGTGTGGATTGCTAGGATGGGGCAGTAAACTTCCAAAGTTTGAAGAGGCGAAGCTCCACGAAAAATCGTCAGGAATAATACCATTGAAGTTGGCTACAAATGTTGCACTGCTACTTGGGCAATATGTATTATTTGTATTAGGTGCGGTAATGGTTATACTGTCGAGATTTACTTTTGGCAGTGTTCTTGTCTTTTTATTCGAGAGGCAACCCAATCCACCTGTGGTACGGTTTTGTACGCTTATAGCATAGCCGGGTGCTCCTGTACTGAAAACTACAGTTACACTGTTGCCTGTGTTGCTACCTTGTATTACACCTCCTGTAACACTCCATATAGGAAGATAACCTGCATTGGTTGGGTTAATGGTGTAGGTATAAGGCACACCAACGCATACAGGCTCTGGTCCCAGAATTGTCCCACTCGGTATTGGAGGCAAAGGAATTGCTTGTACAACAACCCCATCGCCAGTGCAACCACCATTTGGACTGCTTGCGGTAACAATATATGTTCCTGCATTTGGAAAGTGGTAACTCAGGCTAACATTTGTTTCGGTATGTACCACATTTCCATTAAACATGACTTTCCAAACAGCATTTCCACCAGCATTACTGTTGAATGTAAGATTGTTACCCACGCATACTTCAGGCTGTCCTCCCGTTATTATCAGGGGAGCAGTTACCAAAATGGTCTTTGGATTACTTCTACCACCACATTTTAACAGCGTATTTTCGTAATAGTTAAATAATGTGTAAGTACCCAGAGTACTAAATTTTAAGAAAATTTCGTTACGCTGGGCATTATAGCTAGCCTGAACCGCTCCTGGTCCTGTTACATCCCACTGTACTTGCGTGGTAGGCCATCGCGGCATACTGTATTGGTATTGCTTCTCTGTACATACATTGGTCGGACCCTGTATAATCCCTTCTTTTGTGATGACCGGAATTTTCAAAGTAGTCCAAGCTGGGCATCCACATTCGGATTGGTACATAACATAACCAAATCCGTCTGTTGGATCTATTTGATCCCATTGTACCGTTAATACATTTCCGTTTGTATTTATGATCGTTCCGCCAATGACTTTCCACTTTCCTTTGCAAGTGTTATTCGCAGTGTAAGTTTCTATACTCCCCTCGCAAACCACACTTGCACAGGCAATATCAATAGGATTGGCAATATTCACATGGATTTCCATCTCGTATTCCTGACTACAGTTACATTGATTGGTAACTTTTAGTTTTACAATTTTAACACCCCCTGTCGTATAAGTATGCATGGGTTCGTAAACACTTGAAGTTGGGCTACCGTCTCCAAAATCCCATTCATAACTTACCAAGGCTGTTCCTCCTCCTGCTGTTGATAGATTATCAAAATAGACAGGCGTGTTCATGCAAACATCATGTCCACCAAGTCCTGCGATAGCAAACAATGCTTTGGGACTATCAATCTTTTCAACACAAATCGACTTTGTTTCTTGTGTACCATTTGCATACTGTATGGTAATATTTATAGCTCCATTTCCGGCATTTCCCCATTCTATAATGGCTTCATAAGGATTGCTCGTTGTAGATATAATCGTACCACCCGCTACTCCCCAATTTACCGAAGACATGGTCGTATTTCCTGGATTAACAGTGTATTTCACTCGCGAAAATTCACAAAAACGAACACAATGACCCATATTAATTTCTTCCCAAACCTCAAAGTTATCTTGAGGTTTTTCTCCTTGTTCAGAAATAAATTCGGTGCATCCTACTTGTGCATTCCAACCAATAGTGATACCACTGCTTTGGGATAAACCCCAAATTGGCAAAATCAAAAGTAACCACAGCAGTAGCCACTTTTCTTTCATCTTAATTTGTAGATTGTAGTATTTTTTCATATTTAATTGGTTTTGGTTACTGTGTTTTGTATAGTTTTATTTTTGTATTATCTTTCCAAAGATACTTTTTTTTTCAATATAGCATGATGCCCTAAATAATTATTTAAGTCAGATTCAACTAGTCCATACAAAAGATAGCGTTCCCTAGGAACGCTATCAATTTTATTTTTATTATTAAAGTTATTCGTAAAAATCAGGTCCGTTAAAGATTATAAAAACAAATCTTCGGAAACCAAATTAGGGAGTGTAACTTTCAGGTTGGGTTCAGCTTGCATGGCTCTTTTTATGGCAAACATAGCTCCTTCATTTCTCGCCCAAGATCTTCTGGAAATACCATTGTTCACATCCCAAAAAAGCATGGATTTTAATCGTCTATCGGCATCATCACTACCATCTAACAACATTCCAAATCCACCGTTGATCACCTCGCCCCAACCAACGCCACCTCCGTTGTGTATGGAAACCCAAGTCGCACCGCGGAAGCTATCGCCAATCACATTATGTATGGCCATATCTGCGGTAAATCTGGATCCGTCGTAGATGTTGGAAGTCTCTCTGTATGGAGAATCTGTACCCGAAACATCGTGGTGATCTCTTCCCAAAACAACCGGTCCAATTTCTCCTTTTTCAATGGCTTTGTTGAAGGCTTCTGCAATTTTCATTCTCCCTTCGGCATCGGCATATAAAATTCTGGCTTGCGAGCCAACAACCAATTTGTTTTCTTGAGCTCCTTGTATCCATTGTATGTTATCGGCCATTTGTTGTTGGATTTCTTCTGGAGAATTTTTCATGATTTCTTCCAAAATCTGACAAGCAATTTCATCGGTTTTTTGCAAATCTTCAGGTTTTCCACTGGTACAAACCCAACGGAACGGTCCAAAGCCGTAATCGAAACACATAGGACCCATAATGTCTTGTACATAAGAAGGATATCTAAATTCTCTACCTATGGTTGGTTTTTCGGACATCACATCGGCACCGGCACGGCTGGCTTCCAACAAGAAAGCATTTCCATAATCAAAGAAATAAGTTCCTTTTGTTGTATGTTTGTTGATGGCAGTGGCGTGCCTTCTAAGAGTTTCTTGTACTTTTTCTTTAAACAATTCAGGATTTTCTGCCATCATGATGTTGGCTTCGTCAAAAGAAATTCCCACGGGATAATAACCTCCTGCCCAAGGATTGTGCAAGGATGTCTGGTCTGATCCTATGTCTATTCTCAAGTTTTCTTGGTCAAATTTTTCCCAAACTTCTACCACATTTCCAAGATAGGTCAAAGAAATGGTTTCTTGGTTCTTTTGTGCTGTTTTCACACGAGCTACCAATTCATCAAGATTTTCAAAAATTTCATCGACCCATTTTTGATCGTGACGGATTTTGGTGATTTTAGGATTTACTTCGGCGCAAACGGTTACGCAACCTGCGATATTTCCAGCTTTGGGTTGTGCCCCGGACATTCCGCCCAATCCAGAAGTGACAAATAAGCCTCCTTTTGGTGATTTTTTAATTTTTCTAAATGCATTCAGAACCGTAATGGTGGTTCCGTGTACGATACCTTGCGGGCCGATGTACATGTAGCTTCCGGCCGTCATTTGTCCGTATTGAGAAACGCCCAATGCATTGAATTTTTCCCAATCGTCCGGTTTGGAATAATTGGGGATTACCATTCCGTTGGTTACCACAACTCTTGGAGCATCTTTGTGCGATGGAAAAAGTCCCATAGGATGTCCGGAGTACATCACCAAGGTTTGCTCATCGTTCATTTCAGAAAGATATTTCATGGTCAAAAGATATTGAGCCCAATTTTGAAATACAGCACCATTTCCCCCGTAGGTAATAAGTTCGTGAGGGTGTTGTGCAACGGCATAACTCAAGTTATTTTGAATCATCAGCATGATGGATTTCGCCTGAAGCGATTTTCCGGGATATTCTTCTATCGGTCTTGCGTAGATTTCGTAATCCGGACGGTAACGATACATGTAGATTCTACCGTATTTTTCCAATTCTTCTTTGAATTCGTCAATTAATTCGGCATGAAATTGCGGTTCAAAATAACGAAGTGCATTTTTTAAAGCCAGTTTCTTTTCTTCCTCCGTAAGGATTTCTTTTCGCTTCGGAGCATGGTTGATGCTGGTGTCGTACGGTTTTGGTGTTGGCAAATGTTGGGGTATGCCTTGTTGTATCTGTTCTTGGAAAGTCATTGTTTATTTTTTAAGCGCCTAAAATTAGTAAAAACGAAGATTGTGGACAATATTCCACCTGATTTGATACGGATTTTAATCTTTGATTAAGTATCCCAAGTCTAAACTTTTTTGAATGAGGATGTCAAAAGCCTGTCCCATTTCGGTAGAAGCTCTTTTGATGGCCGTCTCTAACATCCCTCTCACTTGGCTTTCTTTGACATTGGCTTCTGTCCAGCTTTTGGCTTCGGTATGGGTGTTCAGGATAAAAGGCATGATTCTGTCGATGGCACATGCAAAAATTGCATCGGCACTTTGCTCTTCTTCAAATTCGATCCACAGATTGAAAAAATCCGTTCGAAGCGGCTCACTAAGGATTCCAAAGATTTTTTTGGCTGCGGCTTTTTCTCTTTCGAATTTGCCTTCCATTTTTGCTTCATCAAACAGGAAAGTGTCTCCAGCATGAATTTCGACCAAATCGTGAATGGATAGCATTCTAATTACCCTTAACAGATCAATGTTTTCCTTGTTTTTGGCATAGGGGAAAAGAATTTGTGCTAAAATAATGATTTGCCAGCTGTGTTCTGCAGTGTTTTCTCTGCGACTATCGTCGGCGTTATAATTTCTGCGGTTTACATTTTTTAGAGCGTCCACCGCCAAGATGAATTGTATTTCTTTGTCAATAATCATAGGTTGAATTGTATTATGCAAAGTTAGTGTTTTTGAATAATTTTAAACGAAGGCTTGCATTTATAACTTTGTAGAAACCTAGATTTTTTATCCAAAAAAAATATAAATATATTTTGGCTTGTTAATAACTTTTTAAGGATGCAAAGTTGTGCTAAAAGAAAAAAAATAATACTTTTGGACAATGGAAAATTTCATCGTATCAGCAAGAAAGTATAGACCGCAAGAGTTTGAAACTGTTGTGGGACAATCGCACATTACCGATACTTTGGAACACGCCATCGACAACAACCAGTTGGCTCAAGCTTTATTGTTTTGTGGACCTAGAGGTGTAGGGAAAACCACTTGCGCAAGGATTTTAGCTAGAAAAATTAACGAAAAAGACGGATCGACTTCCGAAGATGGATTTGCATACAACATTTATGAGTTGGATGCGGCATCCAACAACTCGGTGGACGATATCCGTGACCTGATCGACCAGGTTCGTTTTGCACCACAAGTAGGGCAGTACAAAGTGTACATCATCGACGAGGTGCACATGCTTTCTCAAGCGGCTTTCAATGCTTTTTTGAAAACTTTAGAAGAACCTCCTGCGCATGCCATTTTTATCTTGGCAACCACAGAAAAACATAAAATTATCCCAACCATTCTTTCCCGATGTCAGATTTATGATTTCAAAAGAATTACCATTGAGGATATCGAAAATCATCTTAAAAAAATTGCCGAAAGAGAGCACATTCAATATGAAGATGATGCGCTTTATTTGGTAGCACAAAAAGCAGATGGAGCACTTAGAGATGCACTTTCTATTTTTGACCGTCTTTCAACATTTACTCAGAAAAACATTACCCTAGCCAAAGCTGCAGAAGTTCTGAATATTTTAGATTACGATCAGTATCTTAATATGGTCGATTTGGCAAAAGAAAATAAAATTCCGGAGGTCTTATCCGCCTTTAATGAAATTGTAAAAAAAGGTTTTGATCCACATTTGTTCATTGCAGGATTGGGACACCATTTTCGCGATTTGATGATGGCTCAAAATCCATTGACTTTGGAACTGATCGAAGTGGGCGAAAAAACCAAACAGAAATTTGCCGAACAGTGTCAGAAATGGACACCTCAACAATTGATTGATGGTATTGAAATTTGTAACCATGCCGACATTAATTATAAAAATTCTAAAAATCCGAGATTGACTGTAGAAATTGCTTTGATGCAACTGAGCAGTCTAACCGCCGGTTTAGAACCTAAAAAAAAAAATTCTTAATATTAGCTCCGATCTTTAGTGAGATCGATACAAAAACGGTAACCCAACCTAAAACAGCCAAAGAAAATACCGCTTCAACTTCTGTTGCTACCGAAAAAAAGGTGGTTAATGAACCTCTTCATGAAATAAAAAAAGTGGTTGAAAAAACCTCGCAACCCATTTCTTCCAGTTTGGGAAATTCTAAATTTTCCATCCAAGGCTTTCTGACAAAAAAAGAAGAAAAAGAAGAAAACAAATCTGCGGATGCTAACACCGAGAAGCTTCCTAGAAATCATTTTACCGAAACCGATTTGCAAAACGAATGGAATTATTTCTTGAAAACTTTGCAAAAAAATGATGCAGTTGCGTACAACGCCATCAACGGATTTTCTGTCGTAAAAATTGGTGAAGATGATATTGAAATTACCTATTCATCGGAATCTGCAAAAGAAGAGTTTGATAAATGCAGGGATCAATTTGTCAATCATTTCAAGCAAAAAGTACATCATTACACCCTTAACCTAAACTATAAAAAAGTGGAAGGTGCTGTCAAGGTAGAAATAATCACCAAAAGGAAAAAATTTGAAAAGTTGGTTGAGATCAATCCATTATTAAAGGATTTGAACGATTTGCTCAATTTTGATCTTTCATAAATCTTTATCTTTGCAAGTCATTTATTAGCTTATGAACCTAGATTCCATCCCCAACAATTGGTTAAAACAATTTCCTCAGCCTTTATTCATTGCCGGACCGTGTTCTGCAGAAAGTGAACAACAAATGTTGGAGACGGCCAGCAGAATAAAAAATTCTGCGGTGGAAATTCCCATTTTTAGAGCCGGAATTTGGAAACCGAGAACCAAACCTAACGGTTTTGAAGGGGTAGGAACGATTGGTTTGGAATGGCTAAAGAAAGTGAAAGAAGAATTTGGTTTTCTAACGGCTACAGAAGTAGCAAATGCCCATCATGTCGATGCTGTACTAAAAGCCGATGTCGATATTTTGTGGATTGGTGCCCGATCTACCGTCAATCCGTTTACCGTTCAAGAAATTGCCGAATCTTTGAAAGGAAGCAATAAAATTGTATTGGTAAAAAATCCTGTAAATCCAGATTTGGCTTTGTGGGCAGGAGCTTTGGAAAGATTGCTGGCTCAGGGGATAGAAAATTTAGGAGTGATCCATCGGGGTTTTTCTTCTTATCAAAAGACACAGTATCGTAACATTCCCAATTGGCAATTGGCTTTGGATTTTAAACAACAATATCCCAACATTCCGATTTTGGTAGATCCTTCTCATATTTGTGGCAACAGAAATACTTTAGCAAATGTAGCACAAACCGCTCTGAATGTCGATTATAACGGTGTGATGATCGAAAGCCATTGCAATCCGGATAAGGCGTGGAGCGATGCACAACAACAAATTACGCCCGAAGAATTGGACCTTCTTTTGCAAAATTTGAAACTTAGAAAAACCCAAATTTCCGGTTTTGATGAGGAAATGGAAAGACAAAGAACCCTGATTTCTGATTTGGATTTTCAATTGATTGAAATTTTGTCTCAAAGAATGAAAATCTCCGAAAAAATTGGAGAACTGAAACATAAAAATAATGTGATGATCTTCCAACCAGAACGCTGGAAATTCATACAACAATACGCCAAAGAAAAAGCCAACGAAACCGGTATGACACAAGAATTTATCGAGAAAATATTTAAAACCATTCACGAAGAAAGTGTCGAGGTGCAAAACCATATTATGAAAGACTAAATGAGAGGATTAATTACAAAATCGACCGGAAGTTGGTACCAAGTTTTGGAGTTGGAGACCCAAAAATCCTACGAAGCCAGAATTCGTGGCAAATTTAAGCTGATCAAAAGCCGATTGACCAATCCGCTTTCTGTGGGCGATTTTGTGGAGTTTCAGTTGGAAGCCGACGATATCGCATGGATTACCAAGATCGAATCCAGAAAAAATTACCTGATCCGAAAGTCGGTCAACCTGTCCAAAGAAGCGCATATTATTGCTTCCAATGTCGATGTGGCTTGTTTTATTTTTACCTTAAAACATCCCGAAACTTCTCTCGGCTTTTTGGATCGCTTCTTGGCTTGTTGCGAGGCGTACAACATAGAACCACTGATTTTGATGAATAAAACCGACTTGCTTTCTGCAGAAGAATTGGAGTTGGTGGATATGATCATCGAAGATTATGAAAAAATTGGTTACAAAACTCTGAAAACTTCATCTGTTTCTGGAGAAAATTTAGATCTTTTAAAAGGAAAGATTTCCCATAAAGTTTCTGTATTTTTTGGACATTCAGGATGTGGGAAATCCACCTTGGTCAATGCCTTGCAACCTGGATTAAATCTAAGGACATCCGCCATTTCTGAAGTTCACCTCAAAGGAAAACACACCACAACATTCGCTCAAATGTTTTTTTGGGACTTTGGAGGTTCGGTAATTGATACTCCGGGAGTTCGGGAATTTGCCATGATAGATGTCGATAAATACGAAATTCAGCATTATTTTCCGGAAATTTTCGCAACCGGAAGATTGTGTAAATTTCACAATTGTATGCACATGAACGAACCCAAATGCGCTGTGGTAAACGGTGTCGAAAATGGTGAAATCTTAGAAAGTCGATACGCTACATACCTCAAATTGGTGGAAGAAGCTGAAGATTTAGAAGATAAATAATTATTAAATTGATAAAATAGGTCTGATTTACAGGTTGTTTTTTGATGTTAATTCTGATAGAATAAATAAATAATATAAAAAGTTTAAAATTTTGAGATTTGTTTATATTTGTAATCTCAAATTAAAGGTGAATCGTGTGAGAATCACGAACTGTCGCGCAACCGTATTTTGTCTGGTACAACAAGTCGGATCCCTGAAAGCTTTCGCGAACTGAAGTAAAAGTCACAATTGGACTTTTATTCATTTCATCATTAAATTGAAAATAAAATTATTAAGAAATGAATTACGAAGAGAAGATTAAAAATTCCGAAACCCATGTTTTTAAAGTGGTTTTCCCCAATACCACCAACCATCACAACACCATGTTCGGAGGAAAAGTTATGGAAATGATGGACGAAGTTGCCTTCATAACAGCGACTCGTTTCGCAAGAAAATCTTTTGTAACGGTAAGCTGCGACCGCATCGATTTCAAAAAACCCATTCCGGCAGATACTTTGGTTGAACTGATTGGTAAAGTGAAATATGTTGGAAACTCAAGTGTGAAAGTGAATATCGAAATCTACATGGAAGAAATGTATGCCGATACCAGAGAAAAAGCCGTTTCCGGAGATTTTACCTTGGTTGCTGTTGGCAAAGACAAAAAACCGGTTAAAATTTTTGATTAATTAAAAGGCTCTAACGATTGGTATCTCCCAACATTGGAACAAACTTGTATGCCCCGAATTCTTCTTTTTCAAACTCAGTTTCAGAAATTTTAGTAAAACGGAATAAGGTTTGTTCCTCCTCGGGTCCCAACGGGATCACCATTATTCCTCCAATTTTCAATTGTTTCAGCAATTCAGAAGGCAAGATGGATGCTCCACAAGTAACCACTATTTTGTCGAATGGAGCCAGATGGGGCAGTCCTGCAAAGCCATCACCAAAACTCTGAAAGTAGGGACTGAGCTTTATTTCGCTCAGTTTATTTTTAGAAAAATCATACAAATCTTTTTGCCTTTCTATGGTGTAGACCAAAGCACCCATTTGTACCAAAATAGCCGTTTGGTAGCCACAACCTGTGCCTATTTCTAAGATTTTTTCTCCCGATTTTACTTTCATCAACTCCGATTGTTCGGCAACGGTGGAGGGATGCGAAATGGTTTGTCCGGCTGCAATAGGAAAGGCTCTGTCTTCGTAAGCAAAATCTTCAAAAATACTTTCCATAAACAAATGCCTAGGAACGAGGTTGATTGCAGAAAGTACATTTTCGTCAGAAATAAATAAACGATCTCGTAAATATTCAACAAGAATTTTTCTTTTTCCTTTGTGTACAAATGTATCTTTCATAAGGGCTAATCGGGTGTTCTATGGATTGCAACAAAACTATTCTTTTTAAGCTAAAAAAACAAGTGCCGATTGGGTTGCTTTTTCAAAATGTTTATCTTTGGAAAAATTTATTTTTATGTTAAAAGCAGGTCTTGTTGGAGCTGGACATTTGGGTAAGATTCACCTAAGACTTCTTCAGCAATCAGAACAATATGAATTGGTTGGTTTCCATGACAAAGATGTGGAAAATGGAAAAAAGCTGGAAGCCGAATTGGGTTATGCATTTTATGAAAATTTCGAAGATCTTTTGTCGAAAATTGAAGTTTTGGACATTGTAACGCCCACACTTTACCATTACGATTACGCCAAAGCAGCCATCGAAAATAAAAAACATTTTTTTATAGAAAAGCCCATCACCAAAACCTTGGAAGAGGCAGAGGAAATTCTAAAACTTTGTCGTGAAAATGGAATTAAAGCTCAGGTAGGACATGTAGAACGATACAATCCTGCATTCATTGCAACCAAAAGCTACATCCAAGATCCCATGTTCATTGAGATCCACCGTTTGGCAGAATTCAACCCAAGAGGTACGGATGTTTCGGTGGTTTTGGATCTGATGATTCACGATTTGGATATTTTATTAAGTTTGGTAAAATCTAAAGTAAAAGCCATCCATGCGAGTGGAGTAGCGGTGGTATCCAAAACACCGGATATTTGCAACGCCAGAATCGAATTTGAAAACGGTTGCGTTGCTAACCTTACCACCTCCAGAATTTCGATGAAAGCCATGAGGAAATCAAGATTTTTCCAAAAAGATGCCTATATTTCTGTAGATTTCTTGGAGAAAAAAGCCGAGGTAATCCGCATGAAAGAAGCTCCAGAAAACCCTTCGGATTTTGATATGATTATTGAAAATGCTGAAGGCGAGAAAGCTCAAATCCTATTCGAATATCCAAATATAGAGAGCAACAATGCCATTTTAGACGAGCTGAATTCATTTGCGTTGGCCATCAAGGAAAACCGCCCTGTTGAAGTTTCTGTTGAAGACGGTACCGAAGCTCTAAAAGTGGCTTTAGAAATTATGAGGCTCATCAGTAATGTGAATTAAAATCTCAATTATTCATTATTCATTTCAAAGACAAAAGACTCTCTTTTTTGTATGCAGTTTTGGAATAATTATAAAAATGAAGTTTTTGCAATATTTAACAAAAAACAACAATTAAAAAAATATTTCGATTAAAAAGATATAAGTCTTGTGTAATGTACAAAGTATTACTTTAAATGCTAAGAATAACAAAACGCAATTTAGTATGCATGCATAATATCTTTTTTTATTTATCTTTACCAAAATTTTAAAATCAATCATTAAAAATGAAAATATTAGTTTGTATCAGCAGTGTTCCGGACACTACTTCTAAAATTAATTTTACGGCAGATCAATCTGCTTTTGATAAAAACGGAATTCAATGGGTAATCAATCCTTTGGATGAATTTGCTTTGACCAAAGCGGTTAAACTTCAAGAATCACAAGGTGCAACGGTAACCGTGGTTAATGTGGGTACTCCAGATACCGAAGCGGTTATCAGAAAAGCGTTGGCCATTGGTGCAAATGATGCCATCAGAATTAACCAAGATCCAAAAGACAGCTATTCTGTAGCAAAAGAAATTGCACAAGTTGCACAAAATGGAGCGTACGATCTAATCCTTTGTGGTAAAGAGTCCATCGATTATAACGGAGGTTCTGTACCGGGAATGTTGGCTCAGTTATTGGACCAATCTTTTGTAAATGCGTGTATCGGTCTTGAAGTGAATGGAAATGAAGCTAAGGCTGTTAGAGAAATAGAAGGCGGAAAAGAAACCGTTGGTGTAAAATTACCTGCTGTAATTGCCGGACAAAAAGGAATGGTTGAAGAAACAGAATTGATCATCCCAAACATGAGAGGGATTATGTCTGCAAGAACGAAACCTTTGCAAGTGGTAGAACCTACAATTACGGAAGTAAAAGTAGAAGCTGTAAAATTCGAAAGCGCACCAGCCAGAGCTGCAGTAAAATTGGTTTCTCCAGACAATATCGATGAGTTGGTTCGTTTGCTTCACGAAGAAGCCAAAGTAATTTAATCGATTGTTTTAATCATTCATTTTTAACTTTAAAATAAAAAAAATGGCAATATTTGTTTACGCTGAAAATATAAACGGAAAATATAAAAAATCTGCTCTAGAAGCAGTTTCTTATGCAAAATCGATCGCAGATTTGGCAGGAGATACGGTAACGGCAGTAACCATAAACCCAACGGATGCTTCAGATGCTTTGTACCAATACGGTGCTTCTAAAGTCATCAAAATAGAGAACGAAGCGTTGAAGTCTTTTAGCTCCAAATCCTATGCAGAGGCTCTAAGCCAAGCAACAAACGGAAATATAATAGTACTTCCACACAGCACAATGGCGTCGTCCATCGCTCCTATGTTGTCCATCCAGAAAAACTATTCGTTAATTACCAATGCGATTGCAACTCCAGAAAGTGTATCTCCATTCCAAGCGAAGAGAAAAGTTTTCTCCGGAAAAGGATTTATGATGGCAAAAGCCGATGCTTCTGGCGTTGTGGTTACTGTTGCTCAAAATGCTTTTGGAGTGAAAGCCAATGCAGTTAGCGGTTCCGAAGAAAGTCTAGCAGTTAATGTATCCGGAAACGACATCCAAGTGATCTCTCACGAAGAAGCTTCAGGAAAATTAGATCTTAAAGAAGCTGAAATCGTAGTTTCTGCCGGTAGAGGAATGAAAGGTCCTGAAAACTGGGGGATGATTGAAGATTTGGCCAATGTATTGGGAGCTGCAACAGCATGTTCAAAACCTGTTTCCGATATCGGATGGAGATCTCACTCAGAACATGTTGGACAAACCGGTAAGGCAATTTCGCCTAACTTATACATCGCTGTAGGAATTTCTGGTGCCATCCAACATTTGGCAGGTGTTAATGCCTCTAAAACCATTGTAGTCATCAACAACGATGCTGAAGCTCCATTCTTCAAGTCTGCAGATTACGGAATTGTTGGTGATGCCTTCCAAATTATCCCAGCTCTTACTGAAAAAATTAAAGCGTTGAAAGGATAATATTCGTTTTAAATAAATATTAAAGTTCGGATTTTTTCCGAACTTTTTTTATGGTTACTGTACTGAAAATTACAGGACAGAAGTACAATTTGTTAAAAAATAAAGTATATTTGTTTTATGGATTATAAAAGATTGATAATAAGAGGGATTTCCTATAGCCAAACCCAATCTGGAGCGTATGCACTGCTGTTGGAACATGAAGAAACCAATGTGAAATTACCCGTAGTGATAGGTAATTTTGAAGCTCAATCAATTTCTTTAGGATTGGAAAAGGATCTACAACCGCCCAGACCGTTAACTCATGATCTGTTTACAAAATTTATGATCTCGACAGGCTTTGAAGTGGTATCGGTAGTAATTTATCAAATAATTGACGGTGTCTTTTTTTCCAATATAAATTTAAGAAACTCAAGTTCTGGAAATGAAATGATTTTAGATGCCAGAACTTCTGATGCTGTAGCCATGGCAGTTCGTTTTGATGCGCCTATTTTCACCACCCAGCAAGTACTGAACGAAGCCGGAATTCTTTTGGAAATTGAAGAAAAATCTTTAGAAGATGAAGTTTTTATTTCTGAAAATACCACGAACAATTGGGAAAACATTTCAACATCCGACCTTCAGGTGCTTTTAGAAGATGCCGTAAAAGACGAAGATTACGACTTGGCGATGGAACTGCAAGAAGAAATAAAAAGAAGAAACAAGAAAATAGATTAAGTAAACATATCAATTAGATGAATTTTAAATTAAAACTTACCCTACTCAATTTTTTTCAATTTTTTGTTTGGGGTGCTTGGTTAATTACCATAGCCAATTACTGGTTTGGAAATAAACATTGGGATGGGACCAAATTTGGACTGATTTTTTCGACCATGGGGTTTGCTTCCATTTTTATGCCTACTCTAACAGGAATTATTGCCGATCGATGGATAAATGCCGAAAAACTTTACGGTGCACTACAAATTGCGTATGCTGCCGTCCTCTTTAGTTTGCCACAAGCAGGAGATCCAAATGCTTTTTTTTGGATGATGTTCCTCGCCATGTGTTTCTACATGCCTACCATTGCACTCAATAATTCCATATCCTACAACATTTTGAAAAACAGTGGCGGCGATGTTGTCAAAGATTTTCCACCCATCAGAGTTTGGGGAACAGTAGGTTTTATTGCAGCCATGTGGATCACCAATCTATCGGGCAGCAAATCCAATGAATATCAGTTTTACATTGCCGGGATCTCCGCTTTGTTGTTGGGTATATTCTCTTTTACATTACCCAAATGTCCACCTCAAAAATTAATTGACAAAAACGCAACCATCATCCAAATTTTAGGGTTGGATGCTTTTAAATTATTTAAAAGCTACAAGATGGCCTTGTTCTTCTTTTTCTCCATGTTTTTGGGTGCTGCTTTACAATTAACCAATGCGTATGGAGATGTTTTTTTGGATGAATTCAAAAACTTTCCCAAATATGCAGAATCGTTTGTGGTGAGATACTCTACCATCATCATGTCGATATCTCAAATTTCCGAGACTTTATTCATCTTGGCCATTCCTTTTTTCTTGAAAAAATACGGGATCAAAACGGTGATGCTCATTTCCATGTTGGCTTGGGTATTAAGATTTGGTTTGTTTGCCTATGGTGCTCCAACAGGTTTCGGATTGGTACACATCATCCTTTCCTGCATCGTTTACGGTATGGCATTTGACTTTTTCAATATTTCCGGATCTTTGTTTGTAGAGACCCAAACCGATTCCAAAATTCGTTCTTCAGCTCAAGGTTTATTCATGATGATGACCAACGGTTTTGGAGCTGTTTTAGGGAGTTTGACCTCAGGTTGGTTAATCGATAAATTCTTCACCCATTCTTATACCAACGCAACAGAATTGGCAAATCATTTAGAAACCTCGGTGGACAATGCTGCTTTTCTTTCGTTCTTAGGAAATCAAAAAATCGATATTTCGGCAGATCACATTTTGTCTCAAGCCGTTATGCTTAGAGATTGGCACAGCATCTGGCTTTCTTTTGCACTCTATGCATTGATTATTGCCGTGTTGTTTGCCGTATTTTTTAAACACAAACACAATCCTACAGAAGTAGAATCTGTTAGCCATTAAAAATAAAAACCGCTGAAAAGCGGTTTTTTTATTGCAATAAATTCAGTTGTTCAACGAGTAATTTTGCAGTGTTTTTTCTTGAAAATTCATCAATGTGTTCAGGTGGATTTTGATTGAAATTCATCTTCCAATTTTCAAATTCTTTTAAAATAAAAGACTTTAAAATTTCAGATTCTACCTGGTATTCGAAATGTTTTCCAGATTGGGTCCTGCTTAATATTTTTTCTACATCGGCATTTTTGGGGCCAAAGGATAGTATGCTTTTTCCGGTAGCCAAATACTCAAATAATTTCCCTGGAATAATTCCTTTAGAATTGTCATTTGGGAAATTTGTGATGAGCAAAACATCCGATCGACTCATTTCTTTTAAAGATTCTTGATGACTGAGGTAGCCACAATCGTTCAATACCGAGCTTAGATCTGTCTCTTGAATATTTCTGAAAATCTTATCATCTAACCTGCCTACAAATTTTAGTTGAAAATGTTTTTTGAACTCGATATTTTCAGATAAAATTTCGTTCAAAACCTTCCAAAGGATTTCAGGATTTCTTAGTTGCTCCAAAACTCCGATGTAACTCAGGGTGAATTTTTCATTTTTTTCAGAAGATTGGCCGGTAGCAACTTCCACATCAAATCCGTTGGTGATGCAAACCGCATGAGCTCCTTTTTTCCTGAAATTTTCGGCATCGGTGTAGCTGGTAGCCAAGGTAAGATCGGCATTTTGGAAAACCAATTTTTCCAAATCGCGGTGTTTTCTATCCGAATTTTTAGTTAATTTTAAATGTTTGTAGTACGAAATCTCAGTCCAAGGATCACGAAAATCGGCGATCCATTTTAACTTGGGAAAATATTTTTTCAGACCCAAACCAATCAAATGCACCGAATGGGGAGGACCTGTGGTTACCACGGCATCAAAATGATTTTCTGTAAGATATTTTTTAAGATACTTGGTAGAAGGTTTCACCCAAAAAACTCGAGCATCGGGAATAAAAAAATTTCCTCGAACCCAGATGGAAAGTTTGGACTTCCAACTTTGGTTTTTAGCAACATCAAATTGTCCGGCTTTAAATTTTTTATTGCTTTTGTTCAGTTTTTCAGCCCATTGATACGGTTCCCAAATTTTTTGTTTTATGAGGTTCAGACCCTTTGGTACTTCGGCATTCAGACTTTCGTCCAACAAAGGATAACTGGGATTTTCAGGGATGAAAACCGTAGGTTGCCATCCGTTTTCAGGCAGATATTTTACAAACTTCAGCCATCGCTGTACGCCTGGACCTCCTGCTGGAGGCCAATAATAAGTGATAACGAGGATTTTTTTATTCTCAACCATTAGTACAATGGAATTTTATTTTTTCTTGCCCAATAAACTCCACCGGCTGTAAGCAGAATGAAAATGCAGAATGCAATCATCGAAAATATTTTTCCTTTCTCGATGACTTCTGGTTCGAAGACCATATTAATAAGATGATTTCCTGCCGGAACATAGACTGCTCTTAGCAAATAATCCGCTTTTATGTACGGAACTTCTTTACCATCCACCTTCATTTTCCATCCTTTTGGATAGTAAATTTCCGAAATTACTGCCAATTGTGGTGTTTTTGAAGTCGTTTTCAGTTCAATTTCATTGGCTTGATATTTTGTAAGCTGAATGTTTGCCGTACTGTCTGCAGCCATTTTTTTATCCTTAAAATAAGCCTTGTCGGTTTCAGAAACCACGGCTGTTTTTTTGGTGATGATTTTCCCTATCTCATCAATTTCTTCATTTGGAGTTTTTACAAACTTTACATCCGAAACAAACCACGCATTCCCGTTGGCCAATGGATTGATCTGAACTTCTGGTTTTTCTACAGAACCTCCAACAATATATTTGGTGTTCAGCATGTTCAGTATTTCCGGGATTTGTTGCTGTTTGTTTTTATCTTCAGAATAAAAATAATGGTTGATAAGATCGTCGTACCTTCTTAATTTCACAGCGTGATAACCGCCTACAGACGATTTGAAATAGGAAGTATTGTTCTCGTTGAAAGGGCTTATCAGTTGGTTGAAAATTCGGTAATGCGTTTTGTCTTTATCCGCAATGGTTTCCAAAGTTTTGTTGATGGGTGCATACGCCAAAAGCGATTGCAGGTTGGGATTGTCACCGACTTTTTCCACCAATAATTCAGAACTTTCGGTTTGGAAAGGATTATCAGCAAAAACTTTATCGATGAAATTTTCCTCGTTCAAATATCGTTTATCCACCGTCCACAAATCGAATAAGCTCACCAATCCAATGATGATAAGCGCGATGTTTTGTGAGATTTTTTTCTTCAAAACCAACCACATTGCAGCAGCGGTAATCAGAATATAGATCATGGCTTTTATGGCATCGGCTCGGAACATTTTTTGTCTTTCATCCACCAAATAATCCAACAGCCAAGCCGGTAGATAGGTGTTTTCTGTATCGTTGTGGAAACCTAAAATGGCCTTACCAAAAACCAAAAGTAAGAGGATGAAACCGAGTACAGATCCAGAAATAATTAAGAATTTTTTAGTTTTCTTTTGTTCTGCAAGTTCATTTTCTTCAACCGATTCAAATTCATCTTTCGTATTGAAAAAATGATACAAACCAACAATAGCCAAGAGTGGGAACAACAATTCAACCACCACCAAAATAGAGCTTGGTGCTCGGAATTTATTATAAAAAGGTACAAAGTCGATAAAGAAATCCGAAAGCGGCATGAAGTTGCTGCCCCAAGCCAATGCGACGGTCAAGATGGATGCTCCCAATATCCAATCTCTGTATTTTCTTGGTGCAAAAAAGAATCCGATAATGGCCAAGAAAACCACTACTGCTCCTTGATAAGCCGGTCCGGAAGTTCCAGGTTGCTCGCCCCAATAAGTTGGGCTTTGCAGACCTTTTACAATATTGTCCACTTCGTTTTGTGAGGTGGCATTGTCTTGTACCAATTGTTGTATTTGGCTCATCATTTCTTCGCTGCCTTCTTCTTGGCTGCTTCCGCCCATTAATCTTGGGATAAAGAGATTCAGCGTTTCCATTTTTCCGTAACTCCAATTCAGAATGCTTTGTTTGTCCATTCCAGATTTATCAGAAGAATGTTTACCGTTATCCAAAATTTGTTTTCCACGGATGGTTTCTTTGATGTATTCGGAATTGGCCATAATTCTTTGGGAATTCATGCCTACACCCAAAATACACGCCAATCCCACAACTGCTGTTGCTATTGAAAAATGTTTCCACGAAGTCTTTTTTTGAATGGCTCGAATCAATTCTGACAAGAACAAAAAGCCCAATCCCAAAAACAAATAATAAGTCATCTGCGGGTGGTTTGCGGCCAATTGCAATCCCATGAAAAGGGTAGTGATGAAAAAACCAAGGACATATTTTTTACGAATATAAACCAATAAAATCCCTGCCAAAACCGGTGCAAAATAGGCTATGGTGTGTACTTTTCCGTTGTGCCCCGCAGCGATGATGATGTAAAAATATGTTGAAAAACCAAAAAATAAAGCGCCCAAAAGTGCATATTTCCAATTTTTTACGGCGACCATTCCCAATAGGAAAAATCCAGCCATCAGAACAAATAAATAATTGACCGGTTTGGGGAAAGAAAATAAAACTTTATCTATTTTTTGGATGAAATCGCCACGAAATTGGGCACCCATTTGGTAAGTGGGCATCCCACCAAACATGGAATCGCTCCAATAAGTTTCTTTGTCGTTTTGAGCTCTGTAATCCAAAAGTTCTTTTGCGTGGCCTTTGTATTGCACAATATCGTGTTGAAAGAGTTGCTTGCCGGAAAGTACAGGATTGGCATAGAAAAAGGCCAATAGAGCAAACAAAATAAGGCTTGCCAAGATGAAGATTATTTTTTTATTTTTTTCCATAAAATTGAGGAATTGGTCTTAATTTTTAATGTTTATTTAAAAAATCAATCCTCCGAAGTTGTAAAACCTCGAAGGATAAATTCTATTTTAAGATATTCATTTTTATTTCGTTCATACAAAATAATGGGTTGAATGATCGTTGAAAATCGTTCTATTTTTTTTGTTCAACCTCTTCATAATCCACCGTTTCGGCATCCCATTTTATTTTTTCCTCTTTGGGTTTATTTTTATTTTGGGACTGGGTATATGGATTTTGTTGGGCTTGGAATTTCTTGCTTATTGATGTATAAAAATAGTTGGAGAATATTCTTTTCAGCATATTCCAAACAAAGAATATGATGATGGTGCTAAGAATTAATTCTAAAATATATTTCATTTTACAAATAATTTTCCCTTTTATTAAGGATTAACTTTTATGCTTGTGGTGGTGGTGCTGGTCATCGATTGACTTTGCTTTCCATCGGTCATGCTTTCTTTCTGAGTGGTTTTTACAGAAATATTTTGGTTTTTAATCCACCCGGTATTCTGATCAAAAGTAATGGTTCCGTTTTGTGCCAATTCAGAACTCATGCTGTGGGTGATACCGCCTTGACTTTGTTTTTCGGTTTTATTTGGGATACCGCCTTTTATGGAAATTGTCGCAACTCCGTTTCCAACGCTGGTTAGGGTATAGGTGGTCTTGAGATTTACCTTTCCATCGGCGGACATTTTTTCATTCTCCACCCATTGTTCACCAATTTTTGCTCCTTTTGCGGGTAAAATCAAAATGTTTTTAGAAAACTGCTCCTTCAATGTTTTTTCGTTGAAAGAATTTTTCATGTTTTCTTTCATCCCGTTGATGATTTTTTGATCTTTTGTCAGTCCAGAAAGGGTTTTGGTGATTTTTGCATACACCGGATCAAAGCCTGTAATGGATAAGATTTTGCCTTTGTCATCCATTTTCATTTGCAATTTGTTTTCGGTTAATGCTTTTTGCATGGCCCATTCTTGTTTTAAAGCTTCTTCTTTGGGGCTGGATTGTTTGGTATCGATCACCAATGATTTTCCATTTCCGGATTGTACTGCTTTTTTAGAGATGAAATTGATGGTCATGTCATAGACATGGTCTTTATATCCGTTCACTGTAAAACTCACCTCGTCTGTTCCCTCGTTGGTACCGCTTTGGGATTTTCCGTCGGGAGCCGTAACGGTCATCACTTGTTTTTGGAATGTGGTGAAAGGATAGGTTTTGCCAATTTCTAATTTGAATGTTTGATGATAAACGCCCAAGCTATCTTTGATGGCAGGGTGCTCTTCCACCGTTTTCACCGAATCTTTTGGAACTTCTACGGTAACAATTTTTCCGGTTTTTTCGTCAACTTTTGTGATTTTTGTTGTTTCTTTTTTACAAGAAATTGCAAGTATGGATAAAAATGCAAGTGCAGTTACTTTTCTCATTTAATTATTTTGATGTTGATAACAATTAGTCCTTTACAGATCTATTTTGTTTCAATTTAAAAGTTAAAATTTATGCTAAATTTTTGTTAATTTTTGTCTCACCGCTTCGTAAAGGATGGCACCACAAGCTACAGAAACATTTAAACTCAAGGTTTTACCTTCGATGGGGAGTTTTATTTTTTCATCGGCATGGTGCAGGACTTCTTTAGAAATACCCGTTTCTTCGTTCCCCATTACCAAAACACAAGGTTCGGTAAAACTAACATCATAGATGTGTTTTTGGGCTTTTTCTGTTGCAGCAAATACCGTTACGCCACTTTGTTGAAGGAAATCTACCGTATGTGCCAGATTTTTTTCTTTGCAAATTTTGATGTTATAAATGGCTCCAGCAGAGGTTTTTATCGCATCAGAATTAATTGGTGAAGCTCCTTTTTCAGGAATAATAACGGCATCAACTCCCACGCATTCTGCCGTTCTGCAGATTGCTCCAAAGTTTCTAACATCGGTCAGTCTATCCAGCATCAATAGGAAAGGGGTTTTACCTTCTTCAAAAAGTTGAGGCAACAAGTCTTCAATTTTATAAAAAGGAACATCCGAGATAAAAGCCACAACACCTTGGTGGTTTTTTCTGGTAAAACGGTTCAGTTTTTCTATCGGAACATAATTTGCTCTCAGGTTGTGTTTGGCCAAAAGTTTTTTAAGATCAGCAACAATAGGACCTTGCAAACCGTTTTGTAGAAAGATTTTGTCTATGGTTTTTCCCGCTTCTATGGCTTCCATAACGGGTCTAAGTCCGAAAATAAAATCTTTTTCACTTTCTTTTTTTTCAGAAGAATTATTATGAAATTTAGGTCTTCTATCGTGATTATTTAGATTCACTATTTTATAATTTTTTAATTAATATTTCTCGCCAATAATGGCTCTTTTTTGTGCCATAACATATCCAAAATGCAAGCATTCGTGCATGTTGTTGAAGATGATGGCATCTTGGATGTTTTTTAGATCCATACCAAAACTGGTGGTGTAACTGGTATAATCTGTAAAGAAATCGGCATCGTAATCTTTCATCAAAATTTTGGATGTTTCAATCAACAAGAACGACAAATCTTCAATCTCATCGGCAGATACATTCAGGTTAGCAAGTGTTCCTTTTTTATAAGTTTCAACCCAATATTTATCAATTCTAAAAGGGTTATCGCTCAGGTAATAGTGCAAAAGTTGTTGGGTAGCTACGCAATGGGCAATGTTCCAATAAATGTTATTGTTGAAGCCGTCTGGGATAAGTAAAAGATCTTCCTTTGAAGTATTTTGTAAGATGTCTAAAAGATTTTTTCTAGTCTGTCTATGTGCTGTGAAATGGTAATTCATTGTATTTCAAAAAATATCGTCAAAATTACTGTATTATCATGAGATGTACAAAAAATGAATGGCATTAGAAAGATTTGATGGATTAGCAATATTTGTGTGAAAATCAGAGGTTTTCATGATGGATTACAAAACTTTAGCTTTCAAAATTGAATTGTCAGAATTATATTTAACAAATTTTAACTTACAACTGGCATTAATTGTGTTGAGTATTCTTAAAAAAAATCGCAATTTTACGGAATATTTCAATTATTGTAGCATGTCTGAAACTCATCAAGCTGAAGAAATTAAACAACTCAACGAAAAAGTTCAACAACTGAATTTTTCATTCTCCTTACTAAAACAAGAAATCAATAAAGTCATCATCGGCCAACATTATATGTTGGATCGTTTACTCATCGGACTTTTGGGTAATGGACACATCCTTTTGGAAGGTGTACCAGGTTTGGCAAAAACTTTGGCGATAAAAACTTTGGCAGAAGCCGTGGACGGTCAATTTTCTAGGATACAATTTACCCCGGATTTGTTGCCGGCAGATGTGGTTGGTACTCAAATTTATAATGTAAAAGACAACGATTTCAAAATTAAAAAAGGTCCTGTTTTTGCCAATTTTGTTTTGGCCGATGAAATTAACCGTGCACCATCCAAGGTACAATCGGCATTGTTAGAAGCCATGCAGGAAAAACAAGTTACTATCGGTGATGAAACCATGGCCTTGCCCAAACCTTTTTTGGTATTGGCTACTCAAAACCCGATCGACCAAGAAGGAACCTATCTTTTGCCCGAGGCACAAAGCGACCGTTTTATGCTGAAATGCAAGATCGACTATCCTGAGTTTGAAGATGAAAGAAGCATCATGAGAATGGTATCTACTTCGCATCAACCTCAAGTAAAACCGGTAATCAGCCTCCAACACATTGTGGAAGCCAAAGAAATCATCAACAAAATATATTTGGATGAGAAAATTGAAAAATACATTTTGGACATGGTTTTTGCCACTCGTTATCCTGAAAAATACGGACTGAGCGAACTGAAAAATTATATCAGTTTTGGTGCCTCTCCAAGAGCCTCCATCAATTTGGCCATTGCTTCTCGTGTTATGGCTTTTCTCAATAATCGTGCTTTTGTAATTCCTGAAGATGTAAGATCCATTGCAAAAGATGTTTTGAGACATCGTATGGGACTAAGTTTTGAGGCCGAAGCGGAGGAGGTAACCACGGAGGAAATTGTGGATAGAATCCTAAATAAAATTCAAGCTCCATAGAAAAGCGTAAGGTTGAAAATGGAAATCAAAGATATCATCAAAAAAGTAAAGCAAATCGAAATCCGAACCAAAAGGAAGTCCGAAGCTGCACTTATGGGACAATATCATTCGGCGCTGAAAGGGCAAGGGATGACTTTTTCCGAGGTGAGAACTTACCAGTTTGGCGATGAAATACGAAGAATAGACTGGAATAAAACGGCCCGTTTCCAAGAACCTTTTGTGAAAATTATGGAAGAAGAAAGGGAACTGACCGTAATGCTTGTGGTCGATGTTTCTGCTTCCATGGACTACGGAACCCAAGTCTCATTAAAAAGAGAATTTGTCGCCGAAATATGTGCCAGCATTGGCTTTTCTGCCGTTTCCAATAACGACAAAGTAGGATTAATTCTTTTTTCGGATCAGATACAAAAAGTAATCCCACCAAGAAAAGGCAGACAGCATGTATTGTCCATCATATCACAAATCCTAACAGTCGAATACAAGCCTTGCACAAGCGATTTGGACGGTGCCATGCAGTACATGATGAATGTGTTTAAGAAGAAATCTTTTATTTTTATGTTTTCGGATTTCGAAGACGGTTTTTCCAACAAAACACTAAAAGTTACGGCTAAAAAACATGCGCTGTTGGCCATGAGAATTTATGACGACAAAGATCAGCAAATTCCAGATATCGGTTATGCCCGATTTGTAGATGCCGAAACCGGGAAACAATTCTGGGTAAACACTTCCAACAGCCGTTGGCGTTATGAATTTGCTGAAAAACAAAAACAAAAATTGAGACAGACTCAAGAAGTTTTCGAAAATGCTTCGGCAGGATTTTTAAATTTAAAATCCGGTGAGGCTTATGCACAAAAGCTTCTAAGGTACTTTCAACAGAAATAACTTATTTGTATTTATTGAACTTGTTTAAAGTAAAAAAATCGATAAACACCTTTAAAAAAAGGCGTTAATTATTTGTTTAAAAGACTGGTATTCAGTATATTAGAGGAAAAATAACTACAAATTTCTCTATGCAAAAGAATAC
>NZ_REFA01000022.1 GCF_003852705.1 Amniculibacterium aquaticum
ACTTTTGTAAGCCTCAATTTTGTATCTTTGTTCAAGCGTTAAATGTCCCATCCTTTTTTGTAGTGTAGTGACCACAAAATAAGGTGATTTTTTTTCGCCAACCAAGGGAAGTGTTTTGCCCCTGGGGAAAAACACTTCCCTTGGTTATTTTAAATGCTGTTGCATTTATTAGTTGAATCTAAGCCTTTGAAATTTGTCGAAGCTTAAAAATTGTTCTATGAGTTGTTTTCTAATTTTTAATTCCATAATTTCGTAATATTCAATTAAAATAAAATATGAAGAATAAAATTTTAATTAGCTCATTAGCTTTCTCATTAGTATTAGCTTCTTGTAATGAAAGAGTAGCAGATGAGATTCCAACAAATAAGTTGCAAAAAGAAAGTGTTATGTCTCACAGTATGAAAAAAGGAAGTGTTTCTTTTACCTTTAGATTAGGAAGAGTTTCCAAAAATTGTGCAGGACTTGGAATTTGTGAATTGTCTGCTTTAGGTGTAACCATTGTAGAAGGTCCTGTGAAAATTACTGTCACGCATAGTTTTGAAGAAGATGCGCCTGATTTTGAGTTAAAAGGAACTTATAAACTTAATTCTACGGAAGAACTCGAAGGACTTGAAGATACTACATTTTATGTTGATCAGGATTTTTATTCTACAGATGGGGACGGAGATAAATACATTTTTCATAAGGGTGAGTATAATTTTGACCCCACAATTGGAGAATTCGGTGGTTATGCAATTAGTGTTTCGAAATTATAATATAAATTATTAGCTTAAGGATTTTGAGAATGTTGTTTTTTTTGGGAAAAGCTAAATTTTTTATTGCTCTACTTTTACTCTGTTTCGTCAAAGTATTTTCTCAAACCCCCATTGAGAAGTGCAAACTGCCTGAGTCGCATTACAAAAACATTTATTCAGTAACGAGTGAGGATGTGAAATGTTTAGCAAAATTTTCTAACCAGCCTAATACACTTTTTTTTACTTTTGGGAGTTGGTGTGCACCTTGTATCTATCATATACCTACTTTTTTTTTAATTGGCGAAGTTTATAAAGTTGATCTTTATGTATTGTTGGTCGATAAAGAAAATCATCATTGGACAAAGGAGTCAAGAGACATGGTTTTGGAAACCTATCCTAATGCTAAGATTCTTGTTATTAATGACATAGAAGGTAAAGGAAAATCAAAGAAATACAAAAATTTTCTTACGAAGATAACACCAGCAAAACTTGAAAATATAGATGATATGTCAAAATATATCGTGTTGAACAAAGAAGGAGAAGTACAATTAGTTACTAATTACAAAGATTCCAAAAATGATCCTGATTGGAAAAGTGATAAACCAATGGTTAAAAGGATTGTTTTACCTTTATTAGAAAAGAAACTTATTGAAACAAAATAATAAAGCCATTAGAAAATTGTAAGTTAATAGTAATACAAAGCTCCACAGATTATTTGGAGTTTTTTTATGGAGAAAAGATAAGGATAATTCTTGTTTGCATTGTAAAAAATTTTAATAAAAAGAGTTTAGTACACGACAAAAAATACAATCAATTAAAAATCAATTAATTAAGTTCGATTTTAATTGTTTAAAAAGCTTATTTTCAGTATGCTAAAGTGTTATTTCCTAGGTAATGCTTAAAAAGAAAAAACCAGCTCAAGCTACGAAGATACGCTTTTCCGAGGATTGAAATCAAGCGGTTTTAATTTAGAAGACACTCATGTCACTCATTTAGATAGATTTGAAAGACTAATTCTTTTGGTAATTATAGCATTTGTTTGGTGTTATAAGATTGGGGATTACATTGATAGCAGCATTAAACCGATCAAAATTAAAAAACACGGAAGCAGAACTGTAAGCATCTTCAGGTACGGATTGAACTATTTGTCAAGAACAATGATTACCAAAATTAACAATCTGAATATTGATGTATTAAAGTTTTTGTCGTGTACTAAAATTTTTTTTGTGAATAATATTTGCTTTCAATGGTTGAAAATTCCTACTTTTGCAACAGTAAAAATGATCAACTTGAACAGAAATTTTCAATATTATGTTGCTGATATCATCCAAAATATTGGGCATATATCATGCGCGAAAAAATAAAACAGGGCCGACAACTGAAAGATTGTCGGCTTTTTTATTGAAGTAAATTGACGGAAAAGTTTGAAATAAATCTATTTAAACCCAGTACCTTGTGACTGATCATCGCAAGGTACTTTTAACCCAGAAAAAGAATTTTTATGAGCAATACTTACAAATCTGCAGGTGTAGATAAAGAAGAAGGTTACAAAACCGTAGATAAAATAAAATCTGCTGTGGCAGAAACTCACAATAAAAATGTACTAAACAATTTGGGAAGCTTTGGAGCTTTCTACGAAATTGGTGGCTACAAAAATCCGGTGTTGGTTTCTGGAACCGACGGTGTTGGTACCAAACTGAAAATTGCTTTGGATACTAAAAACTACGGATCTATCGGGATTGACTGCTTTGCAATGTGTGCCAACGACATCCTATGTCACGGTGCCAAACCTTTGTTCTTTTTAGATTATCTGGCATGCGGTAAGTTGGAGTCCGAAGTGGCAGCAGAAATTGTGATGGGAATGGTGAAAGCTTGTAAAGACAACCAATGTGCATTGATCGGTGGCGAAACGGCCGAAATGCCGGGTATGTACCAACCGGGCGATTACGATGTTGCAGGATTTTGTGTAGGTATCGTAGAGAAAGATCAAGTAATTGACGGATCCAAAATAAAAAAAGGAAACAAAATTATTGCACTTCCAAGCTCTGGTTTTCACAGTAACGGATTCTCTTTGGTAAGAAAAATTTTCCCAGATTTTCATGAAGAGTTTGAAGGAAAACCCATCTTTGAAACCTTATTGGTTCCTACAAAACTATACTACAACGATGTTTTTAAATTGTTAGGCGAAATGTCCGTTTCCGGTATCGCACACATCACCGGCGGAGGAATTATCGAGAATATTCCAAGAATTATCCCTGAAGGTCTTTGTGCTGAAATCGTGACTTCGACCATTAAAGTTCCGACCATCATGCAAGAAATTGAAAAAAGAGGAAATATCGATCACATGGAAATGTTCGGTACCTTCAACATGGGTGTAGGTATGGTTGTTGTCGTTGATGAAAGCCTTGCTTCTAAAGTTACAGAACTTATTCCTGATGCCTACGAAATTGGGGTAATCACTGAACATTCTGAAAAAATAAATCTTTTGTAATAAAACGATATACCTTCCGTGCGTTTCTATAATGTGCGGATGGTTTTTATAGGATACACATGAAAAACATTGTTGTTTTGGTTTCTGGTGGAGGTACCAATTTGCAAAGAATCATCGATACCATAAAGTCTAACGAAATTGCAAATGCACAAGTATCGCTTGTCGTTGCAGATAGAGATTGTTACGGGTTGCAAAGAGCAGAAAATGAAGGGATTAAAAATAAAATGATCCCAAGAGGGAAAAATTTCTGTGAACTTCTAGAAAAAGAAATTCCGGAAAATGTGGATCTCATAGTTCTTGCAGGATTTTTATCCATCATGACACAGGATTTTTGCCAAAAATTTGAAGATAAAATCATCAACATACATCCGGCATTGTTGCCAAAATTTGGTGGTAAAGGAATGTGGGGAATGCATGTACACAACGCTGTAATCGCAGCAGACGAGAAGACGAGTGGAGCAACCGTACATTTTGTAACTGCCGGTGTAGACGAGGGAGAAATTATACTACAAGGCAAAGTCGATATTTCTGAAAACGATACCCCAGAATCTTTAGCAGAAAAAATACACAGTGTAGAATACGATATTTTTCCGAAAGCAATCAATATCGTACTTCAAAATAAGTAAATCAAAAGTAAATTTAATAAAAAGAAAAAATGAGCAAAAAACGAGTTTTAATCTCCGTTTCCGATAAATCGGGATTAGTAGAATTCGCACAATTTTTAGAAAGCAACCACTACGAATTAATTTCTACAGGAGGGACTTTTAAACATTTGAAAGAAGCAGGACTTCATCCAATTCAGATCGACGAGGTAACTGCTTTCCCAGAAATGTTGGACGGTAGAGTAAAAACCCTACACCCGATGGTACACGGTGGCTTGTTGGCGGTAAGAGACAATGAAGAGCACATGCAAACCGTACAACAACACGGTATTGGATTGATTGACATGGTGATTGTAAACCTTTATCCGTTTTTTGATAATGTCAATAAAGACATCTCTCTCGAAGATAAAATTGAATTTATCGACATCGGTGGACCTTCAATGCTTCGCTCTGCGGCTAAAAATTTCAAATCGGTAACCGTAATTACCAATGTGGAAGATTACTCAAAAGTAATGGACGAAATGAAAGCTTCAGGCGACTCCACTTACGAAACGAGAAAAATATTAGCCGGTAAAGTATTCAACTTGACTTCTGCCTATGATGCAGCAATCTCTCAAATGCTTTTGGATGAAGAATATCCTCAGTATTTGAATGCTTCTTACAAAAAAGTTTCTGACCTTAGATACGGAGAAAATCCACATCAATCTGCGGCATACTATGTTTCTACAACAGAAAATGGAGCCATGAAAGATTTTGAAATCTTGGGCGGTAAAGAGCTTTCTTTCAACAACCTAAGAGATATGGATCTTTGTTGGAAAGTGGTGAACGAATTCAAAAACGAAATGGCTTGTTGCGCTGTAAAACATTCCACACCTTGTGGTGTTGCAGTCGGTAATACGGCTTTGGACACCTACAAAGATGCCTTCAATTGCGATCCAATTTCAATTTTTGGTGGTATTGTAGCCATGAATTATAAAATAGATGCTGCAACGGCTGAAGAGCTGAACAAAACTTTCCTAGAAATTGTTATGGCTACAGACTTCGATGCAGATGCTGTGGAAATCCTTAAAACCAAAAAGAATTTAAGAATCATCAAAATCAAAAATTCTGTTGCCGACAATCAAACTTGGGTAAAAATTGATGGTGCTCTTTTGCTACAAAATACAGACAATCAGTTTTCCAATGACATCAAATGCGCTACCGAAGTTGCACCAACAACAGAGCAAGAAAAAGCATTGCTGTTTGCACAAAGAGTGGTAAAATATGTTAAATCCAATGCCATTGTTGTTTCCAATGGAACACAAGCTTTAGGAATCGGCGGTGGACAGGTGAACAGAATTTGGGCAACTCAACAGGCGATTGAAAGAGCCAAAGAAAAATTCACCGGAGATTTGGTACTGGCTTCAGATGCCTTTTTCCCTTTCCGAGATGTGGTCGATTTCTGCGCTCAAGAAGGTATCAAAGCAATCATCCAACCCGGAGGCTCCATGAGAGACCAAGACAGCGTTGATGCTTGTAACGAATATAAAATCCCATTGTTAATAACGGGAATGAGACATTTCTTACATTAATTTTTTCATATAAAAATTGTTTGGGCTACTTCATTTCTTTGGAGTAGCTTTTTTATTTTTTATCTTTGAACCTTATCAAACAGAAATCAAGTTTTTACGATATGAAATTAAAATCCACCGTGGTCGCTGTCGCTGCAACTTCACTGTTAAATGCACAACAGGTCATGACCCCAGAAAAATTATGGACACTCAATAAGTTTTCGGTTTCGGCAGTAGCTCCGGATCACTCTTCACTCATCTATCAAGTGGGTACGGTCGATCTAAAAACCGAAAAAACAAAAAAGAAAAATTATTTACTTGGCTTAAAGGATAACGCCACAAAATCTTTTGATTTGGGCAAAAAATCCCTGATCCAATGGGACAAAAACGGAATCTATGCATTGGAAGATGGTAAAATTTATATTTCTAAAGATGGCGGAACTTCGTGGACCGAATTTTATACCATTGGTGAAGTCGATAACATTATCATATCTCCGGATGCTAAAAAAATAGCATTCAGTAAAGCCGTGTTGGTGGAAGATGTGATGGGAACCAACAAATACAAAGACCTCCCTAAAAATACTGCTCAGGTCTATCACGACCTTAACATCCGCCATTGGGATACTTGGAACAAAGGAGAATACAGCCATGTATTTGTAGTCAATACCGACCAAGCTGTAGAAACGGCAAAAGATCTTTTGGCTGGAGAAAAATTCGATTGCCCACAAAAACCTCACGGCGGAAGCGAAGACTTTGTTTGGAGCCCAGACTCTTCTCAATTGTTGTATGTAACCAAGAAAAAATCCGGTGCCGAGTACGCTCAGAGTACCAACACCGACATCTATGTTTACTCCCTTTCTAATGGTAAAACTGAAAATATTTCTGAAGGAATGATGGGCTATGATGTTAATCCTAAATTCTCTCCGGACGGAAAATCTTTACTTTGGCAAAGCATGGCTCACGATGGATACGAGTCGGATAAAAATGATATTATCCTGATGGATTGGAAGTCCAAAACCAAAAAAAACCTGACCAAAAATTGGAACGAAACCGTAAGTGGAGAAACTTTTTGGAGCAACGATTCCAAGATGGTTTATTATAACGCCGCTATCCGAGGTACCGTTCAGCTATTTTCTTTAAATCCTAAAAATTCGGAGATTAAACAAATCACAAACGGCCAGTTTGATGTGGCTGGAATAATTGGACAAAATCAAAACAATTTACTCATCACCAGAACGGACATTAACCACAGTCCGGATCTTTTTTCGGTTTCTTTAAAAGACGGATCCATGGTACAGGTTACCGACATCAACAAGGAAAATTATGCACAAATTACTCCAGGAAAATCCGAACTGAAAATGGTGAAAACTTCGGACGGAAAAGAAATGGGAGTATGGTTTCATTACCCTCCGAACTTTGATCCGAACAAAAAATATCCGGCTTTGTTGTACTGTCAGGGCGGTCCACAATCGGCACTTTCACAATTTTTCTCCATTCGATGGAATTTTGCACTCATGGCAGCCAACGATTATATCGTAGTTGCACCCAACCGTAGAGGGATGCCGGGTTGGGGAGTAGAGTGGAATGCCGCCATTTCCAAAGATTGGGGAGGACAACCGATGAAAGATTATCTTTCCGCAGCCGATTTTGCAAAAACCTTACCCTATGTTGATGGGGACAGAATGGGTGTTGTAGGTGCCAGTTATGGCGGGTACAGCGTTTATATGTTGGCCGGAATTCATGAAAATCGTTTCAAAACTTTTATTGCCCACAACGGATTGTTTGATATGAAATCCTGGTACGGAACGACGGAAGAATTGTTTTTTGCCAATTGGGATCTGGGTGGAAGCTATTGGCAGAAGCCACAACCTAAGGCGTACACCGAATTTAATCCGTCCAATTTTGTAGATAAATGGAACAAACCGATGATGATCATCCAAGGAGGGATTGATTTCCGTGTGCCGTATGAACAAGGACAACAGGCATTCCAAGCAGCTCGATTGAGAGGTCTTAATGCTAAGTTTTTGTATTTCCCGAACGAAAACCATTGGGTATTGCACCCACAAAACGGTCTGGTTTGGCAAAGGGAATTTTTCGAATGGTTGAAAGAAACTCTTTAACGAAAAATTCAAAAAAGTCATCTCAGTTGGGATGACTTTTTTGTTTGTTATTTATCTAAAAATAAAACCAGAAATAACCATAATAATCAATCTTACAATGGTGTAAAGGATTATTAACCAAATGATAAAGTTTAAAATAACAGAATATTTATCATTTAAAAATTTATTGAAAAAGACATGGGTGTATCCAACGAGTTTCATGAAAATATCAGTCTTTTCTTCTTCAATATTATCTTCGTACTGTATGAGTGTATTTATAATTTTTTCTGTTTGCAGGATGTATCTTTCGTAGTAATAATAAAGCCAAATTTTACAGCTTAAGTAAAGAGCAATACTTCCTGTGAAAAGAATTATCAAAAACATAATCATGAAAGGATTGAAATTACTAGGGTTTAGTACATTATTATTCTGAAATATAATAACAATCTCCCCAAAAAGTATGGGTAAAAATGAAATATAATAACTCTTATACAAAACGATATTGTTATTTAAATCATATTTAAGTTCCATAAGATGATGGTAGGTTTTTAAGTTTTTCTCTGATATTTTTTTGTAGAGTCTATAGAACTGTAAATAGTAATACGATATTAAAACTAAAGAAACAACAAGAAGAACCAAAGAATAAAAAAGAGTAATGGGATTGTCAATTTTTTCTACGAAAAAAAATATCAAAAAAGGTATGATAAAAAGAAGGGAATAAAATTCCATTTTCATATTTGTTTTCACTTTGTCCAATGGAGAAAACAATCTGGTTTTTTGCTCTAAATTTATTTCAGGTTCGTTTTCTTGGGGTGTTTCTTTCCAAATATTTTTAAGAGTATCGATGTCCATAATGTAATTATTTTGAAATTAATTCTTTTAGTTTTTGTTTTGCTCTGTTTAGTTTTACCCTCGCATTCACTTCGCTTATTCCCATATTTTCAGCAATTTCTTTTCCCGAATAATCTTCTAGGTAATAAAATATGATGGCTTTTTCTATTGGGTTAAGTTCGTGTATGGCTTTGTACATTTTAGATATTTGTTCTTCTTTTTGGTCGGTTGAAAAATCTATTGGATGCCTTAGATTTTCTAATTCTTCAATCGGACTGATAAACGGTGTTCTTTTTTCCTTTTTTAAAGAAATTATTGCCGTATTAAGTGCTATTCTATACATCCAGGTCGAAAATTGACTTTTTCTTTCGAAACTTGGATAAGCCTTCCAAATCTGCAGTACAATTTCTTGGAAAAGATCTTCTTGATCTTCCCGATAATCCATATACATTTTAGAAATTTTGAAAAGAATACCTTTGTGCTTTTCTATTTTTATTAAAAAATCTTGTTCTACTTTTTTCAATTTGAAAATTTACTTTTTAAAGGTTAGTTATGAAAAGTCAATAATGTTACAATTATTTGTTAAAAACATCAGATTTCTTATATTCTTTCTCAAATCCATTTTATCTTTTAGAATTTCGCCTAATAATTAATAAGAAAAACACAAATTTTATGAAATTATATAAATTCAAATTTGTATAAGCTATAATTTTTGATGAAAATTAATTAATTATTTTTATCGAATCAAAAGAAAATTCATTAATAATTATTCTTTTCCCGAACAAGTTTGAATATTCGGAAAATACACAATCCATAGGTTATAAAAAAATAATAATTAGTATTTTTGTAGCATATCCAATTTGTTATGCAAACAACTTACATAGAAACTCAACAAATCTCATTTCAAGATTTTAAAGAACAAATTTTAGCAGACTACCGATTGGGGAGAATCTCTCGTGAGATGTCTCTTTTGGGCAGAAGAGAAGTATTAACAGGTAAAGCCAAATTCGGTATTTTTGGCGATGGTAAAGAATTGCCTCAATTGGCATTGTCCAAAGTCTTCAGAAATGGTGACTGGAGATCCGGTTACTACAGAGACCAAACCATTGCTTTGGCGATCGGTGCATTGACTGTTGAGAGTTTTTATGCACAGTTGTATGCCGATACCTCTGCAGAAAGAGAACCTGCATCTGCAGGTAGACAGATGAACGGTCACTATGCCACCAGAACTTTGAACGAAGACGGAAGCTGGAAAAATCTAGCTCAACTTAAAAATATTTCATCCGATATTTCCCCAACAGCAGGGCAAATGCCAAGATTGTTAGGTCTTGCTCAGGCTTCTAAAGTTTTTAAAGAAGTAGCGTTTGAGGGTAAAGAAAATTTCACCAACAACGGTAACGAAATTGCTTTCGGAACCATTGGTGATGCATCTTCTGCTGAAGGTCATTTTTGGGAAACATTAAATGCAGCTTGTGCCTTACAAGTCCCGATGATCGTTTCTATCTGGGACGATGGTTACGGAATTTCCGTACCTACAAAAAACCAAAGAGCAAAAGCAGATATAGCAGAAATGCTTTCCGGTTTCCAAAGAAAAGACGGCGAAAACCAAGGCTGCGAAATTATACAAGTAAAAGCTTGGGATTACGCTGCTCTGCTAGAAGCGTATGCCAAAGCCGAACATTTTGCAAGAACAGAATCTGTGCCTGTTGTGGTGCATGTGATAGAGGTTACCCAACCTCAAGGACATTCTACTTCCGGTTCTCACGAAAGATACAAATCTGCTGAAAGATTGCAGTGGGAAGCCGATTTTGACGGTTTGGTGAAATTCAAAGAGTGGATTCTGAATTATTCTGTGGAAATTGAAGGCAAAGAAGAAGTTTTGGCCACTGCAGAAGAATTGGATGCCATAGAAAACGAAGCTAAAAAAACGGTAAAAGACGGTCAGAAGAAAGCTTGGGACAGTTATCAATCGACCATTACCGAACTTAAAAATAAAATTCTTCCTTTGGTGGAAGCGTTGGCTCCCCAAAACTCTGAAGTAAGTGAAGAATTAAACAATTTCAAAAAAATCATTTCTGTAGGGAAAAGAGATGTTTTTTCTTTAGCAAGAAAATCGTTGCTGCTAACAAGAGCCAACAAAACTGCAGAGAGAAACGCCTTGCAACTGGCACTACAAGAAGTATTCGCAATTGAAGAAGACAATTATTCTTCACATCTTTATTCTCAATCTCAATGGAAATCTTCCGAAGTGAAAATGGTAGATCCCATCTATTCAGAAAATTCCGAAGAGGTCGATGGTAGAGTAGTCATCAGAAATAATTTTGATAAAATTTTTGAAAAATATCCACAAACTCTCATTTTTGGTGAAGATGCCGGAAATATTGGCGATGTAAACCAAGGATTGGAAGGAATGCAAGAAAAATACGGAGAAACTCGTGTTGCTGATACCGGAATCCGTGAGGCAACCATCCTTGGACAAGGTATTGGTATGGCAATGAGAGGGTTGAGACCCATCGCCGAAATCCAATATTTAGATTATATTTTATACTGTTTGCAAGGGATGAGTGACGATTTGGCAACCGTACATTACAGAACCAAAGGCGGCCAAAAAGCTCCATTGATCATCAGAACCAGAGGTCATCGCTTGGAAGGTATTTGGCATTCGGGATCACCAATGGCAGGGATTATCAACCTTTCCAAAGGGATTTTGGTATTGGTACCAAGAAACTTAACCAAAGCTGCCGGTTTCTACAACACCATGTTGCAAAGTGATGAACCGGCTCTAATTGTTGAATGCTTGAACGGGTACCGTCTAAAAGAAAAACAACCGGATAACATTGGAGAATTTACCGTACCTGTGGGTAAAATTGAAGTAACCAAAGAAGGAAAAGATGTGACTCTTGTGACTTACGGATCGACTTGGAGAATAGTTACCGAAGCTGCCAACGAATTAGAAAAAATCGGCATTTCTGCAGAAGTGATTGATATTCAATCATTAATCCCATTCGATTTGTCCAACGAAATTGCTGAAAGTGTGAAGAAAACCAATAGATTGGTTGTGATAGATGAAGATGTAGAAGGAGGTACTTCGGCATTTATTATGCAACAAATTTTGGAAAAACAAAAAGCTTTCCGTTACTTGGACAGCGATCCTATAACCATGTCTGCAAAAAATCACAGACCTGCCTATGCTAGTGATGGTGACTATTTCAGTAAGCCTTCTGCAGATGATATTGTAGAAAAGGTGTATGAAATGTTGTACGAAACCAACCCTACAAAATTTCCTAAAATTTAATTTATTTAAATAATCAATTCCAAAAGGCTGCTTGGTACTCCAACAGCCTTTTGATTTTAAAATAGTCAAATAAAAAGAAATGAAAATATTAATGGTGTGCCTAGGAAATATTTGTAGAAGTCCTTTGGCAGAAGGAATAATGAAAACCAAAGTTCCTCAAGATTTTTTTGTAGATTCGGCCGGGACCATTGCTTTGCATAAAGGAGAGCATCCCGACGAACGATCCATAGAAGTTGCCAAGCAACACCATGTCGACATCAGCAAACAAAAATCAAGACTTGTGACAACGGCAGATTTGGATCAATTCAATTTCATTTTTTGTATGGACAAAAGCAACCTGAACGATGTATTGTCTTTGGCAAAAACCCAAGAACAAAAAAACAAAATATCTTTGATTATGCCCGATGGATCCAATGTTCCGGATCCGTATTATGGAGGCATACAAGGTTTTGAAAATGTTTTTAGAATGTTGGATGAAGCCTGTACACAAAGAGCCGAAGAAATATTATCTTTTTAATTCTTATCCCAATTTTTAATTATGCTATTTCTAATACCCGCCTATTTATCAGACGAAACCTCAATTGAACATTTTGCTCCAGTAATTAAAGAGTACATCCTAAAAACGGATTATTTTTTTGTGGAAAACGAAAAAACAGCAAGAAAAGTAGTGAAGTTTTTTTGTCCTGAAAAAAAACAAAGCGAATTGAAATTGTTTTTATTGGACAAATATTCTGAAACCGCAGATTTAAAAGAAGCTCAGCACCTGATGAAACAAGGTCAAGATTTTGGACTTTTATCCGAAGCGGGACTTCCTTGCATTGCCGATCCTGGAAATATTATGGTAAGCTGGTGCCATGAAAACGACATAAAAGTGATCCCCATCAACGGACCTAGTTCAATCATCTTAGCACTGATAGCCAGTGGTTTCAACGGGCAAGAGTTTTCTTTCAACGGCTATCTTCCTATCGATCAATCGGCCAGGAAACAGAAAATTCAGTTTTTGGAATCTCAAGTTCAAAAATCAGGATATTCACAAATTTTTATGGAAACTCCGTACCGAAATAATCAATTAATAGAATCTTTGATTAAATTTTTGAATCCACAGACCAAACTCTGCATTGCATCCAACATCAACCACCCAACAGAAGAAAAAATTAGGACTCTGAAAATTGCTGAATGGCAAAAAATAAAACCCGATTTTCATAAAATCCCAACGGTATTTGTTTTGGGTCGGTAATTAGAGCCCGCTAAAACTTTATTTTTAAAACTCAAAATTCATCTAAATATCTTTACAAAAAATCGAGATATAAAATTTAAACAGTTTCTTAAAAAATAAACCAAAAAAATACTCCTTTATGTATTTTATATATTCATAAAGGAGTATAGAGGTTTAACAAATATATTTTGGACTTCAAAATTACATCATATTATTAAAATTTTCTTAAAATACTCATTCAATTTCTCAATTGAGGTAGATTGATTTATGGAATAATTCTATCCAAAACCCATTCAATCATATTTTTTTCAGATTGATGGTGGTCTGCAGAAAACTCGCCTCTTCGTCTGTTGGCGATAACACAGTTTACGGTAATGGCTTTATGGCCTAATAATTTGGCCAAGCCATAGATGGCAGAAGTTTCCATTTCGAAATTGGAAACTCCAAGGTCATTCAGGGTTTCTAGGAATTGATCGTCCAAAGCTTTTAGTCGTAGTTGTCGACCTTGAGGTGCATAAAAACCCGGAAAAGTTGCGGTGTTTCCGTAGTATTTGGCATCTTTGTAATAATCGGAAATTTCTTCTGCCCAATCGGAAAAATAAAGCATGGGTTTTATTTTCTCGTAAGGAAATTTAGACAAAAAATTCTTAGAAAATTCATTCTCAAATTGATAATCTTGATAAAAGTGGAGTAGTCCGTCCAGTCCAACCACATTTTGTGTCACCAACATATTGTCCACCTCGATATCCGGATTTACACTTCCACAAGTACCCATACGGAAAAGTTGAAGAGATTTTTTCTCCGTTTTGAATTCTTTATTTTTCAAGTCAATATTGACCAACGCATCCAACTCGTTCATCACGATATCGATGTTTTCAGTACCGATACCTGTGGACATTACGGTTATTCTTTCGCCTCTTAAAATTCCGGTGTGGGTATAAAATTCTCTTTTATTTTTTTTAATTTCAACGACATCAAAATATTTAGAAACTCGAGGGACACGATCCGGATCGCCCACCAGCATAATTTTTTCGCCGATGTCTTCTGGCAAAAGATTTAAGTGATATACACTGCCATCGTCATTCAATACCAATTCGGATGCTGCTAATTTTTGTATCATATTGTTTTTTTTGTTAAAAGGACAACAAATTTAGTCTAAATTTTAAGAATTAAGCAATATTTCAGACCTTTTTGAAAAGTAGAGTCAAGATTGGTATCAATCACATTACTTTGACCTGTTTTATGAAAAATTCATATTAAAATTTAAAATTATTGACATTAAATTTATTAATTCTCTTACTTTTGTTCGTCCAAATCCAGGTTTATGAAGAAAATATATCTTTCAATTTGTTTATTTCCGTCTTTATTATGGTCGCAAATCCCGGCAGGATACTACAACGGTACTGCCGGTCTGACAGGTTTTCAGCTGAAGACTAAAGTTCATGAAATCATCTCTAAAAATTACAATTGGCATTACGGAGATTTACCCAATTATTACGGCGTAACCGACTTGGACAAATATTATGAAAATGACAACAGTATTTTGGACATCTATTCGGAAAAGCCATCCGGTACAGACGCATACAGTTATACCACAAGTAATATGATTGGAACTGCAAGTGCCGAGGGACAAGGCTATAACCGAGAACACATGATGCCACAAAGTACCTTCTTTTCGGAATATCCAATGTATTCGGATTTATTTTTTGTGGTTCCTACAGATGCCAGAATCAATCAGTTGAGAAGCAATTATCCGTACGGGATTTCTACAACAACTCCGTCCAATGTGTATTATACTTTTACCAACGGATCCAAAATTGGTAAAAATTCGGACACATCGTATTACACCGGCAGGGTGTATGAGCCGATTGACGAGTTCAAAGGCGATGTAGCCCGTGCCATGCTGTATTTTGCCGTTCGATACGAAGGTAAATTATCGTCCTTTAATTTTTTTCCAGGATCCACCAATGCCAACGATACCAACCCCTTGAGTGGGACAGAAGAAAAAGCTTTTGATGCTTGGTACTTGAATCTGATGCTTCAATGGCACAATCAAGATCCGGTTTCTACACGAGAAATTGACCGAAACAACTTGGTGTACGGTATACAAAAGAATAGAAATCCATTTATCGATCATCCAGATTGGGTCAATCTAATTTGGAGCCAAACTCCCAGTACAATTGCTCCATCTGCACCTCAAAATGTTGTGGCTTCTAATGTCAACTCTCATTTTATAGAGCTGAACTGGTCCCATACTTCACCAAGCGAAGCTATAGGATACAAAATTTTTGTTAACGGAAATTTCCACGGATACACCCACGATACCCATTATTTTGTAGATCATCTTCAGCCTTCAACAGCGTATTCTATAACCGTGAAAGCGTATAACAATTCTTATTTAGAATCTACAGAAGCATTGGTAAATGCCAATACAACGGCTTCGGATGCATTTGCAAAAGACCTGAAAATTACCAAATACATAGAAGGTACAACAAGCTCTACGAATTCAGTCTTCAACAACGCCATAGAAATTACCAATCAGACCGGACACGAAGTTAATTTGGACGGATACAAATTGAATATTCAGAATTACAATTCGACGACAGCAACATATTATTTTTCTAATGCTTTTCAGTTAGAAGGTAAAATTGCCCAAGGAGAATCCTTTGTAGTCATCAATCCTTATTCTAATTTGACATGTTATACTTTAGATCAAGCTAAATTTGTGACCGCATCTACACCTCTTACTTTTACAGGTTCACAATATCTGGAATTGGCTTATAAAGGCAGTCCGATAGATGCAGTGGGCACTAAGAGCAGCTACAATACCAACAACAATGTTTCTTTATACAGGAAGTCAACTATACTACAACCTAACATCAATTTTGATTTGAATGAATGGCAAGCTTATCCCATGAACTATTGCGAAAACCTTGGAACCCTATCGTCTGAAGAAATAAAAACCAAGCAGCAAACAGAATATACTTTATATCCAAATCCTGTAACTGAAGGTTTATTGCATGTGAAAGGTGAAGAACTTTCTAAAATAAAAACGGTGAAAATATTTGATGCACATTTAGGCATGGTAAAAGAAATCTCACAGCCTTTCCAACAGAACAACCAATTGGAGGTAAATGATTTGAAAACAGGACTGTATTGGTTATTGATAGAAGGGAAAGCGATAAAGTTTATCAAAAAATAGAATACCAATCATTCTCTAAACCTTAAAATTGTTAAAATATTAATTGAAAAAAGCATTAGAATAAAACTTTTAATTATTAGTTATTTTCCTTATTTTTGCATCATGATTAACATCCAAATTGGATATCGTATCAAAAAAGGATCAACATTCCATTGTTGGATTTTAAATTGTCTGAAACCTCATATTTCAGAAAGTTTGACAACAGATAAATTGGTTGAGCATAAAAAAGTAAATCACATGAAAAAAACGGAGGTTTTTCTCATAAATAATGCAAAAGATTTCAAATGGATCGTGGAAGAAATTTTCATGATGGTTAAATACAACACAGGGGATTTTGCCCTAAAACAACTGCACCGGAATTGTATAAATTCCGGTCTTGTTATTTAAAATAGAATATAAAAATCAATAAAAAGTAAAAATGGAAAAAGGACAAATGCTCTACGAAGGGAAAGCGAAACAAGTTTTCGAAACCAACAATCCCCACGAAGTTATCGTACGATACAAAGACGATGCTACGGCCTTTAATGCACAAAAAAAAGGTCAGGTTGACAAAAAAGGAGAGTTGAACAACGCCATCTCTACCCTTATTTTCGAGTATCTTCAGGAGAAAGAAATCCCAACGCATTTTATCAAGCAACTTGATGAAAGAGAGCAATTGGTAAAAAAAGTAGATATTATCCCTTTAGAAATGGTGGTAAGAAATTATTCTGCAGGTTCTATGGCTCAGAGATTGGGTGTTGAAGAAGGTATAAAATCTCCAGTAACCATTTTTGATATTTGTTATAAAAAAGACGAATTAGGAGATCCATTAATCAACGATCACCACGCTGTTTTCTTGGGAGCTGCCACTTATGAAGAGTTGGATGAAATGTATGAATTGACCGATGTCATCAACGAGATCCTTATCGATCTTTTTGATAAAATGAACATCATCTTGGTTGATTTTAAAATTGAATTAGGAAAAACCCACGACGGAGAAATTGTACTGGCCGACGAAATCTCTCCAGATACTTGCAGACTTTGGGACAAAGATACCATGAAGAAATTGGACAAAGACCGTTTCAGAAGAGATCTAGGCGAAGTTACAGAAGCGTATGAAGAAATTTATAACCGTTTGAAAAAAGTATTGAACAAATAATTTCTTGTAAAATTACCCAATGAAAGATTTAGATCAGCATAGAGAAGATTATTTAAATCAATTTAAAAATCGTCCATACGGAAGAAACCTTCTTAGAAATCAAGAAGACGAACGATTGGACGCTCCTAATGAAGAATGTGGTATTTTCGGATTGTATTCCGAAGATAATTTGGATACCTTTTCCTTATCCCAATTCGGATTGTTTGCCCTGCAACACCGTGGACAAGAGGCTTGTGGTATCTCTGTTGCCAATAACGGAAAGATATACAATGTAAAAGACGAAGGATTGGTTTTGGATGTTTTCAAAGAAATCAAAGATCCTGAAACTTTTATGGGAAATACCGTAATTGGACACACCCGTTACAGTACGGCTGGAGATAAAAAGAAATACAATTTTCAACCGTTTTTTGCCAAAAACGAATACGACCAAATGGTGCTGTCCATAGCTCACAACGGCAACCTAACCAATGCTAAAAAACTAAAAGCAGAGCTGGAAGCAGAAGGCGTTGTATTCCGTGCAACTTCTGACTCTGAGGTTATACTAAGACTTATCCAGAAAAATTTGGACCTAGGACTTAGAGGCGCCATAAAAGCCACCATGGAAAAAATTGAAGGTGCGTATTCTGTTGTTGGAATTACACGAAATAAATTTTTTGCCTTTAGGGATTTCCACGGAATTCGACCTTTGGTGTTAGGAGCTATCGACGAGAAAACCTTTGTTGCGGCTTCTGAAAGCTGCGCCTTGGATGCAGTGGGTGCCCAGTATGTTAGAGACATCCTTCCGGGTGAGATTGTATACACCAGCGATAACGAAAAAGGCTTGAAATCCTACATGGTAAAAGACGATTGCAAAAGAAAAATTTGCTCTTTCGAGTACATTTATTTTGCAAGACCCGACTCGACCATGGAGAATATTAATGTACACGAGATCCGAGAAAAATCGGGTGAGAAAATCTGGGAACAAGCTCCTGTAAAAGCCGATATGGTTATTGGAGTTCCAGATTCTGGAGTCCCTGCAGCCATTGGATATTCCAAAGCTTCCGGCATTCCTTTCAGACCGGTTTTGATCAAAAACAGATACATCGGTAGAAGTTTTATCGTTCCTACTCAAGAAATGAGAGAGAGAATTGTAAACTTAAAACTAAATCCTATTGCTTCTGAAATAAAAGGCAAAAGTATTGTTATCATCGACGATTCTATCGTTCGAGGAACCACTTCTAAACGATTGGTGAAAATAATGAAAGAGGCAGGTGCTAAAGAAATTCACTTCAGAAGTGTTTCTCCACCTGTAATTGCTCCTTGTTATTTGGGGATAGACACACCTAATAAAGAGGATCTTATTGCTGCAAACATGACCAAAGAAGAACTTAGAGACTATTTGGATGTAGATTCTTTGGAGTTTTTGAGCGTGGAAAATCTCATTAAAATTTTAGGCTCTAGCGATCACTGTTTTGGATGTTTTACTGAAAAATATCCAGTGCCTAAAGGCGATGAATAATTGAAATTGTCTTAATTAATAATAAAAGTGTGATAAAGCGAAAGATTTATCACACTTTTTTATATTTTTGCTTTATGCGTTGGTTAAAAATTACACTGTTTATCACATTTTTATTGGCCGTATTGTATTCTATTTCCATGTATTTTGTGGAAGAAAGTAAAGTATTGGTCGTAGAAAAAGATATTTCTTATCCCATTGAAAAAGTATTTCCTCAGTTCGAGAATTTACAGAATTTTTCAGAGTGGAATGTTTATTTTTCAGAGGATAAAGAATTGGTTTACAGCTTTTTCTCACCCTACCAAGGACAAGGGAGCTCCATGGCTTTTTATAATAAAAAAGAGAACGATAAATCCGGAGAATTGTTTGTTCGATATGCCAATCCCAATAAAACAATTCGATATCAACTTTTTTTAGAAAATCAAGAAATGCCCTTTCTGATCGATGTGAAATTCAAAAAAGCATCTAATTTCATCACCAAAACCATTTGGACCATACATACCCCCAAGCAATCGTTTTTTAAAAGATCATTGAATTTTTTTGTTGAAAATTTTTCTGAAGATAACATCAATAAAAGCATGCAAAATCTTTCTACGATCATGAGCCGAAAAATTGTAAAAGACCAGTTGATGGCCAATATCAAATTGGACACCATTTTGGTAGAAAAATTACCCGCACAGATCCTATTGGGAGTGAGTATTAACACCAACAATAAAAAAGACAATTACCTGAAAAACATCATCATGAATCACAATAAAGTTACCAATTTTGTTAAGATTGATTTGGGTAAAAAGGAAGATGAATACGGACTTCCAGTGATGATCACAGAACCTTCGCAATTCAAAAACAAAGAAATTTCTTATTTCTATGGCATACCGGTTGCTTCAAAAGTTGGAGTTTCGGACAATAGTTTTAGTTTTAGAACTTTCAACGAAACTCAGGCATTGGTCATCTATTATAAAGGAAGTTTTGAAGGCCGTATGAGACCCATACAAATGTTGATGCAAAAGGCGAAAAAAGATACGATGAGAAATGGCGACTTAATAGAGTCTTTTATACAAGATCCTCAAGAAAATAAAGATTGTTTCATGAAAATAGCATTGCCTATTTATCGTTAAATATTTGCTTGAAAAAATCTTTATCAACTCGCAAATTATTTATACATTTGTGTTTTATTAAAAAAAATACTATTCTAAACAGATAATCTGTACATAATGGACAAATTTTCATTCCTAAATGCAGCTCATTCTCAGTTAATTGAGGATTTGTATCAACAATATTTACAATACCCAGATTCGTTAGAACCTTCATGGAAATCCTTTTTCCAAGGTTTTGATTTTGCTCTGGAAAATTACAGCGACCAGGACTTTAGTCCCACTCAATATGCACAAAATTCCTTAGCCAACAACGGCGTTTCTGATGATATTCTTAATGAATTTAAAGTAGTTAATCTCATTGATGCATATAGAAGCAGAGGACATTTGTTCACCAAAACCAATCCGGTAAGAACCAGAAGACATCATGTTCCAACTTTGGATCTAGAAAATTTTGGACTTTCGCAAAACGATTTGACTAAAAAATTCAATTCGGCTGTAGAAATTGGAATGAATGGTGCTGCAACATTGCAAGAAATCATCAACCAATTGGGGACCATCTATTGCGATTCCATCGGAGTAGAATACATGCACATCCTAAATGTTGAAGAAAAATCTTTTATCAAAAATTGGATTCAAAACAACAACAACCAAGCAAAATTAGAAGCGAAAGAAAAAGTTGAAATTTTACATAAACTCAACCAAGCTGTAGCTTTTGAAAACTACTTGCACACCAAGTTTGTGGGGCAAAAAAGATTTTCCCTGGAAGGTGGCGAATCGTTAATTCCTGCCTTGGATCAATTGATTACTCGATCTTCTCAACTGGGTGTAGACGAGGTGGTTTTGGGTATGGCTCATAGAGGTAGATTGAATGTACTGACCAATATTTTTGGAAAATCATACAAACAAATTTTCTCTGAGTTTGAAGGTAAAGAATTTGAAGAAGATGTATTCTCAGGTGATGTTAAATACCATTTGGGAGCATCAACAAAAATAAAAACAGAAAGAGGTGAGGAGGTTAAAATAAACTTAACACCAAACCCATCGCACTTAGAAACTGTTGCAGCCCTTGTGGAAGGGATCTGTAGAGCGAAAGTGGATATAGAATACAACGATTATAAAAAAGTTTTGCCAATCGTCATCCACGGTGATGGAGCCATTGCAGGACAAGGCATCGTGTACGAAATTGCACAAATGATGACTTTGGACGGTTATAAAACGGGAGGTACCGTACATATTGTTGTGAACAATCAGGTGTCCTTCACCACCAATTATTTGGATGCTCGTTCGTCCATGTATTGTACCGACATTGCAAAAGTTACAGACTCTCCTGTAATGCATGTTAATGACGACGATGTAGAAGCAGTGGTACATGCCATTCGTTTTGCTGCAGAATTCCGAGCTCGATTTGGGAAAGATGTGTACATCGATCTTTTGGGGTATAGAAAATACGGACATAACGAAGGGGATGAACCAAGATTTACCCAACCCAATTTGTACAAATCCATCTCAAAACATCCAAATCCAAGAGAAATCTATAAGGATAAATTGTTGAAAGAAGGTATTGTCTCCGATGCGGTAATCAAAGAAATGGAAGGTGATTTCAAAAAATTATTGGACATTGACTATGACGCTTCTAAAGAAATTATCAAAAATGCCATGTCGGTTTTCATGGAAGATGTTTGGTCCAATTACTCTTTGGCAGAAAAAGGAGCTTTGCTTAAAAAATACAACACCAGCTATGATTTGGCTGCATTGAAAGCGTTGGCTCAACAAATTTCAACACTTCCAAAAGACAAAAAATTCCTCAATAAAATTACCCGTTTGTTTGAAGCCAGACTTAAAATGATTGACAACAATTCTTTGGATTGGGCAATGGGAGAGTTATTGGCGTATGCCACACTATTAGCAGAAGGCAACAGCATCAGAATTTCTGGAGAAGATGTTCAGAGAGGGACTTTCTCTCACCGTCATGCGGTTTTAAAAACGGAAGATACTGAAGAAAAATATACGCCTTTGGCACAAGTAAACAGCAACCAAAGATTTGACATCTACAACTCACACCTTTCAGAGTATGGAGTTTTAGGTTTCGATTACGGATATGCTGTAGCAGCTCCAAATACCATGACCATATGGGAGGCTCAGTTTGGTGACTTTACCAACGGTGCTCAGATTATTGTAGATCAATATTTGGTTGCAGCTGAAGACAAATGGAAAATGCAAAACGGCTTGGTAATGCTACTTCCACACGGATCCGAAGGTCAAGGTGCCGAGCACTCTTCTGCACGATTGGAAAGATTCCTTACCCTTGCTGCCAATGAAAATATCATCGTTGCCAATTGTACAACACCGGCTAACTATTTCCACTTGTTGAGAAGACAAATGAAATTCTCTTTCCGTAAACCGTTGGTGGTGATGACTCCGAAGTCTTTACTGAGACATCCTAAAGCAGTTTCTCAATTGGAAGATATGGCAAATGGCGAATTCCAACCGATCATAGACGATATCACGGTGGACGCAAGCAAGGTAGAAAAATTGGTATTCTGTTCGGGCAAATTGTACTACGAATTGCTATCGAAAAGAGAAGAACTAAACGATACCACGACCGCTTTGGTTAGAATGGAGCAATTGTATCCTTTACAGATGGATATAATTGAAGAAATCTTAAACAAATATTCCAATAGAAAATCATTGATTTGGGCACAAGAAGAACCTGAAAATATGGGAGCTTGGTCATTCATCCTAAGACATTTTAGACATACCGATATGCAAGTGGTAGCTCCTGTACCTAGCGGTTGCCCAGCACCTGGAAGTCATAAAATGTTCGAAAAAAACCAAACCGATGTCATCAACAGAGTTTTTGGTTGCAACGATGCACCAACTAGCAGACCTGTAACGGCATAATACAAAAATAATTTAGTTTAAAATATAAAAATATACAGATGTCAATATTAGAAATGAAAGTTCCTTCGCCAGGGGAATCCATCACAGAAGTGGAAATCGCAACTTGGTTAGTAAAAGACGGTGATTTCGTAGAAAAAGACCAACCCATAGCAGAAGTTGATTCCGACAAAGCAACTCTTGAACTTCCAGCTGAAGAAAGTGGTATTATCACTCTAAAGGCTGAAGAAGGTGAAGTGGTGCAAGTAGGTCAAGTGGTTTGTTTGATCGACAGATCAGCATCCAAACCTGAAGGTGCTGCCGAAGCTCCTAAAGCAGAGGTTAAAAAAGAAGAAGCTCCTAAAGCCGAAGCGCCACAACCTGCATCACAAGCGACAACTTATGCTTCTGGAACTCCTTCTCCAGCTGCCAAAAAAATATTGGACGAAAAAGGAATTGCTCCAGCTCAAGTGCAAGGAACGGGAAGAGACGGTAGAATTACCAAAGAAGACGCAACTGTAGCTTCTGTACCAGCAATGGGATCTACATTGGGAGGAAATAGAACTTCTACAACCACAAAACTTTCTGTTCTTAGAAGAAAATTAGCAGCAAGATTGGTTTCTGTTAAAAATGAAACGGCCATGCTTACCACCTTCAACGAAGTGGATATGTCCGAAATTTTCAGAATCAGAAAACAATACAAAGACGAGTTCGCACAAAAACACGGATTTGGACTTGGTTTCATGTCTTTCTTTACAAAAGCAGTAACCAGAGCTTTGCAAATGTACCCGGATGTAAATGCATCCATCGATGGAGATTTCAAAATCAACTACGATTTCTGCGACATTTCTATTGCCGTTTCCGGTCCTAAAGGTTTAATGGTTCCTGTGTTGAGAAATGCTGAAAACCTAACTCTTAGAGGGGTAGAAGGCAGCATAAAAGACTTGGCTGAAAAAGTAAGAAACGGAAAAATTACCGTTGACGAAATGACGGGAGGTACTTTCACCATTACCAATGGTGGTGTCTTCGGATCCATGTTGTCCACACCAATCATCAACCCACCACAATCTGCAATTTTGGGTATGCACAACATCATCCAAAGACCGGTTGCCATCAACGGACAGGTAGAAATCCGACCAATGATGTATCTGGCAGTTTCTTACGACCACAGAATTATCGACGGTAGAGAGTCTGTTGGTTTCTTAGTAGCTGTAAAAGAAGCATTGGACAATCCAGTAGAATTCTTAATGAACGGAGACGAAAGAAAAGCATTGGAACTGTAATCCAATCAAAATAATCAAAAAAGGTCGGTTTTTTTTCCGACCTTTTTTATTCCTATTTTAACATACTGTTTTTTTTAGGAGCTTCAAAAGTTAAGATTCTTTGGTAGCCTCGTCCGACTGTCCGCTGTATCTTTTGTGCCAAGGCTTTTCCCTAGGCTTACAAAAGGATGCCGCTACCATTCGGGCTGGTACAAAAAAAGAGAGATCTTCAAAAAAACCACACATGAACAGAATAGAAATTACACTTTTTCTCCTACTATTTTCAACAATCTTTTATTCGCAAAATAAAAAATCTTCATTAGAAATCATCGACCTTGGAACAAAAGAAATTCAAATTCTTGGAAAGATAGAACCTAAAAATTTTGAGTACCACAAAAATAATTTGATTAAACAACTGTACCAACCGCATGAAAATCTATGGAAAGGATACTTGGGCGATGAAAAAGCATGGATTTCTTGGGTAGAAAAAACTGCACTTTCCAAACTACAAACTTGGAAAAACAACAACCAAATCATTCCAAAAAAAATATACAGACAGTTGAAAAAACATTCAAAAAAAATGTTTCGTTTCACCGGTTATCAACCTCAAGGTAAATGGTATATTCTCTATGGACCTGCATGGACAGATCTTGGAGGTTTAGGAAGTGGAGAAATGATCATTGACCTTGCCAACAAACAAAACCATAGCAACGATAGGATCATACAATTTCTCCCTCATGAACTTAACCATCAAATTTACAATATTTACCAGCCACAAACCGAGTTTAAAGTACTGAAAAGGATAATAGATGAAGGATTTGCTACCTATGTCAGTCATGTTTTTCACCAACAAAAATATACACTTGCCCAAGAATTGGGGTATACCCAAACCGAATTCGAATTTTGTGTTAAAAATGAGGAAAAACTCTTACAAGTATTGGCAAAATATCACCTGAACAAGGAGGAAAGTGTAGCACGACAGTTTGCCGATAGAAATACCAAAATAGGAGAGGGATTTCCTGGAGCTATTGGTTATTTTATCGGTTATAGAATTGTTGAAGAATATGTCAAAAGGTACGGAAAGAACTCTTGGAAAGACCTCTACACAGCATCTCCATTAGATATTCTGAATAAAAGTAGAATATTAAAATAGCAGAAAAAAAGATTGGAAGTTAGGCCTTCCAATCTTTTAAAAATTGTTTAACCCAAAACAGAAACCCCATTTTCTACCAGTTGATAAATGGTATCTTTGGCAGAGTCTGGTTTTATATTTACCGCACGCGTTCCGTTGAAATGGATGCAGGTAATATAGTCCTGTTTTATGGCGTCCATGCAGGTGTATTTCACACAATAATCCAAGGCCAATCCAACAATTTCTACCAAGCCAATGTCGTGGTATTTTAAGAAATCGTCCAAACCGGTTTTCATAAAATGGTTGTTATCTTGAAAGCCACTGTAGCTGTCAATCTCTGTATTCTTTCCTTTTTGAATGATATGCGCACCTTCAGGGACGATCAGATCTTTATGAAATTCTGCTCCAAAGGTTCCTTGTACACAATGATCCGGCCACATAAACTGTGGGATACCGCCTAGTATAATGCTTTCACCTACTTTTTTATTGTTGTTGGATGCAAAACTTTTATGGTCAGCAGGGTGCCAATCTTGGGTTAATATGATTTGGTCATAGTCGTTTTCTTGTGTAAGATGGTTGATGTACGGGATAATTTCATTGGCTCCAAGAACCGCCAATGCACCGCCTTCGCAGAAATCATTCTGAACATCAACGATTATTAATGCTTTCTTCATGGACAGATTGTTAAATTCTAATTTTTTGGTAAATTTACAAAACGAATATTCAAACGAAGTATATTTCTAAAATAAACTATCGTGAAATTAATTTAAAAACATGGGAATTTTCAACTCAATTTTTGGTGACAAATCAAAAGAAGAAGCAAGTAGTATTTGGATCGATATAGATTCTGTTGAAAAGCTTCAACAAGCAATCGATCAATCCTTTCAACAAAAAATTGCGATTTTCAAACATTCAACCCGATGTGGGATAAGTTCTAGAGTGAAGTCCAATTTTGAAAAAGAAATTTTAGAGAACAATCCTCCAAACATTCAATTTTATTATTTAGATCTTTTGTCTTATCGTGCTTTGTCCAACAAAATCGCAGAAGATTTTGGTATAAGCCACCAAAGTCCACAAATTATTGTAATAGAAAAGGGTAGTGCCGTGCATCATGCCTCGCACAGTTCCATATTTCTTAACTTTTTATAGACATGACCAACATACAAAATTATCTTTCAGAAGTATTGGATTTACCAAAAGAATCTGTTTTTAAATGTAAAAATAATCTGACCATGAAAACGGTCAGTAAAGGAAGTTTTTTATTGGAAGCCGGAGAAGTCTGTCAACATACTTATTTTGTTGAAAAAGGTTTGCTCAGAATGTATTCTTTGGATAAAAATGGAAAGGAACATGTTATACAATTTGCACCAGAAAATTGGATGATTTCCGATAGAAGTTCGGTTTTTTTTAATGAAAATTCTCGATTTTATATCGATGCCATTGAAGAAACAGAGGTGTTGATGCTGAACAATAATTTTTTCACAGAACTTTCCGTCCTATTTCCGGATTCAGCGTATAAAATAGATTTATTGTTGCAAAAGCACATCAGAAATCTTCAGAACCGTGTCCAATCCTTGTTATCGGACACGGCTGAAGAACGCTACCTGAGTTTTATAAAAATGTATCCGGATATTCTGCAAAGAGTACCACAATGGATGGTCGCTTCATATTTGGGCATCACTCCGGAAAGTTTGAGTAGAGTTAGAAAAAATCTGGTGAAAAAAGATGCAAATTAATAATGGATCACCAAATTTTCTTCTAAAGGTTTGTTTTTGGTAATCCAAAATCCTTGAATTTTTTTGGAAATACTCCCCACCCAAATAGAAAAATATTTGGCATCGTTGGACTGTTCAGAGTCGATGTTGTACACAAACATTTGCACCGGATCATCCGTCATGTACTTGTGGTAATAGGCATTGTTGAATTTTTTAATTTCAATACTACCGTATTTTTTCTGGTTATCTTCACAAATGGATTTCATATTTTTTCTAAGATAATTGTCCATAGGAATAGAAAGTTTGGCCGATTTGAAATTGGAATTGTATTCTTTATTTCGACATTTATCCAAAACTTCTTGGGCAAATTCTTGTGTAAATTTTAAGAAAATCCTATTGACTGCTCCTTCAGACATCTTATCGTATCGTACTTGTGAAAAGCTAAGTGTCGGTAGCACTATGAATAGTGAAAATAAAAATAGTTTAGTTGGTTTCATTTTTTGAAAATATTGAGTTTTAATTGTATTAAAGTTTCAATTTTTTCTCAAAATGTGTTTTTTAGTTTAAAATAAAAGCAAAGAAAAGGGAAATCTTTGCTTTTATCACATTTTTAGAAAGTCATTTCCGGAACATCATCCGCAATAATCAATTTTCCGGCAGTAGCTTTTTTAATTTCATCAACGCTTACGCCTGGAGCTCTTTCAACGCAGTGAAAAGCACCGTCCTTCACTTCGTATGCACCAAGTTCTGTGACAATTTTTTTAATGCATTTTACACCCGTCAAAGGTAACGAGCAGGTGGAAAGCAATTTACTCTCACCGTGTTTGTTCACTTGTTGCATGGCTACGATAATATTTTTAGCAGAAGCTACCAAATCCATAGCTCCGCCCATGCCTTTAACCATTTTTCCTGGAATTTTCCAATTGGCAATGTCACCATTTTCAGAAACTTCCATGGCACCTAAGATGGTAAGATCTACTTTTTGAGCACGGATCATTCCGAAGCTGGTTGCCGAGTCGAAAATTACAGATCCCGGAAGGGTAGTGATGGTCTGCTTTCCGGCATTGATAAGGTCTGCATCTTCTTCACCTTCAAACGGAAAGGGACCCATTCCTAACAAACCGTTTTCGGATTGCAAAACCACATTGATATTTTCTGGGATATAATTAGCCACCAAAGTTGGAATACCGATTCCCAAATTAACATAAGAATTGTTGGAAATTTCTTTTGCGATGCGCATCGCGATTTGTTCTTTAGATAGTGCCATATTATAGGTTTTTTGCTCTTACAGTTTTTTGTTCAATTCTTTTTTCGTAGTGTTCACCTTGGAAAATTCTGTGTACGAAAATTCCTGGTGTATGGATTTGGTCTGGATCCAGTTCTCCTGCAGGTACCAATTCTTCAACTTCGGCAATGGTTATTTTCCCTGCCATGGCCATCATGGGATTAAAGTTTCTGGCGGTTGAACGGAAAATTAAATTTCCGGCTGTATCGCCTTTCCATGCTTTTACGATGGCAAAATCCGAATCGAAAGCATATTCTAAAAGATAATCCTTACCGTTAAAGTTTCTAATTTCTTTACCTTCAGCGACTTCTGTACCAACACCTGCAGGAGTGAAAATTGCAGGCATACCGTAACCGCTTGCCATACAACGCGTTGCCAGAGTACCTTGTGGGATAAGTTCGACTTCTAATTCGCCTGAAAGTAATTGTCTTTCAAATTCAGCATTTTCGCCAACATAAGAAGCAATCATTTTTTTGATTTGTTTTTTTTGTAGTAACAATCCCAAACCAAAATTATCAACACCGGCATTGTTGGATATGCAGGTTAGGTTTTTCACATTTTTTCTCACCAATTCGGCGATACTGTTTTCAGGAATACCACAAAGACCGAAACCACCAAGCATAATGGTCATTCCATCTTGGATACCTTCACAGGCTTCCTGTACATTTTTTACTGTTTTATTGATCATTTTTAATGTATTATCTGTACTGCTAAAATTAAGACTTTTTTGGTATATCATCAAAATCTACTTTCTACAGTCGTGTTAAAAAAAATCCTATAATTTATATTATGTTAAATTAGATGCGTTTTAGTAATAAACGGTTATTCTTTGGATTGTCTATTTATCTTCTAAAACTTTCTTAAGATTATCAGCATTTTGTTGAAAGCTGGCATTCATATCGTACATCAACGACATCAAATTAAACGGTATGGGAGTTTCACCATCTACTTCAATAGTCAATTTGGTTTTATTGGGGCTTAACTCATCCATTTCATAAACCAAATGATTGGCTTTGCTGTTGTCCATTAAGTACAAGTCGATTTCCACTTTTTTATTTTCTGAAAGATTTTTTATTTTTTGTTCGCCATTCCCTACAATTTCACTTTGCCATTTCAAGCCAGAACCAATTTCTCCGTCTTTACCGTAATAATTTTTGATGATGTTGGGATCTTCTTCAAACCAAATGGAATACTCTTCTTGAGTTTTTATGCTTTTAACATAATTATAAACCTCGGAAATGGGTTTGTTAATGGTAGTTTCTCCTTTTGCATGAAATTTTTTAGGTGCAACTAGAGCGGCTATAAAAATCAATGCTGTAACGATCAGTAACCCGATAAGGACTTTTTTGAAAATATTCATAATCTTGTGTTTTAATTCTTGATGTACGACTTTCTATTTTCAAATCAAGATCTATTACCATTCATACCTTCTTTTCTCAATCATGGCATCTACAGAAAATTTTCCTGCCGATAAAATGAGAAGCATGAGATACGATAAGAAATATAAAATTGGAAGTTCCATTTTACTAAAATCATCCTGAATATGCACCATAAAAATGGCAAATAACATGGTAAACATGATCGGGATACACGCCAATCTTGTGAATAGACCGATGATGATGAAAAATGGACATAAAAATTCAGCAAATACGACCATTGCTAATGTAAAACCAGGACTGAGTCCCCACAAACTCATAAATTCAATTTTCCCAGACATAAGCATTTGTAACTTAGGATATCCGTGACTGAGCATGGACAATCCTATAACAATTCTCAATAATAGCAGTCCAAAGTTGAGAAAATTTTTATTATATGTTGTGGATAAAAACATGATGAAAAAAAGAATTACACTCAAATTTAACATTATTTTGTCAATTTGAGTGTAATTTTTAAAATAAATTTTGTCGATTTTTATCGATATCCAAAATTCTTAAGATCTCTATCGTTTTTTCTCCAATCTTTTTTGACTTTTACAAAAAGGTTGAGATGGATTTTTTTGTTAAAGAATTTTTCAAGATCCAATCGTGCTTGTGTACCTACTTTTTTTATCGCTTCGCCTTTATGTCCAATGATGATTCCTTTTTGGGTATCTCTTTCGACATATATGATGGAATCGATAAAAATGATGCCTTCTTTTTCTTTAAACTGTTCAGTGACAACCTCTACAGAGTACGGAATTTCTTTTTCATAATTCAAAAGAATTTTTTCGCGAACCGTTTCGTTTACGAAAAATCGTTCTGGTTTGTCGGTGTACTGGTCTTTGTCGTAGTATGGTGGGTTTTCCGGCAACAAAGATTTTAATTTTGGTAAAATAACATCGGTATTGAAGCCTTCTTGGGCAGAAATCGGAAGAATTTCTGCTTTGGGGATTTTATTGTGCCAAAACTCCATGATTCCTTCTAATTTCTCTTGATTGGAAACATCGATTTTGTTGATTAAAATAAGTACAGGAACCGGAATTTTATTCAGTTTTTCCACCAAAAATTCATTGGGTTCGGACGGATCTGTAATATCGATGATGAATAAAAATACATCGGCATCTTGCAAAGAATCCTTTACAAAATCCATCATTTTTTCTTGCAATCCGTACTTAGGATCCAAAACTCCGGGAGTATCGGAAAAGACAATTTGAACATCGTCTTCATTATAAATTCCAAAAATACGATGTCTTGTCGTTTGTGCTTTTTGGGTAACAATGGCCAACTTCTCGCCCATCAATCTGTTGAGAAGCGTAGATTTTCCGGCATTGGGTTTCCCAACGATGTTCACAAAACCAGCTCTATGGTTGTTATTTTCTGTCATTCTATTTTCGTATTGAAATGGGTTTCACAAAATATAAAATACGATTATTTCTTTCTTTTTGCAATCGATTTTGCTTTTTGCTGCGCTCTATTGGCACCGTGTTTTTTAGGTGGTTTTCTTTTGCTTGGTCCACCGAGATTAATTTTTCTATTTTTAGCTGCCTTTTCATGGAAAGCTCCTCCCCCTTCATTCAGTTTCACTTTTACAGGGTTTTTCATCAAAACCACTTCTTCTTCAGCTGCGATTTTCTTAGGATTAATCTTGACTTCGGATGGGAAATCGTTTATGAAAAGTTCTTTATCCATCAACATTTCTATTTCTAAGAGCGCTGTGTCTTCTTTTTCGGTGATAAAGGTGATGGCTTTTCCGTCCTTGTCTGCCCTACCCGTTCTACCAATCCTGTGGATGTATTGTTCTGGAACTTCCGGAACCTCGAAGTTGATGACATGGGTAATGTCCGAAATGTCCAAACCTCTTGCCATAACATCGGTAGTTATTAAGCCTCGAACTTCTTCATTTTCAAATTTTTTCAGGGCTTTTAGACGGTAGTTTTGTGATTTATTGGAGTGGATCACTTCGAAATCTTCTGGGAATAACTCTTCGATTTTGGTAAATAACAAATCGGCGTGTCTTTTATTATTCGTAAAAATCAAAACTTTGGAAAGATCATCATTTTGCTTTAAAAGATGTTCTAATAAATTCACTTTAGTGTTGAAATTAACTACCTTATAACCGCTTTGTTCAATTTTTTCTAGAGGTGTACCCGATTTGGCTAAGGATATTTCTATCGGACTGGCAAAGTATTCGTCCAACATTTCATCCACTGCTTCGGTCATGGTTGCCGAGAACAAAATATTTTGTCTCTTGGCTTTCATCATTTCGAAAATATGGGTCAATTGTGGTCTGAATCCTAGGTTTAGCATTTCATCAAACTCATCAATGATTAAATTTTTAACTTCTTTTAAAGAAATTGAATTGTCTATCGCCAAGTCCATAACCCTACCAGGAGTACCTACCAAAATGTCGCAACCCTCGTTGAAGAGTAATTTTTGAGTATTGATGTTTTTTCCTCCATACACTCCGATAACACGGGTGGTAATGTTTTGACAAAGGTTTTGCAAAATTTCACTAACCTGCACCACCAATTCTCTGGTCGGTACCAAAACCAAAACCGTTGGGTTTCCATTTTTATTGTATTTCCAATTTTTGAGTACTGGCAAAAGATAGGCTAAAGTTTTACCCGTACCGGTTTGCGCAATTCCCATGATGTCTCTTCCTGAGAGTATCGGTTTAAAGCTTTTTTCCTGAATGGGTGTTGGTTCGAAAATTTCTAAGTCTGCTAATACATCTAAGATCTTTTCCGGTAATTCAAAATCTGCAAAAGTGAGTTTTTCCATGGTGCAAAAGTACGATTTATAAAAAGAATTAAAAATAAAAAAAATCCTTCCATAAAATGAAAGGATTTGTAGGTATTTTTCTAAAAAATTATTCCCACTCGATGGTTGCAGGTGGTTTGCTAGAGATGTCGTAAGCAACTCTATTAATGCCTCTCACTTCGTTGATAATTCTGTTGGAAACCAACTCTAGAAACTCATACGGAAGTTTGCTCCAAGTGGCGGTCATAAAGTCGATGGTATTGGCAGAACGAACTACAGCTGTGTATTCATAAGTTCTTTCGTCGCCCATAACTCCTACAGATTTTACTGGAAGAAGAACGACAAAGGCCTGAGAAACTTTTTCGTACAAATCGTTTTTATACAATTCTTGAATGAAAATATCATCGGCTTCTTGTAAAATTCTTACTTTTTCAGCATCCACTTCGCCTAAGATTCTAATGCCTAAACCTGGACCTGGGAATGGATGTCTGTACACCAAATGGTGAGCGATACCCAACTCTTCACCTACTTTTCTTACTTCGTCTTTGAAAAGTTCTCTAAGAGGTTCCAATAATTCCATTTTCATGTCTTCTGGCAAACCACCAACATTGTGGTGAGACTTGATTACTGCAGAAGGTCCTTTAACCGATTGACTTTCGATAACATCCGGATAGATGGTGCCTTGAGCCAAGAATTTCGCCCCAGAAAGGTTGGTAGATTCTTCATCAAAAACGGCAATAAACTCGTTTCCGATGATTTTTCTTTTTTGTTCAGGATCAGAAACACCTGCCAATTTGGATAAGAATCTTTCGGAAGCATCGACCATTTTGATGTTCATGTGGAAATGCTCACCGTAGTTTTCCATTACTTTTTTTCCTTCGTCCTTTCTTAACAGTCCGGTATCTACAAAGATACAAGTGAGTTGATCGCCGATGGCTTTGTGGATGAGTACTGCTGCAACGGATGAGTCTACCCCACCAGAAAGTCCTAAAATTACTTTTTCTGTTCCTACTTTTTCACGAATTTCGGCAACGGTTTTATCGATATAATTGGTAAGTTTCCAATTTTTTTCGGCATTACAAATTTCAAAAACGAAGTTTTCCAACATTTTAGCTCCTTCTTCGGAATGAGAAACTTCAGGGTGGAATTGTACACAGTAGATGTTTTTGCTTTCGTTGGAAATGGCAGAGATCACATCGGTTTTCGCATTGATTTCAAAGCCTTCAGGTACTTGTTCAACCTCGTCAAAATGGCTCATCCACACGATGGAATCGGTAGAAACACCGTTGAAAAGTTTAGAACTTTTATCGATGTGTAAGTTTGCTTTTCCATATTCTCCTTTTTCGCCTTTTTTTACTGTTCCTCCCAAAAGATGAGTGGTCAATTGCATGCCGTAGCAAATTCCCAATACAGGAATTTCTTGATCAAATAGTGCTTTTTCTACCAAATGAGCGTCTTCTGCATTTACAGAACTTGGTCCACCAGAAAGGATAATCCCTGCAGGTTGTTTGGCCATAAGGTCTTTTATGGGTGTATTATAAGGTAAAACTTCTGAATAAACTCCCATTTCTCGAACTCTTCTGGCGATAAGTTGGTTGTATTGGGATCCAAAGTCTAAAATTAAAATTCCGTTATTCATTATTACTTTTTATTTTTCAAATTTTTATAAAAATTTCTAAAAAAAAAGAGGGAAAAATCCCTCTAATGTTTAGAATTTACCGATATCTTCTCTGTAATATTCATAATCGAAATGTACAGAAAGTGCATCAGCATATACTTTTTTTCTGGCTTCTTCGTAAGTTGGTGCAGTAGCGACAACATTTACGACTCTACCACCTGTGGTTACAATTCTGTCGCCTTGTTTTTGGGCACCGGCGAAAAATAAGTGTGAGTCTTTTACCTTTTCGATTCCTTTAATTTCGAAATCGGTTTCAATTTTTCCAGGATAACCTCCGGAACACATCACCAAACAAACCGCTTTTTTATCAGCAAATTTCAATTCGATGTCTTTTCCTTCTAGGCAATCTTGAATATGATCCAAAAGGTTACTTTCTAAAAGAGGCATAATCACTTGAGTTTCTGGGTCTCCCATTCTCATGTTGTACTCCAATAGATATACACCGTTGTTGGTAATCATCAATCCAAAGAAAATAAATCCTTTGAAGTTAAGATTTTCAGCATTAAGTCCTTTTAGGGTTGGTTCAAGGATGTTTTTTTCGAAATCGGCATAATGTTCTTGTGTGAATTTTGGACAAGGAGCAACGCTTCCCATACCGCCTGTATTGGCTCCTTTATCACCGTTTCCTACCTTTTTATAGTCTTTTGCAGTTACACAAGGGAAAAATTTATTTCCGTTAGAAAAAGCAATTATTGAAGTTTCAAAACCTTGCAAAAATTCTTCGATAACCAGTTGGATACCTGCATCGCCATAGATTCTGTCAATCATGAAAGCATGGATGGTACTAAGAGCATCGTCCAAGTTTTCACAGATTACAACACCTTTACCGCCTGCTAAACCAGAGGCCTTGATGACCAATGGGAAAGCTTGGGTTTTTACATATTCTGTAGCTTCTTTGTAGGCATCAAAAGTTACTGCTTTAGCTGTTTTGATACCATGAGTTTGCATGAATCTTTTTGAGAAAGCTTTGCTACCTTCTAGTTCTGCAGCTCTTTTCTTAGGACCAAAAACCTTAAGTCCGTGTTGTCTAAAATCGTCAACCAGACCTTCAACTAATGGAGCTTCTGGACCAACAATCGTAAGATCTATCTTCTCTCTGATGGCAAGATTTCTTAGTTCAACGATGTCGTTTTCGTAAACATTTTGCCCCAAAAGATCCGTTGTTGCGTTTCCTTTTGCAAAATACATTTTAGAAATTCTGCTATCACTCTTTAGTTTCCAAGCAAGGGCACTTTCTCTCCCTCCGTTACCTACGATTAGAACTCTCATAATTAGTTTTATAAATTTATTTTTCGGAACTACAAAAGTAAGAATTTGACCAAAGATATCAAAGTGTGAATCTTATTTTTTATGCTTCGACTTTTAATATTCTATAAATTGCTTAAATTATAGTATGGTTGTAGTATAATATCCAGATAAATATTCAATTTAAAAAACAGATAATTTGTGGAGGTCTGTACCTTGATATCAAGACCTAATTTTTCAAAAAAATCCCGAAATGTTCATCCATTTGTAAAACTCCTTCTACGATGTGTTCGGGATGCTGATTGAAGCCTTTTAGCTTAGAGGTTTTCTTTTTGATTATGAGATCGTGTATCTGTTTTTCGTTTAGTTTTTTGCCAAAAATCTCGAAAGGAATTTTGAAACCACAACTTTTATAATCGTTGCATCCAATTGCTGATTTCCCTTTTATCAATGCATGGTTCTTGCATTTTGGACATTGTATTTCTGACCATGAAATTTCTTTGGAAACGGCAGGTTTTTCAGATTTTTTCTTTTCTTTTTTCTGGGGTTCTGTTTCTAGTTGTATCAATTTTGCCTTGCTATCGATGACTTTTTTGGTCAGTTCTGTCACCATGGCTATCAATTCTTCCTTAAAAACATCTGCGGAATATTCGCCTTTTTCAATTTTTCTTAGCTTAAACTCCCATTCTCCGGTGAGTTCCGGGCTTTTTAGCAAATCGTCTTCTATGGTATCTATCAGATCCACACCGGTAGAAGTTGCAAAAAGATTTTTCCTTTTTTTCTCGATGTATTTTCTTTTGAAAAGGGTTTCGATAATGTTGGCTCGAGTGGATGGTCTTCCGATGCCATTGTTTTTCAGCATTTCACGAAGTTCTTCGTCTTCCACTTGTTTTCCGGCGGTTTCCATAGCCCGCAAAAGAGTCGCCTCGGTGTACGGTTTTGGTGGCGAGGTTTTCCCCTGATGTACGATGGGGAAATGCGTCCCTTTTTCGCCAATTGCAAATTCCGGTATCGTTTGTTCTTCGTCTTTATTTTGGTTTTCGGATTCGTCTTTTTTATCTTTGGAATAAATCAAACGCCAACCCGGTTCTAGGATTTGTTTTCCTGTGGCTTTGAAGGGGATTTCTCCCACTTTTCCTTCCACCAAAGTATTTGAAATTTTACATTCTGGATAGAAAACAGCGATAAATCTTCTGGCCACCAAATCATAAATTTGTTTTTCCTCTCTGCTCAAAGAAGAGCTGGGAGCGATTTCTGTGGGTATAATTGCATGGTGATCGGTAACTTTGGTATCGTCGAAAACCGTTTTGGACTTAGGAATTGGTTGGCTGAGCAACTCGGTCGTATATTCCTGATAATGAGTCATGGATCTTAATATTCCTGCAATTTTAGGGTACAAACTTTCCGATAGATAGGTGGTATCTACCCTGGGATAGGTGGTGTGTTTTTTTTCGTATAACGATTGGATAAGTTTTAGCGTATTTTCAGCAGAAAATCCGTATTTTTTGTTGGCTTCAACCTGAAGACCTGTCAAATCGAATAACCGAGGATTTTTCTCTTTTCCTTCCTTTATTTCAAAAGATACAATCTCAAATTCGTGTTTTTTAAGATATTCTAAACCTTTCTCCGCTTTTTCTAAAGACTTCAAACGATCGATAGCCGCAGAAAAAAGCACTTCACGGTAAGCCGTTTTTAATTCCCAATATTCTTCAGACTGGAAGGCATCAATCTCTTTTTGTTTTTGTACCAACATGGCCAAAGTTGGAGTTTGTACCCGACCAATGGATAAAACGGCCTTGTTTCCGCCAAATTTTTTGGTAAACAATCGTGTGGCATTGATGCCCAAAAGCCAATCGCCAACAGCTCTGGCATTACCAGCCAAATAAAGTTTGTTGTATTCTTCGGCATTTTTTAAGTTATCGAAACCGTCTTTGATGGCCTCTTCGGTTAGCGATGAAATCCACAATCTTTTTACCGGTTTTTTGCATTTCGCTTTTTGCAGAACCCATCGTTGTATCAGTTCACCTTCTTGCCCGGCATCGCCACAGTTGATGACTTCATCACATTCTGAAACCAATTTTTCAATGACTTTGAACTGGTTTTCTACTCCTTTATTGTCGATGAGTTTGATGCCAAAATTTTGAGGAATAATGGGTAGAAAAATCAGACTCCAGGATTTGTATTGAGGGCCGTAATCGTGAGGTTCTTTCAAGGTGCACAGATGTCCGAAAGTCCAAGTTACGCAATAACCATTGCCTTCCATATAGCCTTGTTTGGGCATATTGGCTCCGAGAACTTTGGCAATATCTCTGGCTACACTTGGTTTCTCGGCAATACAAAGTTTCATGGAAAATAGAAATTGAAATTAAAAGAAAGCTTCAAAAGTAAAGAATATTTTGTCTTGGAACAAATAAGATTGCTAAATGAAATCTTGTCTGCATCATCCATCAGAGAAAAGAAATATAAGTTATTCAATCCGATTTCAACTGCATTAAAAACGCCTTAACAAACTTTATTACACAAAATATTACAATTAACATCATGTGCTAAAGAAAGTTGTTTATAAAAAAAGAAGCCGACCTTATCGAGGTCACTGAAAAACCATCTTTATTTTGAATAAGATTTAATTTCAGACAAGAATTAAGAGCTTATTACACGACTTTAAAATCGGTAATAAGCTCTTTACATTTTTTGGAGTTCTAAATTTAATGGGTTTTGTAAAGCTTGTTTTGCTTTAATTGGAGCTGAGTTTTAAAGATGATGATTTTGTTCTCTTTTTCTTAGATTAATTTCAGGATTCTCTTCAAATTGACTGCGAAAATAGCCAATGCTCCCTGCATTTGCATGTTTTCTATTACATAAGAAGTGGCTCTTTTGTAACCATGAACATTTTTAAGTTCACTGTTTTTGGCTTCAATTTTATACCGGTGTTTCGATTTCTCCTTGTAATAATCACTTTCCTGAAAAGCCATCTGTTCTTGGTGTAATTCTGATTTTATAGAAACAGAATAGGTTTTAGATTTTGCTCCTTCTTTGTAACAACCTTCTCTTAATGGGCAAACTTTACATTTTTCAACATCAAAATAATATACATCAACTTGATTTTTGCCGACATTCTTTCTATTCTGACGGGCTTTTCTGATGGCCAAATGTCCGGCAGGACAAACAAATCTGTCGGCATCCTTATTGTAATCAAACTGGTCTTTTTCTTTCCTACATCCTTGTGTAATGGATGGATTTAACTTTGCAACAATTTTTATATCCTGTTCGCTGGCAATTTTCAGATTTTCTTTTCCACTATAAG
>NZ_REFA01000023.1 GCF_003852705.1 Amniculibacterium aquaticum
GAAAGGGTAATAAATATTTTAAACAACAGACCACGAAAAAGATTTGGTTTTAAAACGCCCAATGAAATTTTCGCTCAAAAATTGAATGAAAACTGTGATGTTGCATTTATAACTTGAATCCACCTTTGCAAAGATTTGACAAAGCAAAAAAAAACAATTGCGCAAGAAAAAGCGGTAATTTTTATTAAATATTTTATTATGTTAAATAAGTGCCGTTGTTATAACGGTATTTTGCCGTTATTTATTGCAAATGTATTAAAATTTAACAGGCGAAGTTTCCCATTCGAAGGATATTTTTTTTAAATCTTTGATTAGCTCAATCTTCTTGCAATTTCCATACGGTGTCCCATCAGTAGGGCTATGTTGTTGGCTTTGTAAACGGCAAGTTCGGCCACTTCTCCTTCAAAATGTTCCATAACGGTTTCTGTCCAAATTTTTATCCAAGTTTCAAAATGGCTCTTTTCCATGGCTACCATGCTGTTGATGGGAAAGTGTGCCGCCATAGGATTTCCTTTGTAGGCAACCTCGCCAAATAAAAGAGTGGTCCAAAAGTCATACATCTTGGGAAGGTGGTGTCCCCAATCGATTTTGGCAACATCGTTAAAGAAAAATCCGATTTCAGATTTTTCCACTTTTTTGTAAAAAGCATTCACTAAAAATACGATATCGTCTCTGTTTTCAAGCTGTTTCATTTTGCAAAATTACATTTTTATCGTTCGTTTTTCAATAGTTTTTAAAGATTGCCGTTATGGAAAATGCTCTTGCTTCTTTAATAAAGACGAAGTTGTCGTTTATTTTTTTAAATTAGCCTGCATAAACTTTGGGCGATGAAAAAAACAATCTTTCGTATCATTTTAAGTTCCGGATTGCTTCTGGGATTATGGGCGTGTACTAAAAAAGAAAAAACAGCACAAAAATCCAAAGAATTGGCACAAATTGCAGATCGGTATTATGAAGATTATCTAAAACTTCATCCGTTGGAAGCGACTTCTCAAGGGGATTTGCGCTACAACGACATCTTGCCCATTGATATTGGCGATGAATTTTTGGGACAAGAAAAATCGCTTTATACCCAAGTGGGTGCTCAATTAAAAAAAATAAATTACTCCGCACTTTCCGATGAGGATAAGGTGGTGTACGATGTGCTGAAATACGAAGTAAGCGATCATTTACAAGCATTGGACTATCCCTTTCAGCTGCTTCCCTTTACGCAATTTCAAGGATTGCCGTTGGATTTTCCGCTTTTGGGATCTGGAGAGGGAGGTCAGCCTTTTGAAACGATAAAAAATTACGAAGATTGGCTGAAACGAATGGAGCAATTTCCAAGATGGATGGATCAGGCCGAAATCAACTTTCAAAAAGGAATGGATAGCGGACTGGTTTTGCCAAAAGTTTTGGTGCAAAAAATGATCACCCAGATGAAAGCTGAAGAATTGACCTCTACTTCCGTGGATAAAAACATTTTCTTTGGGCCGATTAGGAAATTTCCCGCAGACTTCAGTCAAGAACAAAAAGAAGATCTAAGCCTAAGGTATCAGAAGGTTATTCTGTCGGTGATCGTTCCTTCCTACAAAAAAATGGGCGATTTCTTGGAGAAAAATTACCTGCCCAATGCAAGAAAAACCGACGGGATGAATGCCGTACCAAACGGAGATGGGATGTACAAACATTTGGTAAAATCTTGGACCACGACTGATAAAACGCCGGAAGATATTTTTCAAATTGGGAAAATACAAGTGGAAGTCATCCGTGCCGAAATGCTAAAGGTGAAAGATGAGGTTGGTTTTCAGGGTTCTTTAGGAGACTTTATCCAAAGTTTTACCAAAGATGCTAAAGCGATGCCTTATCAAACGAAACAAGAAATTTTGGACGACTTTCAGAAAATATTATCGACCATCAGTCCGCATTTAAAAACATATTTTAATGTAACACCCACAACTCCTTTCGAAATTCGAGCTACCGAGAAATTTAGAGAAACCACAGCCAGTGCCGAATATGTACAAGGAACTCCTGACGGAAAGAGACCGGGTGTTTTTTATGTTCCGCTTCCTGATCCTAAAAAATTTAATGTCACCACAGGTATGGAATCTTTATTTTTGCACGAAGCCATTCCTGGACATCACTATCAAATTTCTTTGCAACAAGAGAATAAAAGTTTACCAAAATTTATGCGCTTCGGTTGGATAGGTGCTTACGGCGAAGGATGGGCGCATTATTGTGAAACATTAGGCCCTGAATTGGGTCTGTACAAAAATCCGTATCAAAAAATGGGCTACCTGAACGATCAGATGTTGCGTGCTGTTCGTCTGGTGATCGATACGGGAATCCATACCGGTATGATGCCCAGAGAAGTAGCCATAGCCTATTATCTGAACAACATCGCCGACTCCGAAGCCAATGCCACAGCAGCTGTAGAACGGTATATGGCGGTGCCTGGACAAGCATTGGCCTATAAAATTGGAGCTTTAAAAATTCTTGAACTTAGGGAAAAGTACAGCAAAGATTTGGGAGCGAAATTTAACATTGCAAAATTTCACGACGAAGTGCTCAGTCAAGGCTGCCTTCCGTTGGATGTCTTGGATAGAAAAATGGCTGTTTGGGCTAAAAAACAATAAAAATGACGAAGGTAATTGTATCGGTTTTTAACAATTTATTGACCGACCAACGAGTAGAAAAAATTTGTAAAACCTTATACGACAACGGCTATCAAGTAGAATTGATTGGTTCTTCTTGGGACGGATTGCCCGAATTGAAAAGGCCGTATCCTTTTACGAGAATTTCATTAAAATCAAAATCGTTGAAGTTTGCTTATGTAGAATACAATCTAAAACTGTATAAGCTGTTAAGGTCAAAAGCTAAAGAAAATTGCATTCTGGTGGCGAACGACCTAGAAACCATCTATCCCAATCTGTTGATTTCCAAAAAGAAAAAGCTTCCGTTGATCTATGACAGTCACGAGATTTTCACAGAGATGCCTTCTTTACAAGGGAAATGGACCAAGAGAATTTGGCAACTTTTAGAAGAATATTGCATTCCGAATCTAAAATACATGATGACTGCAAATGCCAGTTATGCCGATTGGTATGCAAAAAAATACCACATCAAAATGCCATTGGTCATCCGAAATTTGCCAATGAAAATGAGTCTGAATCCTGAAGTGCACAATTCTGAAAACAATCCTAAAATTATTTTATACCAAGGTACCATCAATCCGTCTCGTGGATTGGATAAAGTGATCCCCGCCATGAAGTGGATTGATAATGCCGTGCTTTGGATCGCAGGTGGCGGTCCGAAATATACCGAGTATGTGGAGCTGACCAAGAAACTCAATCTTCTGGATAAGGTGAAATTTTTAGGAAAAAAGCACCCAACTGAATTAAGAGCAATCACTCCCAAAGCCAATGTAGGCTTGAGTATTGAAGAAAACGGTGGTCTTAGTTACTACTACTCTTTGCCCAATAAAATTTCAGATTACATACAAGCCGGGGTTCCAGTAGTCTGTTCTGATTTTCCGGAAATGAAAAAAATAATCAGCCAATATAAAGTAGGCGAAACGATTAAAAACCACAGCGAGCAAGAATTGGCCGAGAAAATTAGCTTGGTTCTGAAGTGTGGTAAATCGGTTTATCAAAACGAACTCAACAGGGCTGCCCAAGATCTTTGTTGGGAAAACGAAACGCCGAAATTGCTACAACTTTATGAAAAGGTGGTTCAAGAAAATTTTTAATTTCATTTTAATTCTTGTTTAATTCAACCCTTCATAATGTGCATTCACTTGTCTTAAATGCCTTATCTTTGTCCTTTAGATAAGATTCAAGATGACCATACAAGAAAAGCAGAGAGAAATAGTAGAAGAATTTGATTTTTTGGACGATTGGGAACAAAAATACGAATACATCATCGACCTTGGCAAGTCCTTGGTTGGGATGCCGGAAGATAAAAAGAAAGATGAAAACCTGATCAAAGGCTGTCAGTCCAAAGTTTGGATCGATCCAGAATTTAGAGACGGAAAACTCTTTTTCAATGCAGACTCCGACGGGATACTTCCTAAAGGGATTGTTGCTCTTTTGGTGTCCATCTATTCGGGACATACCACTCAGGAAATTATGGATTCGGATTTTAAGTTTATTGAAGAAATCGGACTGCAAGAATTTCTTTCTCCAACTCGAGCCAATGGACTTATGGCGATGACCAAGCAAATAAAATTCTATGCCGTAGCCTATCAATTAAAAGCATGATCAGGATTTTAGCATACCGTTTTTCTGCCTTTGGAGATGTTGCCATGACGGCACCCGTAATCCGTGAGTTTCTGGAACAAAACCCAGAAGTAGAAATCGTGATGGTATCCAGAAAAAATTTCGAGGATTTGTTTTTTGACATTCCAAGATTTTCATTTCACGGTACAGACTTAGATCAATACAAAGGATATTTTGGGTTGATGAAATTGGCAAAAGAGCTTCATCAAAAGTACAAACCTCATTTTGTGGCGGACTTGCACGATGTTATTCGATCCAAAATGCTCTCAAAATTTTTAGCGAGAAAAGGTAATAAAGTATTCAAAATCAATAAAGGCAAAGACGAAAAAAAACAGTTGACCAACATTTGGAATTTGGACAAAATCCAACTGAAGCTCACCGTAGAACGATACGCCGATGTTTTCCGAAAGATGGGTTTTGAGGTCAATCTTTCACATCAATTCAGAAGTTTAGAAATTCATAAATCCGGAATTGGTTTTGCTCCATTTGCCCAACACAAAGGCAAAATGCTACCTCTTGAAAAATCTTTTGAATTGGCAAAAATCCTAGCACAAGATCATGAAATTTATTTTTTTGGAGGTGGAAAATCAGAAGTAGAACTCTTGAGTCAATGGGAGAGTCAAATTCCGAATGCGACATCTTTGGCAGGTAAACTCAGTCTAAAACAAGAGTTGCAAAAAATCGCAAAATTAGAACTGATGATTTCCATGGATTCGGCCAACATGCATTTGGCAAGTTTGGTCGGTACACGATGCATTTCCATTTGGGGAGCCACCCATCCCTATGCGGGTTTCCTGGGCTATGGACAATCCTTAGACGATGTGGTGCAGGTCAAAGATCTGTCTTGTCGACCGTGTTCGGTTTTTGGCGACAAAGAATGTTTCCGAGGCGATTGGGCTTGTCTTAATGAATTGAACATTGATAAAATAGTAGAAAAAATGAATCCTCAATAAAGGATTAACACCATCAATCGCTCTCTTTTTAAAATTCTATTCATTCTGCTTCAAGCATTCGATTAAGTTTTTCATATCTTTGTTTTATGACAAAGCCTAGCGACAAACGACTTTACCTAATCGATGCTTATGCCATGATTTTTCGTGGGTATTATGCGCTCATCAGAAACCCAAGACTGACCAGCAAAGGATTGGATACATCAGCCATTTTTGGATTTACCAACTCGCTTATTGAACTGATAAAACGAGAAAAACCCACCCATTTGGCAGTGGTTTTTGATGTGGGAAAAGCTTCTGTACGAACTGAAGATTTCGCCGATTACAAAGCCAACCGTAGTGAGACTCCAGAGGCCATAAAAATTGCAGTTCCCTATATTCATACCATTTTAGAAGCCATGCATATCCCAATTTTGGGAGTGGAAGGCTACGAAGCCGATGATGTTATTGGGACCATTGCAGGCAAGGCAGAAAAGGAAGGCTATGAAGTTTTTATGGTAACTCCGGATAAAGATTTTGCACAGTTGGTTACCCATAATATTAAAATTTACAAACCGGCATCCAAAGGGGGCGACATCGAAATCTTGGGTGTGGACGAAGTGAAAGCCAAATACGAAATTGAAGATCCAAAACAAGTGATCGATTTCCTCGCCATGATGGGCGATGCGGTGGACAATATCCCAGGATTGGAAGGGGTCGGAGAGAAAACGGCTATGAAATTTCTGAAAGAATACGGAAGCATTGAGACTCTTTTGGCCAACACCAATCAACTGAAAGGAAAGTTAAAGGAAAAGGTAGAAGCATCTGCGGAAAGAGGAATTTTGTCTAAAAAATTAGCCACAATTATTTGCGATGTTCCCATCGATTTTCACCAAGAACAATACGATCTGGATCAGCCGGACTTTGAAAAAGTTAGAGAAGTCTTTGACGAATTAGAATTCAGAAGACTATTTGAAAATCTATACCGAGCTTTTTCGGTTGAAGGTGATAAGTCGGTAAATGCTGAAACTGAAACTGAAACTGAAAAGACGACTGCTAAATCATCACCTAAAGCCAACGAATTTGTAGGCGATTTATTCGCAAATTTTGAAGAATTGGATGCACAAACCTCAACCAAAACTTCACTTAAAGACGGTCGTGCTTTGTATCAATACATCAATACTGAAAAAGCACAAAAAATAGTGGTACAAAATATTCTCACCCAAAAAGCGGTAGCCCTTCATTTTCTCGTTTCAGAACAGGATGAAGAGGATCTTTTGGGCATGAGCTTTTCTTACAAAAAAAATCTATCCTATTTTATTCCTTTTTCCAGCATTGCTGAGGATCGAAACGCGACTATCGAACTTTTCAGGCCGGTTTTTGAAAAAGAAGACCTACTGAAAGTGGGGCACAATCTGAAAGGCGTTTTTAAAATACTTTTAAATCTAGGGATTGAACTGAAGGGAAATCTTTTCGACACCATGATTGCTCATTATTTGCTCAATCCTGACGGAAGACACGGGCTGGATTATCTTTCGGAAATTTATTTGAATTATCAATTGCAAACCATCGAGCAAGTCCTTGGTAAAAAAGGGAAAAACCAAAGGTCTTTCCAAGAGATAGAAATGACCGACACCACCAATTTTACAGCAGAAAATGCGGATGTGGTGTACCAATTGTTCGAAATTTTTGCTCCTCAATTAAAAAAAGAAAATCTGGAAAATCTTTTCTACGATATCGAAATGCCACTGATGAAGGTGCTTTCCAAAATGGAAACGGCAGGAATATCTTTGGACACCGACTGGCTCAATAAAGAAAGTCAGGATTTGGAAAATGATTTGCGAAATCTCGAACAAAAAATATTCGACTTGTCTGAGGAAGAATTCAACATGAACTCTCCGAAACAATTGGGCGATATTTTGTTTGAAAAACTAAAACTGGATGCCAAAGCCAAAAAAACAAAGACCGGACAGTATGCTACTTCCGAAGATGTTTTACAAAAATTAGTCTCCAAACACGAGATTGTTCCGCTTATTCTGGAATATAGAACTTATCAAAAACTGAAATCGACCTATGTAGATGCTTTGCCTACGCAGATTTCGCCAAAAGATCACAGGGTACACACCTCGTTTTCCCAAACTACGGCAGCAACCGGAAGATTGGCTTCACTAAATCCGAATTTGCAAAATATTCCGATCCGTACAAAAAGAGGTCAGCAAATTCGTGGTGCTTTTGTGGCAAAGGAAGGTTACCAACTGATCTCCGCCGATTATTCGCAAATAGAACTTAGGATTATTGCTGAAATTTCCAAGGAAGATCAATTGATTTCTGCATTTCAAAATGGCGAAGACATCCATGCTTCTACCGCGGCTAAATTGTTTGGTATTCCATTGGAAGAAGTGAGTAGAGACCAACGATCTCAAGCCAAATCTGTTAATTTCGGAATCATTTACGGACAAGGAGCTTTTGGATTGGCAGAACAAACCGGACTTTCCAGAACTGAGGCCAAACAAATGATCGATGCTTATTTTGAAACCTATCCCAAGCTGAAATCCTACATGTCCAGTCAAGTTGAGAAAGCCAGAACCAATGGCTTTGTCGAAACAATTTTGGGAAGAAGAAGGCATCTGAAAGACATCAATTCCAATAATTTTGTGGTAAAAGGCCATGCAGAAAGAAATGCGGTGAACGCCCCGATACAAGGTTCTGCAGCGGACATCATAAAAATTGCAATGATAAATATCGACCAAAAACTTACAGAGAAAAAGTTAAAAACGAAAATGCTCTTACAGGTTCATGATGAACTTATATTTGAATCTCCCAACGACGAATTGGATCTTGTTATCCCTATTATAAAAAAAGAAATGGAATCGGCCATTGAGACCCAAGTCCCTCTTGTTGTAGAAGTTGGAATGGGAAAAAATTGGCTGGAAGCACACTAAAAAAATATCAATTAATTATTAATTTAAAACATATTTCAAATGAAAGGAAGTTTAATTTTAGCAGGTGCGATTGCCCTGAGCATGGTGTCTTGCGGAACTACAAAAAATTATAAAATTTTAAGCAAAAGCAAAACGGATACCCAAGGTACGGTAAATTTTATACAAAAAGGAAAGACGGTAACCATGGACATCAATGCATACAAGCTAACGCCGGGGATCCATGCCATCCATATTCATGAGAAAGGAGATTGCTCGTCACCGGATGCGATGTCTGCAGGTGGACATTGGAATCCTAAAAGCCACAATCACGGGAAATGGAATCATGGTGAACACCACATGGGGGATATCGGAAATTTGGTTGCAGACAAAGAAGGGACTGCAAGGTTGATTTTCAAAACGGACAAATGGTGCATTGGCTGTAAGGACGAAACCAAAAATATTATTGGAAAATCGATTATTATCCACGCAAAAGAAGATGATTTTCATACACAGCCAACAGGAAATGCCGGTGGCAGAGTGGGATGTGTAGAGATCAAGTAATACAATAAAAAATGAGGTCATTGCGACCTCATTTTTTTATACTCTTCCTTTTAGATAGTCTTGCCGAAGCGTTTCTTCAAGTTTTTCGATTGCGTATCTAAGGCAAGTTCTAGGCATTTTATGATACTCTCGATTCAAGAAGTTGAGCAGTGTGGTTTCATCTTTTTTGCCCATTTCTCTTAGCATCCAACCGTTGGCTTTGTGCATTAAATCGTGTGGATGGTTGAGGTTGTTCAAAACCAATTCTTGGGTGAGTTCAAAAGAATTTTGCTTCACAAAATACAGAGTTCCTACCACAGCAATTCGTTTTTCCCATAGTTGGTCGGAGTTGGATAATGTTCTGAGTATTTTATCTTGTTTGTTTTCAAAACAATAGTTGCCCAAAATTTTATAACAGCTTTGGTCGACCAAATCCCAATTGTTGATGTATCGTGTATTCTTGAGATAGAAATCGACAATTTCTTTTTTTATATTTAAATCTTTACTTTTTTCAAATTTCTTGACCAAAATAAGCAAGCCTACCAAACGCATTTCGTGGTATTTGGATTCTAAAAGTTCTTGAACATCTTCTAAAGTTGTTTTGCCCCAAAATGCGTTTACGACAGTCCTGGACTCTGGGACTTTCACACCCAAGAAAACATCGCCTTCGCCGTATTCGCCTTTTCCAGTTTTGAAAAATCGGGATAGGATCTCGACATTTTCCTTGATGGCAAGATCGTTCAATGCTTCTAAAATTTCTTGGCTATTCGTCATTATCTATCGTCTTCGTCATCAAAATATTCAAACAAGAAATCGTTGTACGGAAATCTAGAAATGTGGATTTTATGCACTTCGTCGTAGATCATCTTTTTCATTTCAGCAAAATTTTCTTTGGTAATTGCTGAGATAAAAACCGTTGGGTATTTGGATTTTCCCATCCAAGTTTTTTTCCACTCGTCCAAAGAAATGTTTTTTCTGGTGGCAGGAGTTAGGTCGTCTTCGTCTTTTTTCTCGTACGCAAAAGCGTCTATTTTGTTGAAAACCATGATCATGGGTTTTTGATGTGCTTCGATTTCCATCAGAATTTGATTAACAGAATCGATATGGTCTTCAAAACTTTCGTGAGAAATATCCACCACATGGATCAGTAAATCGGCCTCTCTTACTTCATCCAAAGTCGATTTAAAGGATTCCACCAATTGTGTAGGTAATTTTCGGATAAACCCCACCGTGTCGGTCAATAGGAAAGGGAGGTTGCCGATGACTACTTTTCGTACCGTGGTATCCAAAGTTGCAAACAGTTTGTTTTCTGCAAAAACATCGGATTTGGAAAGGGTATTCATCAGGGTGGATTTTCCTACATTGGTATAACCCACCAATGCCACACGAACGACTTTCCCACGGTTGTTTCTTTGGGTAGCCATTTGTTTGTCGATGGTTTTTAATTTTTCTTTCAGTAAGGTAATTCGGTCACGGATAATTCTTCTGTCCGTTTCAATTTCTGTTTCTCCGGGGCCTCTCATTCCGATACCTCCTTTTTGTCTTTCCAAGTGGGTCCACATTCGGGTAAGTCGCGGTAGTAGGTATTGGTATTGTGCGAGTTCAACTTGTGTTCTTGCATAAGAAGTTTGTGCTCTTTGAGCGAAAATGTCCAAAATAAGATTGGTTCTGTCCAAGATTTTCACTTCCATATCCCTTTCTAGATTTTTAAGCTGAGAGGGAGAAAGTTCGTCATCAAAAATGACCGTTCCGATTTCGTTTTCTTTCACAAAATTTTTTATCTCTTCTGCTTTTCCTTTTCCAACAAAGGTTTTGGAGTCGGGCATGGTCAGTTTTTGGGTAAATCTTTTTTCTACAGTTGCACCAGCTGTGTAGGCTAAGAACTCCAATTCGTCCATGTATTCATGGAGTTTTTCCTCGTCTTGCAATTGGGTAATAACACCGACTAAAACGGCTTTTTCGTATAGATGTTCCTTTTTTTCTAACATATAAATTTATCGGAAACTTCATCGTTTCTGCGGCACAAAGTTATTGAAAAAAGATGGATTGCCTAAGTGGAATTGTTGCAATCGTTGCAGTTTTGTCGGGTGTTTCTTAAATTGAAAAAATTAAGCCTCATCAAACATTCCAAAATTCCCTATCCAAGCTTCTGTATTGTATGGCTTCTGAAATATGGGTCGAATTTATGTTGTCGTGATTGTCCAAATCGGCGATGGTTCGGGCCACTTTTAAGATCCTATCGTAGGCTCTGGCAGAAAGATTTAATTTTTCCATGGCTGTTTTTATAAGGCTTTGCGAAACTTCATCCAAGGCGCAATATTTTTCGATTTCTTTAGGTCCCATTTGTGCATTATAATGGATTTCGGATTCGTTGTACCGTTCTGTTTGTCGGTCTCTTGCAGCGAGAACTCGTTTTCTTATTTCGTGGCTGTTTTCACCTTTTCTCTTTTCGGTGAGTTGTTCGAATTCTACTTTTTGCACTTCTATGTGGATGTCAATTCTGTCCAATAATGGGCCAGAAAGTTTGTTCATGTACCTTTGCATTTCCATTACTGAAGATGTGTTGTTGGGATCGTCCGGGAAATAACCGGAAGGCGAGGGATTCATGCTTGCGACCAACATAAAACTTGCCGGATAATTCACCGTAAATTTGGCTCTGGAAATGGTAACCACACGGTCTTCCAAAGGTTGTCTCATCACTTCCAAAACCTGTCTTTTAAATTCGGGCATTTCATCTAAAAATAAAACTCCATTGTGGGCCAAGGAAATCTCTCCCGGTTGGGGATAGCTGCCACCACCGACCAAAGCGACATCTGAGATAGTGTGGTGAGGGCTGCGAAAAGGTCTTGTCGTCATCAGTGAGGTTTCTGTACCCATTTTTCCAGCAACCGAATGTATTTTGGTGGTCTCCAAAGCTTCTTTCAAAGTAAGTGGCGGTAATATGCCCGGAACTCTTTTTGCAAGCATGGTTTTGCCACTTCCTGGTGGACCGATAATTATAATGTTGTGACCTCCAGCTGCGGCTACCTCCATGGCTCTTTTTGCCATTTCCTGACCTTTTACTTCAGAGAAATCAAAGGGAAAATCGTTTATTTTATCTTGAAATTCTTTTCGGGTGTCAATTTCTGTTCTTTCCAACGGCTTTCCTTCATTAAAAAAATCAATGACTTCTTTGATGTTTTCAACGCCATAGACTTCCAAGTTATTAACAATAGCCGCCTCTCTGGTGTTTTGTTTGGGTAGGATAATTCCTTTGAAGCCTTCTTCTCTTGCTTTGATGGCGATGGGTAAGATACCTTTTAACGGTTGCAAACCTCCATCCAAGGAAAGTTCGCCCATGATGATGTAATCGCCGATGTTTTCGGCAGTTATTTGTTCAGAAGCGGTTAAGATCCCCAAGGCAATGCTTAGGTCGTATGCCGAGCCTTCTTTTCTAAGATCTGCCGGCGCCATGTTGATGGTGATTTTTTTACCCGGGATTTTGTAACCCACATTTTTCAAAGCTGCAGAAATTCTGTAGCTGCTTTCTTTGATGGCATTGTCCGGCAATCCAACAAGATGGTATCCCACACCTCCTGTGTCCACATTTACTTCAATGGTGATGGTTTGTGCCGAAACACCATGGATTGCGCTTCCGAATATTTTTACCAACATAACCGTGTTTTTAAAGTAAATTTAATAAAAATTTGATGAAATACGGAGCAATCCATTTAGAGCCTATTTAAAATTTTACCGAAATAACAATTCGGCTGTTTCTAATCTTTCTTATCTGCCTTTTTGTATGGATATAAAATTTAAAACAGGCTCTTAAAAGAAATAGCATAAGATGTCAATCAAATGCTTTTATGTTGTTATTTGTTTTGGTTTAGGATACTACCGCTTTCTTCTTTGATGTTTTCTGTGTTCAGAATGTTTTGTTCTACTTTGGCAAGTTTATTTTTGGTAGGAATTTTATAATTAATAGAAATTCCAAAATTTCTACTGTCGCGCCTGTCGTTTAGGTAAATTGGAGTGTTGGTATTCATCGTTTTTACGCTCATTCTACTGCTGTTGAAAATATCATTTGCAAATAAACTAATGGACAATCGGTCGTTATCAAATTTTTTACTGATGTTTAGATCCACACTATTCATAAATGGCTTTTCGGCTCGGAAAAAGTAATAATTTCCTTTTGTTGAATAACTGAATGACGGTGAAATTTTGATGTCGTAAGGCAAGATAAATTGTCCACTGATGTTAAAAAACCAAAGTCCCTTTTTGTCCAAAACCTCCTTGATGTCTTGAAATTGATAGCCGGAATAGAAGTATAGAAAATTGATTTTGTCCGGATTAAAGTTAAATTTCATAATCTCTGAAAGTGGCTTTGTGAAAATCATTAAAGGTAGTGGCAGTCCCACATTGAAGCTGTGTTGCGTAAGCTTGTCAATATTCACATTGGTTTGTTTCATCGTATATGCATCGCGTTCTACATGCATCATGACCTGATCGTTTACAATACTATAATCATAACTTATAAATGCGTAGTCGAAGGCCGAAAGTTTCGCCTGGAAATTGTTGTAGATCGTTGGTTGGATGTTCGGGTTTCCACCGATGTTTACATTCGGGTTTTGGAAGGTGTTGTTGTTAGGATTTAATTGTGAGGTGGAAGGTAACGAGATTTTTCGGTTATAATTAACATTGAAATAAAGCGAAGGTGCAATGTCGTACTGAATGCTCGCATTTGGGAAAAGTTCAAACCTCTTGAATGCTTTTAGATCTGACCACGATTGATTGTTTAAGTTTAACGATTTTCCAGAAATGTCATAATTTTCGGCTCGAACACCTGTGATAAAGCTGAATTTTTTCAATTTGGCATTCAGTTCAGCATAGGTAGAGGCGGTTTGCCTTTGGTAATCTAAATTTTTTATATCCAAGTAATCCGTTGTGAAATCTGTTTTTTCATACAAACCACCGAAACTTATTTTACCTTCATCCAAAATATTGATAGGCTGAGAATAATCTACCTTGAAGTTGTAATATTTTTGGTTGGATGAGTTTTTCATGTCTAAATAATTGGGATTTCCTGGGTAATTTATAAGCTCTGTAACTCCGTTTTGGTTAAATTGGGAATTGAGATTGGAGAAATTAAATTTCAGGTCTAATTTTTTATTCTTATCATCAAATTTCTTTTGATAGGTCGCCGTAAATTCGTTTCTGTCGGTTTTGGTTTTTGACTTGCTGAGGTTGGTGTACTTCTCCGGAAGAAAAACATTGGATCCCGCAGGGTTTTCGATTAGAAATGTACCGTCCGAGTTGCTATAAGCATCGCTATTAGAGTTGTTGTAATCGTAATTGAGTAGCAAGCGATCGGGACCCATGTCGAAAGTAGTGGCTGCTTTTACAAAATAACTGCGAGCATATTTGTCGGAAAATGCAGTGGAAAGTCCATCCATTTTATTTTCGTTAAATGACTCGTTATAATTTTGTCCTGCACTCAATTGCCAACCAAAGAATTTATTTTTTGAATTGAGGACGATACTGTTGTTAAATTTATTTCTGAACTTATCGTAGTTGGAAAATCGATATCCTCCAGAATAGGTGGCTGTCAAATAACTTTTGGACTTTTTGGATGTGATGATGTTTAGGATGGCACCTCCAGAAGTTGCCGGAAATTCGGCTCCGGGTTGAGTGATCACTTCTATTCTTTCAATGGCGCTAGCAGGCATGCCTTCCAAAAAAGCGGTTAGCTCATTGCTGTTTATGTTCAGAGGTCTTCCGTCCATATAGACTTCCAATAATTTCCCTTGGTACATCATTCCGGCAATGTCGGTAACTACCATTCCTGGGAGTTTTTTGATGCCTTCTAAAGACGACCCACTGTTTAGGACAGGTTGTTCGGAAAAATCAAAAATGGTTCTGTCGGCTTTTTGTTCAACAGCTTTTTTTGTTTTGGTAATGGTAACACCTTCAATATTTTTTTCTTTAGTTAGGGGTTTTTGATCTGTATTTTGTGCAAAAGAAATTTGAAAACTCAGCAGTGCAATAGCGAATACCTTTTTTTTGTTCATTTTTGTTGTATATGATTAATTAGACGAACAAAGAGTTGTATTGTTACAAAAAAACGCTCCAAATTGGAGCGTTTCATTATGTTGAAAATAAGAGATATTAATTCTCTTGTTTCTTAATCAAGTTCAGTGCAGATCCTGCTTTGAACCAATCAATTTGTTGTTCGTTGTAAGTGTGGTTAGCCATTATAACATCTTTAGATCCGTCGGCATGAACAAATTCTAAAGTTAATGCTTTACCAGGAGCAAATTGATCAAGGTCTAAGAAATTAACAGAGTCATCTTCTTGGATTTTGTCGTAATCTGCTTTGTCAGCAAAAGTAAGACCTAGCATTCCTTGTTTTTTAAGGTTGGTTTCGTGGATTCTTGCAAAAGATTTTACCAAAACCGCTTTCACACCAAGGTGTCTTGGCTCCATAGCAGCGTGTTCTCTAGAAGATCCTTCACCGTAGTTTTCGTCACCCACAACAATAGAAGGTACGCCAGCAGCTTTGTACGCTCTTGCAGAAGCAGGAACTTCCATGTACTCACCATTCAAAAGGTTTTTCACTTTGTTGGTTTCCATGTTGTAAGCGTTAACTGCACCAATTAACATGTTGTTAGAGATGTTGTCCAGGTGACCTCTAAATCTCAACCATGGACCTGCCATAGAGATGTGGTCGGTGGTACATTTTCCGAACGCTTTGATCAAAACTTTAGCATCAGAAATATTTTTTCCGTCCCAAGCCGGGAATTCTTCTAGCAACTGAAGTCTTTCAGAAGTTGGGTTTACATTTACCACTACTGCAGAACCGTCTACAGATGGCGCTTGGTAACCGTTATCCGCAACATCAAATCCTTTAGAAGGAAGTTCGGCACCTTTAGGTTCAGCCAATTTCACTTGCTCGCCTGCTTCGTTGGTCAGAGTATCGGTAATTGGGTTAAAGTCCAAACGACCAGAAATTGCCACAGCAGCAACCATCTCTGGAGAAGCTACGAAAGCGTGGGTATTCGGGTTACCATCGGCTCTTTTTGCAAAGTTTCTGTTGAAAGAGTGGATGATGGAGTTTTTCTCGCCTTTGTCAGCACCTTCTCTGTCCCATTGTCCGATACATGGACCACAAGCGTTGGTGAAGATTCTAGCGTTTTCGAATTTTCTGAAAGAATTTAAGAAACCGTCTCTTTCAGCGGTATATTTTACTTGCTCAGAACCAGGATTGATCCCAAGGATTGCTTTAGGTTTTACACCTTTAGCTACAGCGTCTTCAACGATAGAAGCAGCTCTAGAAAGGTCTTCGTAAGAAGAGTTGGTACAAGAACCGATCAAAGCCCATTCTACCTCTAGAGGCCAACCGTTAGCTTCGGCTTTCGCACGGAATTCAGCAACTGGAGTCGCCAAGTCCGGAGTGAAAGGTCCGTTAAGGTGAGGGGTCAATTCAGAAAGGTTGATTTCAATAACTTGGTCGAAATAGTTTTCAGGATTTGCATACACTTCAGCGTCTCCAGTCAAGTGTTCTGCAATTTTATCAGCAGCATCTACCACTTCTTGTCTTCCTGTTGCAGCAAGATATCTTCTGATAGAATCGTCGTACCCGAAAGTAGAAGTTGTAGCACCAATTTCTGCACCCATGTTACAGATGGTACCTTTACCTGTTGCAGAAAGAGACTGAGCACCTTCGCCGAAATATTCAACGATGCAACCTGTACCTCCTTTTACAGTAAGGATGCCGGCTACTTTTAGGATGACATCTTTAGCAGAAGTCCACCCGTTCATTTTACCGGTCAATTTAACCCCAATTAATTTAGGCATTTTTAGTTCCCACGCCATACCGGCCATTACATCTACCGCATCGGCACCACCAACACCGATGGCTACCATACCCAATCCACCGGCATTAACCGTGTGAGAGTCGGTACCAATCATCATTCCGCCAGGGAATGCGTAGTTTTCTAAAACCACTTGGTGAATGATTCCGGCACCTGGCTTCCAGAAACCGATACCGTATTTGTCACAAACAGAACTCAAGAAATTGAAAACTTCAGAGTTTTTGTTGATTCCTTCTTGTAAGTCAGATTCTGCTCCTACTCTCGCTTGGATCAAGTGATCCGCATGTGCTGTAGAAGGAACTGCAACTTTTTGTTTTCCGGCTTGCATAAATTGCAAAAGTGCCATCTGTGCGGTTGCATCTTGCATGGCAACTCTATCCGGAGCGAAGTCTACATAAGAGTTTCCTCTTTCGTAAGCCTGTGTAGCATTACCTTCCCAAAGGTGAGCATAAAGAATTTTTTCTGCTAATGTAAGAGGTTTTCCAACGATTTGTCTTGCAGCAGCAATTCTCTCTGGATAACGCTCGTACACTTTTTTAATCATATCAAGGTCAAAAACCATATCTATAAAAGTTTTAAATTATCGATGAATTAAGTTCTATTTTTTTAGAATTTTCAAATTTACGAATTTTTATACTTTTTCATGATGAAAATCATTTAGAATGAATATAAATAAATTCTATCTTTTTATTTTGATGTAATGCTCAGAAAACAGTAGCTTTGCCAACAGAAATTTAAGGGGTGCTGTAACAAGCTGAGATTATACCCAATGAACCTGGAACAGGTAATGCTGTTTAGGGACGCCTCGCCAACTTAGTGTACAATAGGTTGGAGCATGAGGTTTGTATAACTTATCGCGAACCCCTTTTATTCCAATAAATTTAATTATAAAATTTAAAAGAATGAAAGGATTTATTTTTTTAGGACTGTGTATGGGTCCATTTTACTTTGCGCAAAACTCGGTGCAAGATTCTCTAAAAACTCAAAATATCGGTGAGGTAAGGCTCCTGAAAAAGCTTCCTGTGACCAAGGAAATTATCCAGGTTAAGAAAGATTTGGGCAATAAAAATTTGGGACAGGATTTGCCCATTTTATTAAAAAATCAAACTTCTATCGAAACGACTTCGGACGCTGGAAATGGTGTCGGCTATACCGGGCTGAAAATTAGAGGGGTAGAAGGGAGTCGCATCAATGTTATGCTGAATGGAGTTCCGTTTAACGATAGCGAGTCTCAAGGAACTTTTTTTGTGAACATCCCAGATGTCGCCTCTTCAGCATCCAACATCGTCATTCAGAGAGGTGTGGGCACATCGACCAACGGATCTGCAGCTTTTGGAGCGAGTGTTAATATCCTAACGGCTGATCCATCGGAAAAAGCTTTTGTAAGCACGATGAATTCTTATGGGTCATTCAATACCCAGAAACATACCTTCGAAGCGGCAACAGGAAGTCTTCTGGATGGGAAACTTTTGTTTGGAGGTCGCTATTCCATTATAAAATCCGACGGATACATCGATAGGGCATTTTCCGATTTGAATTCGTATAATTTTACTGCAGCCTACAAAAATGGAAATACCAAATTGCGATTCTTAACTTTTGGTGGAAACGAAAAAACCTATCAAGCGTGGAATGGGATTAGTAAAGAACAGTACGAAAGCAATCCTAGATACAACTCAGCTGGAGAGATCTACGATGCCGATGGAAATATTTTAGGCTTCTATAAAAATGAAACCGACAACTACAAGCAGCAACATTATCATTTTCTTTGGCAACAAAAGTTGAACTCGGTCTGGGACTTGTCCACAACCCTGCATTACACCAAAGGTCAAGGCTTTTATGATAATTACAAATCCAATCAGAAATTTTCAAAGTACGGACTGCCAAATTTAGTCGTGAACGGAACTACAATCTCCAGAGGCGATTTAATAAGACAGAAATGGATGGACAATAAATTCTACGGAATGGTGTCTGAATTGAGTGGTAAACTGAACAACTGGGATCTTAATTTTGGCGTGGTTGCCAACCAATACAAAGGGGATCATTACGGAGAAATCACCAGCGGCTCTTATTTGCAGCAATTGATCCTTCCTTTTGAATATTATAGAAATGAAGGGGTGAAAAATGAAATTTCTGCTTATGCAAAAGCATTGTACAAATGGGATAGATACGAGTTTTTTGGAGATCTACAAGTCAGAAGCATCCAATATCAATCGACGGTACAAAAAGCCAATCCGGATGAAAATCCAGTTTTTGATAAAAAATATTCCTTCTTCAATCCAAAAGTGGGCGTCAATTATCATCTGGACTCAGGAGTCGTTTATCTTTCTTATGCCAACGCCCATCGTGAGCCGGGAAGAAGTGATTTGAAAGAAAATACAGACATCAAACCGGAGCAATTGCACGATTTTGAGTTGGGTTATCATTATAATTTGGGCAATCTTAATATGAGCGCCAACTTGTACTATATGTTGTACAAAGATCAGCTGGTGGTTACGGGTGAGCTGAATGAGGTAGGAGCTGCCCTGCATAAAAATGTAGGCGAAAGTTACAGACGAGGTTTAGAGGTCGCAGTAGGCTATCGTTTTTCAGATCAAATTAATGTTAAAACCAACCTGAATTTTAGCCAGAATAAAAATGTGGATTATAAAATAGAAACCGCAAATGGAACTGAGAATTTAGGAAAAACCGACTTGGCACTTTCTCCTAATTTTATCGGAAACCTTACCTTAAGCTATTTGCCTATTAAAAATTTAGAACTCTCTTGGGTCAACAAAGCTGTGGGAAAACAATACATCAACAATTCGCAATCTGAGGAATATAAATTAAATTCATACTACCTCTCGGATTTTATCGGAACTTACAAAACCAAATGGAAAAATACGGAATGGGGATTTCATCTATTAATCAACAATATATTTAACACCAAATACACCAATTACGGAGCCGACTATGGTGTGCCGTATTATTATGCACAAGCCAGAACCAATTACATGTTGGGAATTAGTCTGAAATTCAATTAACATCAATTTTTATCACAATCGGAAAGTCATGGATTTTCCGATTTTTTTTAATTTAATATTGAAAAACACGGCGCATCGTTTGCAATTTTTGTTAAAATCAGATTCAAATCGGTTGAAATCAAAGAAAATCAATGGTTTTCGTTTCAATAAAAATATCTAAATTTGCACCCAAATGAATATTTCAGCAGATATTTTAGCTTTTTTGAAGCTCTTTGGTAAGGCTTCAGTTCCGGGTTTTGGTCAATTTACCATTGAAAAAACCGGAGCTCAATTCAACGACCAAACCAAAACTCTTCTTCCACCGTCACAACTCATTATTTTTAATAAAAATGAAAATCAAAATGACGAAGGATTAATACAGTTTTTAGCAAAAAGAAATCAAGTAACACCCGATCGTATAGAAAAATTATTGAAAGATCAGGTGGACTCTTGGAATTCGACTCTATACTCTGGACAACCTTTGTTGATCGATGGTTTGGGCGAGTTTGACCAACAGGATTTTAAATTCTCAGGCTATAGAATTGAATCTGAAAACTCGGATTTCTTTGGTTTAGAAGAAATTAATATTACCGATGTACAAAAGTCCAGTAAGTACAAAACGCCAAAAGGCAACATCCCAAAAGACACGAACAAGACCGTATCTGTTTTATTATGGATATTTTTATTGGTGATACCTGTTTTGGGATTGCTTTATTTTGGATATACTCAGCAAGAACTTATTTTTGGAAAAAAATCCTTTGATGATTTGGTTGTGAAAAACTCGACGCACAGGATAGACACAAAGGAAAAAATAGATACTCTAAAGGTTGAACCTAAAAAAGACAGCTTACAGAAAGACTCATTAACAAGTCCAATACCGACCACAACAACTAAAAAACCGTCACAAAATGGAAAGTAAAACCGCTTCCGAGTCATTGACCATCATGACCAATATCGTCCTTCCCAACGAAACCAATTCTCTTAGAAATCTTTTTGGTGGAGAACTTTTGGCAAAAATGGATCGCTGCGCTGCAATTTCTGCATCCAGACATAGCGAAACCCGCGTAGTTACGGCATCGGTAAACCATGTGTCGTTCAAGCATCCCATTCCGGAAGGAGGCGTAGTGGTTTTGGAGTCCAAAGTTTCCAGAGCATTTTCTACTTCTATGGAAATATATGTTGATGTATGGTTGGACGATCCCATCCTGAAAAAGAAAGTACACACCAACGAAGGCATTTATACTTTTGTTGCGGTGGATGAAAACAATGTTCCTGTTAAAATACCGGAAATGGTACCTGTAACCATTTTGGAGAAAGACAGGCATTTGGCAGCACTCCGCAGAAAGGAACTGTCATTGATCCTTTCCGGAAGGATGAAAGCTGAAGATTCTGTAGAGCTGAAAAAATTATTTTCTGAAAAATAGACTATCCCAATCATGCGAATTTTACAATTGGATAAAAACCATCCGTTAATTGCACAACAGTTGATGGATAAAGGCTTTGTTGTGGATGAAGATCATCAATCGACTTACGATGAAGTACTTAGGAAAATTAATAACTACCAAGGAATCGTTATTCGAAGTCGTATTCCGTTGGATGAAAATTTTTTGAGAAATTCCAGCCATCTGAAGTTTATTGCTAGAGTGGGCGCCGGAATGGAAAATATCGCCGTGGATGTTGCTGAAGAATTAGGCATCTCGCTCATCAATTCGCCAGAAGGTAATCGTGATTCTGTAGCCGAGCATGTTTTGGGAATGCTGTTGATGTTAATGAACCGATTCAACATCGCCACTTCTGAAGTAAAGCAAGGCATCTGGAAAAGAGAAGAAAACCGAGGCGACGAATTGATGGGGAAAACCGTTGGCATCATCGGTTATGGAAATATGGGAAAAGCCACGGCAAAACGGTTTTCGGGTTTTGGATGCCGTGTTATTTTCTATGATATTTTAGAGAACATCGGAGACAATTATGCCCAACAAGTTTCTTTAGAAGAGCTGAAAAGCCAAGCCGAAATCATTAGTTTGCACATTCCTATAACCAAAGAAACCCACTATTTGATCGACGAGAAATTTATTGATGAAATGAAAAATAATTTCTATTTGGTCAATACTGCCCGAGGCAAAAATGTGAAAACCAATGCCGTAGTCTCTGCCTTGAAGTCTGGAAAGATAAAAGGAGTTTGTCTGGATGTTTTAGAGTTTGAAAAAGCTTCTTTCGAAAGTTTGGATCACCAAAACGAAGACCTGAATTTCTTATTGCAATCCGACCAAGCCATCATTACCCCACACATCGGAGGATGGACGGTACAGAGCAAAGAAAAACTGGCCCAATTTATTGTCGATAAAATCGTTAAAGAATTCGCTTAGGAAATTACGCCACTTCCCAAGAGCTCGTCGTCCAGGTACCATGCTGCGAACTGCCCTTCGGCAATGGCTGATTGTGGATGTTCGAATTCCATGTACAAGGCATTTTCAAACTGGAAAATTTTAGCTTTTTCTAGTGCTTGTCGGTATCGGATTCTTGCCATGATCTCCATGGACTGTCCCGGCAAAAGTTTTAGATCTTCTCTTACCCAGTGCACTTCGTTGTTGTTTATTTTTAACGCTTTTCTGAACAATCCAGGGAATGTGTTGCCTTCGCCTACAAAAATAATGTTGTTGGTCATGTCTCTGGAGATTACATAGCAACTTTCTTTATGCCCACCAATGCCTAGTCCTTTGCTTTGGCCAATGGTATAATATTGGGCTCCTTGGTGTTTGCCAATAACTTTGCCATCCTTTTTCTCATAATGGATTTTGGCAGAAAGAAATTCCAACTCATCTTTTTTTGAAGAGAACATTGGGGTTTCGGTCTGGAAACCTTGGTAATCGCGGAAGATCTCCACCAACTCTCCTTCTTTGGGCTGAAGTTGTTGCTTCAAAAATTCCGGCAAAGAAACTTTTCCAATGAAACACAATCCTTGAGAGTCTTTTTTATCGGCCGTGACCAATCCAATTTCTTTGGCAATTTCTCTAACTTCGGGTTTTGTTAGTTCGCCAATCGGAAACAAAGCCTTGGAAAGTTGTTCTTGGTTCAGCTGACAAAGGAAGTAGCTTTGGTCTTTGTTGTTGTCTTTTCCGGCCAGAAGTTGGTAAATTTCATTTCCGTTTTTGTCGGTTGTCGTTCCCAATCGGGCATAGTGTCCGGTTGCTACTTTTTCGGCACCTAAGGAAAGTGCGGTTTGAAGAAATACATCAAACTTTACTTCGCGGTTGCACAAGACATCGGGGTTGGGAGTGCGTCCTTTTTCGTATTCGGAAAACATGTAATCTACAATTCTTTCTTTGTACAGATCGCTCATGTCGATCACTTGAAACGGAATATTCAGTTTCTGTGCAACCATCAAAGCATCGTTGCTGTCTTCTATCCATGGGCATTCGTCTTCTAAAGTCACCGAAGCATCGTTCCAATTGCGCATAAAAAGTCCGATCACTTCATGACCTTGTTGTTGCAAAAGATATGCAGTAACACTAGAATCTACACCACCAGAAAGTCCAACTACGATTTTCATTGAATAAAAGAATTATATTTTGAGTTAAATAGAAGTTGCAAATTTACAATTTTAAGGACGAATAATCGATTTATTCGTTAAATGATGTAATTTTGAAATATGTATAAAATTCAAATTATGAAAAAAATAATTTCAACCCTTACCTTGGGGATTTCGGTATTTGCTTTTTCTCAAATCGGATTGGGCGGTATCCAAACGCAAAACAATTGGACTTTTGGTGGGTATGCCGGGCTTGGTACCGGTTCTGGTGGGACATCGATCTATGTTACTCCAAAAGTTGGATATAAAGTTTCTGAAAATTTCGAATTGGGAGCTGCCGGTAATTTTACTTGGAACAACAACAGTTATTTCAATTCTACCATGATAGGCGTTGGTCCTTATGCAAATTATTATTTTGCACGAACAGCATATATTTCCGGGATGTTCCAAGAGTATTTCATCAATTATAGAAACCGATACAACAATCTGAATACGAAAAACAATGAATCGGTTTTGTATCTAGGTGGCGGTTATATGCAAAGGTTGGGAGATAGTGCTTATATGCAAATTGGTGCGATGTACAATGTGTTGTACGACAAAAACAAATCCGTCTTCGGGAGCGGTTTTGTACCACAAGTTGGGGTGGTGTTTGGTTTATAAAAAAATCCTCTCATATTTTTTGGATGAGAGGATTTTTTATTATTATTTTTTTTTAATGGATTAGTAAAGGATTCCCAATTCAAATTTTGCTTCCTCACTCATCATGTCTTTGTTCCACATGGGTTCGAAGGTTAGGTCCAAATCTACATCGATTACGCCTTCAACCGTTTTCACTTTGTCTTTCACCTCTTGCGGCATGGACTCGGCAACAGGACAGTTGGGGGTTGTAAGGGTCATGATAATTTTTGCAAGTCCATCTTCGGATACCTGAACATCATAAATCAGTCCCAATTCATAAATGTCCACCGGAATTTCTGGGTCATAAACCGTTTTTAGGGTTTTTACAATATCTTCACCAATGGCTGTAATTTGTTCGTCTGTGTATTTCATAAATAGAGTCACCATTTTTCCATTTTAAAAGCTAAACTTAACTTTTTAATGGATTTTTTCTGAAAAATTTTACTTGTTTTCATCTTCAGATCGTTCCAACAAGTCCTCTTGTCGCATCCGTCTAAAAATATTGCACAAAGTTAAGACATCTTTCTCACAATATAGAATTATTCTAAATAAATCTTTTTCTATATGATAGATTGATGAAACCATTGAACCGTCAATGTCGTCTTTGGGTGTCGAGATTCCGAAGACATGAGCAAGAAGTTCTAAGGAGACAAAACTTTTGTAATCTCCGAATTTCCACAATTCCATGGTGTCGAGATGTGGGATTTCCCAAGGTTTTTTTCCGAATAATTGAAAGGGAAGTGGAGGCATCATACCGTTGATTAAAAACCGACGGGCGATCCACGGAAAGTCGAACTCTTTGCCGTTGTGGGCGCAAAGGATAATGTCACGCATTTTGGGTTTGTTAAACATTTGTCCAAAATCTTCTAGTAATTTTTTTTCATTATCCCCGGCAAAACTTTTAATTCTTAGTTTGCCACCATGATCCATCATTCCTACAGAAATGCATATTATTTTTCCGAATTCGGCCATAATTCCGCCCCGTTCAATATAAAAATCTTCTGCACCAACTTCCTCTTTTCTTTGAAATCGGGTTTTCTTTTCCCAAAGATATTGCTCGGTTTCAGAGACTTCGTCCCAGTTCCCAAACTGAGAGACGGTTTCTATGTCCAAAAATAATATTTTCTCGAAAGGGATGTTTTGAAGCATGATCTAAAGGTTTTATGGTTGTGCTATTGAGTTGATGAGAAGGTCTATTTCTAATTTTTGCTCGGCATATTTTTGTTGTAAATCGCTCTCTTCTCCCATTCTTTTGTAATAGTCTAAGGCTCTTTTCCCAAACCATACTTTGTGAAAATTGGACATGTCCGGAATGTTAGGATATCTTTTGTGGAAAAGCATTTCGTAATGCGCCTGAAACTCTCTTTCATTTTTGTCCTCTACATAAGGAGCTATGGTTTTTTGATGGATGTGAACCATTTCATGGGCAATCAAGTTAATCACCAAATTGAAGTCAAAATCAAATAAATTCTTAGGAATCATGATGACTTGAGGCGCTCCAACTTCGCCATCCGTAGTGAGAACGATAAGTTCTTTATTTTCATCTTTTCTAAAATCAAAACGCCCCCAATTGTCATTGGCCAAACCAAAACTGCTGACGATAAAATACGCCGCATCCAGGACTTGCTGATGTTCGAGGTATGTGTTGAGGTGCAATTTGACTTGAGAAAGATCCATGATAAATGATGTTTACGATTCAAATTTATAAAAAAAATGTTCAATTCTTATTGAGAATTGATTAAGTTACATGGCTTCTTGTTCGTCATTTTCACGATTGTAGAATTGATCCGAAAGGTATTTTGCTTTTATAAAATCTTCTCGATCCACTTGCAATTTGTATCCGCCAATGGAACTGTTGAAAATGGGATACATTGCCACCGAATTGGTGTTGAAGATAAAAGCATCAATGTCGTTTTCTTCCAAAAATAATTTGAAAATTTGTGCTTCAAACTCGGTATTGTAAATGTTTACAGTAATCAATTCCATAGCCTAAATTTTTGAATTTATTTCTGAAATCCGGTTGATGATGGGCAGGGAAAAAACACCACTTTTTTGGAGGTATTTTTCATAGAAAAATTTAGATTTATCGAAAAAAGAGGGATTGTTGTCCAGTGTTCCTTTGGCAAAGAAAAGATGTCCCAACAATTCCAAGTAAGGCACATGATGGTGGGTATCTTTTTGTTCTACAATTTCTACAATTTCATCTGTGGAAAGCGCAGAAAATTGGTCAAAATCCATTTTGAAAACATCGTTCATTTGGGTGTCGAAAATCCTTTGGTCGTCTTCGATTTTCCCTTCATTTTTTTCCAAAATCAATCGGTTGAGGGCTTCTGAAAATTGTTTAACAATACGGATGATATAATCTTTATCGTGAATCATTTTTTTTTAATTTTAAAATTAGGCAAAGAATAAATACGCCAAGACAACCGAGGTTATGACTCCTACCAAATCGGCTAAGAGCATTGCCCATACCGTGTATCTGGTGTTTTTAATGGCAACCGCTCCAAAATAAACAGCGATTACATAGAAGGTCGTATCCGAACTTCCTTGTAGGACAGCTGCTAGTTTTCCTTGAAAACTGTCGGCTCCAAAAGTGGTCATCGTATCCACCATCATCCCTCTTGCTCCGGATCCCGATAGAGGTTTGATAAGTGCTGTTGGGAGTCCATCTACAAATCGAGAATCGGCGCCAACCACTTCGGCTACCCATTTCATTCCGCTAATAATTACATCAAAAACTCCGGAGGTCCTGAGCAAAGAAATGGCGATGAGCATCCCCACCAAATACGGAATAATTTTGACACAGGTCGTGAAACCTTCTTTGGCTCCATCGATAAAAGCATCAAATATGTTTATTTTTTTGTACAATCCGCCCAAAACGATGGCAAAGAAAATAAATAGGATAATTCCATTGCTCATCACTTTACTGAATTGGTCCAACTCGTCCTTGCTTAGCTGGACCAGATAGACCACCAATCCGCCGATTATGGCAGAAATACCGCCAACAAAAAGCAATACAGCAGGCTGGAAAAGATTAATTTTTTGTTTGATTGAGACGATGGTCATTGCTGCCATGGTTGCCATAAAAGTCGCAATCATGCACGGAAGGAAAATGTCGGTAGGCGTTTGTGATCCCATCGAGGCTCGAATGGCAATTATAGAAACCGGTATCAAAGTAAGACCGCTGGCATGAAGACAAAGAAACATGATTTGTGCGTTGCTCGCCTTGTCCTTGTCGGGATTTAGACTTTGCAAACTGTCCATCGCTTTTAGTCCAAAAGGTGTTGCGGCATTGTCCAAACCCAATAGATTGGCCGAAAAATTGAGCATCATGTGTCCAAAAGCCGGGTGGTTTTTAGGAATTTCCGGAAATAATTTCGAGAAAAAGGGTTGTATAAATCGCGATAAAAGATTGATGCCACCTGCTTTTTCAGCAATGGACATAAAACCCATGAACAGCGTCATAATCCCGATGAGTCCCAAGCAGATTTCCACAGCAGTTTTGGAAGTTCCAATAACTCCATCGGTTTCTTGGATGCGAAAAACAGTAACAGTTTGTTTTAAAGAATCTGTTTTATAATGAATGTAATTTTCATCCAACAACGGCGATTTTTCTAACTTTTGTTGGGTTTCAAGAGGTAATGAAGAAAATTTTTGACTTGCAATTTGTATGGTGTCTCCACCTTTGCCCACAACCATATCGTTATAGATGCTGTCGTAATTTCCTGTAAAAACAAATTTTATGCTGGCAACCAATATTGCAATAAGAATGAAGGCTGTCCATATCCTTGAAAGAACCATGTCTTGAAAAATTTTGTTAAATGTAAGAAAAACTTGGTTAAAAAAAATTAACTTTTAAGGGAGGTGTTTTTATAAAGTGAGATCGCTCATGTTTTTTTTAACCCTCTTGTTTTCAAAACTTAAGAAAAACTTTTGTAATTTTAATTCATCAAATAAATTTCAAAATTTATTCTCAAACCATGCAAAAAATCACAATTTATGACGACCAATACGCAAAATCTCAGAAATGTTGCCATACTCGGTCATTCCGGGTCTGGTAAAACGACTCTTATAGAAACCATGCTTTTTGAAGGTGGAAAAATTAGACGAAGAGGCAGCATTGAAAATCACAACACCGTGTCGGACGATACGGAGATAGAGCACGAAAGGGAGAGTACCATCTACTCTCATCAGATGTTTGTTCCGTGGAAGGAAAATAAAATTAACATTTTGGATACTCCGGGATTTGATGATTTTATAGGTGAGGTTATTTCCTCCTTGAAAATTTCAGATACAGCAGTGATTACTCTTAATGCAAGTTCCGGTGTCGAAGTGGGTACTGAATTGGTTTGGGAATACATCAAAAAATTTAATACGCCATGCATTGTGGCAATCAATCAGGTCGATCATCCCAAAGCTGATTTTGAAAAAAGTTTGAGCGAAGCCCAGGAATTGTTTGGAAATCATGTGGTAAGTGTTCAGTATCCGATGCGAACTGGTGAAGGATTTCATCAAATCATTGATGCCCTTCGAATGGTGATGTACGATTTTCCTGCTCTTGGTGGAAAACCAGAAAAAAAGCCCATTCCGGATTCGGAAATTGAAAAAGCCAAAGTCTTGCACTCCGTTTTGGTAGAAATTGCTGCGGAAAATGAAGATGGACTGATGGAAAAATATTTTGAAGAAGGTCAACTTTCAGAAGAAGATTTAGCAAAAGGTCTCACCATTGCTTTGGCACAACAAAAGTTTGTTCCGGTGTTCGTAACCTCAGGGCTCAAAGATATGGGAAGTGGCCGATTGATGGGTTTTATCAATGATATTGCACCCAGTCCTGCAGATAGACCCAATACAATTTTGGAAAATGGAGACGAACTGGTTTGCGATAGCCAAGGCAAAAACACAATTTTTATATATAAAACAACTTCTGAACCACAAGTAGGACTTATTTCGTATTTTAAAGTCCTATCGGGAACGATAAAACCCGGAGACGAATTGGTTAACGCCGATAACAACGAAACCGAAAGACTGGCTCAGATTTTTGTAGCCGAAGGAAAAGAACGAATTAGCGTTTCCGAATTGAAAGCTGGCGATCTAGGACTGACCATCAAGCTGAAAAATTCACACACCAACAATACTTTGAACAGCAAGGGAGTAAAACTAAAAGTGAGCCCTATTGTTTTCCCAGAAAGTAGATTACGGAAAACCATTTTTGCTGAAAATTCTTCGGATACGGAAAAACTTTTTGCAACCATCAATAAAATAAAAGAAGAAGATCCCACATTGTCTTTAGAAATAGATGCCGACACCCACGAGTCGGTGATGGGTGGACAAGGTCAGTTGCATTTGGACCTGCTGAAACAAAGAATTGAAAAAGAATCGGGCGTGAAAATGAAAATGAAAAGCCCAAAAATTTCATATAGAGAAACCATTGTTGGAGCTTCCAGTGCCGAGTATCGACATAAAAAACAATCGGGTGGTGCCGGACAATTTGGAGAAATCCACCTGAGAGTCGAAAATTATTTTGATGGAATGGACGAACCCAAAGGGATGAACATCCGACAGCATGAAATTGAAACCCTCCCATGGGGTTGCAAATTGGCGTTTTATTGGTGCATCGTTGGAGGTGCCATCGATAACCGATACATTGCTGCCATCAAAAAAGGAATTATGCAACAGATGAAAAACGGACCTTTGACAGGATCGCCATGCCAGAATATTAGGGTGTCGGTTTTCGATGGAAAAATGCACAGCGTGGACTCCAATGATATTTCCTTTCAGTTGGCTGCATCGGGAGCTTTTAAAGAGGCGTTTCATCAAGCTTCTCCACAACTTTTAGAGCCCATGTATCGTATAGAAATTTTGTGTCCAAACGATGCAACAGGCGATGTGATGGGCGATTTGCAAACCAGAAGAGGTATTATTTCCGGAATGGATTCTGAAGATCGTTACCAAAAGATCACAGCCGAGGTGCCTCTGGCAGAATTGGACAACTACGGAACCCAGCTAAGAGCGATAACCGGCGGGAAAGCGAAGTTTAGCATGAAACTTTCGGACTATCAATTGGTGCCGCCCAACATTCAAAAAGAATTGGTGAAAGAGTACGAAGCCAAACGACATGAAATATAAACAAAGAGGCGTTCAGATTTTTTTTGAACGCCTCTTTTTATACTTGTTTTTGATTATTTAAAATATTTATGTGCCCGAATGTAAGTCAGTAATGAAGTTAGCGCTACGATGGTTATCGAAGAAATGGGCATCAGAATGGCACAGATCAATGGCGACAACTCTCCAGTAACAGCAAAGCTAAGCCCCACAATATTGTATAAGAAACTGATGACAAACATGATTTTCACAATGTTGATGGCATCTTTGGACAGGTCCAAATATTTTTTGACATCAACGATGTTCTCCCCTTTCATAATTACATCAGAAGATGGGGTGAAAGCGTTGGTGTCATCGGCAATTGCAATGCCTACATTCGCTTGTTTTAATGCACCGGCATCGTTCAGTCCATCACCAAACATGGCCACTTTTTTACCTTGAGATTGCAGTTCTTGTATATAATTTAGTTTGTCCTCAGGGTTTTGGTTGAAGCGCATCTCTTCGGCTTTTGTTGCCAAAGATTTCAACTGATTTTCCTCAGAAGAATTGTCGCCACTCAGGATGTCAATGTGGTAATTTTCCAATTGATCGAACATGGTTTTGATCTCTTTTCTGTATTCATTTTTAAAAATGAATTTGCCCAAGAAAATGTCGTTTTTAGAAATATAAACCGCCGTTTCCATGTTTTGTGAGGTTTGTCCAATAAAACTTGCGGCTCCAATTTTATACGATTGGCTTCTTACATCGGCCTGGTAACCTCTGCCGGGTGTATCTTTAAAATTTTCTATTGGGAAATATTCATCTTTGTTGTCTAAAGAATCGTACAACGCTTTAGATAAAGGATGGTTGGAGTTTTTCAGTAAAGATTTTAGGTTGGCGAGATCAAATTCTTCCAACAAATCTCCTTCGTATTGTATGTTTGATTTTTTGTTGTGGGTGATGGTTCCTGTTTTGTCAAAAACCAAAGTGTCTATTTTCGCCAGTTTTTCTATGGTTAAGGTGTCTTTTACATAAAAATGATTTTTACCTAAAATCCTCATGATGTGTCCAAAAGTGAACGGTGCCGATAGTGCCAAAGCACAAGGACAAGCAATGATGAGGATGGCAGCAACTACTTGGAACATTTTCTCGAAATCGTGCTGTATCCAATAGATCGCTGCTATGGCCGTAATACCAAGAATGATAAAAGTGAAATATTTGGAAATGGTATTGGTGATGGTATCCAAACCGTTTTCATGTTTTTTGAAGGCTTCTTTGTTCCAAAGTTGGGTCAGGTAACTTTGGTCCACATTTTTTATCACTTCAAGTTCCAAGATCGCTCCGGATTGTTTTCCACCGGCGAAGATTTTGTCACCTGGTTTTTTTGCAATGGTAGCGCTCTCACCCGTGATGAACGAGTTGTCGATGTTTCCATTTCCCGAAATCAAGATGGCATCAACAGGGATTATTTCTTGATTTCTCACCATAATTCTATCGCCCACCTTCAGTTCAGAAAGTAGAATGTTTTGTTGTTGGCCTTCAAAATCGACCTTAGTAACCGCAATCGGATAAAAAGATTTGTAATCTCTATCGTAGGAAAGTGCGGAATAAGTTCTTTTTTGAAAGGTTTTACCAAGAAGCATGAAAAACAACAACCCACATAAAGTATCAAAATAACCGGGTCCGAAGTCGGTTAACACCTCATAGATGCTTCTTCCGTAAAGCATGATGATACCCAAAACAATAGGTACATCAATGTTTACGATTTTGTTTTTAAGACCAAACCAAGCCGATTTAAAATAATCCGAAGCCGAATAAAAAACCACTGGAGTGGCCAGTAAAAACATGATAAAACGGAAAAGATTTTTATAAGAATTCATCCAAATATCCGTAGTTCCCATGATTTCTTGGGCGTATTCCGGGTAGGAAAAGAACATTCCGTTACCAAAAGCAAAACCGGCAACCGCTAATTTTATCAAAAGAGTCTTGTCCAGTTTTTCTTCTTTTTTGTCGGCGGTCTCTAGGCTAATGACCGGTTTGTACCCCAAATTGGTGAGGAATTTTGCCAATTCACTCAACTTTAATTCTTGATGGTTAAAGGAAATCTGAACGGTTTTTCTGGTGAAATTAACTTGGCTGTATTTGATGTTTTCATTCAAGGTATGAAGGCTTTCCAACAGCCAAATGCACGATGAACAATGGATGACCGGGATTTTGAAGGTGACTAAACTGGTACTGCCTTCAGAAAAATCGGTTACTTTATCAAAAATTTCTTGGGTGTCCAAATAATCAAATTGTGTCGAGTTTTCGTCCGGTCTGGTTCCTGCATTTTTGTTGAGTTCATAGAAATTACCTAGCTGGTTCAGATTTAGGATTTCATAAACCGATTTGCACCCGTTGCAACAAAATATTTTTTCATCAAAAGCAATTCGTTCTTTTTCTATTTGTTGTCCACAGTGAAAACAATTTTCCGACATGATTTTTAACTGAATTTTTAAATTTAATGATTGAACTTATTCATTTCTAAAAAAGATTAAACGAGTGTTTATTGGCTATTAAGAGGATAAACTCTTGTTTTATTTAGAATTAGAATAAATTCTAACATGCAAAATTAGATAAAAAACTTTGCCTTTCATTTTAAAAAGCAATACTTTTGCTGATAAATATCATTATTTATGTCATTAGAAAAACAAATTGCTATTGAAGAGGCTTTGAAAGTCGCATTTGATGAAAATGAACTGAAAAGCAGAATTTCTGCAGAAGATTTTGAATTGTACAATTCGACAAAAGAAGAAATGAGTTTTCAAAAAGGCGATGATATTTTTGAAGATGGCGAATTTCCAAAAGGTATTTATCTGATTGAATCGGGTACAGCAAAGCTTTCTAAATCTGGCGTTTATGGGAAAGATCATATCCTGAGATTTATCAAAGAAGGCGACATGATTGGCTACCGCTCTCTTTTGTGCGGCGAAAAATTTCAAGCCAAAGCCGAAGCGATGACCGAGATTAAGGCTCGTTTTATCCCCGCAGCAACCTTCAGACATTTGCTGGAGGTGGATTCTAAAATGGCCTATGCCATGCTGCAAAAATTCGCTTACGAATTGGGAGAAAGTGCCAATACCGTAGCTTTTTTAGCACAAAAAACCGTTAGAGAACGCTTGGCAGAAATTTTAATTTTGCTCGAACAAAAACTAGGAACCGACCCGGAAGGTTTTATTAAAATTTCACTAACCAGAGAAGAAATAGCCAACCTCATTGGTACGGCAACAGAAAGCGCCATCCGTTTGATCTCCGAATTCAAAACCGACCAACTGATCGAAGTAGAAGGTAGAAACATACGAATTCTGAATCGAGAAAAACTCATCAAATTGGGCCATGTTCTAATATAAAATTTTTTACAGTCGAACGGTAAAGGTTTCGACTGTTTTTTTATTATTTTTAAAGTTTAAAATACCATTTCTTATGTCTGTACATTCAGAAATAAAAAAAATAACCACCGAGACCTTGAGAAAAATGAAATTCGACAAGGAAAAAATCACCATGCTGACGGCTTACGATTTTACAACAGCCAAAATGGTGGATGCCGGTGGGGTGGATACCATATTGGTTGGCGATTCCGCAGCCAATGTTATGGCGGGGTACGAAACCACTTTGCCCATCACTTTGGATCACATGATTTACCATACGCAATGCGTAGTTCGTGGGGTCGAAAGAGCTTTGGTAGTGGCCGACTTGCCTTTTGGTACCTATCAGAGTAATCCTGAGAAAGCTTTGGAGTCGGCCGTAAGGATGATGAAGGAAGGCGGAGCGCATGCTGTAAAAATTGAAGGCGGTAAAGAAATTGAAGATTCCATTCGTAAGATTGTCAATGCCGGTATTCCTGTCATGGGACATCTAGGACTGACACCGCAATCCATATATCAATTTGGAACTTATAAAGTGAGAGCCAAAGAAGAAGCTGAGGCCGAAAAGCTAATCCAGGATGCCAAATTGTTGGAAGTATTGGGATGTTTTGCTTTGGTTTTAGAGAAAATTCCGGCCGATTTGGCAAAGAAAGTGAGCGAAAGTATTTCCATACCAACCATTGGGATTGGTGCCGGTCCGGATTGTGATGGACAGGTCTTGGTGTACCACGATATGATCGGGATGAATAAGGGCTTTACACCAAAATTTCTAAGAAAATATTTGGATCTTTATTCTGAAATTACAGGTGCCATTTCCAATTATGTGAAAGATGTGAAAGACTTGGATTTTCCAAATAAAAATGAAAGCTACTGATGCAAAGATTAAAATCGTATAACGCTATTTTGTCGGTTCTCATCTTGTTGTGTTTGGTCGTTGGATGGACTAAACCATTCAGTTTCGAGCTCAATGTGATGATATACAACCGGCTGTTCTACATCCTGATTGGGTTAAGTTTTTTCTTGCAAAGTAAAATGTTGCCCAATCCAAAGATGGTCTATCCCATGTATGCCGCTGCTTTGTTTTGTGTGGTAGGTGCGTTTTTGCCTTTAGAAAGTCAGTTTTCATCGATAAAAACCATTGGACTTTTTGCTGGAATTATCATTTCAATTTTTAATCGACCTCGAGCTTAATTTTTTCTATGTCTAAAGAGTTTAGTGCAGACCAAATTGCCTATGAAGACAATCACTTGATGGTGGTTAATAAAAAAGTGGGGCAGTTGGTGCAAGGAGATAAAACCGGTGACGAATCGTTGCTGGAAGCCGTTAAAAATTTCATAAAAATTAGAGATCAAAAACCAGGAAATGTTTTTCTGGGTTTGGTACACCGCATTGATAGGCCCACTTCGGGATTGGTAATCTATGCCAAAACTTCCAAGGCTCTCAGTCGATTGACACAGATGGTAAAAAACCGAGAGGTGAAGAAAACCTATTGGGCTTTGGTGGGCAAAGATGCAATTCCGCAATCGTTGAGGTTGGTGCATTATCTTAAGAAAAATGAAAAAAACAACAAGGCCATTGTTTTTACAAAGCCCACAGAAGGTGCCAAAGAAGCTGTATTGACCTATCAAATCATAAAATCTTTAGATCGTTATTTGCTTCTGGAAGTCGATTTGGAAACCGGGAGGCATCATCAAATTCGAGCACAATTGTCCAAGAACGGAACGCCGATAAAAGGCGATTTAAAGTACGGAGCACCACGATCCAATCCGGATGGAGGCATTTCGTTGCATGCCAGGAAATTAGAATTTATACATCCAACCACCAAAGAATTGATCGTAGTGGTAGGAGCTTTACCTAAAAACGATGCCGTTTGGCAAGCCTGCGAAACGATGTGATTTGTAAGGAGATATAAGTTTATTGCGTAAAAAAGGAGTTTGAACAAGAATTCAAATTCCTTTTTTTATGGGTACATTTTTACGGCTTCTTCAACCAAAAATGATACTTGTTCGGGGCGACTTTTATTGTCTTTAGGTTGGTTTTCATAACTTCCGGTTCTTACGATGATCATGTTTTTTTCTGGAACCACAATGATGTATTGTCCCAGATGTCCCCAAAAATAATAATGCTTGATGGGGTGATCGTAATTGATCCAAAGTCCCAATCCATAAGTGTTGTTTGATGCTTTGCTGGGCGTTCTCATTTTATCAATGAAGGCTTTACTCAAAAGTTGTTGGTCTTGCCATTTACCATTGTTCAGGAGGATTTGTCCCAATTTTGCAAAATCTCTGGATTCGGCATGTATGCAGCAAAAAGTTTTTTCCATACCGTTACTGTCCGTAGTCCAATAGGCATTTTGCTCCATACCCAAAGGTTGCCAGAATTTTTCGGACAGATAACTGGAAAGAGGTTTGTCTATAGCTTTTCTTAAGGCAAATCCTAAAAGCTGAGTCGCTCCACTTTGGTATTCAAATTTTTTTCCGGGTTCTTCTTTGAAGCCTCTTAACAATACTGCTTTTGCTAAGCTTTTTCCGTAATAGGCTTTTGCATTTGGTGTAAAAGGATTTTGGTAGTCTTCATTCCAATCCAATCCTGCTTCCATAGCTGCCAAATTCTGTATGGTTAGGTTTTTACCAAAAGGAACATGGGCATAATTTTCATAAAAATCAGAAAATTTCTGATCCAAACCTTTTATCCGCCCTTCTTCTATGGCTTTTCCCAAAAGCATCACCGTTATGGCTTTTGCCATGGAGAAAGAATTGGTTCTGGTGTATGCATTGCCGTCCCAATAATGTTCTTGAGCCAATTTCCCATCTTTTATCACCAGAAAAGAAGCAGTTTTGGTCGTTTGCACATCTTTGATCATGGCTGCGGAGAGGGTTTTGCTGTTGTAGTTTTGATCCTTTTCCCAAGGCTGAGCGATGCCGGCTTTTATCGTATTGCTGCTGAATAAAGATCCATCGTCTATCGTGGCCGAAGTTTTCCCACGCAAGTAGGTTTTGGCAATCCCGCTGAAGAGATAGTCGTAGCCTAAAGAATATATGATTGCAATGATGGAAGCCATGATAACGGCGATGGTTTTAACTGCTTTTTTCAAAATGCATTCGGTTTACACAAATTTAATAAATTTAAAGATAGAAAAAAGGATTTGTTTAGTTTCGTCTTTCGGAAAGGGTATTGCCGAAGGACGGGCTACTTATAACTAAAAGTGGAAAGAATAACCAACCTGAACAAAAAACTTTTTCCGCTTCTAAATTACATAAAAAAATGAAGCGGAAAAGTTTTTTGTGGATATTGATAACTGAATGCTCAAAGAATATATTCAACCCCGTCTTTTGGCAATACCATGTTATATGCTGTGCTTTTTATGCTGTGTGTTTGGAAATATGCAGGAGAGGTGAGGGAAATTTATTCTTTTTTTGGCATGGGCAAAAAGAGGGAAGGGAAATGCTCTTTTTGTATTTTCTCAGGCAAAAGAGTTGAACAAAATACAAAATGTGCATTACTCTTTGCGTTGGCTGTTTACCTTTGTTTTATTTCCGCAGTGGCTAAATTATTTTCCGCAGTCGCTAATTTTGAAATTGCAGTAACGAATATTATTGTTGCAGTTGCTCATATTATATTTGCAGTTGCTTATATTATATTTGCTGTTATAAATTTTGAAACTGCCGTTTTTGATATTGAACTTGTTTAAAGTAAAAAAATCGATAAACACCTTTAAAAAAAGGCGTTAATTATTTGTTTAAAAGACTGGTATTCAGTATATTAGAGGAAAAATAACTACAAATTTCTCTATGCAAAAGAA
>NZ_REFA01000024.1 GCF_003852705.1 Amniculibacterium aquaticum
TGAACGCTTGGATAGATAGCTTTAAAGCGCTATTAATACGATATGAAACTAAAGAAAAACATTGGAGGGATTTTCATCTGCTCGCATTCTGTTGTATTTTGATTAGGAAACATTAAACAAGTTCAATCTTTAAAAAAAATATATCGATATAGAAAACAGTGAGCCTAGCTTGCTGTTTTTTTATTTTCCTTCATTTCGTTTTTGTGATTTGTAAATATTGAATATAATTTTTATCATATTTTTAAATTTTATATGAATTTATTTATTATTTTTAATTCTTATATAAACCAAATACAAAAACTGAACTATGAATTTATTTTATTTGATCCCTATTTTTGGGTTGGTCGCTTTGCTGTACACCTTTCTGCAAAGCAACTGGGTGAGTAAACAAGCTGCCGGAGACGAGAAAATGAAAGAAATCTCTGGACATATTGCCAACGGCGCTATGGCTTTTCTAAAAGCTGAATACAAAATTTTGACTTATTTTGTATTTATTGTTGCTGTATTGCTGGGCATTATGGGGATGTCCAATTCCGATTCTCATTGGAGCATTGGTCTGGCTTTTGTTGTTGGAGCAATTTTTTCTGCATTGGCAGGTTTTATAGGTATGAGAATTGCCACCAAAGCGAATGTGAGAACTGCAGAAGCCGCGAAAACTTCTTTGTCTAAAGCACTAAAAGTTTCTTTTACCGGAGGATCCGTGATGGGAATGGGAGTGGCCGGTTTAGCTGTTCTAGGACTTGGATCTTTATTTTTAATCATTAAACAAATTTTCGCCCCAGATGCAGAAGTCGATTCCAAAGGATTGATACAAACCATCGAAATCCTAACCGGTTTTTCTTTAGGAGCCGAATCCATCGCACTTTTTGCAAGAGTAGGTGGCGGGATCTATACCAAAGCCGCCGATGTAGGTGCTGATTTGGTCGGCAAAGTAGAAGCCGGAATCCCGGAAGATGACCCAAGAAATCCTGCAACCATAGCAGATAATGTAGGAGATAATGTAGGTGATGTAGCTGGGATGGGTGCCGATTTGTTCGGTTCTTATGTCGCTACGGTTTTGGCGACCATGGTTTTGGGGAGAGAGACGATTTCCCAAGATCAATTTGGTGGCTTTGCTCCCATTCTTTTACCCATGCTCATAGCAGGTTTGGGAATTTTATTTTCCATTATTGGTACTTTTTTTGTGAAAATAAATGAAAACTCTCCTTTAGAAACTTCTAAAGTTCAAAATGCCCTGAACCTAGGAAATTGGGGAAGTATTGTGATTACCGCCGTGGTTTCTTATTTTTTAGTGGATTATATTTTGCCGGAAACAATGGTGCTAAGAGGACACGAGTTTAGTAAAATGGGTGTTTTTGGAGCCATTATGGTTGGACTTTTGGTAGGCACTTTAATGAGCGTCATTACCGAATATTACACAGCAATGGGAAAAAGACCGGTGTACAGCATTGTCGAGCAATCTTCTACAGGACATGCAACCAATATTATTGGTGGACTATCTGTGGGTATGGAATCTACATTTCTTCCTATTTTGGTTTTAGCAGGTGGTATTTTTGGATCCTATCTTTGTGCTGGTTTGTACGGTGTTGCCATTGCTGCAGCCGGAATGATGGCAACAACAGCCATGCAATTGGCTATTGATGCTTTTGGACCAATTGCCGATAACGCCGGTGGAATAGCTGAGATGAGTGAATTGCCCAAAGAAGTTCGTGAGAAAACCGATATCTTGGATGCTGTCGGAAATACAACGGCTGCCACAGGAAAAGGATTTGCAATTGCTTCTGCGGCACTAACTGCTTTGGCGTTGTTTGCGGCTTTTGTAGGTATTGCAGGTATCGACGGGATTGATATTTACAGAGCCGATGTTTTATCCGGACTTTTTGTAGGCGCTATGATTCCGTTTATTTTTTCATCTTTAGCCATCACTGCGGTGGGACAAGCTGCAATGGCAATGGTGGAAGAGGTGAGAAGACAATTTCGAGAAATTCCCGGGATTTTGGAAGGTACAGGAAAACCCGAATACGACAAATGTGTTGCGATATCCACCGATGCGTCCATTAGAAAGATGATGTTGCCCGGAGCCATTGCCATCATCTCTCCTCTTTTGGTTGGTTTTATTTTTGGACCAGAAGTTTTGGGCGGCTTCCTAGCAGGAGCGACCGTCTCAGGAGTTTTAATGGGAATGTTTCAAAATAATGCGGGTGGTGCTTGGGATAATGCTAAAAAATCTTTCGAAAAAGGAGTGGATATAAAAGGTGAAACTTATTTCAAAGGATCAGATCCTCATAAGGCATCGGTAACTGGAGATACGGTGGGAGACCCTTTCAAAGATACTTCTGGACCGTCCATGAATATCCTGATAAAATTAATGTCCATTGTTTCTTTGGTGATTGCTCCAACATTGGCCACCTTGCACAAGGATAAAATTGAAGAAAATAGAAAAGCAAAATTGGAAACTTTACAACATGTAAAAACCAATCATCATTCAGAATAACAAATAATAGTTTATGAAACGAAACCTCCTTTTTGGGAGGTTTTATATTTTCTTCAAGTTTTCCACAGCTTGTACGATGGTATCTTCGTGTTTGGCAAAACAAAGTCTGATTTTACCAGTATCGATGTGGTCGTGATAGAAAGCTGAATACGGAATTGGAGCAACCTTGATGGTTTCGATGAGCCATTTAGAAAATTCTAAATCACTCATATACGGTTTGATGTTCTTGAATCCCACGGTTTGAAAATAGCCTCCTTCTACCTTTGGATCCAGATCAAAGGGGAGCTCTTCGAGTAAATGATAAAAGAAATTTCTTTTACTTTGATAAAATTTTCTGTGCTCTTCAGCATCGAAAACCTCTAAATATTTAGCCAAAGCATATTGAGAATAGACATTAATATTGAAGGAAAGGTATTGATGCAAATCCTTGAAGGCTGACATGAATTTTTCTGTCCCCGTGATGTAGCTGGCTTTCCATCCGCTAATGTGGAACATTTTTTCAAATGAAAAAACAGAAAAACTCCTGTTCTTAATTTCCGGATGCAAACGAGCGGAGTAAAATTCGCTATGGTCGTAACAAAGCAAATCGTAAACTTCGTCCGAAACGACCAAGATATCGGTGTTTTTTATGACCTCCCAAAGCTGGTCCCAATCTTCTTTTTTCCAAACTTTTCCCGTTGGGTTACTCGGAGAATTGACGATGATGCCTTTTGTTTTTTTACGAATAAGAGATTTTAGTTTGTCCCAATCGATGCTGTAATTTTCTTCCATTTGAAAATAAACAGGTACTGCACCTCGAATTTCAATAGCTGGAGCATAGGTTTCGTAACACGGTTCGATAACGATCACTTCATCTTCGGGTTCTAGAAAAGTGGCCAATGCCAGATGTATGCCGTATGTGGCTCCCGGGATAACCGCCAATTCATTTTCGGACAGTTCTAATGGGTGATTTCTTTTTTTATTGAACTTGATGAGGTTTTCCGTCAATATTGGTAACTCCGATACCGAAGCATACTGAAAAAGATTTTGGTCTGCCGCTTCTATTAAAAAATTTTGAAGACGAGGATCCGGATGGAAATCTGGAGAACCCTGACTTAGATTAACCGCAAAATGCTGATTTGCCAATTCAGCTATTTCGGTATAAATATTGACTTTACCTGCAGAATGTCTTTTTCTGAACTTCATTAATGGTATTTTAATTAAATTTAGTTTTTGTTGAATAAAATTAATTAAAATTCGGTATTGTGCAATGGTGTCTGCGGTTAAATTTGAATATTCTATAAGTTTTTCATATTTTTTACTGCTTGTTCGATAACTTCTTCTCTTTTTGCAAAACAAAAACGAATGTTTCCAGTGTTTTTTTGATCGTGATAAAATGCCGAAACCGGTATTGTAGCTACTTTTTTCTCTGTTGTAAGCCATATTGCAAATTCCTTGTCGGACATATTGGGTTTTATGGTTTTAAAATTCCCGGTTTGGAAATAACTTCCTTGCGCTGGTCTTTGCAACTCAAAAGGTGTTTCTTGCATCATATCCCAAAAATAATCTCTTTTTGCCTGCATCAGCTCAGTATTCTTCTTTTGATCGAAAATTTCCAAATACTGCGCAAGGGCTTGTTGGGCAGGTGCATTCACACAAAAAGTGAGGTATTGATGTACTTTTCTAAAGGCAATGCTTAGTTCCTCAGAGGCAACGATATATCCAATTTTCCAGCCGGTAATGTGAAACATTTTTCCAAATGAAAAAATACTGAAGCATCTCTTTTTGAGTTCGGGGTGGTGAAAAGCACTGTGGAATATGGCTTTGTCATAGACCAAAAGATCATAAACTTCGTCGGAAATTACAATGATGTCGGTGTTTTTTATAACTTCCCAAAACTGATTGATGGACTCTTTGCTCCAAATTTTTCCTGAAGGATTGTTGGGGGAATTGATGATGATGGCTTTGGTCTTTGGAGAAATTGCATTTTTGAATTCGTCCCAATTGAGTTCAAATTTTTCATTCAATTGTACAAAAATGGGTTTTCCACCACTCATCTCAATAGCAGGGACATAGGAGTCGTAACACGGATCAAAAACGATGACTTCATCTCCCGGTTGTAGTATAGTAGCTAAAGCGGTATAGATGGCATAAGTTGCACCGGGGACAATGGTAATTTCTTCTTTTTCAATAGTTAACGGTAGGACTCTATTTTTGTTGAAGGCCACCAAATTGTCAATTAATAAAGGATTGCCTTGTAAAGGCGCGTATTGGTTAAAATTGTTTTCTGTGGCTTGGCTAAGAAGTTTTTTTAGCTTTGGATCGATTTCGTAATCGGGGAAGCCTTGGGATATATTGATGGCTTGGTGTTGTTGTGCCAATTGTGACATTTCTGAAAAAATGGTCAAGTCACTGCCGCTGTGTTTTCTTTGGATATTCATCAGGAGTATTATTCGTTCGGTAATACAACGCAAATTCGGAATAATTATTTATTTTAGCCGTATCAATTGATGATAAAATTTGATTTTTTATCGATTGAAATCCCATTCTTACTTAATTTTCATTAAAAAAATACAAAATACTTATTTATGAAGAGAGTCTCCATATCGGTACTTATCCTATTAGGATTGGTTTCTTGTAAAACCATTGATTATACGACCAACGGAAAAGCGTACAATCAAGCGTATGAATCTATAAAATCCGATGAGTTAAAGAAAAATTTATTCGTAATTGCCTCCGACGAAATGGAGGGTAGAGATACCGGAAGCAAAGGCCAAAAAAAAGCAGGCGATTATGTAATAAATTATTATAAAGATCGAAAAATTGGCTATCCGGAAGTATTGGGTTCGTATTTTCAAAAAGTACCTGCAGAATACATGAATAAAAAATCGTGGAACGGGAAACGATTTTCGGACTCGGATAATATTTTGGCTTTTATCAAAGGCAGTGAGAAGCCCAACGAAATTGTCGTAATCTCTGCGCATTATGACCATATTGGAACGAAAAACGGAGTCGTTTATAACGGTGCCGATGACGATGGAAGTGGTACAGTTGCTGTTATGGAAATCGCTGAAGCCTTCAAATTGGCAGAGAAAAAAGGGCACGGTCCCAAAAGATCCATCTTATTTATGCATGCAACCGGTGAAGAGCACGGGCTTTTTGGATCATCTTATTATGTCGATCATCCTGTATTTCCTTTAGAAAATACCGTGACCAACCTTAATATAGATATGATTGGTCGTTGCGATCCGGGAAATTGCAATCAAGACTATGTATATGTTATCGGATCGGAAATGTTGAGCTCGGAATTGAAAATGATTTCTGAAGCAGCAAATAACAAGACTTATAAAATGAAGTTGGATTATAAATACGACGATCCCAAAGATCCGAATCGTCTATATTATAGGAGTGACCATTATAATTTTGCCAAAAATGGTATTCCTGTTGCTTTTTACTTTGATGGGATTCATGAAGATTATCACAAAGAAACAGATGACCCGGAGAAAATAGATTACGAATTGCTAAAGAAAAGAACACAACTAATTTTTTCAACAGCATGGGAGTTGGCCAACCGAAAGGATAGGATTGTGGTGGATAAAAAACATTAAACAAATTGGAGATGAACAAGAAAAGGTTCGTCTCTTTTTTTTGGAAAAATGACTCCACCAAGAATCGAACTTGGATCTAAAGTTTAGGAAACTCTTGTTCTATCCGTTGAACTATGGAGCCTTTGGTGCAAATTTAGGATAAATCTGCTTTTAAACTTCATTTAATTGAATTGAAAATGTAGGATTTAGCATTGGATTTCAACCGTATAATTTTAAAAATATTGTGTGGTGTTAAAATTTATTTTGAAATCATTTAATAGGTTGATAATCAGGTTTTTAATTCGAGTTTAGTAAGTGTTTTTTGGTGATTTTGTTAATTATTTTTAACTTTTAGTGTATTTTTTAACATTTTTTTAACAGTCTTTTGAATCGCTTTATTCATAGGGAGTTGCAGGTTTTGTTATGATTTTTTTAAGAATAGTTTGATGCTTTTTAACGAGGTGGTTTTTGTCGGAATTGATAACCGCCTAATTTTGCCCTCGTTAAAACCCCCAAAATTCAAAAGTATGATGAAAGGAGTTAGTCTCGTAATCATAATGATGATTTCAATGCTAAGTTTTTATTCATTTTCGAGTGAAGCAACCGATGCAAAGACAAGTTTAATATCGTTCTACCACGATAAATTTAACGGTAGAAAAACAGCAAGCGGTGAGCTTTTTGATAATTCAAAACTTACAGCAGCTCACAGAAGTCTTCCATTCGGAACTAAATTGAAAATGACGAATATTAAAAACGGAAAAAGCGTTGTCGTTAGAATCAATGACAGAGGACCATTTGTAGCGTCTAGAGCATTAGATGTATCCAAAGCAGCTTTCAAGGCCATAGCGCCAGTAGGTCACGGTGTAGTCCCTGTTGAATATGAAGTTATTAATTAATAATACATTTTAGACTAATGAAGAATCGGATAAGCATCCGATTCTTTTTTTTAGCATTTAATTTTAAAATGACGAGCGAAACATCAAAAACAAGCCTTGGGCTTATTGGTGTTCGATGTTTAAAAAAATATGACAAAAATCTTTTGTTAATCAATTGCAGATTTGTCAATTATCACTATATTTGCACACACGAAAAAATTTAGCAATGGCAAACCAAATAAAAGGAAAAATTTCTCAAATTATCGGTCCCGTTATTGATGTGGTTTTCAAAGAAGTTGAAGAACTTCCGAAAATTTACGACGCTCTTGAGCTCGTTAAAGATAACGGAGAAAAAGTAGTCCTAGAAGTAGAACAACATATCGGTGAAGACACAGTAAGATGTATCGCAATGGATGCAACGGATGGTCTTAAAAGAGGACAAGAAGTAACAGGACAAGGTCGTCAAATTACCATGCCTACAGGGGAAGGTGTTTACGGAAGACTATTTAATGTAGTTGGAGATGCCATCGATGGTATCCAAGACTTGTCAAAAGATAACGGTTTGCCAATCCACAGAGAAGCTCCTAAATTTGATCAATTATCAACTTCTGCTGAGGTGCTTTTTACAGGTATCAAAGTAATTGACCTTATCGAACCTTATGCAAAAGGGGGGAAGATTGGTTTGTTCGGTGGTGCTGGTGTGGGTAAAACTGTATTGATCCAAGAATTGATTAATAATATTGCAAAAGGTCACGGTGGTCTTTCTGTATTCGCCGGTGTAGGTGAAAGAACCAGAGAAGGAAATGACCTTTTGAGAGAGATGTTGGAATCAGGAATTATTAAGTACGGTGAAGATTTCATGCACTCTATGGAAAATGGAGGTTGGGATCTTTCTAAAGTAAATCTAGAAGAAATGAAAGACTCTAAGTGTACTTTCGTTTTCGGACAGATGAACGAACCACCAGGTGCAAGAGCTAGAGTAGCCCTTTCTGGACTTACAATTGCAGAATATTTCCGTGACGGTGATGGTGAAGGTCAAGGTAGAGATGTACTTTTCTTCGTTGATAACATCTTCCGTTTTACCCAAGCTGGTTCAGAGGTGTCTGCACTTCTAGGGCGTATGCCATCAGCGGTAGGTTATCAGCCAACTTTGGCTTCTGAAATGGGTGCGATGCAGGAAAGAATTACTTCTACTAAAAACGGATCTATTACTTCTGTACAGGCTATTTATGTACCTGCGGATGACTTAACCGACCCGGCTCCGGCTACAACTTTCGCCCACTTGGATGCAACAACCGTATTGGACAGAAAGATCGCTTCATTGGGTATTTACCCAGCGGTAGACCCATTGTCTTCAACTTCAAGAATCCTTACTCCGGAAATCCTAGGTGCTGAACACTACAACACCGCTCAAAGAGTAAAAGAAATCCTTCAAAGATACAAAGCGCTTCAAGATATTATTGCGATCCTTGGTATGGAAGAATTGTCTGAAGAAGATAAATTGGTTGTATATCGTGCCAGAAAAGTACAAAGATTCCTTTCTCAGCCTTTCCATGTTGCTGAGCAGTTTACAGGTATCCCAGGTGCTTTGGTAGATATTAAAGACACCATTAAAGGATTTAACATGATTATCGATGGAGAATTGGATCACTTGCCAGAAGCTTGTTTCAACCTAAAAGGAACTATTGAAGAAGCAATCGAAGCAGGAGAGAAAATGCTTTCTGAGAACAAATAAGAAATTTTAAATTTTAAATTTTAGATTGTGGATTTTGTCTAAAATTTATAATCTATAATCTATAATTTCATTTAAAGATGATTATAAAAATATTAACCCCGGAAACTGTAATTTTTGAAGGTGAGGTAGAATCTGTTCTACTACCAGGGAAAAATGGGGATTTCCACATCATGAAAGATCACATTGCCATCGTTTCGTCTTTGGTTAATGGAAATATAAGACTTTTCACCAATGAAGTTCCTGAGCAATTTGCCAAGAACCTTAGAAAAGAAAACGAATCCAAATCGGTTTATTCTTTTTTAGTTAAAAGTGGAGTTATCGAGTTCAGTAATAATAAAGGAATCATCCTCGCTGAATAAGACAAAAGTCTTTGATAAATTAAAACTGGGTTGCCTAAGCAACTCAGTTTTTTTATGCAGTAATCATAAAAAATCGATTCAAATATTACAATTGAATCGATTTTATATTTAAGCTAATATCTACAACCTAATTGGCAATATCACTGATGAATTTTATTCTGAGCATCCTAAGTTCTTCATCGCTCAAATCATCACCAAATTCATCGGTGATTACCTTCATGCTATCGCTTTCGGACTCTTTCATAAAGTCCATAAACTCATCGATTAAATCCTCGTCAATCGTATCTTCAATATAATAGTCGATATTTAGTTTGGTACCTTGATAAACAATTTGTTCCATTTCTTTTAAAAGATCGGTCATGGTAAGATTTTTAGCCTTGGCAATATCTTCAAGATCAATTTTTTTATCGGTACTTTGTATGATGAAAACCTTGTGCGAAGCTTTGTTGGCCACTTGTTTTATGACCATATCTTGAGTTCTCTCAATTTGGTTATCTTCTACATATTTTTTGATAAATTCGGCGAATTCTTTACCAAATTTTTTGGCTTTACCTTCACCAACTCCGTATATTTTGCCAATTTCATCAATGTTGATGGGGTATTGCACCGTCATGTCCTCCAAACTGGGATCCATAAATACGGTGTACGGAGGGATTCCTAATTTTTTTGCAACCTTTTTTCTAAGTTCTTTTAGTAGGTTAAAAAGATTTTGGTCTAGGGAATTTCCTCCTTTAACTTCAATTTGATCGATGTCTGCTTTTGTTTGGGCAAGGTCGTATTCTCGATCTTCAGCAATTAAAAATTCTATTTCTTTGGAGTTTTTTAGAATTTCATTCCCTTTTTCGGATATTTTAAGAACACCGTATGTCTCAATATCTTTAGTTAAAAATCCTTGAACCGTAGCTTGTCTGATGATGGATTTCCAATAATTATCCGATTCTTTTTTTCCAATACCAAATTGTTTGTAGTTTTCCAACTTATACGATTTTGTAATGGAGCTTTCTTTACCTGTAATAATATTGATAAGGTCTTTGGTTCTGAACTTTTCGTCCAAAGATTTTACAGTATCCAATACGATTTTCAGTTCATTGAAAACATTTTTTAATTTTGGAGGGTTTACGGAATTGTCGTCCATTTTTGCACCAGCTCCTTTGATTGGGTCGAAAACTTCACCAAAATAATAAAGAAGGTATTGTCTGCGGCTCATGGAAGTTTCGGCATAACCAACCACTTCATTGAGCAATTGCAAACCGATTTCTCTTTCTGAAACGGGTTTTTGAGCCAAGAATTTTTCTAATTTTTCAATATCTTTTGGGTCGTAAAAGGCTACACAATGTCCTTCGCCACCGTCTCTGCCGGCCCTACCGGTTTCTTGGTAATAACTTTCTAGTGATTTTGGTATGTCGTAATGGATTACAAATCTCACATCCGGTTTGTCAATACCCATACCAAAAGCAATGGTTGCGACTATGATGTTGCATTCTTCCATCAAGAATTTGTCTTGGTTGCCCATTCTGGTTTTGTTGTCCAGCCCAGCGTGGTATGGGAGTGCGTTGATCCCGTTGACCTGAAGGAGTTGTGCAAATTCTTCAACCTTTCTACGGCTTAGACAATAGATAATTCCAGACTTACCTTTATGAGTGTTTATAAATCGTATAATTTCTTTATCGATATTTACTTTTGGCCGTACTTCATAAAATAAATTAGGTCGGTTAAAGCTTTCTTTAAAAACCAAGGCGTTGTTCATGCCCAAAGTTTTTTGGATGTCGTCTTGTACTTTTGGAGTTGCCGTAGCCGTTAGCGCAATTACCGGTACATTGGCGATTTTATCGATGATGAGTTTTAGATTTCTATATTCTGGACGGAAGTCGTGCCCCCATTCCGAAATACAGTGTGCCTCGTCAATGGCGACAAAAGAGATCTTCACTTCTTTAAAAAAATCGAGATATTCGTCTTTTATTAGAGATTCTGGAGCAACATAGAGCAGCTTGGTTTTGCCCGATTTTATGTCGTCCATCACCGTTCTGGTTTGCGACTTGTTGAGGGACGAATTAAGAACATGGGCAACACCTTCCTCTGAGGATAGTCCATTAACGGCATCGACTTGGTTTTTCATCAAGGCGATGAGTGGCGATACCACAATGGCTGTACCTTCGGAGATAAGTGCGGGTAACTGATAACAAAGTGACTTTCCACCGCCTGTTGGCATCAAAACAAAAACATCATTGCCCTCCAAAAGAGATTCGATAACTTGTTCTTGTTGTCCTTTGAAATTTGAAAAGCCAAAATGCTTTTTTAGTTCTTTAGATAATTCCGTGTTTTTCATTGTAACTTCAAATGAAATCAAAAATTGTTTTAAATTTGCACTAACTTCAAAATTAATCATTATTCATCAGAAATCAAATTTTTAATTAATTTTTTTTAGTAAGAAATATGAATTAAAAATTAAAGAATGCAGGTTCTAAATTTCTGTAAATTACGAAATCCATCCGAATGAATTCAGAACAAATCCAAGAATTAGGAAAAGAAGCAATAGAAATTGAAATAAATGAGTTGGTAAAACTTAAAGAAAGAATTGATGCTGACTTTGTAAAAGCAGCCGAATTGATAGGCTCAGCGAAAGGAAAATTAATTGTAGTTGGAATCGGAAAATCGGCTCATGTAGGAAATAAGATTGTTGCAACACTCAATTCTACCGGCACTCCTTCGCAGTTTTTACATGCTTCTGAAGCCATACACGGCGATTTGGGAGTGGTGCAAAAACAAGATGTGGTTTTGTGCATTTCCAATTCCGGCAACTCTCCTGAGATTGTTAATTTGGTGCCTTTTCTAAAAGAATATTCTTCTGCTCTGATTGGCATGACCGGAAATTTGAACAGCAAATTGGCCGAGTTCTCCGATGTGGTACTCAATACCAAAGTCGATAAAGAAGCGTGTCCCAACAAATTGGCTCCTACATCTTCGACTACGGTTCAAATGGCTTTGGGTGATGCTTTGGCGGTGGTGCTTATGGAGATGAAAAATTTTAGAGCCAATGACTTTGCCAGATTTCATCCAGGTGGAAGCTTGGGGAAAAATTTAACCTCGAAAGTGGAACAATTTTTATCGTCCAAGAAACCACAAGTTAGTCCAGAAGCAGGTATAAGAGAGGTGATCATTTCCATCAGTTCCTCTTCTCACGGAATTACCATTGTTGCTGAAGAGGATAAAATTCTAGGGGTCATTACCGATGGTGATTTAAGAAGGATGTTGATGAAGGACGAAGATGTTTCTAAGGTTTTGGCAAAAGACATCATGTCGAAAAATCCTAAAACCGTGGAGAAAAATACTTTGGCGAAAGTAGCAATGAAAATACTGAAAGACAACAATATCGGACAGTTGGTAGTGACTAACAATGGCGAATATTTCGGTATTATCGATCTGCATACTTTGTTGGACGAAGGGATTAATTAATGTTGATTTTAATTTAGAATTCAAAATTTTGAAAGAGAACGAAGAAAATGATATGTCCTTTTGGGGACACATTGGCGAACTTAGAAGCCATCTGATACGATGCGTGATTGCCATAATAATTTGTGCATGCGTCGTTGGTTTTAATATAGAATGGATTATCGATCATGTATTTTTTGGACCGGTTCGGAATGATTTTCCAACCTTTAAAGTGGTCAACCATTTTTCCAGAATGTTTATTGGTGAAGATAGTATCACACTTCCTGCCGATTTTCCGGTGAGGGTCCAGAGGCTGTATCAGCAATTTAATGTGATGATGGCCGTGTCCATATTCGGAGGGATCGTTTTGGCATTTCCCTATATTGTTTATGAGATTTGGAGATTTATTTCACCGGCTCTTCACGAAAATGAAAGAAAAAATTCTCTTTTTGTGATTAATGGAATTTGGATTCTTTTTATGATGGGAGTCCTGTGTGGATATTATTTAATTTTGCCCTTTGCGGTTAATTTTGGAGTCATTTTTAAAATTTCAGACATCATCATTCCATTGTACGATCTTTCGGATTATGCGACACTGTTTTTACAAGTCGTTCTCGGGATGGGAGTGATGTTTTTATTCCCAATGTTGGTGTATTTCTTAACCAATATGGGATTATTAACTCCGGAATTTATGAAAACCTATCGTAGGCACGCCATTGTACTGATCATGGTAGTCGCTGCAATTGTTACACCCGCCGATGTGATGAGCATGATGATGGCAGCCATGCCTCTATTGTTGCTGTATGAAATTTCTATTATGATGTGCAATCGTACTTTTAACATTCTCCAAAAGAAAGAAGCTTTGGAAAATAATAAAGCATTGGCAAAAAAAGATACGGTATAAAAATTTCTTTATACAATTTGGACAAGTCAAAAACCCCAATAGGTTTTTGACTTTTTTATTTTATTTAATGGTTTGATATTGTGTTATATATGAATGTTTTTAGTTGGGTTTATTTTAGAACTTCGTTTTCTATAAAGTGGATTAGCGGCTAAATAAATTATTCTATACATAATAAATGCAGTAATGTTCGTTTTTTTTATTTATTAATACATATTGTTTAAAATAAAAGCCATATATTTATCAAAAACTTATATTAACCAGTATTAACGAATGAATATGCGAAAATCTCTATCGGCGTTGCTTTTTATTTTCATCTTTTTTAATTATCAATTTTTACAATCTCAAACCTATCAACTCACCGGAAATCCTGTAAATACCAACGGATGGTCTTTGGTGTCCAATGCGATTGTAAGTACGGATTTTGTGCAGTTAACAGCCGATCAAGGAGGTTTGTACGGAGCCATCAAACTCAATGATCCTATTAATCTTAAATATTGTGATAAATGGAAAGTGGAGTTCGATTTTCGAATTGATGGAAACGGAACGACAACCTACGGCAGAGGTGATGGTTTTACTTTCTGGTATTTGTCCAATCCCCCAACGGGTTTTGTCTCTGGTGGCGGATTGGGAATTCCCGCAAATGCCTCGGGTTTAATGGTTGGATTTGATATTTTTAACAACACCACAGAAGGGCAGATGAGTAAAATTCATTTGTTGTACGGCACCAATAATACGCCAGGAAATAATATAGAATTTAACAACACCCCCGGAAGTACATTTCATTCGCCAGATCTAATTTCTACACAACCTTTCGTTGGTCCTACCTTTAAACATGTTGTTGTAAATGGAGAGGTTGATCCTGCCAATCCCAACAATTGGATCATAAAAATCACTATGGACAATGTGCAAATCGTCAATCAATCTTTTGCACCTTCCAATGGAGCAATTGGCATGGGACAGGGTTATTTCGGGTTTTCTGCTGCAACAGGTGGTGCCAGTGCTAGGCATTCCATAAAAAATGTAAAAGTTTATGTTGATAAAGTACCTATTTTTCAAAACAATATTACTCCAGAGGTGTGCATCAATCCCAATACCAATTTGGGTTCTGTAGATCTTACACAGTACGAAAATCAGTTTGTTGCCAATCCGGCAAATTATACTTTTACTTATGTGGTGCAGGGGAGTACAACACCGGTGGCCGATCCAAGCAACTTTCAATATACTGGAAATACCAATGTGCAGGTGATTATTAAGGATCCTACAGCAACTTTGTGTGATAATGGAGATGGAATTATTGAACTCCATCCAACGCCTTTTGTAGCCAATGATGCGATTTTGACCTCTTGTCAAAATAACAATTCAGGACTTGCTACTTATGATCTTACCACGGCCAATGTGATTAATGACCCTACGGCAACCAAAAAATATTTTGCAACGATGGCCGATCTCAATGCCGGGATAGAGATTCAGAATCCATTTGTTTATACCTCTCCAACTACTGATGTCTATGTGTTGGTGACCAGTGCCAATGGCTGTTCGAGTATTGCAAAAGTTTCACTTCAAATTTATTTGAACGCATTGGTAAACGATCAAACTTTGAAAACCTGTTTCTTAGAAAATCTTACAACCAACGGAATTTTTAATCTTACCCAAGCCAATGTTACAGGGACTCCAGGAGTGGTGAAAAAGTATTATCCATCACCAACCGATGCCGTTAACGAGACCAACGAAATTCTTAATCCAACGGTTTATAATGCTCCATCGGGATTTGTTTTTGTGAAAGTGAGCACCAATCAAGGCTGTTATAACATTGCTAAAATTACTTTACTTGTAGAGCTTCCTCAACCTTCACCGATTCTTAAAGATCAAATAATTTGTACAGAAGATACGACAACTTTGGATGCAGGTCCCGGTTATATAGCATACGAATGGAGCACAGGAGCGACCACTTCATCCATAAGCAATATTGGTGTTGGTGATTATTGGGTGAAACTAAGCAAAGACGGTTGCACAACTTTGCAAAAAGTTAAGGTGATCCCTGCTGAAGTACCCACGATTACCCATGTCGATGTAACCAATGCAACACTTTCTGTTGTTGTTTTTGGTGGAAAAGCGCCGTATCAATATTCAATAGACAATATTAATTGGCAATCATCCAATGTTTTTACGGGTGTATTTAGAGGACAAGTAAAAATTTATGTCAAAGACGAAAGCAACTGCCAACCCATTATCACCGAAGTTACCGTACCCAATTTGGTGAATCTCATTACGCCAAATGACGATGGTTACAACGACACAATCGATTATTCGGCATTGGGTTATAAAAAAGATTTTACATTTACCGTTTTTGACCGTTACGGAGTGGTAGTTCATCAGGCCAATAAAAACAACAATTACAAGTGGGACGGAAAATTGGGAGGTCGAAAACTGTCAACCGGTACCTATTGGTATGTTATCACTTGGAAAGAAAACGATATAAAAGAAACCCCTATTAAATTTTCCGGGTGGATCATGCTTAAAAATAGAGATTAATTTTATTAAGAATATCGTGGAGCGGCTTCGGTCGCTTTTTTTTTATTTAAAAGGGTGTAAACTGGGATTGCTCAGATTATTTCTTATTTTTGAATTGATAATTGAAAACGAATGAAAAAAGGACTCGCTTTATTGCTATTGTCAAATTTGGTTTTGGCACAAAATTTAACAAAACAAGATACTTTGAAAGGCAGTAATACCGCATACAGAGATTTTTGGGATGTTAAAAAATATACCATTTCTGTTGAACCCAATTTTGAGAAAAAATCACTGCAAGGATACAACGAGATATCTTTCGAAATCTTGAAAGACACTACGACTCCAACTTTTCAAATCGATCTGCAACAGCCTATGGATTTTCGTTTGGTTAATGATATAAATGATGGTTTTACAGTGGAAAGAACAGGAGATTTTATCTTCATCAAATCCAATAAAAATTATAAAAAAGGTGAAAAAGGAAAACTGAAAATCGAATTTTTCGGAGAACCAAGAATTGCTAAAAATGCCCCTTGGGATGGAGGTTGGGTTTTTGCTCAGGACAGTTCCGGAAAGCCTTGGATGTCTGTTGCCCAAGAAGGTGATGGCGCCTCGCTTTGGCTGCCCATCAAAGATATTTGGAGTGACGAACCGGAGAATGGCATTCAGCTTAAAATCATAACTGCCGAAGATTTGGTCGGAGTAGGGAATGGACGATTAATTTCTACAGAAAAGAGCAACGGTAAAAAAGCGTGGACTTGGGAAGTGAAAAATCCCATCAATGCGTATTCCATAGTGCCAACCGTTGGTAACTTGGTCAATTATAAAGACCATTATTTGGGCGAAAAAGGAAATTTGGACTTGGATTATTGGGTTTTGGCCGAAAATTTATCCAAAGCCAAACAACAGTTTCAACAAGTAAAACCCATGCTAAAAGCTCTAGAATTCTGGTTTGGTCCGTATCCTTTCTACGAAGATTCCTACAAGATTGTTGAGACACCTTACTTGGGAATGGAGCATCAAAGCAATGTTGCCTACGGTAACCACTACGAAAACGGATATTTGGGAAGGGATCTTTCTGGGACCGGAGTAGGATTGAACTGGGATTTTATCATCGTTCATGAGAGTGGACACGAGTGGTTTGCCAACAACATCACCGCCAAAGATCAAGCCGATATGTGGATTCATGAAAGCTTTACCAGCTATTCCGAAACGCTGTTTACGGAAAAATTTATGGACAAAATCTCTGCCGATAGATATGTACAAGGAACACGACGAGCCATTTTGAACGACATACCTATCATTGGAGCGTATGGTGTAAGAGGCAAAGGTAGTGGAGACATGTACTACAAAGGGGCCAATATGCTGCATACCATACGACAGGTGATCGGCGATGACGAGAAATTTAGATCCATACTTCGGGGTCTTAACAAGGATTTCTACCATCAAACGGTGACCACCAAGCAGGTGGAAGAGTACATAAACGCCAAGTCCGGAATGGATTTCTCATCGGTATTTGATCAGTATCTTAGAACAACCAAAGTGCCTGTTTTGGAATATTATTTCAAAAAAAATAAAGTTTATTTTCGTTGGCAAAATACCGTTGAAGATTTCACAATGCCTTTAAGATTTGGAGATTACACCATTGTGCTATTATCCGACAAGTGGGGGAAAATGAAAATTAAAAAAAATACTCAGTTTGAGTTTAATAAAAATTACTACATACACTATAAGGAAGTAAAGGGAAAATAAAAGATTCTACAATCGTTTTCATAACACAAAAAACTACCCCAGTCGGAGTAGTTTTTTTTATGATGTTCGTGGGGCTTTTGTTAAACAATTTCACTGGTCAAAGACTTAGAAATTAGTTTTTCGTGCATGGGTTTTAGCAGATCCATGCTTCCCGTTTTTACAGTGGCTTTGCCTTTGTAATGAACCAGTATGGTACATTGTTCTGCCTGTTCTAAGGTGTGTTTGCAAATGTCTATCAGGCAATCGATCACATAATCGAAGGTGTGGATGTCGTCATTATGAAGGACCAATTTATAGACTTCGTCGGTATCGTCCAATACCAAAACATCCTCTTCATATTTCCTTTTCGGATCGTCGTATAAATACATATCGTCAATATTCATTGCTCAAAATAAAAAAATTAATTTTCGCTAATTTCATCCATCATAGTGTCCATGATGTTTTTAGGATCGTAGGTTAACTCGACCAATTCGACACTTTTATTTTGCATTTTTAAAATTTTGAAATGGTAATCGTAAAAGTCGAATTCTTGATTTTCTTCTGGGATGTCTCCCAATTCATGCATGATAAAACCGGACAAGGTGTTATAATCTCCTTCTTCTGAAAGAGGTAATTTTTTTGGAAGGTATTCGTTGATTTCATCCAAAGGTTGTGTCGATTTGATCCAGAAAATATTGTCGCCAATTCGGTCCACCATTTTTTCTTCTTCGTCTTCTTCATCTTGGATCTCACCCACCAATTCTTCCAAAATATCTTCCAAAGTGATGATGCCTTCGGTACCACCAAACTCGTCGATAACGATGGCCAAGTGTTGTTTCTTTTGTTGGAAAACCTTTAATAAGTCTGAAATTTTCTTGGATCCCACCACAAAAAATGGCTCACGAAGGTAATCTTTAAAATCAAAATGCTCCAACTCTCCTTTGTGTTTTACATAGGCACGAATAATTTCTTTGGTATAAAAAATCCCGATGATGTTATCGATAGAGTCTTCGTAAACGGGCAATCTGGAGTATCCGCTTTCTAATATTTTATTCAAAATTTCTTCCTTTTCATCGGTGATGTCAATGGATAAAATATTTTGTCTAGGCACCATGATTTGTTTTGCCGAATGGTCGGTAAAGTCAAATGCATTTTTGATGATTTCGTAATTCTCTTCCTCTATTTCTCCAGAGTCTGCACTTTGTTTTACCAAAAGTTGCAACTCTTCGGACGAGTGAATGTCTTGCTCCGATGCCGGATGGATGTTGATGATCCTAAGGAATGCATTGGAAAGAACATTCATAGACCAAATAAACGGCTTGAAAAGATTAGTGAAAACACGAAGTGGATAGGATATGAATAATGCCGTAGGTTCTGGTTTTCTAATCGCAATGGATTTAGGGACCAACTCACCAAAAACGATGTGCATAACCGTGATTAATAAGAAACTGGCCACCATGGAAACTGTAGTGATGGTTCCGGCTGAAAATTCTATTCCCATGGTCGTGAAAAGACTCATAAAAACATGTTCTAAAGCACTTTCTCCTACCCATCCTAATGCTAGAGAAGCGAGGGTAATGCCTAATTGTGTTGCTGATAGATAGGCGTCCAGATGTTTTAGGATGTGTTCTGCCTGCTTTGCCATGGTGTTTCCTTCGGCGGCTTTCAGCTGGATTTGGGAGTATCTAACTTTTACGATAGAAAATTCTGCGGCTACGAAAAAGCCATTGAGTAAAACGAGGAAAAGGGCAATGAAAATCTTGACTAAACTGTCGGGGTCCATGTATTTAAGTTATGTATAATTTACAAATATATAGATATTTTTTTAATGTGCATTTATTTGTTCAATAAGAAGGATGCAATCAAGCATTTGATAATGCAACGGTTGGTAATAAAAAAACACTCTGGAAATAGAGTGCTTTTTTAAAATTTATTTTATTCTAAATTCTAATTTTACATTGAAAAATCTACCGGTTAACCGGGTCGGTACCGGATAGATGTATTGGGTATTGACATCGGTAACCCATTGGTTAGCAACCGTATTGTTGATATTGAAGGCATTGAAAACTTGTACGCCCAAAGTAAGTTCGTCAAAAGCTCCCCAAAATCCCCAACGATCGTTCTTTTCTTTAGGATCTATAAAAACATAGGACAATCCCATATCCACTCTTTTGTAAGACGGCAAAGTCCTTTGGAATTGGTAAGAATTGCTGTATGGAGGTGCTCCTGTTGGCAATCCCATGGCATATACTCCCGTTAGGTTTACCCTCATTTTTGGGAATTTTGGCATGTAGTCTTGGTAGAAAATGGCAAACCTGAATCTCTGATCGGTTGGTCTTGCAATATCACCTTGATTGTCGATGTTTTCAAAAGCACGAGCGTAACTTGCCGAGATCCACGACTCTACACCGGGTACAAATTGTCCGTACAATCTGGTGTCTATTCCGTAGGCATAACCTGTGGCATTGTTCTGCCCGGTATATTTTATCCTAACATTGTCCATATAAAACGGAATTAGTTGATCCATTTTTTTGTAATACAATTCGGTAGTCAGTTTGAAAGGTCTATCGTACATATCGAATTCATAATCATTGGCCAAGATCATCTGTAGGGATCTTTGAGATTTGATGTCCGAATTGAAACTGCCGTCCAAATCTTTTATTTCTTTGTAAAAAGGTGCTTGGTAATAGATCCCACCGGATAATTTAAAGAGCATGTCCGCTTCCCAATCGGGTTTTATGGCAAATTGTGCCCTTGGCGAAAAAATGGTTTCTTTGTTGTACGACCAATTCGAAACTCTAGCTCCGGCATTTAAAAATACTTTTGAACTTCCCCACATCAACTTTTGAGAATATTGCAAATAGGCCGATAGTCGGGTAGGAGAGATGGCATTGTTTCCGGCAATGTAATGCTTTAGTTCCAAAGCCGATCCGTCCAATGTTCCAGGATTGGTAACCACTCTCGGGACGCTGTATCCTATGGAGTCGATCAGTTGCCATTCGTTGGTGAAATCTTTTAGGTTTTCTTTTTCATATTTGAAACCTACTTCGATATCAGTATTTACATTAGGAGAAAATTTTGTTCTCAGTTGGGATCCGTAGGTTTTTACCAATAAATCGTTTCTGGCATGATCGATTTGCCCACCCACATCATAAGAAGTTACAGGCTCTCCGGTTACTGGATCAAAAGTTTGCAACATGTAGGCAGAAGCTGTGGTGTAGTATTCTCTTTCCCGGTTTTGGTATGCAAAACCATCCAAAGTAATTTTTACTTTTTTTGAAGGTTTGTAGGTGATGCTTCCTGTACCCATCATGTTTTTGTACTGGTCGTTCTCTTTTCCGTTGTAGTACACGGTGAGCTTTAGTGGGGTGAGCAAACTACCAAAATCGACTTCTTTTTTCTTAGGAATCATTTCGTAATCGTTCTTGGACCAAAACCCAACAAATGAAACCGAAAGTTTCGGGTTGATGTGGTAGTTGATGTACGATTGGAAATCCATATATTTTGGGTTGAAGTCCGTATCTTCCTTCAAAGTATTCAGTACCAAATTGGTATTTCGGTAACGAGCAGAGATAAGTGCCGTAAGTTTTTTGTCTCGAGTAGCAAAACCGGTTGACAATCTCCCTCCAATCAAACTGGCTTCTCCGGCCACTTCAAATTTTTCTGGTTCTCGGTAATAAATATTAAGTGCCGATGACATTTTGTCGCCGTATTTGGCTTCGAAACCACCCGCAGAAAAATTAACCGAGGAAACCATATCCGGGTTGATGATGCTCATCCCTTCTTGCATGGAGTTTCGAATTAAAAAAGGTCTATAAATCTCTATATCGTTGATGTAGATTAGGTTTTCGTCATAATTTCCACCTCTTACCATGTATTGTGAAGAGAGTTCGGTGTTGGAGTTCACCGAAGGCAAAGTCTTTATTAGTCCTTCGATACCACCAGAGATTGAGGCAATCTGTGCAGCTTCTTTTGCCGAAATTTTCACACGGGTAAGGTCGGTGTTTTTCTGAGCATTCCTTTTTTGGAAAACCACTTCTTCTATGTTTGATTCTCTTGCTGTTGTATCTTTTTTACTCTGAGCGATAAAAAATACAGGTAAAGAAACCAGAGATGTGAGGATAAGTTTTTTCAAACGAGGTGAGTTTTTATGAGGTTGATGAGTTTTATTTCTAATTAATTGCTTTTCTAATCTTGGTTAATTTCCCCAAGAGGTCATCCAAAAGATCCAATTTCAGCATATTGGCTCCATCGGATTTTGCACACGAAGGATCCGGATGGGTTTCTATAAAAAGTCCATCTGCACCCACAGCAATTCCGGCTTTGGCAATGGTTTCTATAAGCTCTGGTCTCCCGCCGGTAACTCCAGATTCTTGGTTGGGTTGTTGCAAAGAGTGGGTGATGTCCAGGATAACCGGGGCGTATTTTTGCATCGTAGGAATCCCACGGAAATCTACAACCAAATCGGTATATCCGAAAGAATTTCCTCTTTCGATAATGCCGACTTTATCGTTGCCGGAGTCTTTCACTTTTTGTACGGCAAATTGCATGGATTCAGGAGACAGAAATTGTCCTTTTTTCAGCGTTACTACCTTTCCGGTTTTTGCTGCTGCAACGACCAAATCGGTCTGTCTAACCAAGAAAGCGGGGATTTGCAATACATCAACATATTGTGCAGCAAGAGCGGCATGCTCGTTTTCGTGGATGTCGGTTGTGGTTGGGATGTTGAAATGTTGTCCTACTTTCTTGATGATCTCAAGGGCTTTCAGGTCACCAATTCCTGTAAAAGAATCGACTCTGGAGCGGTTGGCTTTTTTAAAGCTTCCTTTAAAAATGTAGGGGATTTCGTATTTGTTTGTTATTGCAATTACTTTTTCTGCAATTTCAAAAGCCAACTCTTCGCTTTCTATGGCGCATGGACCGGCAATTAGGAAAAAGTTATTTGAATTTTTGTGTTGGATGTTATGAAGATGTTGTATCATTTTTTTGTATTGTAGATTCTAAAAGTTCTATTTGTTTTTTATATCGTTCTGTATCGAATTCTTTTTTAAATTCTATCAACCATTTTTTAGCAATATCATTTCTTTTTTTGTGACTGCTGTGAAGGATCAGGTTGCTTATGGCTTCGGCTTTGTAAGTCGGGATTTTAAAATTTGAAATATTATTAACGATGAATTTTTCAGTTTCTGTAATTTTGGATTGATTGAGTAAAGAATAGATGTATTCTTTATAAATTAATTCGTCTTTGAAATTGTTTTTAAAGGCTTCGTCACAAATTTGTTCTGCCTCGGGAAATTTTCCTAAAGCATTGTAGGAAAAAGCCAATTCAAAATAGAATTTATTGTTGAAGAATTTTTCACTTCTTAACTTTTCTAAGATGGGCAGGGCAAGTTGTGGAGCATTGCCACCGTTCAAAGAGCTGGCTCTATTTAATTTTTTTTCTTGATCCGTATCATTTGTTTTATAAAATTTTAACCATTCCGGTTCTGCTTCTAGCTTAGATTTTTCAATAAATGTTTGTGGTACTTTAGAAACTTTCAAAGCAAAATTTTCTATTCTAAAAATAATAAAAGCATGCTCTGCTTTGGGATCTTTTTTTAAAATTATATTGTCATTTTCATCACTGAGTATTTCTCCGATGTGCCTATAACTGTAACCCGCCATAGAGTCGTAATATACATAACCAAAAGTATATTGCTTGGGTGTTTTGCTTTCAGTAGCAATGTATTGGTTTTCTGCTTCTGAAATTGGAGTGTCAAATTTTAAATCACTGGTTTTTTGTGCGAAACCAAAAGTGAATGATGTTATTAAAAATGCAATTGAAATTTTTTTCATGTTGTTTTTTACAGAGAATCAAAAATATTGAAATTAAATGATATATTAATTGACTATCGGGATTATTTTCTTTGGTAAAGGTTGTAATCCGTCCCCGATGGTTTTAGTCTGTAGATTTTCTCCAAAATTTTATTGTTGGATTTCAGATGGTCTTTAATTCTAAATTCTTTGATGAGTTTATAATTTTCCTTGTAATAATCGGCATTTTCGTCTTGCGAAAGGTCCTTGTAAGAAAGCAAATATTTTGGTTTTCTGTTCTTGATGGTGTTAATTTTATAATGGGATTTGTCCTTTTTTATTTCATCTTGAATTTTTTTATCGACCAATCCCACTTCGTCAATGGTTTTTAGATGCGAGAAATACGGAACATAACCTGCAGGTTCTAAAAAGATCCATTGGTTTTTATCTTTTTCTATACTGTCCAGGTACAAGCCGATGTATCTTCTATAATTCCACTCTCCATTGCCTGTGGCGATAGAATGCACGGTTTGAAAGGCTACCATGGGCAAAATGTAAAAAATAATTAAGAGTGAAAGCCAAAGTTTTCTCTTCCTTTCTTGTTCCAAAATCAAGATCAAAATAGGGACAAAAAGCAGAATTTGTGGTACCCAGTAATACCAATCGAATAGGCTTTTTTGTGAAATGAATATCAACTGTTTTGCCCAACCAAAAATAAAAACCATCCATAGAAAACGGTTTCTTTCTTCTTTCTTTTTGATGATGAAAATGAAAGCTAAAATTTCGAATACAAGAACCACCCAAGTAATCGGGTTGATGGCTCCGGGAAGCTTTATCATTCCCCAAAAGTTTCCATAATTCAAATAAAAATATTCCCAGTTTTGTGCCGTGGTAAAGCTTCTGTCGTAGGTCAATTGTTTTGCTGTGATGGTGTTGTTCACCACTTCGTGGAAGTACAAGCTATTGAATCCGAAAACGACACCAAGTCCCAAAATTCCCCCCAAAATATAAGACCATCGGATTTTTTTTGTCCAAATAAGATCCACCAAAAAGACAATTCCTAGGAAAATTACCGTATCTATTCTTGCAAACAATATGAGAATGGGGAAGAGGATGAGCGCCCATTTTTTCTCTCTGAAAAACCCAAAATAAATTAAACTCATCTCTAAGAAAAACAACAACCCGTACTCCATACCCAAAATAGAAATCTTAATGGAGGGTGGCAGTATCCCAAATAAAAAGATGAATACAGCTTGATGCCAGACATCTTTTAGTAATACTTTCGACAGCAGATAAGAGCCTATTGTAAATAATATGGAGTTGAAAATTAAAAGTGGATAGACAAAGTTGATTTTCCCAAAAAGTAGATTGAAAAAATAAGAGGTAAACATGTACAAGTGCGTGGTCGATGAGGATATTTTCTCTGCTCCATTAAAACCGATCACTCCATAATCCAACAGGTTTTGTGCGACCCTCCAAGTGATGAGTGCATCTTCCTGAATGTGTTGGGTTGCTAGAAAAATCAGTTTGAAAAGAATGGTGAAAATTACTGCGTAAACCGGTATTTTGTTTGTGTTTTTCAAGTCTATGTATTTTTGTGCTTTGCAAATATAATTTTTAAAAAGAGAATAAAAAAACGGACATTGCTGTCCGTTCTGTTTTATTGGGTTACCTTGATAATGGCGTTGGTAATCTGGCTTTCTTTCTCTTTGGAATAAGTGGAGTCGTAAGGATCCATCACATCAAATAAGTATTGGTAAAATGGGGTGATGTTTTGTACTTTTTCCGATTCTTTCATGGCTTTTTCCTTGCCGATCATTTCCAAATCTTTTACAAATTCGTTAAAGCGTTTGTCGATTGGTGTTAAGGATTTGCTAATGTAATCGTAGGCCTTGTCCTTTTGTCCCATTCTTTCATAAGCATCCGCAACAGCACTCACCACAAGAGAGTATTCCATTGGTTTTACCCTCATTTCTCTTTTAACAAATTTTTGCTCTTTAGCGCTTAGTCCCAAGTAATAATCGTATTCTTTGAAGATGGTTTTCTTAAGTTCGTCGGCCATTTTCAGTCCTTTGGCTTCTTGTCCGGAAGCGATATATCCAGTAACCAAATAGCTCAACGATCGCACATCGGAATATTTGCTTGCCGGGATTTCAGCATTTGCCAAATCCAAAAGTTCAGTTGCTTTTTGTTTTTCTCCCATTTTTGCCAAAGCCTGAGCAGCTCTAGAAGCCGTGCTTCTGTAAGTGATGATGTTGGAGGTGCAGGTTTCATCAAAATGTACATTTAGATCTTTAAAGTTGCCCCATTTGAAGTTTTTCACCACTTGATACAGTTGGTTGCCGTCCACTCTTCCGATTTCGCCACTGGCATCTTGTTTCGTATATATCGGTACCAAACGGAAACTGAATCCGTCCATCTGAAGATAATTTTGAAGGAAAAAAACATTTTCATCATCATAAATTCCACCATTTGAGAAGCTGATCGGTCTTTTCCAATCGAAGTTGGCCAAGATGTCCATAAGCATCAAATTGTTTTTAAACATCGACGATTTTTTATAATCGATAACGATTTGATCTGCAGCCAATGCAGCATCTTTTGCTGTGATAATTCCTGCTTTTACCGCATTTTCTTTATTCACTGGAAGTATGAATTTACTAACCGGCAAGAAGTTGAACTTTTCGTACTTTTCTTCACCGAAAATCATTTTCAAGATCTCGTCTTTCTCCGCAGATTTATGTTTTATGAAGTTAATGGCTTCCTTCATGGTCATGGAATCTTGAGTGATGAACTTCCTAAATCCAGCAAAAGCAGTTTCCGGAGCTCCTTGTTCTTGCAAATTGTCGAAAATTCCTTTCCAATCGTTCGGTGTCATCAGATAGATTTGGTCGTTGGTGCCTTCTCTATATTCGTTATGAGAAAGTACACTTGGTACAGGCATGGCATTGTAAGTTCTTCTTTTTACTTGGTCAATATTCCAAGGGGTAGAAAGTAGGGTAAAGTTGACCACTTTCACATCGTCACGGAAGTTTTCAGTTTCTTGTATCGCCCAAACCGGATAGGTGTCGTTGTCACCGTACACAAATATGATGTCGTTTTTTGGCAAAGATTTCAGTACAGAATAGGCGTAATCGTGAGCCGCCTCTCTACCACTTCTGTTGTGTGGTGTATAATTTTGGAAGCCCATCATTAGCGGAATACCCAACAAGATCACTCCGGCTACAATATTAATTCCATTGGATTTTATTTTTTGTTGAATAAACCACAAGATAGCCGCAGCTCCCAAACCAATCCAAATGGCAAATGCGTAGAACGAGCCCACCATGGCATAGTCTCTCTCCCTAGGTTCGAAAGGCTTTACTCCGGTATAAAAAACAATTCCTATACTGGTAAGTACAAATAAAGATAGGATGGCGTAAAATCTGCCGAAATCGCGGTTCAGTTGGAAGAAAAAGCCGATTAACCCTAGCAAAAGTGGCAAGAAAAAGAATTTAACCGTACTTTCATTGTTGAATTTTGCAGGCATTTTACTCATATCTCCAACATTGGCTTGGTCAATAAACGGAATTCCGGAAATCCAATTTCCTTTGGTGTTTTCCATATTTCCCTCCAGGTCATTTTGTCTTCCAACAAAATTCCAAAGAAGGTATCTCACAAAATAATATCCGTTTTGGAAAGTGAAAAAATAATCTAAATTTTGTGATAAACTAGGTCTTTGAACATTGATTAAGTCGTATTTTTTGGCTTGAAGATAATCCTCCAGCTTGATGCTTTTGTCTTCGTATTTGGATCGCAAATCTTCAAAAATTTGTTTGGCTTCCGGACTGTCTGCTATGGCTTCGTTGGAATAGTTGAAGGTGAAGTCCGGTGCGCCGTACATGCTGATGTAGTTGGACATAACATCCTGACTTTCGTTGAACATTCTTGGCATAAAACTCACATGGGCCGGGTTGTACACATAATCAAATCTTCTGCCTACCTCGCGGTACTCTCCAGATTGCTCGTCTTTTTCATAAATTACTCCTTTGTCCACACTTTTATAGCTGCCGTCTTCATTTTTTTCAATGCCATTTGCATCCAAATAAGCGGTGTAGTTTTGTCCGTAGATGGTTGGCCAATCGCCGTATTGTACACGGTTGTAATAATCCAACATCCCAATGGCATTGTCCGGATCGTTCAGGTTCATCGGTGGGTTGGCATTGGCACGGATAGGGATAACCAACCAACACGAGAATCCAATAATCATGAAAACAACCGATAATGCTATGGTTTGTATAATTTTCCTACCCGATTTGTTGGCGTATTTAACAGCGAAATAACTCGCAAGAATCAATAAAATAAATGCAATGATGGTACCCGAATGGAAAGGCAATCCCAAACCGTTTACCGCGAATATTTCCGTTTTTCCAAAGAAAGTCATGATCACCGGGAAGATGATTTTGAAAACAAAACTCAGTACGACCAGAGTGATGGCATTGGCCCAAATGAATGATTTCCAAGAAAATGTGTAATTTCTAGCGTAGTACACCAAACAAACTGCCGGTATGGCCAACATGCACATCATGTGTACACCAACAGAAAGTCCGGTTACAAAAAAGATAAGGATAATCCATCTTTGGTTGTCGTTTTCGTGATATTCATTTTCCCATTTGGTGATGAGCCAAACAATCAAAGCAATAAACATGGAAGCCATAGAATATACTTCGCCTTCCACAGCCGAATACCAGAATGTGTCCGAAAAGGTAAAGGCTAAAGCACCGATAAGTCCTGAAAATAAAATGGAAATTTCTTGGTGTTTTGTGATCTCATCAAAATCTTTGTTTAGAAGTCTTCTTACCAAATGCGTGATGGTCCAAAACAAAAATAAAATGGTAAATGCACTAAACAAAGCCGACATGGCATTGATCACAATGGAGTACAGTTCGCCTTGTCCCATGGCAAAAATCGCCGCTACGGCTCCAACCAATTGAAAGAGAGCCGCTCCAGGAGCGTGGGTAACTTGAAGTTTTACAGCGGATGAAATGTATTCGCCACAGTCCCAAAAACTGAAACTCCTTTCCATGGTGCTAAGGTAAGTGGTTAGTGCAATGATGAAAACAACCCATCCCAAAAGGGTGTTCCATTTTTTAAATGTCCAATTTTTCATGATTTATTTATACAATTCTGCGAAAATAGTATTTTTCAATCATTTATTTGGAATTTTTAGTGAGAATCAAATCTTTTTAAAAGTATTTTAATCTTTTGAAAGTTTTTAATTTTATCACTCACTTTCTTGAAAGCTTAACGCCTTGATTTTTAGTTTTCAGTGAATAAGTATTTCAGATGTTTTTATCTAAATTAAGTGTGGTGAGTGATTTTTATTAAAAAATGGTTTGATTTTTGCAACCGAAAAGTGTTTTATAAATATTTGTAATTGTACTGTTTGTAGGTTTTTGAAAATTTTATTGACTTAAATCACAAGAATAAAAATATTTTTTTTATACTTTTGCAAACGGTTTTTTAGAGAAAAATGATAATATAATGACTAATGTTCACGATAACATTTTAGGATTAATTGGGAATACTCCGTTAGTAAAATTGAATGAAGTAACCAAACAATGTCCTGCAAAAGTTTATGCTAAATTAGAATCATATAATCCTGGGCACTCCACCAAAGACAGAATCGCTCTTCATATTATTGAAGCGGCAGAAAAAAAAGGTCTTTTGAAGCCCGGTTCAACTATTGTGGAAACAACTTCTGGGAATACAGGGTTCTCCATTGCTATGGTCAGCATCATCAAAGGATACAAATGCATCTTATCCGTAAGTGATAAAACCAAAGCCGAAAAGATTGCCTACCTTAAAGCTTTAGGTGCCGAAGTTCATATTTGTCCGGCCTCCGTTCCAGCAGATGACCCAAGATCCTATTACGAAGTTGCTAAAAGAATTGCTGCAGAAACTCCAAATTCTATTTACATCAATCAATATTTTAATGAATTGAATATTGATGCGCATTACCAAACAACAGGCCCTGAACTTTGGGAGCAAACCGAAGGTAAAATTACTCACATCTTGGCTTGTACCGGTACCGGTGGGACTCTTTCCGGAACTGCAAAGTTTCTAAAAGAAAAAAATCCAAACATCAAAGTAATCGGTGTAGATGCCGACGGTTCAATATTGAAAACCTACCACGAAACTGGAAAAATTGATCATTCTGAAATTCATTCCTACCAGATCGAAGGTCTTGGGAAAAATTTAATTCCTTCAGCTTTGTTGTTTGATAAAGTAGATGAATTTGTTCGTGTTAATGACGAAATGTCCGCATATTGCACCAGAGAAATTGCATTAAAGGAAGCTATTTTGGGAGGTTATACCACAGGAGCTGTACTGCAAGCGTTCAAACAATATTCAGAAGACAATCAATTATCAGAAAATGATTTGGTAGTTTTAATTTTCCCAGATCACGGTTCCCGATACATCACAAAAGTGTACAGCGATCAATGGATGGCGGATCAAGGTTTCGTAAATAATTGTGTTCACAATTATGACGAGGTTTTTAAAACAGAAGTTGTAAAATAATAATGAATAACAAAAACATAAATCAGTCTTTTACTCACCGTGAAAGACTGATTTATGTTTAATAATTAATAAAAAATTAATAAAAATTCGCAAAATGATAGATATTTTCGATAGAATAAAACAGAATCCTGGTCCTCTAGGACAATTTGCAGATTACGGAGAAGGGTATTTTATTTTCCCAAGATTAGACGGTCCTATCGGACCTAGAATGAAATTTCAAGGTAAAGAAGTGATTTTTTGGTCGGCCAACGACTATTTAGGACTTTGCAACCACCCGGAAGTTTTAGAAACCGATGCCAAAGCTGCTGCAGAATACGGAATGTTTTATCCTATGGGAGCCAGAGCCATGTCCGGAGAAACCGATAACCACCTGAAACTGGAAAAAGAACTAGCAGAATTTGTACAAAAAGATTCGGCATATCTTCTAAATTTCGGATATCAAGGGATGGTATCTACTATTGATGCTCTTGTCTCCAGACACGATGTTATCGTTTACGACTCCAACTCTCATGCGTGTATTGTAGATGGGGTTAGATTGCACATGGGAAAAAGCTTTATGTTCCGTCATAACGATATGGACAGCTTCGAAAAAAACATCAAAAGAGCAACAAAAGTAGCCGAAGAAAACGGTGGCGGTATCTTGGTAATCACCGAAGGTGTTTTTGGGATGACTGGACAACAAGGAAAACTGAAAGAAATTGTAGCGTTTAAAAAACAATATCCTTTCCGTCTATTGGTCGATGACGCTCACGGTTTCGGAACCTTGGGGAAAACAGGTGCCGGAGCTGGAGAAGAGCAAGGTTGCCAAGACGAAATCGATGTGTATTTCTCTACTTTTGCCAAATCCATGGCAGGATTCGGAGCATTTTTGGCCGGAAACAAAGAAATCATCAGATACCTAAAATTCAACCTTCGCTCTCAGATTTTTGCAAAATCCCTTACCATGCCAATGGTTTTGGGCGGATTGAAAAGATTGGAATTGCTAAGAACAAGACCAGAAATTAAAGCCAAACTTTGGGAAAATGTAAACAAACTTCAAAGTGGTTTGATAGAAAGAGGATTCAACTTAGGGAATACCAATACCTGTGTAACTCCGGTTTTCATGCAAGGAAGCCCCGTGGAAGCTACACTTTTGGTAAAAGATCTTAGAGAGAATTTCGGTATTTTTACCTCTGTGGTGGTCTATCCCGTTATTCCTAAAGGTATGATTTTGTTGAGACTGATCCCTACTGCTTCTCACACCGATTCCGAAATCAACGAAACACTAGCTGCTTTTGAAGCCATCCATGACAAATTGGTTTCTGGACAATACAAACAGCAAGCTGAACAATATTTGAAAGAAAATAATTTGAGTTTCAAAGAAATTTAATTTATTTTTGAATTAACTTAACTGCCCGATTTATTTAACTTTAATAAAAATAAATCGGGTATTTTTATGAAATAAAACAACCAATTGATGAAAGAAAATCCAAAAATTACAATCATCTTTATTCTACCGGATCTGGAAACGGGTGGTGCAGAACGCATTGTCGTGTCTTTGGCCAATCATTTACCAAGAGAAATTTTTATTCCAAAAATTTTGCTCCTACGAAAAGAAGGAGGGTATCTTTCTTTTGTAAAAGACGATGTTGAAATTATTGATCTCAAAACACAACGCATTCGCAACGGTTTGCTTCCAATTCTAAAAGAAATTAGAATAAGAAAACCCGAATTGGTCTTTTCTGGTTTTGGAGAGGTGAATGCCTATCTGTCTTTTTTTGTGAAATTTTTCCCAAAAACAAAATTTATCGCCAGAGAAACCAATGTAGTTTCCCAACATGTAACAAGAAAAGAAATTCGGTTTTTTTATAAATTCTACAACAATTACCACAAAATTATTTGCCAAAGCGACGATATGAAACAGGATTTGCTCCAAAATTTTCATATTCAAAATTCAAAAACAGTGAAAATCAACAATCCTGTAGATTTTGATTTTATCGAAAAGCAAAGTCGTGATGCTTTGGCTCCGCAAAAATTTTCTTCTGATTTCAAAAATGTTGTTGCAATCGGAAATTTGTCATCAAGAAAAGGTTTTGATCTCTTGTTAAATGTTTTTGCCCGTCTGAAAAATGAAAAAATCCTCTTGCACATCCTCGGAGATGGTCGTGATAAAGAATTGCTGTTGAATTTAAAAAAAGAATTAGGATTAGAAAATGTAATCTTTCATGGACAACAGAAAAATCCGTATCAATTTTTGAAGCATGCCGATTTATTTGTTCTTTCCTCTCGTTACGAGGGTTTCCCCAATGTACTTTTAGAGGCCGGTGCCTGTGGGACTTATTCCTTAGCCAACGATTGTCCGGGTGGGATTAGAGAAATTATCCTTCCGAATATTAACGGAGAAATAGAATATATTGAACAACCTGAAGCTTTTGCAGAAAAAATTAAAAGCATTCTTCAAAAAAAGTTCAATAGAGAAACGGTTAAAGAATCGATCAGATCTCGATTTTCTAAAGAAATTATTTTTCAAAGCTATTTTAATTTATTTCAAGATTTTAGAAATTGGTAATTTTTATTTTCTTGTAAAACTACCTTGTGATTTGTCATTCTAATCAATCAAATTTTTGTAAATTCGCCAAAAATTAATTTTAATAAAAAATACATAAAAATGTCACAGTTTGATGTTACCGTAATCGGTTCTGGTCCTGGTGGATATGTTGCAGCAATCCGTGCTGCTCAATTGGGTTTCAAAACAGCAATTATAGAAAAATATCCAACCATGGGTGGGACTTGTCTCAATGTAGGGTGCATCCCTTCCAAAGCATTGTTGGATAGTTCAGAACATTTCGAAAAAGCAAAACATGAATTTGCAGACTACGGAATTATCATCAACGAGCCTAAAGTAGATTTGGCTAAAATGATCGCCAGAAAAGATGCGGTTGTTGATCAAACTACAAAAGGAATTAGCTTTTTGATGGATAAAAATAAAGTAACCGTTTTCGAAGGTATCGGTAGCTTCGAGTCGGCTACTCAGATCAGAGTAACCAAAAACGACGGTTCTTCAGAAACTATCGAGTCCAAATACACCATCATCGCAACCGGTTCCAAGCCTTCTTCTTTGCCATTTATCAACATCGATAAAGAAAGAATCATCACCTCTACCGAAGCACTTAAGATGAAAGAAGTGCCGGAACACATGTTGGTTATTGGTGGTGGAGTTATTGGTCTAGAGTTGGGTTCTGTATATCTTAGGTTAGGAGCTAAAGTCACAGTAATCGAATTTATGGATAAGATAATCCCGGGTATGGACGGTGCTTTGTCCAAAGAACTACAAAAAGTACTTAAAAAACAAGGAATGAAATTCGAACTTTCTACAGCCGTTTCTGGTGTCGAAAGAAATGGAGATGCAGTTAAAGTTTCAGCAAAAAACAAAAAAGGCGAAGAAGTTGTTTTCGAAGGAGATTATTGTTTGGTCTCTGTAGGTAGAAAACCATTCACAGACGGACTAGGATTAGAAAAAGTAGGAGTAGAGCTGGATGAAAGAGGTAGAGTAAAAACCAACGACCACTTACAGACCAATATTTCTAACATTTATGCCATCGGAGATGTCGTGAAAGGAGCAATGCTTGCACACAAAGCCGAAGAAGAAGGGGTATTTGTTGTAGAAACTTTAGCCGGACAAAAACCGCATATCAATTATAACCTTATTCCAGGTGTTGTGTACACTTGGCCAGAAGTTGCCGGAGTAGGTAAGACCGAAGAGCAATTGAAAGCAGAAGGTGCCGCATACAAAGTGGGGAACTTCCCTATGAGAGCATTGGGTAGAAGCCGTGCCTCTGGAGATACCGATGGTTTTGTAAAAATATTGGCCGACGAAAAAACCGACGAAATCCTAGGATTCCACATCATCGGAGCTCGTGCAGCCGATCTAATTGCAGAAGGAGTTACCGCAATGGAGTTTCGTGCAAGCGCCGAAGACCTAACCCGTATGTCGCACGCGCATCCAACTTATGCAGAAGCCATTAAGGAAGCAGCATTAGACGCAACTGGCAAAAGAGCCATTCATATGTAATATCCAGTCACATACTTATATAAAAAGAGAGACATTTTTTGTTTCTCTTTTTTATTTGGGCACCTATTCCGCCCTCCGTTCCCGCTTTTTTATTTTTTTTGCAACCAAGCAGCCTTCAAAAGCAAAAAAAAAATAAAAAGAGCTCCACTCAGGTCGGGGTGCGACATCTCACTCATCTAATATTCTAGATTAACAAATTAACGAATATTCAACTTCACCCTCCTTCAAGGATTCACTATCCTTGAAGGATTTTATTCAGTACCGCCAATACTTCTCCATTATTTAAATCGACATCTCACTCATCTAATATTAAGATCAACATCAACATCAACATCAACATCAACATCAGCATCAACATATTCACGAATATTCAACTTCACCCACCTTCAAGGATTCCCCATCCTTGAAGGCGTTTATTCAGTACCACCAATTTTTCTCCTTCGTTTAAAGCAACATCTCACTCATCTAATATTCTAGATTAACAAATTAACGAATATTCAACTTCACCCTCCTTCAAGGATTCACCATTCTTGAAGGAGTTTATTCAGTACCGCCAATAATTCCCCACCATTTAAAGCGATCCTACATTTCCATCCACCAAACACCAAACACCAAAAACTAAAAAAAAGGCCA
>NZ_REFA01000025.1 GCF_003852705.1 Amniculibacterium aquaticum
TGAACGCTTGGATAGATAGCTTTAAAGCGCTATTAATACGATATGAAACTAAAGAAAAACATTGGAGGGATTTTCATCTGCTCGCATTCTGTTGTATTTTGATTAGGAAACATTAAACAAGTTCAAAGTATACTTCACAGGTATTTCATCATTTTGTTTAATTTGTCTTTTAATTTCTTCTTTATAGCTGTCCTTCATATTTTCAAAACCATTCCAATTTATTTTAGATTGTGTTACGATTTCGTATTCAACCTTAAGGGATTCTTGACTAAAAAACATTACGCTATAAAACAATCCAAGTATTGTAATAATTTTATTCATAATAATAAAAGAAGACAAGAGAACATCAGATCTCTTGCCTATTCTAAATTGTTTAAAAATTACTTAACCTTTATCAAATATAAAGTTACACCAGCTTTTTCACATGGATAAGTGGTTTCGCAAGATGAAATAATTCTTGTTTCTTTATGAGTTCCTTCTCCATTTTCATTTTCAATTTCAACTTCTTGTTCTGCAACAACAACATCTTTACATTCTTCCATAAAAGCCAAAGCTTCTGTAAAAGAAGTGAAATGAAGGGCTTTCATCTCTTTGCTAAAAGTTTCTGAACTTGTTGAAATTGTGTTTTGTAACAATCTGTTCTGTATTTGGTTTTTTGCAAAACCCAAAGTTGTGCCTGCAAATAATGTTGCAGCTAATAATAATTTTTTCATAGTACTACTTGTTTTGTATTATAGTGGCACGAAACTAAAACTAAAACTAAAACTAAAACTATGCAAATTATTTTTAAACTTTTTACAAAATCAATACTAATTTAGAATGAATGTAGATTATTTCACAATTACATCATTTCCATATCCTCATTTAATTTTTAATAAATTTCAACTTATTGTTTTCAATTTCCAAAATGTAAGTTCCTTTTTCCAATCCCGATACATCTATTGAATTATTGGACTTTATGGTTCCTTTTTTCACCAATTGACCGTTGATATACGAAATTTTAAAATCAGAAATTCCATTCAATCCTTTTACAAACAATTCGTTTTTTGCAGGATTCGGGTACACTACAACACCCGTTATTGCTTCATTCTCTCTCAAAGACAAAGAGGCATCGTATTGTACAGTAGAATTACTTTCCAAAATCTGATGATCGTGATTAAACTCCACAGAAGCCACCTCAAAGGCCGTAGGAACCGTAAAATACTGATTGCTTTCTGTATTTTCCAAACGCACATAAGCCACTTCTCCATTGGTCCCGTTTAGCTTTATGGGCAAAGGCATTTCATAAAAACTAACGGAAGGATGGCTTTGGTTTTGTCCCACCCAAATTGTGATGTTTTGCAAACTTGCAGCTTGTTTCCACTTGATGGTGTAGGTAGGATAGCCCTGTCCATAAATCCAATCGTTAAAAAATTCGGTAAAATCCTTCCCTGTCGATTGCAACAACGAGTTTTTGAGATCAACGGTTTTGGCATATCCGTACGCCAAATTGGGCTGGTTAAGATACTCTTTGACCGCTTGGTAAAACACGGCGTCGCCCAAAATCCACTTCAGCATCCTCACCACAAATCCTCCTTTTGCATAAGTCAACCTCCCACTGAACAGTATGCTCTGATTGCCAAGATTGGCATCTGCAACATAAACAGAACCGCCCACTGCCGAGTTGATGTAATTTTTCTGACCTTGCAAAAACAACAAAAACTCCGAGGGAGTCATCAACAATTTTTCATTCGCCAAATGTTCTCCAAAATTAGCAAAACCTTCGTTCAGCCAAAGATCATTCCAAGCACCACAGGTAATTTTATCTCCAAACCATTGGTGCGCCAGTTCATGGGCAATTACCCTTTTGGGCCAACCGCTCATGGACGACATGGTTTGGTGCTCCATACACACCCCGTTAAATCCAAATTCCATGTGACCGTATTTTTCATTTCGGAAAGGATACGGGCCAAAATAGGTTTCAAAAGTATTCATAATTTGTTTAGTCCAATCGATATCGGCCATCACAGAAGGATTGCCAGCCGTAGTCGGATAGAGATAATTAACAAAAGGAAATGGCGGATTGCCTATCACATCGTTCAGTTTGGTAAAATTGGTGATGGAAAACGCAATAAGATATGCTGCTGTGGGATATTGTGTACGCCAAAATGTAAGTTTAGATCCGGCATTTATAGACTCTAACATCAGCTTACCGTTGGCCGCAACAGAGTATTGCGAAGGTGTGGTAATTTTCATGTCAAAACGATCTATTTTGTCGTTCAAACTTTGCTTTGTCGGAAACCAATCTTGGGCTCCGTAGGGTTCGGAAAGGGTACTCATCACAGGAATTCCATTTTGGGTATGCGTCCCAAAAGCATTGTTGCTGGGATCCGGAATTCCGGAATAATGAACGGTTAACGAGTCCAATGTTCCTGAAGAAATGGGATTGGGGAAATCAATTTTCAACTCTTTACTGGGCAATTGAGAAAAAGTCAAAGCATTCCCATGATACGATACTGCCGATACATTGAGCTGTGTGGTAAAATCAAAATACATGCTCGACATATTGGCATTGGGTTGAAAATGAGAAGTGACCGATGCCGAAATATAATTCACCGCAGGATCCAGACTGGCTTCCAAGCGTTGATATTTCAAATCATAATTGGCCGTATTGGGATTGTTGTTGTACGACAACATCCTTTGGTAATGGCTTCTCCCCTCTTTTTGGGCCAAATCTTCAATGGTAAATTGACCGTACAAATAAGTTTGAAAAAGAACAATTGACAAGATTAGACCTAACTTTTTCATGGGTATTGTTTTGAAAGTAAAGTTAAAAAAATAATCAGTTTGAAAATATTCAAAGGTTTGAAAAGTAAAATCATTATTTTTGTGCATTAATTAATACATGGAAAACACTACTAAATTCTATAAATTTCAAGGTACAGGAAACGATTTTATCATGATCGATAACCGTGATTTAATCTTTCCAAAAAATACAGAAACCATTGCCCGACTTTGCGACCGCCGTTTTGGGATAGGTGGTGACGGACTTATTTTGTTAGAAAACGAAAAAGGCTACGACTTCAAAATGGTCTATTACAATTCCGATGGCAATGAGAGCACCATGTGTGGAAACGGTGGCCGATGTTTGGTTGCTTTTGCCTACATGTTGGATATTTTCGAAGAGCAATGCCATTTTATCGCCATCGATGGGCCACACGATGCCTCCATAGACAACGGCTTGGTACAACTGAAAATGATTGATGTAGATACGGTTGAGGATTTTGAAGGAAACACCGTTCTCAATACCGGTTCTCCACATTTTGTACAAAGGGTAGAAAATCTCAAAGATTACGAAGTTTTTGCAAAAGGAAAAGCCATTAGAAATTCTGAAAAATTTTTAAAAGAAGGCATCAATGTCAATTTTGTAGAAGTATTGGCAGAAAATCAGCTTTTTGTAAGAACCTACGAAAGAGGTGTAGAAGACGAAACCTACAGCTGTGGCACCGGTGTTACGGCATCGGCCATTTCCTATCTTAGAAATAAAAACATGAACGAGGTAAAGGTAAAAGTCTTGGGTGGAAATCTAAAAGTTCGTTTGGAGAAAGATGGAGATTCTTTCAAAAATATTTGGTTGGAAGGGCCTGCCAAATTGGTATTCGAAGGGAAAGTAAATCTTTAGACTTCCTAATTTTTAATCCTGAAAAAAAATATTATTAAAATGAAAAAAGGCTGTGCCATCATTTCCATCATCTTCTTAGTTTTGATACTGCTTGCCGGATTTATTGGATATCCGTATTATAAAAAAAACTATGCAAACAATGTTAAGAAAGAAGGTTTTGTAAAAATTCCAAAAAATTCCAATTTCAAAGCCATTTTGGACTCCATCCGTCCTTTTGTTGATGATATAAAATCTTTTGAAGAAGTAGCCATTACCAAAAAGTTAGCTGAAAATTTCAAAGCCGGACGATATAAGATAGAATCCGGAGCCAGCAACTCCAACTTAATCAACATGATCAAAGCGGGCAACCAAACCGAAGACACTTTCAGGATTGGAGATTTCTTTTCGGTTTACCAAATGATCGGAAGGGTCAGCAAAAAAACCGAAGCCGACTCTTTAGATTTTGCAAAATCTTTCGAAGCCATTGCCAAAGAAAAAGGATTGAAAAATGCCGAAGATCTAAAACCGTATTTCATGATGGATTCCTATAATTTTTATTGGACGGTAAGTCCGGAAGATTTCTTCAAAAAATTCGAAACCCAATACAACGAGTTTTGGACGGCAGATCGAGAAGCTCTCGAAAAAAAATCCGGACTGAGCAGAAGCCAAATTTATGCTCTTGCTTCTATTGTCTATAAAGAATCCGGGGGCAAATCCGACGAAATGAAAACCATTGCCGGGCTCTACATCAATCGTTTTCATAAAGGTATGAAATTGCAAAGTGACCCTACCGTAATCTACGCCGTATTACAATCGGCAAATTTTAGCATTGCTCCAATGAAAAGAGTTTATTACAAAGATTTGAAAAATCCATCTCCGTACAACACTTATGCACATACAGGCATCCCTCCGGGTCCCATCTGCATTCCGAATAAAGACGCTTTGGACGCGGTTTTGAATGCCGAAAAAAACAATTACATCTTCATGTGTGCTGATCCAGAAAGAATTGGTTTCCATAAATTTACAAACAGCGATACCGAGCATGCTGCCAATGCCAAAGCCTATCAAGATTGGTTGAATAAAAATAATGTGAAATAACCTTCAAAATACCAAGACTCAAATGTAACAATTTGAGTTTTTTTGTGACTTATTAGTAGCGATTATCAAAGTATTCTACACGATTTGACCCAGAAAAAACTTCAAAAAAAAATAGGACTACAAAATCCGCTTTGAAAAATAATATAAAAAATCAAATTTTGGTTTAACTTTTGCTAAAAGCAACAATCTATACCCTTAGAAATTTAAAATCATGATACACAAAATAGAGATCTCTTCTCTTATTAAAAGAAAAACTTTGGGGCTTACTTTTTTACTAAGTGCCGCAACCATGGCATTTGCACAACAAAAAGTAGGAGTTTCCGGAAAAGTCGTAAACAAACAAAACCAAGCCGTACCGTACGCTTCAGTAACATTTTCTCACGCATCCAACAAATTGTATAGCGATGCCGTATTAACAGACGAAAAAGGAAATTACAAAATCGATTTGGTACCCGGAAATTATAACATTTCCATAGAAGCCATCGACTACAAAAAAACAACGCTTAGCAACCAATCCATCACCAAAGTTGGTGGTCTGTCGCCTTTTACCATAGAAGCTGAGGCAAGCATTACCAATGTAAAAACCAAAGACATACAAGGAGTGACGATTACCGCTTCATCCAAACCGATGAAAGTGGAAATTGATAAAAAAACCTACGATGTAAAAAGCGACTTAACCGCTATTGGTGGTAACTTGCAAGATGTTTTGCAAAATGTACCTTCCGTAACTGTAGATCCAGACGGAACGGTGAACATGAGAGGAAGCAGCAATGTTAAATTTTTAATTAACGGAAAACCTTCTGCTCTTTTGGGAATTGACGACGGTGCCAATGCCCTGCAATCCATCCCTGCCGACCAAATTGACCGCATCGAAGTCATCACCAACCCTTCTTCCAAATTTGAAGCAGCAGGTACTTCGGGCATCCTGAACATCATCTTAAAAAAATCCAAGAAAGTAGGCTTCAACGGTAGTGTTATCGGTACTTTGGGCTATTTGCCTAAAACCGGACTCAACGCCAACCTAAATTGGAGAAAAGGCAATCTGACCTATTTCCTAAACGGAGGTGGCGGATACAGCGAGAGAGGCGGAAAAGACACCACAGAAACCATTTACAAAAATTTTTCGGCTCCTTTAGATCCTAATCAATCGGCATTGATGAGCCAAAGTCAATATTCTAAAGACGACGGTAGCTTTTCCAATTACAATCTAACGACAGGTTTGGTCTATGATTTTTCGGACAGAACTTCCTTCAACCTTTCCGGTACGGTAAGAGCCATGAATGGAATTGATGACCAAAAACTAACCACTACCGAAAACAGGCTGAACCAAGCAGGTACCTTCCAAAATTTTGGAGTGAGAAAGACCGACGGAGATAGCCGAAATCTAGCTTTCCAAGGAGACATCGGTTTGGATCATAAATTTGATGACAAAGGACAGAATATTGCTGCATCCCTAAGTTTGCAAACCAATAACAGCCACAATAATTCCGAAATTATTGAACACAAAAATTCTCTATTCTTACTAAAAGATACCACGAAAAGAAATTCGACCAACAATTCAGTGGTCGGAAAGGTAGATTATGAGTTGCCAATTGGCGAGAACTCCAAATTGGAAGCGGGATATCGTTTGGACATCAATAAAAACATCTACGATGGATTTGTTGACAGCACCATCCCAAATGCTTTTATGCCCAATTACAACAACTCTACAGATTACAAAGAAATGTTCAATGCAGGGTATGTACAGTTCAAAAGTAAAATTGGCAAGTTTGGATATCAATTGGGATTGAGAAATGAAAACTCACAAATCTCCATCGATTACAAAAACCAAGCTGGACAAAAGATCGACAAAACAAAAAACTACAACGATATTTTCCCAAGCGTTTACATGACCTACGATGTAACCGATAAAAACCAAGTTTTAGTAAACTATACCCGAAGAATTGACAGACCAAGATCCTTCTTCATGGTACCGTTCTCCAGATACAGCAACAACCAAAATATTTTCGAAGGAAACATCGACATGAATCCTTCTTATGTAGATTCCTACGAATTGGGATATTTAATGTCCAGTAAAAAGTTCACACTTAATCCAACTTTGTATTTCAGACACGCCACTGGAGATGACAAATTTTTGGTGTACAGACCGGACGAAAGAGAAAGTGTTTTCTTTACCAAGCCGATTAATTTAGGGACAAACGACAGTTACGGATTGGATCTTAACTTTACATACGATCCTGTAAAATGGTTGAGATTGATGGGAAATGTGGATCTTTACGGATACAAAACCGAGGGTATTGCTCATTATGACATTATCGACCAAAACGGAAATCCATCTGTAGGAACCATGGACTTTACAGGAGATGGTTTCTCATCGAGAGCCAGACTGAGTACAACTTTCAAATTTGACAAAACATTCAGCTTCCAAATGCAAGGTATGTATCGTGGAGGTACAAAAACAGCAAACCAAGAAAGAAAACCATCCTACTCCATGAATCTTGGCTTGTCCAAAACCATTTGGAATGGAGACGGAACCATTTCTGCTAACTTATCCGATGTCTTCAATACCCGTGGGATGAAAACCTACAGCTTTAACAGCGACTATGACAGAAACAGCCATATGCAGTGGATGCCAAGACAATTTACCATATCTTTGACTTACAAATTCAAACAAGGTGAAAAAGTCGAAATTAAGAAACCTAAAAAAGACATCAACAACAACTACGAAGGTGGTGACGAACAAGGTGGTGGAGGAATGTAAACCTGCATTTTAACAAACTATATAGAAACCGTTCAAAGAAATTTGAGCGGTTTTTTAGTGGAAATTTTCTAATTAAAATCACAAAACAAATGCTAAGTTTAAAAGTCGTATATTTGCACAAGAAATAATAAAACAAAACGAAAACTGTTCGTTTCTTTTTAATAAAAAATAATTTCAAAAGGATTATTTTTAAATTTTTCTAAAAACTAATTTTAGGTTTATCTCTTAGGAATCTTCCAACATAGTCCAAAAGGATAAACCCATTTTTCACAAATTACAAACTCTAAATACGATACTTATATATGGCAGATTCTTTCTCTAAAAAAGAAAACTTTAAGAAAAAACTTCAAAAACAAAAAGAGAAATCTCAGAAACGCGAAGAACGAAAAACCCAAAACAACAAAGGAAAAAGTTTGGAAGAAATGTTTTTGTATGTGGATGCTAACGGACAACTGACCTCTACACCGCCTGATGAACAAAACAAAATAGAAATCGACCTAAACGATATCCAATTGGGTGCAGCGCCCATCATCGAGGACAACTCTACACCAACCGGAATTGTTACCTTCATGAGCGACAAAGGCTATGGTTTTATTACCGAAAGCAGCACCAAAGAAAACATTTTCTTTCACGAAAACAATTGTGCACAACCGGTTAAGAAAGGCAATAAAGTTTCTTTTGACAAAGAAAAATCTCCAAAAGGTTTCTCGGCCGTTAACATTCAGATTGTTAAATAACCGCAGGATTACCAATACAAAATTGAAAGCCATCCATTTTTTTGGATGGCTTTTATTTGAACGAATGTTTGGTAAACAATAATCTGCGTTAGAAAACGAAGGCTCAACTACCCTTAATCACACAAAATTCTTAAACTTTTGGGTAAAATCTTTACAGATACCGGAGAGGCTATCGAATTGAATTCTCCATCGAGATGCCAAAGTTCAGAATCGACCTCGAATTCGATTTCAGATGCAGAAATGTACTGCAAATATCGATTCGGAATAAGTTTTTTGGTGAACATTCTGTAGGCAAAAGAAGCGGCATGAGAGAACGGAAACTTCTTGACCAAAGCCAACTCCAACAAGCCATCGCTGTGACTGGCTTGGGGTGCTATATAGGCGTGGTTGCCAAATTGTCGGGTATTGGCCACATTTACCATCAGGTATTTTCCGTTATGCGATTGGTGTTTTTCATCCAAAAACTTTACGGTAATCGGTTTGTATTTAAAAAAAGTTTTTAAAGATACTTTAATATAATTTTGAAATCCTCTGGAGGTTTTCTCAAAGGCTTCAATAACTGCCCCATCAAAACCTACACCCGCAACATTTATGGAAAATCTGTTGTTGATGGTAAAGGTATCTATTTCCTGAAAATTCTTAGTCTCCAATTTCTTCAACAGACCTTTAACATCTTTGTTGAATTTGGTTTCATTGGCAAAACCATTTCCTGAACCCATGGGGAAAACCGCTAATATTTTTGGGGTATTAATCAATGTTTGAGCTACTGTAGATATGGTTCCGTCCCCACCGACAGCCACAAAAACATCCACAAAATCCATTTGATTCTGAATAAATTCTTTGGTCCCCTCAATGGATTTAGAAATATAAACCAAAGCTTGGGCATTGTAATTTTTAATCTGATCCAGAAAAGGCTGATAATTTCCTTTGGACGAATTGGGATTAATGATAAAAGCGACTCTTTGCATGGGACAAAAATAAATAAAAACAACCAAAATCATAAAAACTTTCGACTGAATGGCTTAAATAAGAAGTCACAAACTTACATTTGGGTCTGCAGCGGATACGAATTTTAGTTTACGAAATGACGGAATACTATTAAAATCCTATCTTTCCTACACTTACTGCAGTTGCAGTTTTTTTTCGAAAACACCAATTTTACGCTTTATATTAATACTATTTAATCAAATTAACTGTACATATTTGTAAAAAAAACATTATATTTGATAAAATTATTACAATTAAACACATGGAACAACAAGAAAACAAAAAAGTATTGGCTGGAATTTTAGCCATTTTATTAGGTGGATTTGGCGTACACAAATTTATTTTAGGATACACGAAAGAAGGACTAATACAATTAGGTCTAACGATAGTAACTTGTGGTATTGCTAGCGTACTTGGATTAGTTGAAGGTATCATCTACCTCACCAAAACCGATGAAGAATTTTACAAAACCTACCAAGAAGGTAGAAAAGGATGGTTTTAGAAAATTTATAACACAAAAAAGCGATGGAGTATTCAAAACTTCATCGCTTTTTTTGTTTTTAGATGTTCCAATTATTTGGAATTCGTTCTTTGTACAAAAGATTCTTTTAGATCGGCTTTAATATCTTTAAACGGTACCGAAATCTTCACCACTCCAGCTGCGTAAGCCGTAATTTCGTATTGATTGTACACGAAGGTTATTTGGTCTTTATCAAAATAAAAATTATTATTCAATTCTATTTTGTCCACCAAAAGCATTTCTTTTTGATCTTTGTTAACAAAATGATCCATCAAAATTTTTGACCATTTGGCATCTTTTGGATTATTAAAAACATCATTTTGCGAAATGACTTTGTTATCTTTCAGATCAAAAACTTTATAGTTTTCAAAATAATATCCATGAGCACCTCCAGAAAAACCATCGCCAAAATAAGAAAGTGTTAAAATATCGTTGGTATTGGACACCAATTTCATACTGGAGTTGTCCCACCAAGTTTGTTCAAAATCAGGCTGATAAGATGTATCTCCACTTTTTGCTTGAGACAATGCGGTTTTAACTTCTTTTTCCAAATAATGCTGCATGGAAGCCTTGTCATATCCCTCAAATTTTAATTGAGTAGGAGCATAAATACTGTCCAATACCGTTTTATTTTTAAGGGTCGGAAATACCAAGACCTGAACCGATTTGGCAGACTTTAAGGTTTTAGATACCACAACTGAATCGGCAACTTTTACCGAATCTATTTTAAAAGATTCAACTTGTTCTGTTTTTGATTCGGTAGAGCCATTTTTAGGCGGATCCACCGTCTTCTTGCAGGAGTAAATTCCCAAAGCAAGTACCAATGCAATACTTAATTTTTTCATGAATTGTAATTTTATTTAAAAATACAAAAACCTACCAATTCGGTAGGTCTTTGTGACTTTTTTATGCGTCAATTTTTGCATAGATGGCATTTTTCTCGATGAACTCTCGTCGTGGTGGGACTTCGTCGCCCATCAACATGGAGAATACATTATCGGCTTCAGCAAGACTTTCGATGGTTACTTGCTTCAGAATTCTATTTTCAGGATTTAAAGTGGTTTCCCAAAGTTGCTCCGGATTCATTTCCCCAAGACCTTTGTATCGTTGTACTTCTACTCCTTTTCCGTCAGGAGACATTTCCAAAGTTTTTTCTTCCCTCTCCTTTTCGTTGTAGGCGTAGATTTTTTTATTTCCTTTTTTCAACAAATACAACGGCGGTTGTGCAATGTAAATGTATCCGTTCTCGATCAATTCCTTCATGTATCTGAAGAAGAAAGTCAGGATAAGCGTAGAAATGTGAGAACCATCGATATCGGCATCGGTCATGATCACGATTTTATGATATCTTAGTTTACTCATATTCAAAGCTTTGCTATCCTCTTCTGTACCCACAGAAACACCAAGTGCGGTGTAGATGTTTTTAATTTCTTCGTTGTCGTACACTTTGTGCAACATGGATTTTTCCACATTTAGGATTTTACCTCTTAATGGAAGAATTGCTTGAAAATGACGGTCACGACCTTGTTTTGCCGTACCACCTGCGGAATCCCCTTCGACTAAGAAAATTTCAGAAATTGCAGGATCTTTAGACGAGCAGTCTGAAAGTTTCCCTGGAAGTCCAGAGCCACCCATGGGTGATTTTCTCTGAACCATCTCCCTGGCTTTTTTCGCTGCTTGTCTTGCTTTTGCTGCTAAGACTACTTTTTGTACGATGGTTTTTGCTTCGTTTGGATTTTCTTCCAAGAAATTGCTCAGCATTTCGCCCACAATTTTATCCACAGCACCAGAAACTTCTGAGTTTCCTAATTTTGTTTTTGTTTGACCTTCGAATTGAGGTTCCATTACTTTTACAGAAATCACCGCTGTAAGACCTTCTCGGAAGTCGTCTCCGGTAACTTCTACTTTTTCTTTTTGTGGAATTCCCAATTCATCGGCATATTTTTTCAGTGTACGGGTCAATGCTCTACGGAAACCTGCCAAATGCGTTCCCCCCTCATGAGTATTGATGTTGTTGACATAAGAATGCAGGTTTTCGTTGAACGAAGTGTTGTATCTCATGGCAACTTCAACCGGGATATCGTCTCTTTCGCCCTCCATGAAAATTACATTTTCCATGATGGCTTCACGATTCCCGTCAATGTATTGTACAAATTCTTTCAAACCGCCTTCAGAATGGAAAACTTCTTTTCTAAACGACCCGTCTTCCAGAGCCACTCTTTCATCGGAAAGGGTGATGGTAATTCCTTTATTCAAATAAGATAATTCACGAAGTCTGCTTGCTAAGGTATCGTAATTGTACACCAATTCGGTAAAAATGGTATCGTCCGGTTGGAAGAATTGTTTGGTACCGCGATAATCGCTGTTCCCAACTTGTTCTACACCGGTCTGAGCTTTCCCTCTTGAATATACTTGCTGATACACATTTCCATCACGGTAAACGGTAGTAATCATTTCGGTTGAAAGGGCATTAACACAAGAAACCCCAACCCCGTGAAGACCTCCGGAAACTTTATAGGAATCTTTGTCGAACTTACCTCCAGCACCAATTTTGGTCATTACCACTTCCAATGCCGATTTTTGTTCCTTCTCGTGGAAATCAACAGGAATACCACGCCCGTTGTCCATGACTTCAATTCCGTTGTTTTCTTTGATGGTTACCGAAATGGTATCGCAATATCCTGCCAAAGCCTCGTCGATGGAGTTATCCACCACCTCATACACCAAATGGTGAAGGCCTCTAAGACCTACATCACCAATGTACATGGATGGACGCATACGAACATGCTCCATGCCTTCCAAAGCCTGAATACTGCTTGCTGTATATTGTTTGTTGCTCATAATATTTTTTAGATTTTAGACTGTGAATTTTAAGAAAACAACGCGATTGAAATCCAATAAAACTTTCTATTTTATCAACATTTGCAGTCTACTTATTTTTTTAAAATGCTTACAAATATCGTGTTTTTTTTTGAGATATAAAAGTAGAAATTCAAATGAAAAAGCGAATTTTTAACCTTAATTTTATTTCAAATATCGAAAACAAAAAAGCGAACCGAAGTTCGCTTTTATATTAAGGTTTCATAATCCGCTTGGGACTGTTGTTTTCAAAAGTTTTACATCATTTGCATCAATAAAACTTCATCAACTTTATCCACTTTTACGATATTGTTTTTGGTTAAATTTTTTGAAGCTTTGTCCCATTTTTTTCCGGACAATCCCGATTTGTCTTTGATCTCGGACAATGGATATTGATCTCCGGATTTCAACAATTCTACAATAACCTTTTCATCCTCTCCCAATTCTACGGTTGGCGCAGCTTTTTCAGGACGCATTTGTGGGAAGAACAATACTTCTTGAATGGATTGCTGATTGGTCAAAAACATGATCAGCCTGTCCATACCAATTCCCAAACCGGAAGTTGGCGGCATACCGTATTCCAAGGCTCTCAAGAAATCTTGATCGATAAACATGGCTTCGTCATCGCCTCTTTCAGAAAGGGCCATTTGAGCTTCAAATCGTTCTCTTTGGTCGATAGGATCGTTCAATTCGGAATAGGCATTGGCAACTTCTTTACCACAAACCATTAATTCAAACCTCTCGGTTAATCCTTCTTTTGAACGGTGTTTCTTGGTTAGTGGTGACATCTCGATCGGATAATCCGTGATGAATGTCGGTTGTATGAAGTTACCTTCACATTTTTCACCAAAAATTTCATCAATCAATTTACCTTTACCCATGGTTTCATTAACCTCGATACCGATGGATTCTGCAAAAATTCTTAATTCGTCTTCTGTTTTACCGGTAATATCAAAACCTGTAAATCTCTCGATGGCCTCCTGCATGGACACTCTTGGGTACGGTGCTTTCCAATTGATGGTGTGCTCACCAAACTGCGATTCGGATGTACCGTTAACCGCAACTGCGCAACTTTCCAACAATTTTTCAGTGAAATCCATCATCCAGTTGTAGTCTTTGTAGGCTACATAAATTTCCATAGCGGTAAATTCCGGATTGTGAGTCCTGTCCATTCCTTCGTTTCTGAAGTTTTTGGAGAATTCATACACTCCATCAAAACCACCTACGATCAGTCTTTTGAGATACAATTCGTTGGCGATACGCATGTACAAAGGAATATCCAAAGCGTTGTGATGTGTCATAAAAGGTCGTGCTGCAGCACCACCAGGAATGGCTTGTAAAATTGGAGTTTCGACCTCGAAATATCCTGCATTGTTAAAATATGACCTCATGGCGTTGAACAACTTGGTTCTTTTCACGAAAATTTCTTTTACATGAGGGTTTACCGTAAGATCCACATAGCGTTGTCTGTATCTTAGTTCAGGATCATTGAATGCATCGTGTACCACTCCATTTTCATCGGTTTTTGCAATTGGAAGTGGACGAAGAGATTTGGTCAAAAGTTTGAAACCTTTCACCATCACCGTCATCTCTCCTACTTGGGTTTTGAACAATTCTCCTTCTATACCGATGATGTCACCGATATCCAAAAGATGCTTGTACACTTCGTTATACAAGTCTTTATCATCTCCAGGACAGATTTCGTCACGGTTGAAATACACTTGGATTTTACCGTCCGAATCTTGCAACTCAGCAAAACTTGCTTTTCCTTGGATTCTTCTGGACATCAATCTACCGGCAATTTGCACCTTTTTATTTTCCTCAAAGTTTTCCTTTATGGTTTTGGTGGTATCGCTTATGGTATATTCTTCTGCCGGAAAAGCATCAATTCCTAGGGCATTCAGCTTGTTTAGTTTTTCTCTACGGATAATTTCCTGTTCTGATAAAGACATTTTCTATTGATTTTATAAGTCTGCAAAATTAATGAATTTTCAGAAACATTGATTGATATAAATGTCGTTTTTAGTTTCAAATTTTGATAAATCTTAAAAAGTAGTAGAACCCCGTTTTTCTAAAGTGATTAAAATTTCATTAAAACCGAAACATTAAGTCTAAATTTTATTAATTTTGCAAAGATGATTTGAAGCTTAATGAAAAAATGGATTTCATATATTTTGATTGTGGTTTACCTCTTTACTTTTTCAGAGGTCAAGCAATTATTGAAAATTCCTAATCTTATTGAGCATTATTTCACGCACAGTCAAAAAGACAGCAGCACCACCATTTTTTCATTCCTTAAGATGCATTATTTAGAGGATCATGGAAAAGATGCCGACTACAAAGAGGATATGAAATTGCCTTTCAAAACACACGACAACCAATGTCATGCGATTTCTTCATCCACAACTACTCCACCAAAATCTTTTGAATTTTCTTTTGAAAATCATTTCTACGCTGAAAGTACCAAATCCAATTTCGGATATATTGAATCCATTACTTCACAAAAAATACATAGCGTTTTCCGACCTCCTGTAAGGGCATAAATTTCTAAAAATACTTCAACCCAACATTGAAGTTGTACTGTTGTAGCTTTTGCAATAGTATTTCCTATTATTTATCATTTAGAAATTTAGAAAATGCTTAATAAAATCATTCAATTTTCTATCCACAACAAACTGATTATCGGTTTGTTCACACTTGGATTGATCTTATTCGGAATATATGAACTGAAAAAACTCCCTATCGATGCAGTTCCGGATATTACAGACAACCAAGTTCAGATCATAACCACTTCACCCAGCCTTGGAGCGCCAGATGTAGAGCGATTTATCACTTATCCTTTGGAACAGGCCAACAGCAATATTCAGGGCATCAAGCAAATGAGAAGTTTCTCTCGATTCGGATTGTCCGTTATCACCATCGTATTTCATGATGATGTCGATATCTATTGGGCAAGACAACAGGTTGCGGAACGGTTGCAACAAGCCACCAAAGACATTCCTGAAAGTCTTGGCACACCAAGTATGGCTCCCATAACAACAGGGTTGGGAGAAATTTACCAATATATTTTGCGACCAAAAACAGGTTATGAACATCGATTTGATGACATGAAACTCCGAACCATACAAGATTGGTTGGTAAGGAAACAACTGCTCGGAACTCCTGGCGTTGCCGATGTAGCCAGTTTTGGTGGCGAACTAAAACAATATGAAGTTGCCGTAAACCCATCCACTTTAAAATCCATGGGCGTTACGATGACTGAAGTTTTTGAAGCCCTACAAAACAACAACCAAAATACCGGTGGTGCTTATATAGAAAAAGGTCCACGGGTTTTATTCATCCGAACCGAAGGATTGATGGGTAAAATTGCCGACATCGAAAATACAGTCATTAAAAATTTACCTGACGGAACCCCAATTTTAGTGAAAAATATTGGAAAAGTACAATATGGAAAGGCCATACGATACGGAGCCATGACCTACAACGGAAAAGGTGAAGTTGCCGGCGCCGTGGTGATGATGATGAAAGGTGGAAACTCCAGTCAAGTCATAAAAGATGTTAAAACCAAGATTGAAGAAATACAAAAAACCTTACCTGAAGGTGTGAAAATAGAACCTTTCTTGGATCGAACGAAAATGGTGGACAATGCCATTTCTACAGTAACCACCAATCTTTTGGAAGGCGCATTAATCGTGATTTTTGTTTTGGTCTTGTTCTTAGGAAATCTTAGGGCTGGACTTTTAGTCGCCTCAGTAATCCCACTGTCCATGCTGTTTGCCATCATCATGATGAATATTTTTGGAGTGTCTGGAAACCTGATGAGCCTAGGTGCTTTGGATTTTGGTTTGATTGTCGATGGTGCGGTAATTATTGTAGAAGCCGTACTACACAAATTGTATTTTGATAAAAGCAAAACCATTGGGAAAATTTCGCAAAAAGAAATGGATACCGATGTCTATTCCTCGGCCAGTAAAATGATGAACTCCGCAGTGTTCGGACAAATCATCATCCTGATTGTTTATTTACCAATTCTCACTTTGCAAGGTATTGAAGGAAAAATGTTCAAACCCATGGCACAAACAGTCATCTTTGCTTTGTTGGGAGCGTTCATCTTATCACTGACCTATATCCCAATGATGAGCACACTTTTCCTTTCCAAGAAAACGACCCACAAAAAAAACATTTCCGACAGGATGATGGGAAAATTGGAGAGCATCTATTTGAAAACATTGGATAAAGTCCTAAAAATTCCGAATTATCTGATGATTACAGCAGTCGGTTTATTCATCATTTCATTGTTGGTAATGAGCCGTTTGGGAGGAGAGTTCATCCCCAATCTGCCGGAAGGTGATTTCGCTGTGGAAACTCGAGTATTGCCAGGGTCAAATCTAAAAACTTCTACGGATGCTGTCTTGAAAGCACAACAAGTGTTGTTGAAAAAATTTCCAGAAATTGAAAAAATTGTAGGAAAAACCGGAAGCAGCGAAATCCCAACCGATCCCATGCCTATTGATGCCAGCGATATGATGGTCATCCTAAAACCCAGAAAAGAATGGACCTCGGCAAAAACTTACGACGAACTCTCCGAGAAAATGACAGCAGAACTGAAAAAAAATCTCATAGGGACTACTTTTTCTTTCCAATATCCTGTCGCCATGAGGTTTAACGAACTGATGACCGGTGCCAGACAAGATGTGGTGTGTAAAATTTTTGGTGAAAACCTAGATACTTTAAAAGTCTATGCCGATAAGTTGGGTGAAATTTCTAAAAAAATAGACGGCGCACAAAATATTTTTGTTGAACCCATTTCCGGAATGCCACAAATCGTTATCACCTACAACCGAGATGCCCTCTCCCAATACGGATTGAATGTGAATACCGTAAATAATTTGGTCAATACCGCTTTTGCAGGGCAAACAACAGGATCGGTTTTCGAAGAAGAAAAACGATTCGATTTGGTGGTTCGTTTGGACGGCGAACAAAGAAAAAACATAGATGATGTCAATAATTTATTGATCACAACACCTTCAGGAACCGAGATCCCGCTTAGCTCTGTAGCTCAAGTAGAACTGAAAGAAAGTGTAAACCAAATACAAAGAGAAAATGCACAACGAAGGATTTTTGTAGGATTCAATGTGAAAAATCGTGACATACAATCTACGGTAGAGGATTTGCAAAAAGCTGTGGAAAAAAATCTAAAACTACCTGCAGGTTACAGCATAAAATATGGCGGTACTTTTGAAAACCTACAAGAGGCCCAATCCCGTCTGTCCATTGCAGTTCCCATCAGTCTTTTACTTATTTTGTTGATGCTTTATTTTGCATTCAACTCGGTCAAATACGGGTTGTTAATTTTCACTGCCATTCCACTTTCTGCCATTGGCGGAATATTTGCCCTTTGGTTACGAGATATGAATTTCAGCATCTCTGCGGGGGTCGGATTCATCGCCTTATTTGGGGTTGCGGTATTGAATGGAATTGTTTTGGTTGCAGAATTTAATCGACAAAAATTACAAGTTTCTGATCTGAAAGAAGTGGTAAAATTAGGAGGAAAAAACCGATTGCGCCCTGTTCTGATGACGGCTTTCGTAGCGTCGCTCGGATTTTTACCCATGGCGATCAGTCAAGGCGAAGGAGCAGAAGTCCAAAGACCTTTAGCCACCGTAGTTATCGGAGGTTTGCTTTTGGCAACTTTCCTCACTTTATTTCTTTTGCCCATCACCTACATTTGGTTTGAAAATCATTTGAACAAAAAGGAAAAGAAAATCACAACCGATTAATAAAATCAAAAATGAAAAACCTTAAAAATACCATAAAAATTGCTTGTATATTGACTTTTACCTTAGGATTTACTTTAGCAAATGCACAGCAAAAAATATCTCTGGACCAAGCCATTGAGTTGGGATATCAGAACAATCTGAATTTAAAAACCAGAGTTTTAAAAGTGGATTATCATGAAAAAATGAAGAAATCCTATGCCACCATCGATCCTTTGGGAATTGAGGGCGAACTGGGACAATTCAACTCAGAAAAAACGGATAACCGAATTTCCATCAGCCAAAACCTGAGGCTTCCGGGATTTTACAAAAAACAAAAACAAGTTTTATTGGAAGAATGGAAAAACGCCAACCTGGGTGTAGAAATTCAGAAACTTGCGCTAAAAAAAGAAATCTCATTGGTCTATAACGAACTGAATTACCAAGATGAGAAAAGAAAACTTTTGGAAAAAACTGACAGCCTGTACGCTCAATATTATAAAAAAGCCACTTTGAGATTGAAAAAAGGTGAAAGCAATATTTTGGAAAAAACAACAGCCGAAAATTATCGTGCTCAAGCCAAAATACAGCTGGACAATCTGTTAGAAGACCACAAATCTACCCTTTCAATTTTTAATTACCTCATTCAAGACAAGGAAAATTACATCAATGAAAATCAAAATTTCTATAGAGCAGATTTATTTTCAAGCGACGAAAACTTCTCAGGAAATCCCCTGCTCATACAGCAATTGGAACAAGAAAAAAATATCGAATCTGCAAAATTAGGTTCCGAAAGAGCCAAACTTTCACCCGTTTTCAATGTGGGGATCAATTCCATGACCATTGCCGGAACTGGATCTAATGACAGTAAAAGATTTCAAAGTGGAGTGTTGGGCGTGTCGATTCCAATTTTCAATTCAGCACAAAAATCGGTGATTGAAGCCCAGAAAATCAACCAAAAAATTGCAGAAAACAGGTATTCTTTGGGGTTAAAAAATATGGAAATCCAATATTCTAAACTTAAAAATGAGTATCAAAAACTGAAAAACGAACAAAATTATTACAAAACCCAAGGTTTAGAAAATGCAAAAACCATCCTGAAAACTGCGGACAGACTTTTCTACGAAGGCGAAATTAATTATTTGGAATGGTCCATTTTGGTCAATCAGAGTTTGGAAATCCAAAATAAATACATCGACAATCAGAAGAACATCAACGAAAAAATTATTGAACTTAACAGCCTGAAAGGACTTTAAATACAACTTCCATTTTCTATGAAAAATAAAAAAGATTAAAGTTCGATCCTCATAAATTTTACTAAAATGAAAAAAACAATCCTCATATTTCTATCCATTTTCACACTTTTTTCTTGCTCAAAAGAGGAAAAACCCGGTGAAGAAAGTCACGAAATTTCTGCTGATGGCAACAGCATCAGCCTAAACGATGCACAAATAAAAAATGCAGGTATAGAAACCACCCTTCCGGAAAACCTGTCCATCTCGGGTACCATCCGTCTGAACGGCAGTATTGATGTCCCGCCACAAGGTACAGCAAGCGTTTCGGCTCCCAGTGGAGGTTATGTCCGTCGATCGCAGTTTATGCCTGGAGACAACATTGCAAAAGGACAGATTTTAGCGGTATTGGAAGATCCTGAAATTGTACAACTTCAGCAAGATTATCTTTTGGCAAAGTCCAATTTGGGTTATGCTCAGAAAGATTACTCCCGACAAAAAGACCTGAATAAAAGCCAAGCCAGTTCGGACAAAGTGATGCAAAAAGCACAAAACGAAGCTAAAAATCAGGAAATATTAATGAAAGGAATGGCTCAAAAACTTCGTGCGTTGGGCATCAATCCCGATCAACTTTCAGCCAATACCATTACAAAAACGGTCGCTGTTCGTTCACCCATTTCCGGATATATTTCTTCGGTTAATATCCATTTGGGACAATATGTATCACCCAACGAAAAGTTATTTGAAATTGTAAATACCGAAGATACCCATCTTATTCTGAAGGTTTTTGAGAAAGATTTGCCCAACATTCACAAGGGACAATCGGTCTTTGCATACACCAATGAAAATCCAGACAAAAAATACGAGGCCGAAATCATCTTAATTTCTCAGGATTTCGCTCCAGATCGATCGGTAATTGTGAATTGTCATTTTAAAAAATACGATCCCAAACTCATCCCCGGAACTTTTATGAATGCCGATGCCGAAATCCATCGTCAAAACGGTACGGTATTACCGGAAGATGCCGTGGTTACTTGGGAAGACAAGCAGTACATATTCGAGGAAATTAAACCCAAAAACTATAAAATGGTAGAAGTAAAAATTGGAAATTCCGAAAACGGCTATCAACAAATTTTACAAACCAACACGGATATCCTGAAAAAGAAAATCGTAACCAAAGGAGCGTATCAACTTCTTATGGCACTTAAAAATGTTGAAGAATAAGTACGAGATGGCCTCGTTTCATTTGGCTTTTTATTTTAAAAGAATCTTATTTTTGCCCCATGAAAGTATTAATTGTTGATAATTACGACAGTTTCACCTACAATTTATTGCAATTGGTTGAGCAAATTATTGGTAAGCAGCATGTTTTTGTCGCTAAAAACGATGAAATTTCTTTAGATGAAATTCAACAATACGACAAAATCATTCTCTCTCCTGGGCCGGGCATTCCGTCCGAAGCGGGCTTGTTGTTGGAAGTCATCAAAAATTATTGGACCCAAAAACCAATCTTAGGCGTGTGCCTCGGCTTGCAAGCCATTGTAGAAGCTTTTGGTGGCGAGTTGCAAAACTTAAGCGAAATACACCACGGTGTCGCCAGCAATTTGCACATAAAAAATAAGAACACTGTACTTTTTCAGAACATTCCAAATCATTGTTCCGTAGGTCGATACCACAGTTGGGCTGCAAAAACCGAAAATTTCCCAAAAGATTTGGAAATAACCGCCACCGACGAAAAAGGAATTGTTATGGCTCTGGCACATCAAAAATACCCAATACATGCAGTACAATTTCATCCGGAAAGCATACTCACCCCATTTGGAAAAAAAATGATGGAGAATTTTTTATTGTTAAATTGATTTTAACTTTTTAATTAAAATAATATTCATTGCATAGCATTATTTTTACTAATTTTGCAATCTACTTTTCATCAAAATAGAAGTAAAACTTTACAAAAATCATTTCAAAATGACCATTACCCAAAATAAAACCGTTCAATTCGAAGATTTAGGACTCAAAGAATATTTACCCGCTTTTGAATATCAAGAACAATTGATGAAATCCATCATCGATGTGAAACTGAAAAACGGAAAGGAAAACAACGACGAATACGAAGTTACCAACAACCATTTTTTATTTGTAGAACATCCTCATGTTTACACTTTGGGAAAATCCGGTGACGAAATTCACCTGCTCATCAACGATGAAAAACTAAAAGAAATCAACGCTACATTTGTCAAAACCAATCGCGGTGGCGACATTACCTATCACGGTTTTGGACAGATCGTAGGCTATCCCATCTTGGATCTGGACAATTTCAAGTCGGACATCCACCTGTACATGCGTAATTTGGAAGAAGTCATCATCCGAGTGATTGCCGAATACGGACTGAAAGGCGAAAGAAGTAAAGGCGAAACCGGAGTTTGGTTGGATGTTGGGACACCGTTTGCCAGAAAAATTTGCGCCATGGGTGTTAAAACTTCCAAATGGGTTACCATGCACGGATTTGCCCTGAATGTAAATACCGACCTCAGATATTTCGAATACATCATTCCTTGTGGCATCAAGGACAAAGCCGTAACCTCCATAGCCAGAGAGTTGGAAAGAAATCTTTCCGACGAAGAAATTGTGGACTTGAAAACAAAAATAAAAAAACATTTCCAAGATGTTTTCGAAGCCGAATTTATATAACCATTCAAATTAGACTAAACTATCTTTCTAAGCAGTACGAAATTTTTGTACTGCTTTTTTATTGGGGCACCATTTCCTCGCCCTTTTGGGTACGCTTCGCTTCCGTGCTACGCACCTGCTCGTCCCTCGCAGCCATCGGTCTCGGGGTGCAATTTGGGATACCTAAGAAGGGCAGAGAAAATATGAAATTCATTCAAAAAAAAAATAATCTTTAAAACCTGAACAGCATCAAGTCCCCCTCTCCAACCTTAAAAATTAGATTTATAAAAATATCTTATTTTTGAAATCACAATTCCAAGCATGAAAAAACCCAATCCACTTTTAGAAAAGTTTTCCAAAATAATTTCAACGGCATTCAATCCTATTTTTTCATTGGTGGCATTTTTCATCTACAACTTTTACCAACAACCCACCGGTCAGAGCTTTTCCACAACATTCTTACCCCTACTTTTGGGCATCATTTTGCCCATCATCCTTTGGATTTTTTGGAATGTCAAAAGAGGGAAATACACCGACTCCGATGTATCCAACCAAGGACAGAGAAACAGTCTGTACTTGGTCATCGTTGGTTTGCTCTGCGCATTTTTGGTATGGGATCATCAAGCCAATCAAAACATCGATATTAAAATTGCTTTTTTACTCCTCCTCTTCCTCCTGATGATGCTCAGCAATTTCTTCATAAAAAGCTCAATGCATACGGCATTCAACACTTATGTATCTACCTTGTTTTTTGCCATCAACCCAATGGTGGGAGGCATTTGGCTTGTATTAACCGCATTTGTTGCCTACACCAGAATTGTATTGAAAAGACATACCCCAAAAGAAATTATTGCTGGGACTTGTATCGCTTCTATCGTTTCTTTTATTTATCTTTATTCAAACATTCTACTGAATTTGAAATAATCCAATATTTACAAAAATCAACATGAAAATAAATTCCCTAACGGCTGTCGAAGAACAAACCATGCAAGTCCTTTGGACACTAAACTCATTCTATCTGAAAGATGTGATGGCACAACATCCAGAGCCGATACCCCACCAGAATACCATATCCACTTATCTAAAAATACTGACCGAAAAAGGCTATTTGATCACCGAAAAAGAAGGACGAATTTTCAAATACAGCGTTTCCATTCCTTTAGAGAAATACAAAGAACACCTTGTCGATGAATTGTTTCAAAAATTTTTCTCAGAAAACCGAACAGAACTTCTACAAATATTAGTCAAAAAAAACATCATCGAAAAAAACGATTTGTTGGAAATATTTGACCTGAAAATCAAACTAAAAGATGAAAAATCAGAAGTGAAACCGTCCATAGTTGATGAAATTTTGAAGCCCAAAGACAAAAAGAAAAAGAAAAAGAAGAAAAAAAAATAAAGATTGAACTTAGATAGAAACACGATGAAAAATCACCTGTCCCAATATGCTCAAAAAATAAGTTTGGTTATAAAAAACTATCCTTGGGTTATCATAATGGCCTTAACGGCTGCGGTATCATCCGTTATTTTGGTAGAAAACAGCGGAGCTGAAAACTTTGTTTTCAACAAAATTGTATTTACAACCTGTTTGGGCATTTCGCTGATGTTTGCAGCAAAGTTTATAGGACAACGCTGGAGATTGGGCTACCTTTCGGAAGGCATATCCCTTTTGCTGTTGCTGGGATTTTATTTTTTATTGCCCCAAACCGAAAACGATTTTTCTGAAGTTTATGCCTTTCTACTGATCCCGATATATTTGATTTCGCATTTGTTGGTGGCCGTTTCGTCCCAACATCCGTCACAAACAGAAAATAAATTTTGGGAATTCAACAAAAATCTTTTTATAAATGCTTTTTTAACGGTTGTATTTACGGGCGTACTCATTGGAGGTGTCCAGTTGGCAATTTTAGCCGTGGACAAACTTTTTAACCTTAACCTTCCCAATGATCTTTATGCCAAAACCTTTGTGTTTTTAGCCATATTGGGTTCATGTTTGGCTTTTTTATTGTTCAGCTCCGATGGATTGGAAGGCTTGGAAAAACTGGAAGAATATCCAAAAACACTGAAATTTTTTACCCAATTTGTACTCATCCCTCTGCTTATCGTCTATGCCATCATCCTTTATTTTTATATGGGGAAAATCATCCTTCAGTGGGAGCTACCATTTGGCTGGGTTTCGTATCTGATCTTGGCCTATTCCGTTCTCGGGATTTTGGCTTTACTTTTGGTTCATCCTTTAAAAGAGGACAATACCAAATCCTGGGTGAGGATTTTTTCCAAACTCTTCTTTTACACCCTGATACCGCTCATTATTTTGTTGATGATCGCTATTTTCACCAGAATATTTGAATACGGAATTACAGAACCTCGATATTTTGTTTTGGCATTGGCCGTTTGGCTTTCGGTACTTGCTTTGTATTTTGTTTTTAGTAAAAAGGATAAAATACAGTTCATCCCTATTTCATTGATGATTACTGCAATATTCTCTATCGGAATGCCTTATTTCAATGCATTTTCGGTTTCAAAAAGAAGCCAAAAAATGGAGCTTGAAAAAGTCTTAATTCGCGAAAAGATTCTTAGTCATGGTAAAATCAATTTCAACAAAACCATCACCAACCGTTCGGCCAACGAAATAACCGACAAATTGACTTTTCTAATGATAAGAAAAGAGCAAGGTGAGGTGAAAAAATATCTCACCTCGAAAGATTTTGACACGATTGTAAAAGAAGATAATAACCGTTGGAAATACACCTATCAATCGAATATCAGAAATTTATTCACCCGTGTTACGCAAGAAAACAACCCACCTTTGGATGAAGTAAGAGAACTACTTTCTTCCAATTCGTTTTCGGACATTTCCGACTATCATTACATGGCCAATTCATATAATTTCCTGAACAACAATGGATTAAAACTCAACCATGAAACCCTTAGCATTGAAGATCGTTTTGATAAAAACAGGGTATTTAAAATTAAACTTTCTACGGGTGAAGAAGTGGATCTTATTCCTTTGGTTGAAAAAAAGTTAAATGAATATTCTAAAGCCTCGACCACTCTACCGGAAGTTGCAATAGAAACGGATCTTGGCAATTATCATGTTAAACTTGTTTTCGAACGAATTTCAACCTCTGGAAAAAATAAATACAACACCCTGTTTTGGGGAAATTATATCGTACTTATCAAAGAAAAATAAAAGAATGAAAAAGAAAATCGTGGTTTTGTCCGGTGCCGGAATTTCGGCAGAAAGTGGTATTAAAACCTTTAGAGATGCCGATGGATTATGGGAAAATCACAAAATTGAAGAGGTAGCCAGTCCCGAAGGTTTTGCCAAAAACCCAGAATTGGTCTTGGAATTTTACAACCAACGAAGAAGACAACTGGACGAAGTACAACCCAATGAAGCCCACAAAATTCTGGCCGAATTGGAAAAAAATTTCATCGTTGAAATCATCACCCAAAATGTTGATGACTTGCACGAAAGAGCGGGATCTACAAATGTCCTACACCTTCACGGTGAACTAAAAAAAGCCAGACCTGTGGATAACGACCAAATTATCTTGCCTTGCAATTCCGATATCCACTTGGGAGATTGCGATGAACGAGGTGTACAACTAAGACCGCATATCGTTTGGTTTGGTGAGACGGTTCCGGAAATGGAGAAAGCTGTAGAAATAGCTTCCAATGCAGACATTTTCATCATTATCGGTACATCGCTGCAAGTCTATCCAGCAGCTGGACTCATCCATGAAATCCCGGAGCATTGCGAGTTATATTTAATTGATCCCAACCTTCCAAATAATTATACACTTTCCAAGAACTGTTTCCAAACGACAGCTGTAGAAGGTATGAAACAATTAATAGAGAGGCTTAGATAATTCCATCAAAAAAAGCCACACTTTTCAGTATGGCTTTGCTTACTTTAGAAAATTCAAATAAATGAAGAGTGGTTATTAGTTATTTTTTTCTTTTGTAAAATTAGTTCTATTTTCATCAAATAATTATAGGAAATACACCTTTTTATTAAATAAAGCCGACCGAAGTCGGCTTTAATCATCAATTATTGATGAAATGAAGAAAATAGAAATTATTTCTCAAAAATATCATCTTCATTGAATACTCAAAAGGGGGAAAACACCCTTTTTACTTTTAAAAGTAAAATTTTAATTAAAAACAACTGTACGATTTACAAAATTTAAATAAAACTCTCAAAACCTCCTATTAATTGCCTGAAATTTTAATATTCGTTGCCAAATGATGGAGAGGAGTCTGTGAAAAATTTAAAAAAAGCCGTTTCACAAGATTGTGAGACGGCTTTAATCATCATCATTTGTTGTTATGAAGAAAATAGAAATTATACATCAAATGTAAATCGTTTATAAAATTCAGAAAAGAGGAAAAACACCCAAATTTAAATTCTGTTTAACTTTCTGATATTAAGTATAGCAAATAAAATAAAGCCGACAATGTCGGCTTTATTCATCATCATTTGTTGTTCTGAAGAAAATAGAAAGTATGGTTCAAATGTACATCCCTTATAAATACTAAAACATAGGAAAAACACCCAAATTCAAATTTTGTTTAATTTAATTAACACATTCCACACAAATTCACGAAATAAAAACATGTATTTTACATCAATAATTAAAAAAAGGCAATCAATAAAAAGTTTAATACGAATGATAAAAAACCGTTTCACGGCTTCAACAGTTTTAATATAACATATAAATTCTAATGATTCACATGTATTTATTTTTCTAAAAATAGGATCTGTATTGATATTTAGGACAAAAAAAAGAGAATCATTTCTGATTCTCCTATTGGTAGCGGGGACACGACTCGAACGTGCGACCTCCGGGTTATGAGCCCGACGAGCTACCTACTGCTCTACCCCGCGGTGTTTTTTTACAAGCTTACCGAAAGCTTCTTAGTAGCGGGGACACGACTCGAACGTGCGACCTCCGGGTTATGAGCCCGACGAGCTACCTACTGCTCTACCCCGCGATATTGTGGTGCAAATATAGGAACATTTCCGTACATAGCAAATTTTACTTTCTTTTTTTTCGTCAGAAACCTTTTAAACACTGATATTCAGAGGAATTGATTTACTCAATAAAACATTAATCCCTTGATAATGGATAGAAAGTCCGAGTGCTTGAGAACTAAAACATCAACTATTTTCAACCAAAAACTCCAGCTTAGAAAAAAACTGGAGTTCAAAATGTATAGTATGACTATGGTGCTACATCATTTTCTTTGAATCTTCAATGAATTGAGCCAAACCATTATCCGTTAAAGGATGTTTTAAAAGGCTTAAAATTGGAGGAAGTGGAGAGGTGATGACATCAGCTCCAATTTTTGCACAATTGATGATATGCATGGAATGACGAATGGATGCGGCGAGAATTTGGGTTTCGAAACCGTAGTTATCGAAAATCTCACGAATTTCTTCAATCAGCATCAGACCATCGGTTGAAATATCGTCCAGCCTTCCTAAGAATGGCGAAACATAAGTCGCTCCGGCCTTTGCTGCCAACAAGGCTTGTCCAGCAGAAAAAATCAAAGTACAATTGGTCTTTATCCCTCGATCCGCAAAATATTTTAATGCCTTAACTCCGTCTTTGATCATTGGGATTTTTACCACAATATTGGGGTGTATGGAAGCCAACTCTTCGCCTTCCCTGATCATTTCTTCGTAAGTTGTAGAAAGTACTTCGGCAGAGATATCGCCATCTACAATCTCGCAAATGGTTTTATAATGTTGCATGATGGCATTGGTCCCGGAGATGCCTTCCTTTGCCATCAACGATGGATTGGTCGTTACTCCATCTAAAACTCCTAAATCTTGTGCCTCTCTGATCTGATCCAGATTGGCTGTATCGATAAAAAATTTCATAAAATTATTTTTTACAAATATAATCATTTCTCTTAGGAAGATTAGCGGAGTACGGTTCGAATTATTTGAAATAAAAAATAGATTTTTACACAAAAAACTCTACTTTCGTATTCGTAAATTCTAATTATGGAAAAGATACCCAGTGTAGATTTGCGTGATTTCCTTTCGGACAACCCGGAACGCAAGCAGAAATTTGTAAATGAAATCGGAAAAGCCTACGAAGAAATTGGTTTCGTAGCATTAAAAGGACATTTCTTGGACGATGCTTTGGTCGAAGCTCTTTATCATGAAGTTCAAAATTTTTTCTCACTTCCTGTTGAGACCAAACATAAATACGAAATCCCGGGAATTGGTGGACAAAGAGGTTATGTTGGTTTTGGTAAAGAAACTGCTAAAGGCTTTAAAAAAGGAGACTTGAAAGAGTTTTGGCACTTTGGACAGTATTTGGATGAAAATTCTAAATATCAATCCGAATATCCTGAAAATGTTGAAGTAACGGAGCTTCCAAAATTCAATGAAGTAGGAAAGCAAACCTATCAAATGTTGGAAAAGACAGGAAAATATGTCCTAAGAGCATTGTCCCTGCATCTTGGTTTGGAAGAAAATTATTTTGACCAATACATTGCCGAGGGAAATTCCATACTTAGACCCATCCACTACCCTCCTATCACACAAGAGCCGGATGATGCCGTGAGAGCGGCAGCACATGGTGATATTAACCTAATTACGCTTTTGATGGGTGCACAAGGAAAAGGATTGCAGGTGCAAAATCATAATGGAGATTGGATTGATGCGATTGCTGAAGCCGATGAATTGATGATTAATGTGGGCGATATGCTTTCCAGACATTCTAACAACAAGCTGAAATCCACCATACACCGAGTGGTCAATCCGCCTCGAGAATTGTGGGGAACTTCCCGATATTCCATTCCGTTTTTTATGCATCCGGTAAGCGAAATGAAGCTCGATGCTCTTGAAAATTGTGTGGATGACAACCATCCCAAACTCTATCCCGATACCACTGCTGGTGAATATCTTAGAGAACGATTGATTGAACTGGGATTGATTAAAATTTAAAAAATAAAAAAAAGCCACTGAAAAGTACGATTCAGTGGCTTTATTTATCTTGCACAAAATACAATGCAACAAGATTTAAAATCTTTTAAAATCCCCATTGCATGCCAAATTTCATTCCAAATTTTTGTGCATCGGGTTTATCTAAATAATTTCCTCTCCAGTTGAAGTCCAATCTAAAGATTCTAAAATTTCCAAGTCCAATATTCTCAATTCCAAATCCATATTCATAATAAACATGTTCTTTAGGAGCTGAATAGACCATGCTTGATCGATTCATATCGATGTTTTTCTTTTCCAAACTTCCCCATACACCTCTTAAAAATGCAACTTCTCTAAATTTCAATTTTTTAATCAGTGGTAATTTATTAAAAATCCATCCGTTAAAATGATGTTCAAAAATAAGGGATGAATAAGCATCTGCCACAAATTCATAATAATTAAGCTGAGAAAAAGTATTGGCTACCAAACCGTACGATTGGTTACCAGGGACAACAGACATCAAAGAAAGCGGTACCGACCCGAATGTTTTGCCCAATTCCAAATTGACATCCGACCTTCCGTACGGACCAATCAGAAGATGTCCTTTGTAGGAGAATTGTATTTTATCATAATCAAAATCCGAATTGATGATACCGGAAAATCCTTTTGTATATTTTAATGAATAAGTTGGAGCCAAAGAAAACTGCTCATACCGATCCAAGCCGTATTGCGAATATTTGGCTTTGGGTCTGTAGATTAAGGATACCGCCATGTTTGCATCGTTTATTTGGCTTTTTTCTATCCCATTTTTCACATAATTAATTTTAAAAAATTCTGGTGCAGCCGATTTTATTTCTCGGTACGATCCATCCCATCGTATCTGAAAATTTTTCATGGGTTCTATGGAAAATTGTGCAGTATTTTCAGTCACCCAACTCAAATTATTATTTTCCCCTCTTGAAGCAAAAGAGGACGAAGCAAAAGTCCTTTCCATGACTCCATAACTGTCCATGAGTTGCACTCCTAATTGCAGAATATCGTGCCTAAAACCGTAGCCAATTGTGAGCCTGTTGTTGGGATTAATCATGTAGCGAACATCTCCACCGAATTTGAATTTTTTATCTCTAAAACCGTATGCTGCGTAGCCTTGTACCCTCCACAAATCGTTTCTTGAGAAAAATGTTCTTGCCCCAAGTCTCAGTCTAGAACCCTCAACGCCATTGCTTCCGTAGATGGAATACAAATTTCCAAAATCGACTGCTTTCCAGGCGTTAATATATCCGGATCCTATGGTTTCAGCAACTTTCACATAGGTTTTGAACCTTGGTACCTGCCATAATTTTTCAATATTGGCATAGGTTTCTTGGTCTTTATCCGACAGTTCTTCATGTCGATGTTCCACCCAGTACGCTTCGTCTTTTTTATCAACTAAAAGAGGTTTTTTGTCCGGTTTTTTATCCAGTTCTGCTTCAATTTCAGCTTTATTATAATCAAATTTTTTATAGGACAATTCCCTTCTTACATAAATTCCTTTAGCAGTTTTCTTTTTATTTGCCAAGGAAAGATCAAGCGTAATGTCAGATTTTACTGGGATAAAGCTGTTTTCATTAATAATGTAATAGGTCAGGTCTGCATTGATCCCTCTTACAAAATTAACATCAGAATTTTTCACAGAATTCAAGGTAATATTTTTTACGGCATAAGCCTCCTTGGAGATGTACATGACACCACGAAAAGCCAATGCTGCATTGTTTTTGGGACGATACTTTATTTGGTAACACAATTCGCCTTCTACCGTTGCATCTTCGACCAATTCGTACTCATAAACCGAAAATCCATCTTTAGAAAGAGGACTGGTATAACCTTTATCGAAAAAATTCAATACATTTTCATAAATATTAAAATCTTTATAAAGATTTTGTACCGTCTGTATTAGAATTTGGTTATCCTCAAAACCGGATGCTTTTTGGGCAATACCAATTCGTTTTTCATGCGGAACTTTGTTATTTCTTACATAGACATCGGTAATGCTTTCATTAATATAAATCGGAACATCTTTTTTTCCTTTTGTAGAATCTACTTCTTTAAACATAAATTCCATGCCTTTAAAGAGTTTTTTCTTTGAAAAAGCGGAGTCTATATTATGAACTTGTTTAAAGTAAAAAAATCGATAAACACCTTTAAAAAAAGGCGTTAATTATTTGTTTAAAAGACTGGTATTCAGTATATTAGAGGAAAAATAACTACAAATTTCTCTATGCAAAA
>NZ_REFA01000026.1 GCF_003852705.1 Amniculibacterium aquaticum
GAAAGGGTAATAAATATTTTAAACAACAGACCACGAAAAAGATTTGGTTTTAAAACGCCCAATGAAATTTTCGCTCAAAAATTGAATGAAAACTGTGATGTTGCATTTATAACTTGAATCCACCTTTTAAGTTTCATTATTTTTTATATAAAGTATTTTGTTATACGTTTTTTGGTGACATATTGCACATAACGTTTTGCAGCTTGGCGAAGTGGCGGATTTAGAAGTACTTACTTTCATTATAGCACTGATGTTTATTTGAAAACCAAATGTTCAATTTAGCACTGAACCCGCCATTTTGCCAAACTGCTGTTATGCCTTCGCCCTTATTTTCTGTCGTGTTTGTTCGTTATCATTTCGTGCCTGTTTTGGTGCGTTGGCTTGGTAGTTCTCTTGCTGTTTTATGTTTGGCTTGTGGGTTTAGAAAACAGCAAATGTGCTACCAATTGCGTTGGCTTAAGTTAGTCCATATTCAGCTTTTTCCTCTAAAAAGAACCTTAATTGCTCATCTTGTTTTAGCAACTTTTCAGAATAAACGGCTTTTCCGTTTACGCTCGTTCCGTTAATTCTATTTTGTGCTATTTCATAATATTCCGGACTGATTTCAAAACCGATAAAATTTCTTTTTAATTTTTTAGCTACAACTCCTGTCGTTCCACTTCCTGTAAATGGGTCAAGAATTGTGTCGCCTTGCTTACTACCAAGCAAAATAATTCTTTCTAAAAGTGTTTCAGGTTTTTCTGTTGGATGCGAAGTTTTGTGTCGCTCTGCGTTTATTTCCCACAGGTTTCGCATTTGTTTTCCTCCATTTATCATTTTTGCGGTTTCGTAATCGAAAAAGTATTTTTTCGTTTTACTCGCAATCCAAATCAACTCCGTTGATGGTGCAAGACGATTTTTTGACAATAAAGGTGCTGCATTTCGTTTAAACCAAATTACATCATTGATAATCCACAAGTTTAATTTTTTCAAAATAACTCCGATTGATGGGTGGTTGTGTAAAGTTCCCGAAATCCAAATTGTTCCGTCATCTGCTAAAACTCGGATACATTCTTTTACCCAAGTTTCGTTAAACTCGTGAATGTCGTCAATTACGTCCCAATCTCCTTTATCACAAGTAACCATTTTTCCGCTTTGAACGGTTTGAACAAGTTATAATGACATAGGTAGCATTAGTAAAAATGATAACGCTTTTTTGTAATCCAATTCAGCGTATTCCAAACCTAACAGTCTGATATTGTCGTAATATTTGTTATGCTGATTGTAATACATTTTTTCGCTTTGTATAAACCAAGCATTTTTACCTAATTTTTGAGATAAAAACCACTTTTCAAGCAATCTTGCTGTTCTTCCATTTCCGTCATTCCAAGGATGAATTTTTACGAAAATTAAATGAATGAAAGAGGCGTAATAAAATATTTCTTCAATACTTAAATCTTCATTTAGCAAAATTGAAATGTCATTGAAAAATTTATTCATTTCAGTTTCTACTTCAAAAGGTGAAGCTGCAACATATTCAATTTTTCCGTCTGATGTAGTAACATACATATTTTGATTTCGGAATTTTCCTTGCCAATTAGTCGCTACTATATGTTTACTTAATAACTTATGTGCTTCTGAAATGTTTTTTTGATTGAGTACATTGCTTTTTGCAAATGTATAGGCGCTATACAAATCATCAATTTTTTTTGTGTAATCAGGTAAAAATTCAATTCCAAATTTTTTATGTTTGATATAGCTGTCCAATTCTATTTTCTCGCCTTCAATTTTACTGCTATACACTGATGAAACCGATACATAAAAACTAAACGTGTCTGTTGAAATTTCAGCGTCTTCCAAAGCGTCAAAATTCGCTTGTAAAGTTTTTGGAACTTGCTTTAAATATGTTTCAAGCAAATCCGTTGGAATTATTTGTAACTGTTCTTTCATTTTGCAAAATCGTTTTCTGTTGTGAACTTATCAAGTTTATCAATAATCTCATTTGCATTAACATCAAATCCCATTTTTTTAAGAGAATAAATTATATTTACTAATTTATGGTATGATTTTTCTCCCGATTTTGAAAGTCCTGCATATTCTAAATATGGCTTTTTTGCTCCAAGTTCTTGTAGAACTTCAAAAAGAGCATTGCTATCTTCCAACATAATTTTTAGCTTTTTCAGTTAGACAATAAAGACCTCTGCCTGTTCTTTTGAAAAGTTGCATATTATCTTTGTGATTGCTGTTTTCTTCGTGTTTATTTAGTTCGCCTCTGATTGTGTTGAAAATCGTATCCATTTTCATATTTAGATTTTGTTTCTCAATTATTTGAGGTAATTTTTCATACATTTCCTCGAGCGAAACTTCACTTATTCCATTTTTATTCTTTTCTGAAATAAATTCAATGATAATTTTTTTCAATGACGGAACTGTTCCCGGAAGTTTTTGCTCTTCGTTTCTAAGTTGCTTTAATTCAGATTGTATTCCTTTGTCAAGAATATTTTCTGACTTTTCAATTTCCTTTTTAATTCCGCCATATCTTTCAATATAATCTTTGCTTGGTTTGAAAATACTATCGGTAAATTTGATTTCATTGTAAATCGCTTGTAATTGAGAAAAATATTTGGGTTTATCTTCTCTAAAAACGCTATTTACTTCAAAATTAGAAGTCAATCCACCACTTGTCAAATTTGAGGAACCAATAACAGAAGTGAATTTTGTGTTTTTTGAGAGTGCTGTTTCAAACAAATATATTTTTGGGTGAAAAATCAAATCATTGTAATTATCTCGTTTATCTCCAAAACAATAAAAGCTGAAATTTTCATTTATATTTTCAATTTCTTTTAATGCTAATAGTGCTTTTGAGTCAGTTGTTTTAAAATCAAGTCCTGCAATTAGTTCAATTTTAGCATTATTCACATTCATCGCATATTCAAGCGATTTATAAATCTCGTCAATCCCTGTTTTTCTTACGAAAGCAACCGCAATTTTAACTTGTGTGCTTTCAATTAATTCACTTTTTAAAACATCAATTAGCGAATAATTTGTATTTGATAATATTTGAATTTTTTCGGACATTGTATTAAGCTGCAATATTGTTTTGTGGGTATAAATGTCTTGTGTTCAAATCTCTATACTCCTCACAAAGAGAAAGTTTTTTGATGAACATAAACAAGACGTGGAAATTTACAACAAAACTTTTTTCATCTTCCGAAGAAATCAAAGATGTATTTTCAAAAAAATTAATGATTTTTTTCCAATCAGACGAGTTGTTTAAAGCTGTTGTGTCGAACAAACTTTCTAAATAATAACTCGGTTTTTTGCTCGAAATATCTTTGTGTCTTGATTTTAATTTGTCTTGGATGAACTTTCTTTTTTTTGTTTCATTCCAAATTTCTTTATTCAACCAATAAGAATAAATATCGTGAAAAAGGGTAATCGTTTTATCTTTAAATGTATTGCCTTTTCCGTGCGGAAGAATAGCATACAAAAGTTCTTTCAGCTCCTTTTTATTAGCAATATCATGATTGGCAAAAAAATGCGTAGCATTTTTTGCTACAATTTTTGTATTCTCTGAATTAAGTGCAGATTGATAAACAGTTTCTTTATAGTCCATATGTTTTTTGTAGTTTTTTATGTTGTCTATCAGCTCTTTTTTTGTTTGTGAACCTGACCAAACATAAGTAATAAAATCAATCGGTAATTCGTTGTCAAATTCAATGATAGCGTAGATTAATGAAAGTAAAGGAAAGATTTCAAAATCATTTTGCTGGTATTTCAAGAATTGCTTTAGATAAGTAAAACTTTCCTTTGAAATATCAAATTCGTTAGTTTCAAAATTTAAAGAATTTGTCAATAATTCTATTCCTGCGTTTGTAATAATTCGCTCATCAGTTGTAAAACCTAACTGTGAAATAAAACCTGTTTTTACTCTTACATCTTTGTCAGAACTAACTTTGTTGTCTGTTTTAATGTCAAAAATTTCAAATTCGCCTAAAAGTTTTCCAAAATCTGCTTGGTCTTCTGTTTCCCAATTTTTATTTAGTTTTCTGAACTCAACAAGAGCGTTCAAAATTTTGACATAAGTTGCTCTCGGGTCGCTTAATCTTGCTCCCGTGTTGCCTAATGAAATTAAGCCACTATTTGCCGTTATTTTTTTGTACTCACTCATATTAAAATTCCAATTCGCCTTGTTTTGCGTTTATATTTTTCAGATAATTTACTTTTTCTTCCGCAACAATAAGTGTTTCTGTTGAGCAATTATAAGCGTACATTTTTTTAGCGAATTGGTCGCCAAAATATTCGACTTTAAGTTTATCAATATCAAGGTTAAAAGCGTTTGCCAACTTGTCTAAACACTTTTCGTCAAACTCTTTTTTACCTGTTTCAATCTTGCTCAATGCACCTGAGTCAATGCCAAGTTTTGCACCTAGTTGAGTAAGAGTCAAACCGTTTTCAGTTCTTAATTTTCTGATGTATTCTCCAAAATTTGCTTCCATTGTCTTGAATTTTAAATCTTGACGATTTTGACAAAAATAAGAATAATGTTTCGTTTGTCCAATGTTTTGAAGTTCTTTTTTCGAGTGTTGGGAAAATTCAAGCTCTTTTGGTTTTTAACTTTAGATTTGTGTGGTTGGAAAACCAAATGTGCTTGAATGTGCGGTGGGTTTAGGGTGAGGCATAACGTTTTTGCAGCTTTGCGAGGGAGCGGACTATTATCACAAATTTCCTTGCGAGAACTACATATCAAATATAGCAAAATATTTCAAACGTAGAAATTCTTCCGCTCTCTTGCAAAACTGCCCGTTATATGCTGTGCTTTCTTTTCTATTAGTTTTTCATATGTTCAAAAATTTATAAGCATATTGTAAAAGTAACAACGTCTAAAAAACATATGTATAATGTTCGAAATAGCAAAAAATGCGAGAAATATTCTCGCACTTTTTATTGTTTTTTAAAGTAAGTTAATATTGTGTTTATAACTACATACATATTAATAACAGCATCGATATGATAAGAAAACTTCTTATTATGATACTAATTAATGATTTTTTGTAAATACTTAGATTCCTATTACGAAATGTTTTTATCGCTCCCATTAAAATAAATATTATATTTACAAGAGAAATAATAACTAATATTATTTTTAAAAAATCATAATTAAGTCTGTGGCTAAAAACAAATAGTATGTAGCAAATTACAGTCAAAAAACTAGAAATAAAATTAATTTCTTTTATCTTATTTTCAACACTGTTCTGCATTCTATTACATATTAGTTTCCGTTCATACAGCTGCCAAATTCCCATATCATAACTGCAACGCCAATCCATCCTAAATATCTTCTACCAATCAGTTTAAGAGCCCCTATTGCTGTTTGAACAGTTCCTAAAGCAGCAGTGTTTACAACTAAATCATACAGTGCTACTACACCCAATGCAACGCCGATGCATGACATAATTTGGGGATTAGGTTTTGCAAAAGTCATATTGATGTCAGAACCAAAACTGTAAAATAAAGCCAGTGTTGCATAAGAATCATCGCTGAAATTTGTTATTATATTCTTATCTTCTTCTGGTAGGCTGTTCCATTCTTCTGTATTTTCAATTTGTGCCATAATTTCTTGATGTATTGCACGTCCTTTAGTAACCAAAGGTGAGGTTAAATTAAGAAAAGTTACATCATTAACGACATTGTCTTGATTGTCTTTATCACTATAATTACGATGTAAATGTGAAGCTACATCAGAAATTACTGAGTAGTCAAGAGGAGTTGTGCTGTAAGTCAATACTTTATATGCACTACTACTTCTTGCTGAATAACCTGTAACTTCTGTGAAAGCTTTGTCTTCATAAACTGTTTCAGCAGAATTTCTATCGCATGACACGATGATTACTGAAAATCCTAATAAAATTGCTGTTCTGGAAAATAAAGTTTTCATAAAAATAAAAATTTAAGTTAAACATTTTTTATAGTTATAATTAATTTAATTTCTTCGTTTTTTATTTCAACAAAATAAGGGTATAAAAAAGACAAAAGCATTAAGATTTCGTAATACTTTTAAATTACCATGAAAAATTCAAATTCCATACAATTTAATTTAGATAAAATTATGTATGACGTTAATCTAGACAGACGACTTTTTAAAAATGAGCAGTGTTCTGGAGTGGTGTGTAAAAATGATGCTAAAACTCTATTTGTGGTTCTATTTTTTAAATTTGGAAAATATTTTTCTAATTTTTCAATCCTTTTTTGAAGAGAATAATTGCAAATAAATGCAAATCTTTTGATTTGATAAGTGTGGAATATTTCTAAAATTTTTGAATATATCTTATGTAATTCTAATGAGGAATTTACTAAATCATAAAAATCAGAATGAGTAGTATAATATACTTCACTATTTTCCAAAGATTGAATAATCTCGCTATTATGCGATAAATTATGAAAACTTGCCCAATTAGAACAAAATTGATTTTCGAATGAAATTAGACGAGTTTTCTCAATTCCTTTCTCATCAATATAGAAAGCACGTAATGCGCCACTTTCAATATAAAAAAGTTTATCACAAATTTGATTGCTATTTATCAAAATTTCATTTCTTTTACATTTTTTTTTTGAAAAAATAGATATAAATTTATCAATATCGCTTTCGCTAATTTTTTCAACAGTTCGTAAATAATTGGCAAAATTTTTCATAATTTCTCATTAATATTTACAGTTTATTTTATTTATGTTCCCATTAGCATAGCATATAACGGGAAACGCATTGGCGAAGTGGCGGATAAATTGGACGGAAAGTTCAATTTAGCAGTAACGTAGCCGATGTGTTTCCACAGAAGCTAAATTATTAAAAAAAAGCTGAATGTGGAACACATTCGGCGGCTTAATATGCAGAGAGTTTCAATTTTGCACTTAACCCGCCATTTTGCCAATGCGATGTTAGGCGATCGGCATTCTTTATTCGCTTCGTTGTTGTCTTATTATTTTTGCAAATACTGTTCTAAAATGTATAGTCTTTTGTACAAGCCAGTCAAGTGCTTCATCAACTTGTTTTTCATTTCTAAAGTCAGTTGCTCTTATTAAAGTAATTACTTTATCTCTGTTGTCAGGATTTGGATTCCACGTTAAAGTTTCTCCAAGTTCGGTTTCGATTTCACTTTTTCTGCTTTCAAGATATGGCAACATAGTTTCTGCAATTCTACTTCCAATATAAACTCTTACTCCGACAGTATTTTGGTCTGTATTACAAGTGTTCGATAGATGAATGTTTGATTTTCCTAAAGTTACGTCAAACCAATATTGAGGTCTTGGTGTTTGTAGTGATGGAATTGCTCTTGTTGTAGCTAATTTATCTCTAAATTTTGTCCAAAATTCAAATTGGAATTTCTTGTTTTCTGTAAGTTCATCAGTTGCAATTGCTCTTGCTACTTGTCTTACTGCATCATTGGGTTTGCAAACAACATTAAATTTCACAGCAGCACGACTGTCATCAATTTGCCAAAGTTCAAGCTGAACTCCATAAATTGAAATATTGTCAGATGTATGGTCGTTAAGCCAATCAACAGCTTTTTTGTGTTCTGGTGTAAAATCGGTTGCAATCCAAATAATGGTGGAAGCGTCCAAAACAGAAGCATAAGTTATAGCCTTTCCTAAATGGTCGTGATTAGTTTTTTCGAGTTGGTTTTCAATGACAACATATTGTCCAGTTCCTGTATCTTTTGCTAAAATGTCTGCCGAATATGGACCAACAGCAACCTCAATATTTTCAACTTCAAGTTCTAAACCTAATTCTTTTCCTAATTCGTCCACATTATTTGATAACCAAGGTGTAAAATCTCTTGCTTCGTTCATCCATTTTTGTCTTGGTGCGACAGTTCTTAAAATTCCTAATTCCATAATTCTTTAAATGCTTTTATAAAACCAGCCTTTTGATTGGCTTAAAATTGGTGTTGTTGAAACGAAAAATTTATCAGACGAAAATGCGTACTCAATTTGTCCAAACTCATTTTTGATGATGATTGTGTTTCCGTTTACTTCGAGTTTTCCGATAGTTTCAAAACTATCAACAATATTTGACGACATTGTAACTTGGTCGTGTTGAAAACATTGTTCTCCCGCTAACCAAGTTTCAAATTTTGCTTTCGGAACAAATTTACTTTCATTAGATGGCGAGTTGTAATTATCTTTATACTCGTGATGTTCGTATCCAGTAAATTTAATTAGATTTTCAACTTTTATATTTTGTAATCCGCTTTTTATTGGTGGATTTCCAAATTCCAATTTGATGTTTAAAGTTTCTTCTAAATCTCGTTGTGAATAACGAAGTTCATTGGGTGTAATTCCTTGAAACATTAAAGATTTGATAAGCTCGTCAATTACAAAGTTTCTGTAATCTTCGTGAACTGTTTTGAGATGAAGTCTGAACCAAGGATATTTTGAGTTGATAAGTTGAAACGGTTGTTCAAAAGTTGAATATTCTCCGTTTTTGTTAATTTCAAGTCCTTCGTCTGTTGAGTCAAATTCGTTGTGATGATAAATAAATTTTTCTCCGTTTCGGTTTCTTTTGCGTTCGATTGTTAAACTTCCGCCTTCGGCTAAAATTTCAAAAACTGTTTCTGTCATAATTTTAATTTTCGTCAAAATTAGTTAGTCGGTACGCCAAAATATGTCGTTTTGTTTTAGAAGTTGAAATTTTGTGCGTTCGGTCAAAAATGCTGTCGCCTAACGTTTTTGCAGCTTTGCGAGGGAGCGGACTATTGCCACAACTTTTCATGCGAGGACTGCACTTCAAATATACTAAAATATTTCAAACGGAGCACTTCTCCCGCTCTCTTGCAAAACTGCCCGTTAACAGAAGGCAGAATTATGTGATGATTAGATTACAGATTAATTTTATCATTAATTCTTTTTCATTTGGGTTACTTTGAGCAACTAAAAGAGCTAATGCAATAAGAGCATTATCATTAATTTTATTTTCTCCATTGTTTTTCAGAAGATGTTTGTTTTTTTCAAGAAACCATACGAAAATAAATGCACCAATCCTTTTATTTCCATCTGAAAATGGGTGATTCTTAATAATGAAGTAGAGTAGGTTTGCCGCTTGTTCTTCAATCGTTGGATAGAGATAATTTCCATCAAAGGTTTGGGTGACAGACTTTAAAATTCCTTCAAAACTTTGATCTTTTTGATTTCCAAATAGTTCCGTAGCTTCTTTTTGTTCAATTAATTGGTTTTTCAGCTCATTGATTGAAATGATGGCTTCTTTATAATCAATCTCGTATGTTATATTCTCGTCAAGATTTTTCAACTCAATTGCATTGCTGTCGAATTGATTGAGTAAGATAAAGCTTTTTGCATATTTTGTTAGGATATTCAAAAGCCCTTTTGTTTCAGAAATTTGATTGGTATTATTTTCAGATTGAGCAATAATTTGAACAATCTGATTGAGTTCTTGCAGTCTTTTTAGGTTGATCGAATATCCTTTAACCAAGTATTCCTTTAATCGATTTGTTGCCCAAATTCTGAATTGAGTTCCTTGTTTTGAGTTTACACGATAGCCAACGGAGATGATTGCATCTAAATTATAATAATCTATTTCTCGGGTTATATTTCTTTTCCCTTCGGTATGAACTGTTGCATTTTTTGCAACAGTTGAATTGTAATCAAGTTCAGAGTCTTTGTAAATATTTTTTAAGTGTCTAGAAATTACAGACTTATCACGACCAAAAAGTTCAGCTATTTGATTTAATGATAACCAAACCGTTTCATTCTCAAACCTTACTTCGATTTGAGTTTCACCATTAGAAGATTTATATAGTTCAATTGTATTCACTTTTCAAATATAGTGAAATTTAGATGGAATGTAGGGAACTGCTTTCTGCTAACGGTTCTCGGCTTTGCGAGGTAGCGGATTTTAAGCACTAACTTTTATACGAAGCCGACACTCCAAATATAGCAAAAAATTTCAAACGAAGCACTTCGCCCGCTATCTTGCAAAACCGATGTTATAGCCAGTGGTTCTTGTCCGATGTCCTTGCAAACTATTGTAAATACTATCTTTCTCTGCCTTTGTCGTATTGGTCTGTGTGGTTGTGTATTTTTTTATTTTTGAAGGGAAGGATTTTTTTAATTCAATCATTGTCAGCGTTGGAGAGGTGAAAGCTCTTCCCGATTTTTCGGGATGTGCTTTCACTGTGTTTGGTTTACATATAAATCACTTTTACTTTAATTTCTTTGTCTTGAAATAAATCAAAACTTGCTTTTTTAAAATTTGGTCTGTTTGTTAAACCGATAGATTGATAATTTGAAAAGCCAATTCCCTCTTTGGGTAAGATTAAACCTTTGTCAATTTTGCCATTTTTGTTTTCATCGTGCAAAATGTTTATAGCATATTTGCCTTTCGGGAGATTTTTAAAAGTAATATCGGCTTTTCCGCTCTCAATATTTGTAGTCTGAATTTTGTAATAGTTTTTGTACTGCTCATCTGGAATTGAACCGTCTTTGTTGTATAAAGCAACTTGCAAAACACCTTTTGAATTGCGTAAGTTTTCTACTTCAATTGTCAAACTGTATTCTTCTTTTGTATTTGAGAATGAAGAAAGGAATAAGAGTGCTGTAAGCACAAAAAGTATTTGTTTCATTTTTAAATTGTTTTTCTATTACTGAATTTTTCCTTCACTCTATCTACCCCGTAATATACCATTGGTACTAAGAAAATTGTCAATATCAATGAAGAAAGTAAGCCTCCAATAATTACCCACGCCAATCCGTTTTTCCATTCTGCAGAAGTTCCTGTGGCTAAGGCAATAGGCAGCATTCCAATTGCCATTGATAATGTTGTCATTAAAATAGGTCGCATTCTGCCTTTACTTGCTTCGATGATGGCTTGACGATATGGCTTTCCTTCGGCTTTTAATTGATTGGTAAAATCAACAATTAAAATAGAGTTTTTCGTTACTAATCCCATTAACATAATCAAACCTAATAAGGCAAATAAACTTAAATGACTTAACGATAAATTCAAGGCTAAAAATGCACCGATGGCTGCTACCGGAATTGCAAATAAGGCTACAAATGGATAAATATAACTATCATACAAAGCAACCATAATGAGATAAATAAGGATAAATGATATTATCAGTACAGAACCCAATGCTCCAAAGCTGTCGTTTTGCCTTTTAATATCGCTTCCCCAAGTCATTGAAATTCCATCAGGCAAAGGATTGTTCTTGAGATATGCCACGACATCGTCAGCCACAGTTCCCGAAGGTCTGCCAAGTGCATCAGAAGTTAATGTAACAGCAGGTTGTCGATCTTTTCGTTCTAAAAGCGAAGGCGAATTATCTCTTTCAATAGTTGCAAACTGTGCTATTTCAATAGGTACACCCATTGGATTAACAATGTTCAATTGTTTTACATCATCTTCATTTTTCCTACTGAATTTATCCAGCCAAATTCGTACAGGATATTCCGTTCCTTTTTCGGTTAACGAAGCGTCATCATTTCCTGAAAAAGCGGTACGCAAATTCATTCCCACATAAGCGGTATTCAAGCCTAAGCGTTGCATTTTATCTTTGTCGGGAATGACTTTAAACTCCGGACTTCCTGCTTCAACAGATAAGCGAACATTATCTGCACCGGGTATTTTTTCAATTACTGATTTTAAATTTTGTGCTGTTTTCATTACTTCATTTAGCTCTGAACCACTCAATGTAATTTCAATGGGTGCTGTTTTGGGAATTAAACCTAAACCACTAATCGAATAATTAATACCAGAGAATTTCGTTTGCAAATCCTCACGCAAATCAGTCATAAACTTTTCGGTAGAAATTTTCTTTAATCCTGCAATTTTTAATTCTTCATTTCTAATTTTTAATTGAATAGTAAATTCCGATTTATTTGCAGAACCCACTCCCAAACTTCCAATGCCTGTACTTGGTCCACCCACATTACTGAAAACAGTTGAAACTTCGGGTTGCTTCAAAATATAGTTTTCTATTTTTTCGGAAACCAAATTATTTTGCTGAATAGAAGTGCTTTTGTCAAATTCCAACGCCAAACGGAATTTCCCTTGGTCGCCTGTTGAGATGAGTTCTTTCCCAATAATTCCCTGCTTCATCATTACTGCTGTTCCCACAAAAAGAAGCAGTACAAATGCAGTAAATATTAGTTTATGATTTAAAACCCAATTTAGCGTTTTGCCATACCAACTAATAAATTTGTCTAACTGATGTTCAAACCAAAGTAAAAAACGATTGAAGAAATTAGTCGGTTGCAAATCTTCTTTTTTCCCGATGCGTGAAGCTAGCCAAGGTGTTAAAGTAAAACCTACCAATAAACTTGTAAGCGTAGAAGTGATAACTACTACCGAAAACTGTTTGAGCATATCGGCAACAAAAACTTGTAAAAATAAAATCGGCAGAAACACAACCACATCAACCAAGGTAATAGACAGTGCAGAAAAACCAATTTCCATTCGCCCATCCATTGCCGCTGTTCTTTTTTCTTTGCCCATATCCAAATGGCGTTGGATATTTTCTAAAACTACGGTAGCATCGTCCACCAAAATACCGATGATTAAAGACATTGCAAGCAATGTCATCAGGTTAAGCGTATAGCCCAACAGCCACATCACGGCAAAAGCGGTAATTAAGGAAGTAGGAATGGCAACCAACACTATCAGTGCGTTTCTGAAACTTCGCAGGAACAGCAACATTACCAACGACACTAAAATTACGGCTAAAATCAAGTCAAATACCACCGAATTAACGGCTGCAATGGTGTTATCGGTACTGTCATCCGTAACCACAAATTTTATAGCTACATTGGCATTTTGTTTTTCTATAGTTTGAAATTTTTCTCTGATTAGTTTGGAAACATCAACGGCATTGGCATCACCTTGTTTCTTTATCATTAAACCTATGCCATTCTTACTATTGTATCTACTGTACGAGGTAATTTCTTTAATGCCATCTACAACCTCAGCAACATCTTTAACATACACAGGACTGTTTGGAAAAGGCATTGCGACCTGAACATTCTGAATGTCATTGATAGTATTGAATTTGCCTACTAACCTTACCGAATTATTTTCCGTATCGGTTTGCAATTTTCCGGCAGGTAAATCAATCCCCGAACGATTAATGGCTTCTACAACCTGATACAATGAAACTTTATAGAGCTTCAATTTATCTTTGTCCACCTTTACCTGAATTTCTCGTTCTTCTCCGCCAAGGATGGTAATTTCCGCTACTCCTTTTAGTTTCTGAATTTGAGGAAGATAATCATCTTTCATTTTTTGATAAAATTCAGTCGGGCTTAAATCGCTGGTAGCACTTACTGACATTATCGGTAAATCGTTTGGTGAAACTTTACTCATTACAGGATTTTGAATATCTTTTGGTAAATCCTTTTTAATATTGTCAATGTAGCGCTGTGCATCCTGCATTGTTTTGTCTAAATCCGTTCCGTATTTTAGATTGGCAATAATGATGGAGGCATTGGGCAAAGATTTCGTTACCAAATAATCTACACCCTCCAAATTAGAAAGAGCATCTTCAATTTTTCTAGAAACCGAAGTTTCTACTTCATTGGGCTCTGCTCCGGGATAGACTGTTTTAATTACCACAACAGGTTGATTAAAATCGGGCATTAATTCGTAACTCAAATTCTTGTAGCCGATAATTCCCAACAGGGCAAACACGCTGAAAAGCACGATAATCAACGATGGGCGTTTGATGGATATTTCTGTAATGTTCATTTTTATTAAGTTAATAGTTAAAAACTAACAACTAAAAGTTTTTTAAGTGAAAAGCTAAAAACGAGAAGCTAACAGTTGAGATCTTTTTCACTTTTAATTTTTAATTTATATCTTTTCGTTTTTCAGTTTTTCGTTTTCGATTTAAGTGTTTTTATAGATGAAACCAACATTGCTATTAACTCCTTAGCATCTGAATGTAAGCTTTCAAATAGGTTGTTTTCTAAATAGTCTGTGTCTTTTAAAATACACAACCAATATTCCGTTTCATTCGCTTCTTTTAATGAGATGTGCATTTTATGAATAAAGTCGGCTGTACTTTGAGCAAACTCGGCTTCTTTAAGTAGTGCACCTATTGCAGTTCCTGACCGCAATATTTGTTTACTTAAAATGTATTCCTTTTGTTCGTTTTGTAAGAATTTAGACAACTTCACTATTCTAATAGCAAACTCGTAACTTTTATTTTTCAATACTGACTTTTCCATAATGTTTTTATTTAAACTTAACCTTTATTTCTTTTAGCTTTTCACTTTTAGCTTTTCACTTTTAATTTTTAATTAGAATGCTTGCATTATCAAAAAGATTGATAAATCCGTTTGTAACGATGATATCGTTCTCTTTTATGCCACTTGAAACAATAGTTTTGTTCCCAATAGTTTTTGTAGTTGTAATAGATTGTAATACGGCTTTTCCGTTTTTTATGAGATATACTTTTGCAATTCCATTTTCTTCAATAATGGCAGATGTGGGAATAAGAATACCTTGTTCTTGTTTGCTTTCAGAAAGACTTACTTTACCAAACATTCCCGATTTGATACTTAGATTTTTGGTGTTTGCAACTTGAAATTGAATTGGAAAACTGTTGCCCATATTGGCTTTGCTTCCTATCATTGATACTTTGCCCGAAAGTGAAATGTCGGGATAAACATCTGCATTGATTTTGTAAGTTTGGTTGTTTTGGAATTTTACCAAATCATTTTCGGGAACATTGACTGTAAAGCGTAAAGTGCTTATGTCTGTTATTTGCAACAACGGAACTCCCGGTGCTGCAAAACCGCCTTCTTCATTAAGTTTGGCAGTTACCACACCATTAAAAGGTGCTTTAACAGAAGTTTTGCTGATTTGCTCTAACAAAGTTGCTCTCTGGACTTTTGCGGTTTTTAAACCCAATTTTGCCTTTTCCAATTGTACGCCTTGAACGGCATCGGCTTCCGTTAAAATGGTGTATCGTTTTACATCATCTTCCAATCCCTCAATTTGGACTTCAACCGTTTGTAGTTGTAGTTTCAATAGTGAATTATCCAACTGAATAAGTGTTTGCCCTTTGGAAACATAGCTTCCCATATCTACCAAAACCGCATTGATTTTTCCTTGAATGTCTGCACTTATTTTTGTTTCCTTATTCGGCTCAAAAGTGCCTGTATAGTTGCCTGCATCAACAATATTTTGTAATCGGATTGTATCAACACTTACCGAAATTGGCTTTTCTTTATCGTATTGATATATTCTGTTTTCGGTGGTTTTTTTGTTGCTTAAAAGTTTGAACATCATCATACCAACTACAGCAACTCCAGCTATTATCCAAATTATCTTTTTCATTTTCTCTATTTTTAATTTTTAATTGATGTAATTGACCCTGTCAGCTTTTTAAGTTCCAAATCAGCTTTCAGAAAATCAATGACTGCATTCAGGTAATTTTGTTGTGCTTCACGGAGTGCATTGTCTGCTAACAAAACATCTGTAAGGCCTGCTGTACCTTGTTTTTGTTGTAAAACAGTTTGCTCATAAATCGTTTTGGCTAAAGCAATTTGACTTTCGGTATTTGTGATGGTGGATTGTGCAATCGTTTTTTGTCGAATGGCATTTTCAACTTCCATATCATTCTTTTCCGTAATCAATTTTGATTGTAGCTCATTGTTGGTAATCTCCAATTTCTTTTGGTTGATTTTTCGCTGTGTAACTGTTCCATTAAAAAGTGGATAGCTTAGTTGAACACCTGCAAAACCAATCGGATAGAATTTCAGAAAATCGTTAGGTTTTTTGTCATAACCAAAACCAGTTGTTCCGTAAGAAGCTATTAAGTTTAACGAAGGCAAAAATCTTGACTGGTTTAGTATTCTTAAATCACTATGAAGCAGTTGGTTTTGTTTTTGAATAATCTTTAAATCCAATACATTCCTTGTATTACTTTCCAATGATACTTCTTGCTGGATTTCAGAAACAACAGAAATATTCTGTTCTAATGAAATCCCCATATTCAATTTTAGGGCATTCAAAACCTGAATAAGTTTGTTGTTTACATTTTGCCTTTGAGTGTTGAGTTGCTCGGCTTGTAGTTTTACTTTACTCACATCGCTACCTTTTGCCAAAAGTTGGTCTTTCAAGAGTTGCATATTCTTGAGTAGCTTTTCGGTATTCGCAATATTACTGTCTAAAAAAGCCAATTGATGTACGATGATTTGAGCATTGTAATACAGCGTAGTAATGTCAAACAAAACCTGTTCTTCCGACTTTTGAAATTGCAATTCTGTAAGTTCTTTAGCTATTTGTGTACTTTGTATTGCTCTATAAATTTGTGGATTATACAAAGGCAATGCCAACTGCACATTGGCGTTGATGTTGTGCGGAACACCAAATTGCAAATCCCTGAATTGTCCTTCGGGTGCTTGTGGATTGAGTGCATTCATTGGCATTAGCTGTGTAGGTAATTCCATAAAATACTTGTAATCGGCATTGGCAGTAACTTTTGGAATGAGGTTAGCTTGTGCTTCTTTTTTTCGTTGTTCACTGATGGATATATTGTTACGATTGATTTGCAAAGTCTTATTATGGACTTGTGCTGTATCAATACACTGTTTTAATGTCCAAGCCTCTTGAGCTTGGGCTACATTCCAACCAGATAAAACTATCAAGCTAAGTATAAGTTTGCGAGTATTCACTAACATAATTGAGTAAATTTTTTTATTTCTTTTTATTGATTGAAAAATAGGCAATAGCCACAAAAGCTATGGTAACACTAATTCTGAATAGCATTGCGAAAACAGTTTTTGTTTCGTAGATACCACCAGAATAAATATGAATAAACAAGCCTATCAATGCGACTACCAAAATGACGGTTGCTACCGATAAGGCTTTAAAAGTCCAACTTTTTATTTTCAGAAAACCATAAGCTGAAATAAGATAAAGCAAACTGCTGATAAAATTTGCCCAAACGATAAACAAAACATAATTGCCCTCTTTGGCTCGTATTCCAAACCAATCAAAAATTACGGAAGAACTAAGGAATAGCGTTAGTAAACCGAAGCCTGCTAAAATAAGAGAAGATAGAAATGGGATATACTTTTTCATAAGTTAACTATTTTATCAGTTTTTAAAAATGAAATACCCAACCAAATTACAGATGCAGTCATTGACATCGCACCTATCAATACAAAAATTGGAGGTAATCCTAAATACACTTCCAATAATATACCTATTGGCATAAGCAATCCAGCAAGAGCTAATCCTGAAATCACTTTTACGTGTTTCAGTTTATTTCTAAATTGAATTAATAAGTAGCCAATCAAAATATTTAAAAATGCAAATAAGTTGCCGTGTACATGAGCAAGTCTTGTCTCAAAATGTTTTCCTATGCTGTATGACTCTGCCCATTCTTTAGCGTTCGGTGCAAAATCACGGAGATAAATTAAGAGGAATCCATAGAGCATAAAAAAGCCCATTGTTAGAAATCCTATTGCGATGTTATTTTTACCGTTCATAGAAATAGTATTTAATTTATTCTTGTTTTATCATTGTCAGCAACATTTTAAAGCGTTCAACTGCTTTCAATGCGTGTGGAATGTTTGCAGGCATAATGATACAATCACCTTTTTTCAAATTATGTAAATTACCTCCAATCGTTATTTCTGCTTCGCCATCCAAAATCTGCACAATGGCATCGTAAGGTGTTTTATGCTCTGATAAACCTTGTTCTTTGTCAAAAGAAAACAAGGTTAAATTTCCACCTTTGCTTTTAGTTATCTGTTTGCTGATAACACCTCCATCTGTGTATTCAATTGAATTTTCCAGATTGAATATTATCTCTTTCTCAAATGTTGCCATACTATTATAATTAAGTTAGTTAGTATTCACTCACAAAAGTAGAACTAATATTTTGATTGTGCAATTTTTTTCATTATTTTTATTTCCGAGCGATAATCAGTTTTTTGTAAAATTTGCAAAATTAGTTGCAACCCTACAAACGACCGTGCTAACATCAACAGACGGACATAAAACAGCCTGAACAAACTTTATTCCATCAATATATTTAAAAAAAAAACACGAAAATTATTTTACAATTAAAACCTTTATCGTAATATTGCAATATTAAATAAGTATAAAAATGGGTGCAACAAAAACAGACCACTTTACAGACCAACAAAATCAAATCGCAACTATTGCAAAAGCATTAGGACATCCTGCAAGAGTGGCTATCATAGAGCATTTATTGAAAGTAAACGCTTGCATTTGCGGAGACATCGTAAATGAATTACCACTTGCTCAACCAACCGTTTCGCAACATCTGAAAGAGCTTAAAAATGCAGGATTAATCAAAGGGAACATCGAAGGCAATGCGATTTGCTATTGTATTGATGAAAAAACTTTTGAAGTCCTTAAAAATTATTTTTCAAAAATCATCACAACAGTTACCAAGCAAAACTGCTGTTAATCAATCACTAATTAATAATATAAATACAATGCAAACAGAACAAGAAATCAAAGAAATGGTAAAGCAAAAATACAGTGAAATTGCTTTACAAGACAAAGGAAGTAACGCTTCTTCCTGCTGTGGTGCAGGTAGTTGTAGCACCGAAGTATATAACATCATGAGCGAAGAATACAACGAGCTGGATGGTTATAATCCCGATGCAGATTTAGGTTTGGGTTGTGGCTTGCCTACACAATTTGCCAAAATCAAAAAAGGCGATACCGTTATTGATTTAGGAAGCGGAGCGGGTAATGATTGTTTCGTTGCCAGAGCAGAAACAGGCGAAACTGGAAAAGTTATCGGAATTGATTTTACAGAAGCGATGATTGATAAAGCTCGGCAAAATGCAGAAAAATTGGGTTTTAATAATGTTGAATTTAGACAAGGTGATATTGAAAATATGCCTGTAGCCGCGAATACGGCAGATGTCATTGTGAGCAATTGTGTCTTAAACCTTGTACCGAATAAACAAGCGGTTTTTGCCGAAATGTTCCGCGTATTAAAACCAGGCGGACATTTCAGTATTTCAGATATTGTTTTAACAGGAGAACTACCCGAAAAAATTAAAAATGCGGCTGAAATGTATGCAGGATGTGTGGCAAGTGCGATTGATAAAGAAGAATATTTGAGCTTTGTAAGCAAAGTTGGATTTGCAAATATGATTATTCAAAAAGACAAACCGATTATTGTTCCTGACGATATTTTGAAGGATTATCTAAATGAAGAAGAAATTACGCAATACAAAGCAAACGATACGGTAATTAGAAGCATAACGGTTTATGCCGAAAAGCCAGCGGATTGTTGTTCACCAAGTTCGAAATGTTGCTAAAAAAATAATTATGGAATATCAAATTAAGGCTTCATCTGTTTCAACAAAAGATGCGATACTACAAATAAAGCAAAATGAGATAGCTTTTGGAACGACTTCAAATTCAGCAGAAATTTTACCTAATCCTGCCGAACTTTTTTTAGGAGCTTTTGCTGCGTGTATGCTAAAAAATGTAGAACGATTTTCTGCTATGATGAATTTCACTTATGCAAAAGCCGTAGTAAATGTGTCCGCTATTCGCACGGAAAAACCTGTGAAAATGGATAATATAAATTACAAGTTAATTATTTACAGTGCTGATGAAAATATAAATACCGTATTGCTAAAGAAGAATATTGAAAAATTTGGCACAATCTACAATACCGTAAAGTTATCGTGCACTATAAATGGAGAAATTATTCAAGTAAAAAACGATGAATATTAAAATGAAGTTCTTAGACCGTTATCTGACGGTCTGGATATTTTTAGCAATGGCAATTGGTGTTGGTTTGGGATATTTTTTTCCAAATATTCCTACTAATATCAATGCCGTTTCAATCGGAACAACTAATATTCCATTGGCAATCGGATTAATTTTAATGATGTATCCACCATTAGCAAAAGTGGATTATTCCTTATTGCCCAAAGCGTTACAAGATAGAAAAGTAATTGCCATTTCTTTGTTACTCAATTGGGTAATCGGTACTTTGTTGATGTTCGGATTAGCCGTTTTGTTTTTGCGAAACGAACCTGAATATATGACAGGACTTATCTTGATTGGTTTGGCAAGATGTATCGCAATGGTTATAGTTTGGAGTGATTTAGCCAAAGCGAACAGAGAATACACCGCTTTACTTGTTGCTTTGAATAGTATTTTTCAAGTTCTATCGTATAGCTTTTTTGTTTGGTTTTTCATCAATGTTTTGCCTAAATATTTAGGTTTGGGCAATTTTGATGTAAGTGTTTCAATGAGTGCGGTTACCGAAAGCGTATTGCTATATTTGGGTATTCCGTTTTTAGCTGGTTTTCTTACCCGATATATTCTGATAAAACAAAAAGGAAAAGATTGGTATAATCATAAATTTGTTCCGAAGATTTCGCCTATAACACTGATTGCACTTTTGTTGACAATCGTATTAATGTTCAGCTTAAAAGGGAATAAAATTGTAGAATTACCTTTTGATGTAATTAAGATAGCCGTTCCTTTAATCATCTATTTTGTACTGATATTTTTTGTTAGTTTTTTCATCAATAAAGCAATGAAAATCCCTTACGACAAAAATGCTTCCATCGCATTTACAGCCACAGGCAACAATTTTGAATTGGCAATTGCTGTTGCTATTGCGGTTTTTGGTATCAACTCACCACAGGCATTTGTAGGCGTTATCGGACCATTGGTAGAAGTTCCAGTTCTAATTTTATTGGTTAAGATTAGTTTATTTCTAAAACAAAAATATTATACAAAATGACAAAGAAAATTTTAGTGCTTTGCACAGGAAACAGTTGCAGAAGCCAAATTGCAGAAGGTTATTTACGCTATTTTGCAGGTAAAAAAGCAGACGTTTACAGTTCAGGTGTGGAAACGCACGGAGTAAACCCAAAAGCAATTGTCACAATGCAAGAAGACGGCATTGACATTTCTAATCACACCTCAAACAATATTGACGAATACCGAAATATAGATTTTGATTTTGTAATTACAGTTTGCGACAATGCAAAAGAGCGTTGTCCATTCTTTCCAACCAAAGCAAAAAAGTTTCATCAAAACTTTCCCGACCCTGCAAAATCGATAGGAACAGACGAAGAAATTAGTGAAGAATTTAGAAAAGTCAGGCAGTTAATAAAGGAGTATTGTAAACAGTTTGTTGCAGATAATTTATAGGTAGAAGTAAAGTTTAATAACTGATACATTATTTTGAAAAGTACAGGTGTGTTTACCTGCATGATGATGCAATCACCTTTTTTCAAATTATGCAAATATGAGAACATTCACAAATTGTCCGTAGGACTATATTTGGTTATCCATAGGCGACAGCCTGTGGAAGAAGGGTTAACATACAACACAGCCCGTAGGGCTAAACAAAATCAATCTGTCAAAAAATACTGCTCGTCAGTACCCATTCTTAAATTCAATCTCCAAACTTATTTTCACTATTCCGATTGCATTACTTTTTATTAGAATTTCTTTTTCCCCATTTATACACCTCAAACCACAATACAGAAACCATTGCAATCAGTATTGTAATTCCTAAATCTTTTAAATTCAAGCTGCTTATATGAAAGAAATTTGAAAAGACCGGTATGTATAAAATGGCGAATAGTAGAATTAAAGTTGCTCCTATTACCAATGAAAAGAGGATATTTTTGTTCTTAAAACTTTCAAAAAGACTGTAAGTAAAAGAACGGTTGGTCAAACTTAAAAACACATTAGCAAAAATAAGTGTAGTGAAAACCATCGCTCTTGTTGTTTCTTCATTGCTTCCGCTTTGAACAGCCAATTGATAGGCGAATAATACACCAACAGTTATCATCAATCCTTGAATAATACTGATGCTTAATTCCCGCCAATTTAAAAAGGTTTCGGTCATTTTTCGTGGCTTTTGCTGCATGGCATTCTTTTCTATAGGTTCATTTTCATAAACGATAGAGCAGGTTGGACCCATGATTAATTCTAAAAATATCACATGGACCGGAGTGAAAATATTGGGATAAATCCAGCCTAAAAACAAGGGTAGAGAAACCGTCAATATGATTGGGATATGAATGGAAATAATATACTGAATAGCTTTTTTGATATTGGTATAAATCCTTCTGCCTGCTTCTATTCCTATAATGAGTTTGTCCAGATCATCGTTGGTGATAACCAAGGCTGCTGCAGCTTTGGCTATTTCTGTTCCTTTGTTGCCCATTGCCACACCAATATGAGCCGCTTTGAGTGCCGGTGCATCATTGACACCATCACCCAGCATGGCCACGACCTCTCCTGATTGTTTCAAAGCATTTACAACCGCAAGTTTAGCCTCCGGAAACATACGAGTAAATAAAGTAGTTTCGTTTGAAAGTGTCATCAGTTCAGCTTCTGAATGTTGCGTTATTTCAGAACCATTTACAGCAGGACTATTGTTTTTGATGCCGGCTTGTTGGGCGATGGCATTTGAGGTATCGGCATTGTCTCCGGTAATTACTTTTACTTTTATTCCTGCATCATATATTTTTCTGAAAACCTGTTGAATGTTTTGTTTTGGCGGATCATAAAACACTGTAAACCCAAGAAAATCGAAGTTGAATTCCTGTTGTTTTTCAGGAAAATTATTTCCTTTAAAATCACATTTGGCAACGCCCAATACCCGATAACCTTGTTTTCCAAATTCCTGAATTTGTTGACGCAAGTTTTCTTTTTCATCTTCAGAAAGTATAGAAACCGCAAGAATAGCTTCCGGTGCACCTTTGGCAGCAATGATTCTTTCTCCCAAATTGTTTTCAAAAATATGGGTCATCAACGGTGGTTTGCCTTCCAACGGATATTCGTGCACCATTTGAAAATCTTTTTTTTGGTCAGAAGTTTGAGTTTCTTCATATACCTTATGCAAGGTTTTTTCCATTGGATCAAAAGGAAAGGGTTCGCTGCTCCACATGGCAAATTGAATGAGCTCCGATAGTTCAGATTTATCAAAACTTGTATCATCAAAAACCTGATTGGATTTAAAATCAAAAAGAGCTTTCAGTTTCATTGAATTTTCGGTAATCGTGCCCGTTTTGTCGGTGCAAATTACAGTAGTGCTTCCTAAAGTTTCAACTATACTGCTTCGCTTGATGATAACACCTTGTTTCATCAATTTCCAGGAACCCAATGCCATAAAAGTGGTAAAAGCAACCGGAATTTCTTCTGGTAGAATAGACATTGCCAGGGTTAATCCCGCCAACAAACTTTGAACGATATCTCTTGATTGCAAAAAACTATATGCCCACACCGTCAAGAAAACAGCAATTCCAATGAATGCCATCCACTTTACAAACTTTGTAATTTGTAATTGCAATGGTGAAATTTCTTCTTTGATGTTTTGAATGGACTGACCAATTTTTCCAAGTTTAGTTTTCGCTCCAATATTTTCCACTTCAAACACTGCCAAGCCGGAAACTACCAAAGTGCCGCTGTAAACCTTATTATCGTCTGTTTCTGGATTTTTAAAAACCGAAAAACTTTCTCCGGTAAGTGATGCTTCATTCACCGAAAAATCGTTGCTATGTACAATTTTCCCATCGGCATTTATCATTTTCCCTTCTTCGATAATACACAAATCGCCCAATGCAATTTCGTGCGTAGGAATTTGCATCACTTTAGAATTTCTAATCACCGTACTGAGTGGTTCATTCAGTTTTTCTATTGCTTCCAAAGCTTTTTTACTGCGATTATCCTGATAAAAAGAAATTCCAGAAACGGCAATGATAGCCCCAAACATAAACAGCGCTTCGGAATAATTGCCCACTATAACATAAATCACCGAAACGGCAATTAACAAAAGCAGCATTGGTTCTTTCAGAATGTCAAATAACAGCGTGTACCAGGCACTTTTTATGGTGTTTTCTGCCTGATTGAAACCAAATTTCTCACGGGAGGTTTTTAGTTCCGCTTCAGTAAGACCGGAAAGCTGTTTGGGGATATTGTATTGGGGCATTTGTATAATTTTTTCAGCTATTTAATCTCCTCCAATCATTCTGGAAGTAATTCCTTTTTTGCTTGAAAATTCAGCTAAAACAATTCCGGCAAAATGCAGTAGAATAAAAATGGGAAACCAATAAATGCCCCATTTATGAACGGCTTCAATTTGCTCGTGGTAAGTAGAGAACAAATCTTTTTCAATACAAATACCTGTAACGGCTGAAATAAAAACAAAAAGATAGAAATAAACATAAATGAAGCCCTGTAAGCGTTCTTTAAGTGGTTGATTGCTTTTAAAGGGATTTGGAAAACGAATACCTTTTACAAGCATATAAATAATCCGTGCTAAAAATGCAAAAATCATTACGTGAGCAAAAACTTCGTGCCATTGCCACATAGGTTCTCTAATTGCCTTTGCAATGTCTGTCATTTGTTCTTTTGGAATTGCCGATGTTTTGCTTTCAATAACAGCAACAATATTGTTTTTATTCATCCAATACATTCTCAAAAAACCTGTAATGAATAAAATGGGCATTGCAATTGCCATTATCCAATGCAACAGTCTGTGAAATAGGGTAAATTTTTGTTGGAATTTCATCTCAATTATTATTTAGTTAAAATACTGGTGATATTGCTGATATGAATGTTGTAGTTGCAAAACGGTTTCATTTGCTTTAGTTGCATCTCTTTCATCTTCCAATGCTTTTACAATTTCAAGATGTGGGTGTAGCCATTTGTGTAATTCATCGTGGCTTTTTCCGCCCATTGTACAACTTCTTATTAGCTGGTCATTTTGCTCTTTTAATTGTTGAGCTAATGCTTTATAATCTGCCTGATTATTCTGGATATAAGCATTTACCAATTCTTCGCCTTTCATTACAAAAGGCTTCATTTCTTCGTTCACCAACCATTTTTCTCCATTGTTGAGTTCAATAGCTTCAGAACTTTCATCGTGTTGATGTTCTGCATGGGTTTCTGTTTCCTGCTTTTCCGTTGCTTTTTCAGTGGTATTGTTACAACTCCACAAAAGTAAAACACTCATTCCTAAGACAAATATTTTCTTCATATTTCTAATTTATAATTCGTAATTTTTAACTTTTTTCAATCATTTTCAACATTCCATCTAAGACCGTTTTCCCGTCCTTAACAAGATTTGATTTATGTCCTGATAATTTCCATTTCAGTACGGTCATTCTCATTCCACCAATAATTATGGTTGTTAGGGTAGAAGCTCCAATCAATTTGTTGTATTGTCCTTTTTCTTGACCTTTTGTAATATTTGCTTTCACATATTTCTGCATCATATCCATAATTTCAGCAACTTTATTGCTCAAATTTTCATCAAAATGGAAAATACTTTCTGCAAAAATGACACTCACTATTGCTGGTTTGTTAGTAAAAGTTTGTAGCTGAGAATTAAAAATTGCTCTTAACTCGTCAGCAGTCGTGTCAGTCGGTTTATAAGAAATAGACTGAATACGGTTTTTCATTTCTGTTTTAAAGTATTCCAACAAGCTCAATAAGATTTCATTTTTACTTTTGAAATGTCTGTATAAAGCTGGTTCAGACAAACCTATATCCTCTGCCAATGTTTTGATGGTCAAATTCTGAATACCATATTTTGAAATACGGTTGGTTGTCGCTTCCATTATTTCTATTTGCCTGTCTGTAAATTCTTGCATACTTGTCTAATTTATTTTTTATGTTAGTTAGTATTCACTCGCAAAAATAGAAACTAATTTTTAGGTGGGCAAATAAAATTCAAAGAAAGTTTTGATTTACTGTTTTCTCATTCTGAGAGTTGGCAAAAAGTGGCTCTTTTGGTTTTGTGAAGCGTTGGTTTGTGTGTCGGGGCAAAACCAAATGTGCCACTTGTGTGGTGGCAATAAAATTGAATTAAAAAAATGTGTGGTGGGAAAAAATAAAAAAATACAGATGGGTCGGCAATGAGTTTAGACTTACTTGTTGTATAATTGTCAAAATGGTTTGCTGTTCTGTTTAAGTTTTGGTTGTCTGTTCAATGTTCGGAGTATCGTCATACCATTGGCTATAACGTTTTGCAGTTTGGCGAAGTGGCGGATTTCGAAGCACAAATGTTCAGTTTTGTACAAAAGTTCAATCGAAGAACTGCCGTTGAATTTAGCACTGAACCCGCCATTTTGCCAAACTGCTGTTGTGCGATCGCCCTTTTTTATTTCGTTCATTTTTTCAAATATATTTCGTCTCTTACATAGCTATTATTCAACCAAAAGCAATGTTTTGTGTATTCCATTTGTTTCGTCAATTTGTCTTTTTTCGGCAAAGGATAAGTGTCCAAAGCATTTGTTGCGTGAGGTCGAACGTGAGAAATTGAACTGAATTTTTTGCTAGGAAAGTTCGTGAAACGAACTTCCTTACCATTTTTATCTGTTTTAATTTCTTTAACAATTTCTCCTTTTGCAACAATTTGTTGAGTTTTTGTCCAAACTTTTTCAACTTCGAGTAGATCAGAATACGGCATATTCCAAAATTTTACTTTTCGTAAAACCAGTTTTTCGTTTTCAAATTGGAAAAACACAAACAAAAATTTATGTTCTAAAATGTCTTTAAAATCAGAGTTTTCCCAATCTTCGTTTACGATTTGTTCGTATTTGAAAGTGGGAAATGACATATCTTCTTTGGGTAAATTATTTTCTTTTAGTCGAACAGTTTTTACTTGAATTTCTGCTTTTTCAAATTCTTCAATTTCTTTATTGAGTTCAATTCCTAAAATCGCTTTTGTCAAATTTGCGTAGAAACTTTTTGCGGAAGTATTCAATTCAACGCCAGTTTTGTCTAAAATCTCTTCAATTGTTTTTCCGTAATAAGGTTTAAATTTCTCAATTACAATTTCCTCAATCGTTTTCTTTTTTGCTTCTTTTACAGACGGAATAAGTTTGCCGTAAACTTCTTTTGTTTCTCCTGCAATTGATGCAATAATATGATTTACATAACCTTGTTTAAAAGAATACGCTCTTTGTTTTGCAGGAATTTCCGAAAATGGTTGTTTTCTTACCGTTGAAGCATTTGCACCTTTCGTACAAGCACCAAGATAAAAAGTGTCGCCTTCCGAGAGTTCGTGAGCTTTTCCGTCAGCAATTTTTTTAGTGATTGTTTCCCAATCTTTTTTGATAATTTCTAAATCTGTTGATGGGAAACTCCATTCATCCACCAATTTGACAATTAAATCCAATATGTCGTAACCAGCTTGATGCAAATAGAAAATCAAAAGAATGCTTGCATTCTTTTTGATGAAATCACTATTTTCAAAATTTTGGTTTACAACATTAAAATAATTGATGATGTTTAAAACTAACCGCTCTTTTGAACGATATTCATTATTTTTTAATTGTTTTAATGGCGAGGACTTTAACTCCATTCCAATTTGAGCAAAATCAGCTTCTGCTTTTGAATTGGGTTCATAACCAAAGTAAAATTTCTCTAAAACTTGTCCAAAATTTCCTTTACCAGAATAAGAATGTTCTAAAATTTTTGGGCGTTCCCTTCGGTCGGGCTTTCCGTTACAATCTTTTTTTTCAAAAAAGGATTTTCACTTCAATCCCTAACGCAAGGTTTCGTTTACATAAGGAAATTCAATTTTAATGATACATATTGTCGGTTGATCAAAACATACAATGTGTATAGTTTTACATCGTGATAAATGAACATCTAATTAGCGAATTTGGTCAGAGAATAAAACAGCTCCGAAATCAAAAAAATATAAGCCAAGAAAAATTATCTTTTTCTACTGGCTTCCACAGAACTTATATTGGAATGATAGAACGTGGTGAACGAAATATTTCACTTACTAATATGGCAGTTTTCGCCAAGGTTTTTGAAATGACAATTTCTGAACTTTTAGATTTTTCATCAATAAATCCAAAGCATTCTTTTAAAAATTACGAAATTAAAATCGAAGAATAATGTCAAGAAAACATTCATTTGTATTGACATTATCAAACAATGTCACAGAGAAAGAAGGTGTAAATTTTTTAATTGAAAATTATACTGGTTTTTTTAAAATTGACTTAGCAACTAAAAAACAATTACTCGATATGCTAAATATTGAGCATCGTTTTTTGCAATCCTTTGATTTAGTATATATTCCCGATTTGGTTGGTATCGAAATTAATACTGAATTTTTACAAACCTATTTAGAAGATATTATTTTGGTAGAATTAAAAACTACTAAAAAATATTTACCAGAAAATCCCAAAGGATTTTTCTTTGGTGCAACAGAAAACGAATTTAATTTCGGTAAAATTTTAGGTTCAAAATTTAGATTTTGCTTTGTAAGTTTAAATGAAAAAGGTTCATCTTATTCTTTACAAACACTTGAGGAGCTTGAAGCAAGAATAAAAAACAGAAGAATTCAATACCAAATTAACTTATAGAAAGTTCAATTTCAAAATTTGCATTTTTAAATTCTTCAAGAATTTCCTCTTCTGAATATTTATAATCATCTGTAAATTCTATTTTTTGATTGATGTCAAAATAATAGTAAAATTCTTTCTTTTTGTAAATCAACCAAGTGGAAGTTAATATTCCATTTCTTTTTTCAAGTTGAAATCCTTCTGATTTAGTGTTTTTTAATTCTGTAATTATTTCCTGAATTTTCATTTTATGCTACATTTTGCGTTAGGGATTGCAGTGGAAATCCTTTTTGTGAGGAACGAACAAAAAGATTGGAACGGAAAGCCCGACCGAAGGGAACGCCCAAAAATAAAAATCATTCCGCCTTCGTTATAATTGTACTCAAAACCGTCTGTATTTTTACGCATTTCTTTTTTCGGACCTTTCAAATATTTCCATTTGTCGAGTTCTTCGTTACTGATATAAAATTCTTCAGTAACTTCTCCGTTTTGGATTAAGTCTTTTAAAATTGTAAACTTTCCCTCGTAATTTGGTTGCGTTTTTATGGTTGTAACATTTCCATCAATCATCAATCCAGAGTTTTCAAACATTCCTGTTTTTCCGCCTTCGTTGAAGTTTTCCGAAATGGAAACGATGTCGCCTTTTAGTTTAAATTGTTTTGGAAATAATCTGTTTTCAGTTGTTACTGGAAACGAATTTGCTAAAGTTCCGTCTTCCAAAATCCATTCGATTGGTTTAATGCTTTTTATGTTTTCGTAAATTTCTGTATTGTTTAAATAAGCCAAAATAAAAATTCTTCTTCGTCTTTGTGGCATTCCAAAATCGGCAGCATTTATAACTCGCCATTCTACAGCGTAACCTAATTCGTTCAAACTTTGCAGAATTATTGCAAAATCCCTTCCTCGTTGTCCAGATGGCGAAATCAATAATCTGTCAACATTTTCTAGGAATAAGTATTTTGGTTTATTTTCTTTTTCTGAAAGAATTTTGTGAATTGACCACCACAAAACACCTTTTTTACCAATTAAACCTTTTGAGTTTTTTAATGTGGTTGCAACTGAATAATCTTGGCAAGGAAAACCGCCAACCAACAAATCGTGGTCTGGAATATCGGCAACTTCAACGCTTGCAATGTCTTTGTTGGAATGATTATCCATTCCAAAACGATTTTCGTAAACCGCCGAAGCGTGTTGAATTTTTGTTGAAGGTTCCCACTGATTACTCCAAACAACTTCGTAAGGACTTTCAAAATTTTCTTTGTAATTTGATGATGCAGATTTTCCATTCCAGCCTTCAAGTCCAAGTCTGAAACCTCCAACACCTGCAAACAATTCAACAACTTTTATTTTATTTTCCATTGTTTACAGTTTTTAGGTATTTTACTTTTTCTTCGGCAACTTTTAGGATTTCAATGTCCGCTTCTTCATCTAAAATTTTATAAGCGATTTGGTCGCTTAAAAATTCAGTTTGTAATTCTTTTTTGTCAACATTAAAATATTCAGCAACTTGACTAATAATTAATTTTGTTGGTTGTCTTTCGTTGCGTTCAATTTTCGCCAGTAGGGAAGTGTCCATTTCCAAACTTTCAGCAACAGTTTTTAAAGTCTGTCCCGTTTCCTCTCTCAAACCTCTCAAAAGTTCGCCAAAAGATGTATGTTTTTTAATTGTTGTCATTTGGTCATATTTTGTCCAAAGATACAATTATTTATTAAATGGACAAATAAAGTCCAAAATATTTTCGGAAGTTTTGTTTTTTGCGGTCTGTTCGGTTAGGGTGTCGCACAACGGGTTGCGGCTTTGTGAAGTGCGGACTTTGATTATCAGATATTTATATAATCTATACACTAAGCAAAAAGCCGTATTCTTTTGCTAAAATACAAAAATTTGTAAAAGAAAATAGCTTTTTGCGATTGATTTCTCAAAAATTTCAACGCTAGAGCCAAGTCTCCGCATTTCACAAAACCGTTTGTTGTGCGTTCGGCTTTTTATTCAGTTTTGTTTAGTGTCCAAATAATTGCTTTTTCTTTTGTTGCTCTAAAAATTGTCGTGTGTTTTTCTTTTGGCTCGTTAGAAAATTTCCATTTAATATTTTCTTTATTTTCCGTCTTAAAAATATCGGCTAATTCTTTAGTGTAAGGTGAAATATCTTCTGTATTTGAACCTGCAAACCAAATTCGTTTTTCTGTAGTTGGGAAATTTGCTAAATGTTCTTTTGCTGTTCTTACCAAATAATGGTTGTTCCACCAAAGCGAAGGATCAAAGGCTATGTAATTATCAAACATTTTAGGTGTTAAGAAAAAGGTTTCCATTACAAAAAGTCCTGATGCGGATTCTCCGATAATACTTTTCTCAGTTGTTGTTCTATATCGCTTTTCTATTTCGGTAAAAAGTTCCTCTTTAATAAATGCTCTAAATTTTTCAGAACCACCAACTACTGGAGCAATTTTTTTATCTTTCGCAACTTCTGTAAAGCCAGTCAAATCTCTTCTTCGTTGAGTGTTTTCTATACCAACAAGAATTAAAGGTTTTATTTTCTTTTCCTTGATTAGTTTAGCTAAAGTATTGGCAATATGTGGAAAGTCTTCTTTGATTCCACCGTCTGCCATATACATAACAGATAAAGAATCTTTAGATGTTTCGTAATTTTCGGGGATCCAAACATTAATTACTCTTTCTTCTCTTACTTGTTTAGATTGAATTTTAAAAGTTTCGTGTTTTGGAATTGGGTCATTCGGTTGCGAAGTATTAGAACAACTTGTAAGTATTAAGAGTGTAAAAAGTAAGTAATAAATGAATTTCATATTTATCTCATTTTGTTTGGTGTTGTTGTTTTAAGCTGACGCACAACGGTTTGCGGCTTTGTGAAGTGCGGACTTTGATTATCAAGTATTTATGCAATCTTAACACCAAGCAAAAAGCCATTTTTCTTTTGCTAAAATACAAAAATTTGTAAAAGAAAATGGCTTTTTGCGAATAATTTCTCAAAAATTCCAACGCAAGAGCCTGACCTCCGCATTTCACAAAACCGTCTGTTGTCCGTAGTATTTTCAATTCGAGGGCGAATTTAACTGGGTTAAATTCAGTTCGAGAAGTTGAAAATCAAGGACGACAAGGAGAA
>NZ_REFA01000027.1 GCF_003852705.1 Amniculibacterium aquaticum
AGGGTGAAGTTGAATATTCGTTAATTTGTTAATCTAGAATATTAGATGAGTGAGATGTTGCTTTAAACGAAGGAGAAAAATTGGTGGTACTGAATAAACGCCTTCAAGGATGGGGAATCCTTGAAGGAGGGGAAAAGGTTGATGGTGTTTGGTGTTTGATTGATGGGGAGTGTTTTATTAATATCTTTCTTCTGGAATATATTTGGGAGGGCATCAAAGAGATATTATTGATTTATACTTTGATTGAAAAAAAGTGAAAAACCTCAAATATACCAAAAACCAAAAAGTAAACACACAGGCCGATTGGAGGTCTCTGTCCCTCTATCCTAGCCCCGATGGGAGCGGCATCCTTTTGTAAGCCTTGGGGAAAGCCCAGGCACAAAAGATACAGCGGACAGCGGGACGAGTACTGAAGAATGACGAAATCTTATTGCTAAAAATTGTAGAGAGATAAAGGTATGGAAATGAGAAATCCTCAACATGGAGTTTGTGAGGATTTTTTTATTAATTTTTTATTTCTTGATAAATTGTGGTTAGAAACTGTCCGTAGGATTGGTCTAATTTGTTAATGTCTCCAGATTTCAGAACCAAACCTGCATTTCCGTAGGCATCTTCGTGCAGACTAAAACCGGAAATTTGGAAATAGGCCGGCGACTTGGTTTCGTCATTAATATATTTGACTGAAGATCCCAATAATTTCCTGGTGGAGAGGGAAAGTGCCTCTCCTGGCGAGAGATTTTTCACCAAATAAGTTCTTGAGGGAAGTGATTGGGTGCGATCGTTAATACGAATTTTTTGATCTTTCTTAGAAGATGAAATGATATGGATCAAATTTGGATTGGTTTTTACATCTTGGATTGGTGTGTAATATAGATTCAATTTATAATGTGAAGGGTCTAGATCCCGAAGGCTGCCGTCTATATTTTCGAATTTTTTTAGCACATAGGTATTGGCTCCAATTTCTTTTGCCTTATTGTATATTAATTTGAAGGTGTTTTGGTCGTTCTCGGAAAACCCTATCACTTCTATCTCTCCCAGGAGTTTGGATGTGGATTGAGCCTGAGGCATAGCCAAGAGCACTTTGTCTTTGGAGTCTTTGTTGATGTCCACAATTTTTCTAAGGTAAACTTCTTGTGAAAAAAACAAGTTGGCAAAGAAAAAGAGCAAAAAGGTTGAGAATAATTTCTTCATACGACAGCCTTTAAAGTAAATTGGTATTGTTGATGGAGGCCAAACAATCTTCCAAAGAGTTTTCCCAATGTTTGATTTCGACTTTATACGACTTCTCAATTTTATCCAAACAAAAAGTACTTCGAGTCGGTCTTTTGGCCGGTGTTGGATAGTCTTTAGTTGGGATTGGATTCAGTGTGATCTTTGATTGAGAAATTTCTGCAATTTTTTGTGCAAAATGATACCAAGTGGTTTCCGGGTAATTGGAATAATGGAAAGTTCCGTATTCTTTTTTGTCCGATTGGATGATTTGCAGGATGGCTTCTGCCAAATCGTTGGCATTGGTGGGCTGTCCGAATTGATCGTTTACAATATTCAGTTCTTTTTTTTGATCGAACAAAGTCAGCATGGTTTTAACAAAATTTTTATTGAATTCTGAATACAACCAAGAAGTTCTGATGATGATGGTTTTAGGATTTTCTGCCAAAGCCAATTCTTCGCCCAAGAGCTTGGATTGTCCATAAACACCGAGGGGATTGGTAAAATCGTCTTCTGAATAGTCCAAATTGGTATCGCCGTCGAAAACATAGTCGGTAGAAATATGAATGAGCGTTGTATGGTGCGACTTGCAAACTTTTGCCAAACCTTCTACGGCATAAGCATTGATGGCAAAAGCTTTTTCTTGCTCCTCTTCGGCTTTATCCACCGCGGTATACGCTGCTGCGTTGATGCAATATTGAGGTCTGATCTCCGAGAAAGCCTCCTCCAGATCGTCTTCATTGGTAATGTCCAATTCTGTTGCGTTTCTAAAGAAGAATTCTGAATCTGGAAATTGGTCTGCAATTTTCTGTAAGCAATTTCCCAATTGTCCATTAGATCCTGTTACGAGTATTTTCATGTCTGTTTAATCTTGTTTTTTATTATTTAATCTGAGTTGATGCACTCGGTCCGAAAAATTTTGTTGGTCCAACTCAAAAAGATATTTTTGGAAGAGATCTTTAGACTCTTGAGGCATATTTTCGGATTTTCTGGTTTTCATGTTGAAATATATGGTAGAAATCCACAAAACGGCGTGGGTTGTTTGCCCGTCCAGAGAGGTCATGGTGATTTCAACCTTAGAAGTTCTGTCATTTAGTTCGATCAATTTACTAGAAATGATCACGGTATTGTTGTACCGAACCTCACGAAGATAGGCAATCTCGTTTTGAATGGCGATCCAGGTATAACCTGTTTTGCGGGTATATTCTTCGTAAGTAAAACCAAATTGCTCCTCAACATGGTCTTCTCGGGCATTGAGCATGTACTCCAAATATTTCACATTGTTGAGATGTCCAATAGGATCGCAATCGGCGAAACGAATTTTAGCTCGTGTTGAAACTTCTTTTAACATGGGTACAAAAATAAAAAAACCACCCAATAAAAAGGTGGTTTTAGAATAAGTTTTAAAAGGAATGGATTATTTAATTCCCAATTCTTTTTTCACATCCGGTGTAGCATCTACACCTGCGTGGTAAATTAAGGATTGAGTATCCAAAATATAATCCCAAAGGTTGGCTTTAGCCACTTTGGCAATTGCAGCGTTCAGTTTATCAACAACAGGCTTTAGAAGAGTTTCTCTTTTTTTCAACAAGTCTGCTTGAGCTGTTGTTGCCATTTGCTGAAGATTTTGCTGTGTTTTACCCAATTCTGCTTCTTTAGCACTTCTCTGTGCTTCTGTCATTTTAGGAGCTTCATCTTGGTATTTTTTCACATCAGCTTGCCATGCATCTGCCAACTTTTTGATTTCTGCTTCTTTGGTTTTACTGAAAGTATCCAAATCTGTTGATACTTTTTTAGCTTCTGGCATTAGTGCAAGTACTTCTTGATAATCCATGTGAGCTAATTTTTGTTGAGCACTTGCAGTTCCTACAGCTACGAACATCATTACCGCTGCAAATAATACACTAAGTCTTTTCATAATATGAATAAAAAATTAATTGGTTACAAATATAATGTGAAAGTTGTTATCTTTCTCTTTCTGTTGATTTTTTTTCTTTTTCTTTCTTTTTCTTGGATGCGGCATCGCCTTTTAACAAGAAGTCCAACACTTTGTCGGTATAGTCAAATCTTTTTTGAAGGAAAATGACATTGACATTATTGCTTTTATCAAGAACTATGCCCAAGCCGTTTTTTTCTGAAATGGTTTTGATGGCATTCCAAATTTTGTCTTGAAATGGGATCACCAAATTTTGTCTTAACTGATTGACCTCGCCGTTTGAACTAAATCGAAGACTGGTTGTGGTTCGGATGTTGTTTTCCAGATCCAACACTTCTTTTTCTCTCTGCTTCAATTGGTCACCGATCAGCAAGACTTTTTCGTTCTCAAAAGCGGATTTTTTCTTTTTATATTCGGCTTCTAAGTTTTGCAAATTGGTTTGCCAAGTGGTAATTTGAGCATTCAATCTTCCTTCAGCTTCCTTATATTCCGGAATTTTATTCAGGATATATTCGGTATCGACCACTCCAATTTTTTGGGCGCTCACCGTAGAAAAAACGGTAAGTGATGCCAAAACGATGAAAGATTTTAAAGTTTTCATAATCAAATGTTATAACGATTGGTTCATTAGGAAGTGGGTTTTCCAACCGGCAGGTTCGTTGCTGTAAAGCGTCTTGTCGAAACCGTAAGCAAAATCAAATCCAATAAGTCCGAATGCTCCCATGTACACTCTGATCCCTACCCCAGCCGATCTTTTTAATTGGAATGGGTTATACCCGGACCAAGAGTTCCAAACATTTCCTCCTTCAACAAAAGAAAGTGCGTAGATTTTTGCCGTTTGGTTCAGAGAGATCGGATATCTAAGCTCCAAAGAGAAACGATTGTAGATGGTACCACCTCCAGATTGTGTAATGTCCTCCATGGTACCTCCGGTGGTTGATGCGTTTTCGTACCCTCTCAATGGGATCAATTCTCTACCGTCGTAACGGCCACCGAAAAGTCCAGTCCCACCAACATAGAATCGCTCAAATGGTGGCGCTCCCAATTCGCTGTTCAGTCCGCTAAGGAAGCCCATTTCGCCCGTTGTTCTTAGCACCAACTTTCCGATAAGTTGATTGTAAGTGTCGGCTTTGAATTTAATTTTATAAAATTCCAACCATTTGTACTTATCAATTGGCGACATGGTCGAGTAATCTTTCTTAGAAAACAAAGAATACGGAGGCGTAATTTTTAATGAAGCTTCAATATTGGAACCTTCGGTAGGGAAAATTGGATCGTATCCCGCAGAATTCCTGCTTAAACCAAGGTTCAAACTGAAATTATTGGCCGTACCGTTGTACTCTACGGTATTTCCAAAGTTGAACGGATAATTATTAAAATTATACGATTGGAATTGCAGACCTGTGTACAAAGAGAAATAATCATCTGGCCATTTCAATAGTCTGTTGAGACCTGCACTGGCAGAGAAAATATTAAGTTTCTGAGCACTTCCGTTATAGTCTTTGTAGTTTACTAAAGATTGATTAACACTCACCGTAAGTGCAGTTGGTTTGGTACCAAACAACCACGGCTCTGTAAATGATAAACCGTAATTTTGGAAATAAACCCCCGCTTGCGCTTGTATGGAAAGTGTCTGACCATCTCCTTGCGGTACCGGTTTGAAATCTTTGAACTTCAAGAAATTTCTCAAAGAAAAGTTATTAAATGTAAGTCCCAAGGTTCCGATAAAAGAGTTTCCTCCATAACCGGCTTGCAACTGTACTTGTGACGACCCTTTTTCTACCAATCCCCAGTTAACATCTACCGTGTTGTCTTGTGGATTTGGGTTAATATCGTATTTAATTTGTTGAGGATCAAAAAACTGCATGGAAGCCAGATCAAAATAGGTTCTCTTGATGTCTCCTTTTCTGAAAAGTGCTCCTGGTTTTGTTCTCAAAGAACGAAGTACCACATGGTCGTGAGTGGTGGTGTTTCCGCTCCAGGTTACATGGTTCCAGCTGGCTTTTTCGCCTTCATTAATACGCACTTCCAGATTAATGGAGTCTCCAGAAACCGATTTTTCAACCGGAGTTACGGAAGAAAACAGGTAACCGTTGTTCATGTACACGGATTTGATGTCGGAATCGTCTTCTTTTCCGCCATCTTCACCTACTTTTTTATTGAAACCTACAGCATCGTAGATGTCTCCTTTCTTATAACCTAAAATTTTCTCTAGAGCCTCGGTAGAATAGGCTGTGTTCCCTACAAAACTGATGTCTCCGATGTAGTATTTTTTCCCTTCGTTCAGTTTAACATCGATATCAAAATTGTTCTTTTTGTTTCTATATACCGAATCCGAAACTATGGTAGCATCTCTAAAACCAAGAGAGTTGTAGTAGTTGATGAGATTGTCTTTATCTTCTTCGTATTTTTCACGAATAAATTTGGACGATTTCAAAATTCCTCCGATACCAAATCTTTTTTCTTTGGTTTCTTTAAAGGCTTTACTTTTCAGCTTTTTGCTAGAAACTTCTTTGTTTCCTTCGAAAGTAATGCGATCGATTTTTATTCTTTTCCCTTTATCCAAATTAATGGTCCAATCGACCATTTCTGGATTTTGTGCATTGGGCTTTTCGGAGATGCTGATTTTGGCATCGGCATATCCTTTTTTTACATAATCTTTAGGAACATTAATTTTCAAATTCGACACCAAGTCTTGGGTAATTTTGACACCCGGTTTCAGCTTACTGTCTTTGATGAGCTTTTCATTTTTAGATTTCCCGATGCCTTTTCCTTCAAATTTTACTTCGCCCAATTCTTTAAGATCTTGAAGGTGAAATTTCAGGATGATATTTTCTCCATCAATACTCTGAACATAAACTTCGACTTCTGAAAAAGATTGTGTGTCCCAAAGTTTTTTGATGGCATTGGAAACTTTTGAGCCGGGTATTTCCACACTTTCTCCTTTATTAAGACCTGTAAATCTAAGGATTTGTGTTGGGGTATATTTTTTAACACCATCGACAACGATGTCTTTTAAAAAGTATTTACCCGATTGAGCCTGAGTATAGACCGGCTGATCGTCCTTATTGCCACTGGGTGGAGTAACTTGGGCATAAAAATGTGCAGATGCCGCAAACATAAGGACAGGTATGAATTTGAACTTCATTATAATGTATTCTGACTGTTTTAAAAAATAATTGAAAATTAGGACAATTGCTCTGTGGTTTTTCCGTATCGTCTTTCGGTATTTTGAAAGTTATGGATGCATTGGAAAAAAACTTCTCTATTGAAATCGGGCCAAAGAATATCCAAGAATTGCATTTCTGCATAGGCTATTTGCCAAAGCAAAAAGTTGCTTACACGCACTTCGCCACTTGTACGAATGAGCAAATCTACTGGTGGGATATTTTTGGTATACAGATGTTGTTCGAAAATGGATTCGTTAATGTCTTCCGGTTGAAGTTCACCTCGTTTCACTTTGTTAGAAATTTGTTTTACCGCATTCAAGATTTCATCTTTTGAACCGTAACTGAGGGCTAATACCAAATTCCCTCTGGTATTGTCTTTCGTAATTTCCATTAAATTGAATAATTGATCTTTGACCAAATTGGGCAATTTGTCAATATCTCCAATAACATGAAGCCTAAGGCCTTTATTAAAAATATCTTCGGCTTCTAAAAGTAAAGTTTCTGAAAGCAAATTCATCAAACTACTAACCTCATCCTTTGGCCGATTCCAATTTTCAGAGGAAAAGGTATAAAGGGTGAGGTAAGGAATATTGATTTCGTTGCATGCATTGATGGCGCTTCTAACGGCATCTATTGCATTCTTATGTCCAAAGGTTCGTTCTTCGCCTTTGGTTTTTGCCCACCTGCCGTTGCCATCCATGATGATGGCTACATGCTGTGGTAATTTTTTTAAATCTAATTTATCTTTAAATGATGACATATTTATATTAATCACAATAACAAGGAGGTCTTCCGAAAGAGTATGACAGACCCAAAGTCACACTGTTGACCCAATCTTTGGATCGTATATCGCCTACCGTTCTTTCGTTAATGAAATACTCTTCTCTTTCTTTTGAAACATTGAAATATGGAGACGATAACAACAAGGATCTTCCGGTTGTAGGATCTACAATATCTCCATTATAGCTGGATTTGATATCTTTGGATATCAGTTTACTATAATCCAATTGATCTGAGATGGTAGGACTGAACATCATTTCTCCGAACAACGCCCAATTGTTATTAAATTTATATTTTAAACCTATACCAAAAGGGATGTGCATGGTTACCCTTTTTCCGGTTGAATAGCTTGCTGTAGAAACGAAATCAATTTCATTTTGTGGAGCCAAGGCTGCTCCATCGGTATCCCTTCTAAAATCGTGGTTGAGTGTAGCTTGGGTAACATCGAAAACCATACCGCCAATACCTCCGAAAATGTAAGGACTCAGCATGCTTTTTTGTTCGTTGTTCACCGGTAGGAAATTGTATTCGAAAATGGCACTGGCCGACAAAATATTGTTGGTGCCCCACATCTTTCTATTTCTTCTATATTCTTCTTTTGCAAAATTATCATTAAACTGAACATGAGCGTAACTCACATCAAAACGAAGTGTCTGATGGGGGTTGAAATTCATTCTGTACAAACCACCAATCACGCCTGGGAATCCGTAATCTGACATCTTGCTTACACCCATTGGTTTTTGCAACAAAAAACTGGTTTGTCCAATATCTCCAACCAAATTACTCATCCCTGCACGCAAACCGATCTCGTGTCGTTGTGCTTTGAAACCGGCTACAGATACAAAAGCAGCCATTAGGCCATATAATAATTTTTTATTCATAGAAGAAATTGGTTTATGGTTATATTAAATCTTAATTTCTGCAAATATAAAACTTTTTTGCATTAATGAAATTCATAATATGATATTAAATGTTTAGAATTAACAAATTATTCTCATTAACAACGGTCGAATTTTATATTTATTTCCGCGAATTTATTTTAATTTAAAAAAAGTCCCTTTTACAAGGGACTAAATGTATTAATTTTTATTGAATATCTCTCTAAATTTATTTCTAATTTTCAAAAACATAGGTTCTTTATAATCGGCGTCTTCGTCGAAATAACCGTAGCCGTAACCGTAACCGTAGCCATAACCGTAGCCGTAGCCGTAACCGTGTTTGATGTGATAGTCGTTGTAGATCAGTCCAAGATGAGAAATTTCTTTGTCGTGATATTTTTCAGAGATCATCTTAAGCATGTATTTCTCTGTGTATTCATGTCGTACCACATAGACATTGGCGTCGGAAATTTTCATCAACTCATACGAATCGGCTACCAATCCTACAGGAGGCGAGTCGATAATGATGTAATCGTAATCGTTTTTAAGATCCTCGATAAATTTCAAGTTCCTTTCACTCATCAACAATTCTGATGGATTAGGAGGAATTGGACCGGAGGTAACAACGGATAACGATGGAATTTGTGTTGGATTGATGATTTGTTCTTTTGATACTTCACCGGACAAATAATTTGAAACACCGTATTTGTTATCCACTTTAAAATCTCCAAAAATCTTTGGTTTTCTAAGGTCCATCCCCAAGAGTATGGTTTTCTTCCCACTCAACGCTAAAACTGAAGCAATATTTATGGAGATGTATGTTTTACCTTCTCCACTGATGGAAGAGGTTACAAGAATGACTTTAGACTTTTGATCTTCGTTGTGCAAAAACCTCAGATTGGCTCTAACCCCACGAAACGCCTCAGATACTGAAGATTTTGTTTGTTCTAAAACCGTCAAATTGTTATCGTGATTGTTGCTTCCAATAACACCTATTAATGGGATTTTGGTAGCTTTCAACAGTTCTTTTATATTTCTGATTTTATTATCCAAAAATTCTACACCCAAGAAAAATAGCAACGGAATGGCCAATAATGAACCAATAATGGTGTATTTTGTACCTGTAACATTAGGTGCGATAGGACTTTGATTAAGATTCTTTGCTTTATCGATTACATTAATGTCCGATTTGTTACCGGCAACTCGAAGTTGGGTTTCGTTTTGTTTAGAAAGCAAAGAATTGTATGCCGTTTCGATCATGTTATGCCCTCTTTCTACATCCAAATATTTTCTTTGTTTCTCCGGAAAAGATTCCATACCTTGTTCAACCTCGGCAATTTTTGAATTTAATCTTCCAAGTTCCTGAGCATACATTTGATAGTATTTTCCAAGTGCATTAGATGATCCGCCTCTGGCTTGAGCGATTTGCCTGTTAATTTCTTTGATCGGTTCTGAATTTGGCGTGTAGATACTCGCCATTTCCCTTTTTTTCTCATACAACGCTTTCAGCTCAGACATGGTAGCGGTAAAGATCCCATCATCTATCCCAGCGGCATTCATGCTAATTAATTTGTCTAAATTACTAGATGCAACCGTAGATCGGATGTTGTCCAATGAGTTGATTTTGGTAAGCAAGTCTGCCTTCTTGGCATCTAACTCGTTAATTTGTTGTATGGATTTTTCGTCTCTATCTTTGATGTCGTATAGCTTCTCTGTGATTTTCAAAGTATTCAACTTTTCAGCACTCGAGTCTAATTTTTTCCTCATGCCGTTCAAGTTTTCAGCAAGATAAGCTTCGGTATTTTTATCCACTACATTTTGATCTTTCAATCTTTTTTTGATTAATTCATCAACAGAAAAATTAAGAAAATTTACAGTTCCATTTAGGTTATAGCCTTTTTTGGAGATCACCATCATAGAGTTTATTTCTTGATCAAAATCAACACTTAAGGTGTTTATAATTCCATTCACCGCATCGTTTACCGTTGAGAGAGATACAATAATATTTTCAAATACAATAGGTGCCGGATTTGGGTTTTTCGTTAATTTGAATTTCAGAATTGGAGACTCATACCATTCGCCTACGGTAATGATTTTGTTTTCCGGTTTTTTGTACTTCACTGTTGATTGAAGAGCTTCTGTACTATAATTGTACAAGGATACATAATCTCCCTCTTCTGGAAGTACCACTTCAAAGCGATCTTTACCTTTAGGCATTAATGTAATTGGATAACTCACCAATTGCGCATGGTTTTTATCCACTTCCAACAAAACAGGCGAGTCAAATTTATCCAAATAGGTTTCTTTTAACAGACCTTTGGTTGAATAATTGGTGTATAGGTCCAGCTCCTTCACCAAATATTCATTGTGCGTTCTGGACATCAACAATTTTTTCAGGAGCACTCCATCTTGATTGCCACCTTGTCCCCAAATAAAATTGATGGACTGGTTAGGCGTAAAATAACTTGCTGTATTGTTGGAGATGCTGAGTGTTAGGTTGGATGCATAAACGCGTTGCGCATAATATTTACTATACAAATATGCTATTCCGTATCCCAACAAGCCCATCAGGACAAACCAATACCAACCACCGACTACTCGTCTTAAAAAATGTTCGATATCGAATAAAGAAAATGCCCCAACATGATCTTTATTGGTCGTTTTATTTACTTTTTCAGGTATCATGATTATAGTCGTGTTAAGATTAGATAAATGGACATTACAGTGGTAAGTAGAGAGACTCCTGTGGTAAGTGTCTGTACGGGATCTTTTCCAAAGCCGTTAAGATTTTTGCCTCGAGTATTCAGATAGATTTCATCACCATTTTGTATCCAATAATAGGGTGAGTTCATGACATCTTGTCGGGTTAAGTCCAGTTTTACGATTTTAATACCTTCAGGATATTTTCTATGTATTTCAACAATTTTTCTATCTACCGTACGATTCAGCCCACCGTTGATGGATAACGCTTCGAAAATATTCAGTGTGTTTTTATGAGCAACTTTTTCACCGGTAATCCCAACGGTTTCCACATCACCAACAATGTAATAGGTAATTCCATCGGTATCCAATCTCACTTGAGATTTGCCTTCCATAAAATTCTCGTTTACTTTTTCCTGGATTTCTTTTGTAATCTCTGCCAAAGTTCGGCCTTCGGCTTTTACAAATCCAATTCCCATGATGTTGATCTCTCCATTGGAATCCACTTTCAAACCGTTAAAATAGAAATGAGTATTCCCAGCAGTGCTGCCGCTACTTCCTTGGCTCGAACTCATCTGGTTAGAAGCAGCTCCTCCCACTGCACCACCTGCAGTTCCGTTGGCAGGCGCATTCAATGACGAATAAAACTGTGCAGCATCACCTTTTGGAGTGGTGACGATATTCAGTTTCAAGATATCGTTTTTAGTCACTCGGTACGGCTGTATGTTGTACGGCACGAGACCCTCTTCGTTCACTACCAAGCTCTCACTTGGTTGGTTGTATCTTACCTCCTTCATGGTTACACAAGACATGCAAAGGGTAGAAAATACGACGATCAGTAAGTAGTTTATATTTTTCATCATACGATATATTTAACAAAAATACTATTTAATTCTATTTTTTTTCATTTTATTCGCCAAATCCGGCAAATAGGCACCAACAAAACCTAAAAAAACAATGATTATCAATAAAATATTCACATTCCAATGTCTCAACACATAGGCAACCGCAACTATCATCAAATAATACAGGATAATGTAAAATGAGGAGCGTCTGTGGGTAAGTCCAAGATTGAGCAATTTATGATGAATGTGATTTTTATCGGCTTCGAAAGGTGATTTTTTATTTTTTAATCGAATGATAATCACATTCAATGTATCAATTATGGGTAAAATTAGAATGGCCACCGCTACTGCCGGTGCGGTTTGTAAGTGATAATAGGTATAATCTACCGTTTGTTTGCTTATAAACAAATCGATAAAACAAATGGCTGTAAATGCCAATAAAAAACCCAAAATCATAGAACCGGTATCGCCCATGAATATTTTATTGTGTCTATAATTGGACAAATTAAAATACAAGAATGCCAAAACACTTCCCATGATAACTACAGAAAGCATGACCAAAGGATAATTAAACTCACCCAAACGATAATAGGAAATACCGAAAAATGCGCTACAGATAAAGGAATAGGACCCTGCCAAACCATCGATCCCATCGATAAGATTAAACGCATTGATGAGAATAATAAAGGTAAAGATGCTTACAAAAACCGACACCCAATATTCTATTTCATACAGTCCAAAAATTCCGAATAAATTTCTGATTCGAACATCTGAGCCTACAACAATCAGGGTAGAAACCACTATTTGAGCCATTAATTTTTTGTATGCCCGCATCACGACAATATCGTCCATCACTCCGATATAAAGCAAAATAATCAACGAGGCAAATAAGAATTTATACATTACGAAAAGTTCAAATGCAAAAATAGATGCACATATCCCAATGGAATAAAATATAGAAATCCCACCTAAATTTGGAATTTTCCTCAAGTGTGAGCTTCGTCCACCGGGCTCATCCATCAGGTTTTTTCGCTTTGAAATCTTAATAACTGTAGGTATGGAATAATATACGATAGCAAAGGACAGTGCAAAGCTCAGTGCGAGTTTTACATAAAAAAAGGGCAAACCCAATTCGTTAAAAAAATTTCCTATTGTTATCATAGTTTTCTACCACAAAGCATTTTGATATCGATCGGATGTAAAGCTACCTCTGAAACCGTTTCCGTTTCCGAAATAGAAAAACATCATCGAAAAATAAGTCATAAACCCTAAATATAAAATCTGCCTAAATCGATCTTGAACGGCGTAAACGATATTGGGCAAACAAAACATGGCCACAAAGAACATATAAGCACCCGGCAATCGTACTGCAAAAATTTCGTTGGCTCTAAAAAAATAAAATAAAGCCATGCCAAATACCGCAAGATTTCTCATGTATTCATAATACCAAACCTCATCGCAGCCTTTTTTATCAAATCGAATTAGGATAACAATCCAAACTAATTTCACCAAGTCATTCAAACCGGTTTCCACTTCCGTACCGTAGTATCTATCGTCCAAATAACCGGTATAAGCCCCGGAAATATCCTGAGGAGCCACGGAAGAAAACAACTCCCCTCCAAAACGGTACAATTCAAACGGAGAAGAAAGAAGAGCTATAACAAGCACCCAGAAAATACGAGTCGAATTCATGGGAATACGAACCAACCAATACGCCGGAATAAAGACGATACTCGTCTTATGAAATGCCAATGCAAAATACATCATCACCAAGTACTTGAACAACTCTCGACTTTTAATGTACTTGAAGGAATAGACACAAATTGCAATCCCAATCCCCTGTCTCATCTGTCCACTGTCTTCGAAAAACATAATGGGCATAAAATAAAACAACATGGCCAAAGCAGGAAATTCAACATTTTGATAAATGGCCGAAAACTTCAAACTCATGGCGATTACAGCCATAATAAAAGTGACGATATAAAAAGGAAAACCCAGATTGAGTACCACTTTATTAATCAAAACAAAAAGCCACTCAATCTCGAGTTGGCTTTTTCCGAAAAGGGCCTTTTCCCAAACATCGGAATAGTTGACATAAATGGAAAAATCGGTAAAAAGTTGTTTGTAAACTGGGTAATCTGCACCTACATTGACCCTAAAACCCACAGCAACAACCATCAACACCCCAGCAATCCACACAAAAATGGGCTGCTTCTTCTCCAGACGGAACACTTCATAGTAACTCGCTACCGCAAGAAATAGAAATATTGCGATGAAAATCGGATGTAGAATATGCATCGATAGAACTGTGTTTTTGTTATTTTAATAATTTCCTCAGCATGTTACCCAACCCGAAAAAATACATTAAATAGTAAATTTTTTTTCCTAAAGACAAATATAAGAGATAATTCTTTCCAAACCTCGTAAATGTTAATATTTCTTTAAGATTAATTTGATTTTCTTTAACAAAACCCTTCAGCTCACTTGACATTTTTTGGTAGGTCGAAGGGTCTTTTACAAAAGCCAAATACGCCAAAAAGGTATAAACGCCTTCCAAAATTTGAAAATTTTTCATTCCCGACAAATGATGCTTGTACCGAGAGTTTCTGAATGCCAAGCCAACGGCATCAACAGCAGAAAGAATATCCAAACCTTTTTCTGTATGGGTTTTTGAAATAGAGCCACTACGCTCCAAATAGTGATAATGATAGCTTTGTGTCTGCGCCAAAGTCGTACAGTTCAACAACAATTGCGGGATCAATTCGATGTCTTCAAAATGAATACCTTTTTTGAACCTCACCCCCTCAAACAAGGATTTTTTGAACAATTTATTGCAGGCAAAGTAACTGAGATCCGAGAAGACTGAAAAATGAGTTTCCAAGTCAATTTTTTCTGGCATATTGGGGATTTGTGTCAATTTTTGAAGAACCGCTCCAGCATCATTAACCTTTTGAAGATTACAAATTACCATTTCGGCACGATGTTTTTGCGAAAGAAAATACATCTCTTCAAACATGGTTTGGGACACCCAGTCGTCGCTATCCACAAAACCTATAAAATCTCCACTTGCACGATCCAGCCCATAATTTCTGGCATCGCTCAACCCTCCATTTTCTTTTTGAAAGGCTCTAATTTTTTTCGGGAAATCAGATGCAAACTTATCGATAATCCTCTGAGAACCATCGGTAGAACCGTCATTCACAACAATAATTTCTATTTCTTCCAGAGATTGCCTCACCAAAGAACGAAGGCATTTTTCCAGAAACCCCTCAACATTGTACACCGGAACGATGATAGAAACTTTCACCATAAAATACAGATTATTTTAAAAATCGTTGGTTGAGATAGCCTTTTTTTGCAAGATTAAAATCTTCTCGGGTACACGGAATTTCTTTGGCCGTATATTCATCCACAAAATACCACAAATCAGAGAACACATCTCTTCTGAAAAGAATTTTCTTATCCCCCAAAGCAACAATATACGACTCTTTTTGTCGTTCTTTTGGATGGGAATTTTGAATGCCAATACCGTCCAAAAGATACCAAAGCATCTGGGTTAAAAGTTGAATATTGAGAACCTCATCTTCATCATAATAAATATTGAATACTCCAACTCCTTTCAGATTACTACTAAGCCCAACCTCCTTCATGTAAGCACAAATCTCCCTTTTGTTCAGTCCATTAATCTGAGGGTGAAGCGAAAAATTCCCTATTGTCGTTTCCACAGCATCGCAATTGAGAGTGACCAAATCGGCATTCCTAAAATAGGGTTCTGATTTTTCTGTCGTATTCATCATATTGGCGAGTGGCACCACTTCGAAATCAACATGCTTTAGCAACTTTATGGATTCTGGATCCACATAATGCCTTTGCAGTCCCAAAAAATTAAATTGCCCGATGCCAAAATCCGGTGTTGACAAAATATGAGACAAATAATTCTTTTCAGAAATCACTCCTTCGTCATTCAACAAAGAAATTGAATTTGAAATATGGGTGTAGTTTATATTTTTACACTCAGCATTCAGAGCAGAAAACATGGAATAAGAAAAATCAATACCGCCACCAATCACTACCGGAATAGCACCAACCTGATGACAGTAAAGCAGAAGTTCTTGCAAGATATAATGAGTATCCTGCAAGGTAGTTCCGGAAATCAGATCGCCCAAATCATGGATTCTCAAACTCAGATCGCCTTTTGACAATTTGTACAACTTCTTTCTGAATTTAAAAAAATTCTGACTTTCGGCATGGTATCCAGCTCCCCGATTGTCGGAAACAAAAACCAACACGACGACCCCTTTTTCAATTTCCGAAACCATCAAACTTCCCAATTGCCAAGGTTCAACATTAATGGATTGAGGCGGAATTACAAAATCTTCAAAATTCATATTGGGAAAGTTTTAACATAAAAACAAACATACAAAAAAAGGCACAAAAATTTGTGCCTTTGACGGATTAGTACTTAAAAATACTAATTTTTAATAATTTTTTTCACCTCTGCATTGCCATTAGACTTGATCACCTTCAGAAGATACACTCCATTTTGAAGATGAGCCGCCTGAATCTTACCTTCTTTTACCTCGCCGGAATAAACCAATTTACCGGACATATCGTACATTTCGAAAGATTTTATTTTCTCATTTTTAATGTTAATCTCAGAGTGGAAAGGGTTTGGATATACCTCCAACACATCATGATCTCCGTTGACATCGTTCGTCCCTAAAGTTCCTGGATTATTCCCAGTTGGTATAGACGCAACCGGCACACCCAGCAAGCGACTTTCATCTTTTGCACATCGAACACCCATGGCAGCCTGAGGATAAACCCCTGTTGCCGTTTGCATTTTGTTATTCGAATTTTGGAACTGCATGGCCAAAGCATAGCCCGTTCTCATATCTGCCAAAGATGATGTCCAAACTCCGGCTCTATCATAACTGATGGTTTTCCCACCCAATTCGCCACGAATACCATCGTTGGCATAGTTGCCAATTTTATACGCTGAGTTTTGGAAAGACCAACCTCTACCGTTCACATTTTCTCCCAAATAAGAAGAAGCAACATCATACCATTGATCTTGGATGATTCCCGGTTTTCCGGTTGCATCGTTTTTATATCCATTGTACCAAGGAGAATTTCCTTTGGAACCAGAGTACAAATTGGTAAAAGAAACATCCGGCACCCTCCAACCTTGTGGACAAGGGTCATAAACGGATTTAGCCGTTGCATGCCCCCATCTTTCCTGAGCCTGAGCACGATCCGAAGACACCCAATCTCTCACCTGAGCAAGATCGTTGGAATAATGATTCCCTCCATTGTACAAGGTCCCTGTCCCGGTTTGGTAAAGAAATTTTTGAGGATTCTTCACCGAATACAAAATACTCGCTCTTGTTTTCTCGAAAGCCGTTCCGTTATTTGCAGCATAATTTGCAAACGGCACAGCCATGGTATTTTCATACGCATCCGGAGTCATGGCGGTATAATTGATGATCCCGTTTAGAGATGAGTTTTCCGAACCCAGATATAACAATTGCGTTGTTGCACCTCTCTTATTGAACGCAGGAATGGCATCTTTTCTTCCCCACTGGAAATGCAATCCTTGAGCTTGATCTGCAGCATCTTGGTTAAACTGTGAAGGCATCACCTCTTGAGCTCCTAGATTTCTATCCATAAAAGTGGTTACCAAAGGCGGCAAGGTACTCTTCGTTGGATTCACAAAATTATATTGAGAAGTCAAATTGGCTTCTGTGAGGTACGAAACTGTATTGGTCGTTGGATTTCCGTTCGGAACCCAAATCAACCAGCTCCAATATGCATCGGTACCGGTATCTCCGTTGTGCAAAGAGATCACCGCATTTCCTTTTTGATTCGGGTTAAGCTGTACCACAATATTTGCATCTCTAGCATCTCCTGAAGTCTGAACAATTTGAATACTTTGGATTAATCCTGGGTTTGTGGACCACAAAACTTTAGAAACCAAATTATCTGAGTTCAGCATTTCGTTATTGCTCAACATTTGATTGTACACAGAAAACGCCTTACTCACAGGAATTGTTACCGTACCACCGTCTGTCGCTATATACGAGTTCGGGTTATTCAGTCCTTTTGTATAATTTTCTCTTGCATCTGCAAAATATTCAGTGGTAAAATTTCCTATTTTCAACAAATTAGGATCTTTCATACAACGGATCGAGTTCCCCGCTTTGGTTGGGTTGGTCTGATTGTTATACAAAGCGTGCAATCCTACTGCCGTATTGTTTCTTAAATTATCCGAAATCATTGAAAACAAACGAGCTCCATCATATCCATAAGTAGCACTCCAAAGCCCTGTAACAGCGCCTTGATCTTGGAAAGTTATACCTACCGCAGCATTAGGAGCCGAGGTGTTGGGATAATAAACATAAACACCAGAAACCGGTACTTGACCCAAATTTCTTCCACCTCCATCGGCTTGTTCAAAATCAATTCCTAAACCTGGATATACCTTTACACCATTCAGCTGAGCATTTTGTGCATCTGGAAACAGTTGTCTGAATGAAATATTGGCATCACTATTGTTCCAGTCTTTTCTACCAAAAAATGAAAGGTTATTGTTTTGAGTTTCACGACCGTAATACGAAGGAATTCTCCATCCGTTAGGACATGGATCCAATTCGGATTTCAACTCATAAGAGCGGCTTTCATTTTTCAAAGTTGTACTAGAACTGTTGGCATTAGAATTTCCACCTTTAGCATTGTCGGCCCAAAGATCCCAAGTGGTATAATTAGGACTCGTCCCTGCTACTTTATAGCGACTGTTAGAGAACCAATTGCCCGTTGCATCGGTATTGATGATGTAGGTCAACGGATTTCTGACGGCATCTTGAATATTTTTTTCAATTTCATTGAACTCTCTTTGTTTTACAGGAATGGTATGGGTTGCATCAATCTGTTTGTGCCTTAACACTCCTACTTCTCCAGAAATTTCATAAAAATCATTGTCTTTGTACACCAATCCAGGGAACGGATCTTTACGACCCCACTGATAAAGCAACCCACCGGATTTTTGCCAATCGTCGCCTAAAAATCCTGCAGCGCCTGCACCTAAATTCCTATCCATGTACTGCACAGCAAAAGGTTGCATATCCGCATTGGTTTCGAATCCTTGGTTGTAGACAATTCCATTGTCAGGATTGTCGGTTACCCAAACATGCCAGCTCCAATACACTTGTCCATCGACCTTGAACGCAATTACAGCATTTCCTTTACCTTTAGATTTTCTAATTTGCACTTTAATTTTCGACTGATCGGGAGTTGCACCCATCACAATTTCAGCGTTCGAAATAAGTCCTGGATTGTCCTCCCAGAAGACCGATGCCGATAAAGTACCTGCAGGAATTGGCGTAGACACACCATTGGTTTTTAGATAAGCATAGTTAGCCCACATTTCATACGCCTTCTTTACCGGAATGTAAAGACCACCGTAATTGTTAGACTGTGCTAAATCCGTGTCGTAAATGTAACTGTTGGGAGACCTCTTAAAATCGAGGGTTTGAGCAGAAAGCTCCAGGCTTGCCAAAGCAAGCATTACTACTATTTTCTTCATTGGTTAAAAATTTTATTATTTGTTAATAATAAATTTTTTAACATCAATTATGTGTTCGGCAAAAATATAAATTATTTCAACACTACAATGATAAATAATTATTTTTAATAAATCAAGAATTTATTACTAAATATTTTGTGAATTAAACCAAATTAACAGTTTAGAATCAAATTTAAACAAAATTTTAAACCAATTCAACAAACTCACTATGTTGATATTTTTAATCATTTGCTAGAATATGATAAATGTCATCAATTTACAAAGGAACAATCTCCTATTAAAAATAATAATTTTAACAAACCGCACAACAATCGATCAATAGCGGCACAAACCCTAATTCCATATAAAATATTCAACAATATCGAACAATAAGAATATAGACCACATCAAAAAATCAATATCAAACGAAACAAAACACCTGTTGCCAATAGAAACCATTTAACAACTTTGTTTTTTTTAATTGATTTCATCCATATCAATCCAATTGAAAAAATGAACCAATCCTTAAAACAGATAAAAAAGCACCACTTATTTAGATAAAAAAAAGCCACTTGAAAATTACTCTCAAGTGGCTTTTTATAATACTTTTTATTTTCCGGCTTCAATCCATTTTTTCACAACCTCTAGACTCACCTCTTTTAATTCTTCAGCAATGTATTTTTCACCATCGTCCTTTTTAGGGATTTTGATCATCTTTTTACCTGCTTTAATAAAAGGTCCCCATCTTCCGTTTTCAATAGAAATCTTTTCTTTTTCCCATTGTTTGATGTATCGGTTGTTTTCTTTTTCAATTTTTGCGGCTATCAGCTCATGCATTTCATCTACCGTAAGATTTTCGAAATCGTATTTCTTAGGGACATTTACATACAAATCTTTGTACTTAATAAACGGACCAAACCTTCCGGATCCTTTTGTAACAGGCTCACCTTTGTAACTTGCCACCGGAGCATCGGCTTTTTGTTTTTCTTTTATGAAGTTTTCCGCAATTTCTTGTGTCACCGAAAAAGGATCTGTTGCACGACCAATAGAAATAAAGGCATCGCCCCATTTCACATACGGCCCGTAACGACCAACACCCACAGACACTGCTTTCCCATCATATTCTTGCAAATCGAAAGGAATCTTAAACAAGTCCAAAGCTTCCTCGAATGTTATGGTTGCAATATTTTGAGTGGTTAGCAACGATGCAAAAGATGGTTTTTCCTCATCATCTATTTCACCAATTTGTATCATGGGACCATATCGGCCAATTCTCGCATAGACATTCTTCCCCGTTTTGGGATCAATGCCCAGTTTTCGCTCACCGGTTGCACGATCTGCATGCTCTTCTACATCCTGGATAATGGGGTGGAAATTATCATAAAACCCTTTCAACACCTGCTTCCACTCCTCAGCTCCACTGGCAATATGGTCGAAATCCTGTTCAACTTTTGCGGTAAATCCATAATCCAAAACCTCATTAAAATTGGAAATAAGAAAGTCATTCACCACTTCACCAATATCGGTTGGGACAAATTTATTTTTGTCCCCCCCAAATTTATCTACAATTATTTCCTTCTTCAATTCCTTTTTACCAAGAGTCATCTTTACAATTTCTCTTTCCTGCGGAACCAACTCACGCTTGTCCACATATTCTCTATTTTGAATAGTCTGTATGGTCGGCGCATAGGTAGAAGGACGACCAATACCCAATTCCTCCAATTTCTTCACCAATCCCGCTTCGGTATATCGAGCCGATGGCTTTGTAAATTTTTCGGTGGCTGTAATTTTTTTATATTCCAAAACCTCTCCCACAGTCACTTTAGGCAAAAGTTTATCGTTGCTTTCCTCCTCTTCACCTTCATTTTTTGTAACGCCATATACCTTTAGAAAACCGTCAAAAACAACCACCTCTCCTTGAGCTTCAAAACTCTGTGGCAATGTAGGATTCCCTATTTCAATGACCGTTTTTTCGATTTCGGCATTGGACATTTGCGATGCCAAAGTTCTTTTGTAGATCAGTTGATACAACTTGTTCAGCTGTACATCACCAATAGACTTTACTGAAAAATCAGTTGGCCTAATCGCTTCGTGAGCTTCTTGTGCTGCTGCCGATTTGGTGGTATAATTTCTAGGTTTAGAATATTTTTCGCCAAACTCCGATACAATATGAGATTTTGCCGCATCTATCGCATCTTTTGAAAGGTTGACCGAGTCCGTTCTCATATAAGTAATGAATCCCTCTTCGTACAACCTCTGAGCCACCCTCATTGTGGTTGTCACGCCATAACCCAATCGGTTAGAAGCCTCTTGCTGAAGCGTGGATGTCGTAAAAGGAGCCGACGCCGTTCTCGTTCCGGGTTTCAACTCGACATTTTGAACTTTAAATTCTGTATTTTTTGATAGGTTTAAAAAATCTTCAGCTTCCTTTTCGGTTTTGAAGTCTTTTTTCAGTTTAGCCGAAAGTTCCTTTTTCTCAGCATTTTGAAAAACACCATCCACCTTATATGAAGCCGTAGGCTTGAATTGTCGGATTTCCTGCTCTCTTTCTACAATCAATCGAACAGCCACGGACTGCACCCTACCTGCAGACAGCCGCGTTTTAACTTTTTTCCAAAGCACAGGTGACATTTCAAAACCAACTATCCTGTCCAATACCCTTCTGGCTTGTTGAGCATTAACAAGATTCTGATCTATATCTCTAGGATTTTCTACCGCTTTTAGGATTGCATTTTTTGTAATCTCATGAAAAACGATTCTTTTGGTATTTTCCGGTTTCAATTTCAGCTCTTGAGCCAAATGCCATGCAATAGCTTCTCCTTCGCGGTCTTCATCGGAAGCCAACCAAACCATTTCTGCTTTTTTCGCTGCGGCCTTTAGTTCGGCCACCAACTTTTTTTTATCGGTTGAGACTTCATAATCTGGAGAGAAAGAAGACAGGTCTATACCCATTCCTTTTTTTGGTAAATCTCGTATGTGTCCAAAGCTGGATTTTACTTCAAAATCAGATCCTAAAAACTTTTGGATGGTTTTTGCTTTTGCCGGGGACTCTACGATTACTAAATTTTTAGACATGCTTCAAAATTTTTGCAAAAGTAGATGTTTTTTTTGATACACAAATTTTAAGCTTATTTTTTTAAAAAATAGGAATAAGCAATCTTGCGCGTTTAACCTAAAAATAAAAGTCTATTTTTGCCGTTTCAAAACAAAATTCCGTTATAAAAAGAGCATTACACTATCCACGAATACTTTACAGATACTTCCGCATCAAAGGGTGGAAGCGTTTTTTGACTGAAAATATCTTGGAAAGCGGAGGCAGCAACAAAACCAAAGCCTTGTCCATCTCGTGCGGACTTTTGGTTGGTGTAACGCCATTCTATGGGTTTCATACTTTTATTGTTATATTTTTGGCCAGCGTTTTTAGGCTCAACAAGGTCATATCATTTTTATTCACCAGAATTTCCATACCGCCACTTTTCCCCTTTATTGTTGCCGCAGCACTTTTGATCGGATCTCCTTTCGTGGATCGCCCAACTTTGGATGGTGGGAACGAATTTTCTCTTTCTTTTTTTAAAGAACACCTCTATCAATATATAATTGGGACCAGCCTTTTAGGAATCGGACTTGCCGTTGTAGGAGGTTTTTCTTCGTATTTCATCTTAGAATACAAATCAAAAAGATCAAATCGATAGTTAGACTAAATAACTACGATTGGTTGTTTGGTTCTTTTCAAAATTTTAACTTTGTAGAATGAACTATTTAGAAGCACTACAACAGCGATATTCTGTTAAAAAATTTGACCCAAACAAGATCATTCCCAAAGAACATGTCGAAAACATTTTACAGGCCGGGAAGCTCTCAGCAAGTTCATTAGGACTGCAACCGTACAGGGTTATCGTGGTTGAAAGTTCCGAAGCGAAATCAAAACTCGTCCCTGCATTTTACAACCCTTCTCAAATTTCGACCTGCTCTCATCTTTTGGTTATCGTAAGTAAAAAGGGAATTGATGAGCAGTACATCAACGGATACTTTAGACAGATCAACGAAATCAGAAAAACTCCACTTCAACAATTGGAGCCGTTCAGAAAAAGCATCCATACGCATATTGAGAACAACAGTTCGGCTGAAATCATGAATTGGAACGAAAAACAAGGTTATATATTATTAAGCAATTTAATGTTTGCGGCTGCCCTAGAAGGTGTAGACACTTGCCCCATGGAAGGTTTCCGACAAGAAATATTGGAGGATTTATTAGACATCGATACCGATCATGAGAAAATAACCGTTACTTTATCTTTAGGTTTTAGGTCTTTGGATGATGATTTTCAGCATATGAAAAAAGTGAGAAAAAACGACGACGAGATGTTTAACTTCATCTAAACCGTCCTTCATTATATCATAAAAAAAACATCTTTCAAGTTGAAAGATGTTTTTTTTATAATGCAATCGGAAAAGAATTATTTATTCATTTCTCTGATGTACTTTTCTATAGCCATGGTCATGCTTGGCGTTTCTTTGGTTGGCGCCATAACATCTACACGGAAACCGACATCTTCCAAAGCCTTTTGGGTATTGGCTCCGAAGACACAAATTTTCATATTGTCTTGCTTGAAATTTTTAAAATTATGTTGCAAAGATTTAATTTCTTGTGGACTAAAAAACACCAACATATCAAAATCATTGATCTTGATATCATTCAAATCCGAACTTACCGTTCTGTACATAATCGCACGAGTCCAGTCAATTCCAGATTTATCCAAAACCGAAGAGATGCTTTCACTTAGCACATCTGCAGAAGGCAAAAGATATTTCTCGTCCGGATATTTTTTAAACAAAGGAGCAAGATCGGCAAAAGTTTTCTCGCCAAAAGAGATCTTTCTTTTTCTGTAAACAACATGCTTTTGCAAATAATTGGCAATTGCTTCGGACTGACAAATGTACCTCATGGTATCCGGCACAGAAAAACGCATTTCTTCAGCCAGGCGGAAATAATGATCCACAGCATTTTTACTGGTTAGGACCACGCCTGTGAACTGAGAAAGATCAATTTTTTGAGCTCTTAACTCTTTTGCATCAACACCTTCTACATGAATAAAAGGTCTAAACTCGATATTGATTTTTTCCTTTTTTGCAATCTCCAAATATGGAGAGGATTCGCTTGGTTTAGGTTGCGAAACCAAAATGGACTTAATTTTCATCACACTATTTATAGTAAATTCTTCTTATAAAAACAACAATCTCCAAAGCACCCCAATAGGGATAATTTGAAGTGTGCAAATATACAAAATTTTATAGTACCAATCTTCAGGCAATATTGAATTTTTATTAAAACCATAGAAAAATAGCTTAAATACAAAAACAAACACCGCGAAAAACCAATAATATCGCAATACTATGCCATGATCTATACCAAAATAATAATGCACAATATTAATTATCATGATTATTAAAGAAAGAATAAAATAAAACTTGGTGGACACAAAAACCAGTCTAGTCCAGCGATCGCCCTCATTAATGCTCATATAAAAAAGATAAGAGACCAGTGACTTTGACACATAAAAAAGTGTAATTGCAAGCAATGTAAATCCCCATTTATTCAGTTCCCACCCAAAAAGATGATATTGCGAAATTGTTTTTGGCACAACAGGTATATATTGTGAAAGTAATACGGCCATAACCAAGACAAACACCATAGAAACAATAACCCAATTGGCCAATAAATTGGCTCCTTCCGAAATGGGATGAAGAATAAAATCCTTTAAACTGGACTCCCTATTCAGAGAAAGCAACATGAAAACATAAGCAAACAAGCCTATGAGAATAGAGGCGATTACCCAATCGTTATTTTCCGTCCAACGGATGTAATTAATGGTACTAAAAGTAATATACAACGGCGCAGTTTTTGCAAAAGTAGAGAATATTTCAATCTCTTTTAATCTAAAAAAGAGAAATACCTATCTTTGCAGTCGAAAATGAAGAAACTAGTCATCATACCCACCTACAACGAAAAGGAGAATATCGAACCCATCATCTCCGCAGTACTTGGCCTTAACCAAGACTTCCACATCTTGGTTGTGGACGACTCATCGCCGGACGGAACTGCCGATATTGTTAAAACAATCCAAAAAGACCACCCTCACTTCTTACATCTTTCTGTAAGAAAAAATAAAGACGGACTTGGAAAAGCCTACATCCACGGCTTCCAATGGGCTTTGCAAAACGACTACGACTATATTTTCGAAATGGATGCCGACTTTTCGCACAACCCGAAGGACCTCCCTAGACTTTTCGAAGCGTGTACAAAAGCCGACATGGCAGTAGGATCGCGATATTCCACAGGTGTCAATGTGGTTAACTGGCCCATGGGAAGGGTACTCCTATCCTATTTTGCATCAAAATATGTTCGTTTCATTTTGGGCATTCCGGTACACGATACCACGGCAGGATTTGTATGTTTCTCCAGAAAAGTCCTAGAAGAAATTGGCCTGGACAACATCAAACTTAAAGGCTACGGCTTTCAGGTTGAGATAAAATTCAGAACTTACAAAAAGAAATTCAAAATTGTAGAAGTCCCCATCATTTTCACCAACAGAATTTTGGGTGAAAGCAAAATGAACGGGGGCATCATTGGTGAAGCCGTATTTGGAGTCCTCAATTTAAAATTAAAATCCCTATTCGGAAAGTTATGAAAAACTGGGCTTTACTTTTAGTTTTCACAAGTATATTTTCGTGCAATTCTATTTTAGAAAAACCAAAAAATTTAATTTCTAAAGACGAAATGACCCAACTTTTGGTAGAAATGGCGTTGAACGACCAAACCAATTACATCAACCCGAGTGGAAACATGGAAAACGGCGTTCGTTACATCTTGCAAAAACATAAGATAAAAGGAAAGGATTTTACCGACAGTTATGAATATTATATCCTGAACAACGACATACAAGACATCTATCAAGATGCACAAGATATCATTTTAGAAAAAGATCCAAAATCCAAAAAATACATTTTGGAAGCTATGGAAAGAAACAAGAACATCACGACCCAGAAACAGACCTTGCAATAATGAAGCAGAATTTTTTTGAAATAGAAAAAAATACCGAGAGCAAAGCCAGAGCCGGACTGATCACCACCGATCACGGCAGCATACAGACTCCTATTTTTATGCCTGTTGGCACTGTAGCATCGGTAAAAACCGTTCACCAAAGAGAACTGAAAGAAGATATAAAAGCTCAAATTATTTTAGGCAATACCTATCACCTGTACCTAAGGCCTACCATGAACATTATGGAAGAAGCCGGCGGGTTGCATAAATTTATGAATTGGGACTTACCGATCCTGACCGACTCCGGAGGCTTTCAGGTATTCTCTCTTTCCAACACCAGAAAAATGACTGAGGAAGGGGTAAAATTCAAATCGCACATCGATGGAAGTTACCATTTTATTTCGCCCGAAAAATCCATGGAAATCCAAAGACAAATCGGCGGCGATATCTTTATGGCCTTTGACGAATGCACACCCTACCCGTGCGAGTACAACCAAGCAAAAGAATCGATGGAAATGACCCATCGATGGTTAAAAAGATGCATCAAGTGGACGGAAGAAAACCCTGAAATCTACGAACACAAACAACGCCTATTCCCTATCGTGCAAGGATCTACCTTTTCCGATCTTAGAAAAATTTCGGCCGAATTCATCGCCGAACAAAACGCAGAAGGAAATGCCATAGGTGGACTTTCTGTTGGCGAACCAGAAGAAGAAATGTACAGAATAACCAACGAAGTTACCGATATCCTCCCTAAGGAAAAACCAAGATACCTGATGGGTGTGGGTACTCCGTGGAATATTTTGGAAAGCATCGGATTGGGAATCGATATGATGGACTGTGTGATGCCAACCAGAAATGCCAGAAACGCCATGATATTCACTTGGCAAGGCGTTATGAATATGAAAAATGAAAAATGGAAAAAAGACTTCTCACCGCTGGATGAATTCGGGACCAGTTTCGTGGACAAAGAATACTCCAAAGCGTATGTCAGACATCTTTTTGTTTCTAAAGAATATTTGGCCAAACAAATTACATCCATCCACAACCTTGCTTTCTATTTGGATTTGGTAAAAGTCGCTCGAGAACACATCATGGCTGGAGACTTCTACCAATGGAAGGACAGCATTGTCCCAATCTTAAAACAAAGACTCTAAAAAAACTTTCTGATTGTGAAAATAATTGACCGCTATATCATCAAAAAATATCTTGGAACTTTTGGTTTCATGCTGTTGCTATTATCCATAGTGGTTTTGGTCATCGATGTACAAGAAAAATCGCCAAGGATAGAACGAAGCGGATATACCGTTACCTATTTTTTGACGCATTATTATCCGTTTTGGATCATCTATCTCATCATGACTTTTATGTCCATTTTGATTTTTATTTCGGTTATTTTTTTCACTTCTAAAATGGCAAACAACACCGAGATTGTTGCCATTATCAGCAGCGGGACCAGTTTTCATAGATTTGCAAAACCGTATTTATACACTTCCTTGTTTATTGCTTTTCTTTGTTTGATCATCAATCATTTTGTATTGCCTTGGGCCAATATCAAAAAAAATGCATTAGAAGCCTACACCTACAACGAAGCCAACAAAGAAAAGACTCTAGGAAGCAGCCCCGTTTCGGCACAGATCAACCTGAACGAATATGTTTTCTTTGCCAGCTACAATAAAAAAGAAAAAAGAGGGACTGGATTAAGCTATCAGAAATTTAACAAAGACAAAAAGATGCTTTATCAATTGACCGCTGCAGAAGCCAATTGGGACGCAAACAAAAAAGTTTTCTCGATGAGCAATTATCAGGAAAAGACGGTCAACAAGGACGATTCCGAAAAATTATCCGAAGGAAACATCAAAGAAATCAGTTTTGGACATCCACCAGAAGAGCTTTTCCCCGATCAACTTTTAGGACAAAACAAAACCACTCCGGAACTACTCAAATTCATTAAAAGAGAAAAAGAAAAAGGCAACGGTAACCTAAACACATATCTGAACGAGCTCTACCAAAGAACTTCCATGCCGGCATCGGTTGTTATTTTAACATTTTTAGCACTGTCCCTTTCCTCTCAAAAGAAAAGAGGAGGTCTCGGCATGAACCTTGCCATCGGTATCGCCTTGGCTTTTGTCTTTGTATTTTCATTCGAAGCTTTGAAAGTCGTTTCCGAAAACAAAACTTTACCTCCACTTTTAGCCATGTGGTTACCCAACATCGTTTTTGCACCGCTGGCTTTACTTTTATATTTGAAACGAGCCAATCAATAAAGCAATTTCAATTCTTTATAGGTAAAAGTTTTCAAGCCTTCATTTTCCAATTCGACATGGAGAAAACCTTGTGCATCGACCAAACGAATTATGCCATTTTGTCGCATACCCTTGATTTCGAAAACAGAAATTTCATTTTTTCTAAACAGGTTCAGATTGTACAATTCAAGAACTTCAGCCTCATCACATTGTAAGACATTTCCACAAAGAAAATCGTGAAATTCTTTTGCAAAATCATCAACCCTGAAACGAATCCCTGTTTGTGACAACACGGATCCCGCGGAACTAAGACCAAGAAAATCAACCTGCAACAGGTTCAGCCCAATCCCGAAGACATAATACTCAACACCTTGGCATTTCATTTTTTCAACCAAAAGACCGGCGACTTTTTTATTGTTGATGATGATGTCGTTCGGCCATTTTATTTTCACCTTTGCATCCGTCAATTTGTCAAGAAAATACCTGCATAAAACTGCGGTATGAAAATTGAAGGACAAAGCAGAAGCTTTATAATCTTGACACCTTACTGCAATGCTATATGCCATGTTCATTCCTTCACCAGAATCCCATTGGTTACCATATTGTCCCCGACCTTTAGTTTGCTTATCGGTAAAGACGGCCAATATGCCATCAGGATGAACTGGAAGGTAATTAAGGATTTCATTTTGTGTTGATTCGCATTGATCAAGTTGGATGAGAGGGTTCATTTAAGAAAACTTTAAGAGTTTGAAGCCCTAAAAATAAAGCTTAAGTAAAGAAAAAACAATAAATTTGCAAATTATATAATTTTTTTTAATGAACTTGTTTAATGTTTCCTAATCAAAATACAACAGAATGCGAGCAGATGAAAATCCCTCCAATGTTTTTCTTTAGTTTCATATCGTATTAATAGCGCTTTAAAGCTATCTATCCAAGCGTTC
>NZ_REFA01000028.1 GCF_003852705.1 Amniculibacterium aquaticum
ATTCAATTAGTCGATTTTGTTTTTCTTTTACAAAGAATTTTTTAATAAGTTTCGTTTCTAATTCAATGTTATATTTCATTCGGAAATTCTTTTTGACAGCGAGTTTGGATAAAATGTCGCATAACGGAAAAAGTATTTGCGAAGGGCGGGCTAAATTTAACTGAAAGTTCAATTTCGACCGAACGAAGCAAATTGCTTTTTCAGATTGTTAAATTACAAAAAAATACAATATGAAAAGCAAGTTGCGACTAAATGCATCGGGTTTTTCTATTATGTATTCAACCCCGCCTTTTGCAAATACAATGTTATCACAATATTTCAATTTTGTTGACTTATTTTCTCTGTAATGCCTATTAAATAAAGATTTTTGTTTTTTCTTTCTGCAAACTAAAGTAAAAAAAAGTAAAGAAAATAACGATTTGTTCTACCAAAAGTTCTACCTTTGTATCAGGTTGCATTGAGATACTTTGAACACTTTTCAAGACCTCTCATTTCCTTGCTCCCGTTTTCAAATTTAGTTTAAACTTTTTAAAACACGAACCTTATGGCATCAGTAAAATTTATCCTCAGAACAGACAAAACCGACAATAACGGTTACTGCCCGATTTACATCATCCTCATTAAGGACAGAAAGAAGAAGTATGTTTCAACAGGAATTAAAGCAAAGGAAAGCCAATGGGATGACGAACAGAAAAAGGTTCGAAAAAACTTTCCTAATTCTGCAAGAACAAACGCACTTCTTTTACAGAAATTAGCAGATGCTTCGGGAACTGTTGCCGATATGGAAAGAAAGTCAAAATCTGTATCAGCAAGAAAACTAAAAGAAGCCGTAAAGGGAAAAGGAGCACAGAATTATTTTGCTTATGCTGAGGACAGATGCGAAAAAATCAAGGGGACAGTTTCTGCAAGAACCTACAAAGCCTACAAAAGCAGTCTGAAAAAATTTGAAGAGTTTACCAAAACTAAAGATGTAGATTTTGATGATATCACCGTGACAATGCTGAAAGATTATGTGAATTATTGTAGTAATACCTTAAAAAATTCAAATACTACGATTAAATATTCGTTGGTGATTTTGGCGATTTTCTTCAAGGAAGCCATAAACGAGGAATTGGTAGATGCAAACCTTTATCCGTTCAGTAAAATAAGTATCAAAAGAGATCCAAGCAAAAGAAGTTTCCTCAGCAAAACCCAGTTGGAAGATTTTAAAAAGTACGAAGTAAATCAAGAGAGTAAAGCACCGATTGTAAAGGATATGTTTTTATTTTCGGCGAATGCAGGAGGTTTGAGATTAAGCGATGTTATCGAATTGACTTGGGAAAATGTAAATTTTGAAGAAAACAAAATCAGAAAACAAATCAGAAAAACAGGCAGAACGCACAGTTTTAAATTTGGAAACTCGGCATTGGCAATTCTCAACAAATACAAACCCAAAGAAATCAATCCAAAACACTTCGTATTTCCTATGCTTGAAAACGGTTCGCCCTATTTCGAAAACGATGCTTACAGATTGGCAGAAGTTGGCAGATGCACTTCGCTTTGCTCACTTCATCTTTCCGCAATAGGAAAAAAGATGAAACTTCCTTTTCCTCTGTCTTTCCACCTTGCAAGACACACTTATGCAACACAGGCACTGAACAACGGAATGCGAATAGAACACGTTTCAAAACTGATGGATCACACGGATATTGGAACCACACAGATTTATGCAAAAATAATTTCCCAGGAATTGGACGAGGCTGTTGAAAAGTATATGAATTAGAAAAAAATTGTTGATAACTCAATGCTCTGTATTTCAGTACGGAGCATATTTTTTTTCTCAAGATATTAAAATTAACTTAAAAGATTTGCTTTCATTTTCCTAATTTAGCATTATGATGAATAACACAGAAAAAGTAAATAAAAACGCAAAAAAATTGAAAAATTTTGCCAAATATCACTCTGATGCTTCTAATCTGCAATAATCAAGCAATTTGTGAACTAAATAATATTTTCGGCTATGTCGGAAAAATATCAACTAAAGGAAACAGCACCTTTTGTGCAATTTTCATCCGTAAAAGTTACGGATGCATTTAACGATTTATTTGATATAGAAGCCATACCAAAACAAAGTTTGGAAGATTATTGCCAACAGATTCTAAACAAAATTTTTTCCCTTCCTTTAAAAAACATACCAGCATTTATTGCACACCATTGTAATTTGGTGAAGAAACCTCTATTGTGGCTCAATAAATTTGAGAAACTAATAGAATTGAATATCGAACTCTTTTCGGGCACCAGAAACCAAAGCAGACTTTTAAAAATTTATACCTGTCTTGAAACCAAAAGAGAAAAGTTGGAATCCCAGGATATTGATGAAAACAAAATCAAACCTGCCAAAAAATATATCAATGCTGAAAGTGAAGAACGTTATTTTTCATTTTATGAAGTCCAAAAAGAAGTGGACCGTATTTCAACAGATCGGGAAAAAATATTATTTCTGACTAGAGAAAAATTTGCATACGAACGTGCAATCATAACAGTTCAATACCTTCAATTACCACTGTTTCCAAAAGAATGTGATAAACTGATTAATGAAATTGAAACATTGGCAAAACTACAGGAAGAAGAAAAGTCCACCGAATTATCAGAAAAGTCCACAGTGGACTTTTTTAAAAAAGTAAAAACTAATCTGAAAGTCAATCAGTTGGTAGATGTTTTTATTCAATTGCAACGAGGATACTTCGTGGACTCACGTCCTGCTATTGAAGCAGAAAACAGCGAAATAGTGCAGTTGATATGTAATAATTTCACAGATAAAGATGGAAATTCAATAAGTCCACAGACTGTCAAAACGATAATGATGCCATCCAAACCCGAGAAGCGACCTAAAGGCACTAATATTGTGGACATTAGCAAACATTTTTAAAATTATTTAGTCCACGTGGACTAAATAAAGACCAAAAGACTTTTTCTTTTCCCACACCTTTGCTCCATAATCTTAAACAAACAATTTTTATGGAAGCAATTATTTTATCCAAAGAGCAATTTGATGGTCTAATCTCAAAAATTAATGAGATTCACGAAAAACTTAACGCGAAGACATCACCAAAACAGGAAGTATTCCTGGACAATGAAGAATTAATCGCAATGCTGAAAATCTCACGCAGAACAGCACAGACCTGGCGCGATGAAGGGAAGATTTCTTTTTCCCAGGTAGGCAGTAAAATCTACTACAAACTGTCCGATGTTGAAAAGACAATGCAGGATCACTACAACAAGTCTTTCGCGAAAAAGTGACTGACAATGTTCGAAGCGCTGAAACCTTTAAGCCCTCAAATTCAGTGAGGGCTTTTCTCTAAAATCTAATTTCTAAAATCTAATTTCTAAAACAATGAAATCCACTATATTTAAAAACTTCAACGAAGTCACAGAACAAAAAGATATTCTGAAAATCCTTGCTGATATCAAAACCGGCGTCTATCAAAACGCAATCACTTATTTAAGAAAATCCCTTGCCGACGACAAAAAAGAAGCCGCGGAAAGAGCCAAAAAATCACTTCCGGCATTTACACCGAGTGCCACATTCAATGGAGGCAGAAAAATGGAATTCCTCACCAACTACAACGCGTTAATGGTGTTGGATATTGACAAACTCGAAAAAGAAAAACTGCAGCAGTGCAAGACAAAAATCAGAATGGACGGTTTTGTATTTGCTTCGTTTGTCAGTCCTTCCGGAAACGGACTGAAAATTTTCGTGAAAGTTTCGTCCGAAAAAGAACAGCACAAAGAAACATTTTTGGAATTGCAGCGATATTTTGAAGAAATATTGGCGGTAGAAATCGACAAATCCGGTAAAGACATCACCCGGCTTTGCTTCTTTTCTTACGATCCTGAATTATACCTGAACGAAAATGCTGAAGTCTATGCGAGCGGAGCGAAGCAATCTGTTCATAATGAAAACTCTAATGGAAAGAAAACCCACAACCAACAATCAACAATATACAACGATGATTTAAAGTATGAAAACGCTGTAAAATTCACAGAAAACAAAATCCAGTTTACAGAAGGCAACCGCAATAACTTCGTTTTTGCTTTGGCCAATAATCTTAACCGGAAAGGAATTTCAGAATCAATGGCTTTAGGCTACATTTTAGCAGATTACGGTTATGACGCAAAAGAAGTTACAACTACAGTTCAAAGCGCCTATCAGAACACCGCAGAACATAATACAGATAAGTTTGTTCCAAAAGAAAAATCTGCGAAATCCGAGCGATTGACGAGCGATAGAAAAAATTCCGGTGAATCGTCCGCGACAAAAACCGATGACGGAAATTTCTCTGATGACGAGGAAGAAACCCCCTCATACATTGACAAATTGGAGAACTTTCTAAACAACCGTTACAACTTTCGATACAACACTGTTTTAGGAAAACTGGAATTCAAAACTTTGAAAGCCTATAAATACAAGCCAATGACCGACTTCACCGAAAACTCAATCCTTCGCGAAATCCTAAAAGCAAAAGTAAAATGCAGTATCAATTCCTTAAGGAATTTACTGCATTCAGACTACTGCGAAATGTATGATCCGTTTGAAGATTATTTCAACAATCTGCCGGAAAATCCAGATGAAATAGACTACATAGAACTGCTTGCAGATACCATAAGCACCACAAAACAGGATCTTTGGAGAATATGCTTTAAAAAATGGTTTGTAGCGATGGTTGCCTGTGTTCTGGATGAAAAACAGGTCAATCAAACTGTAATCGTATTCTCAGGAAAACAGGGTTTGGGAAAAACAACCTGGATAGAAAAACTGATGCCGAAACCATTAAAAGAATACATTTTTTCCGGGACCATAAATCCGAGCAATAAAGATACATTAATTCACTTGGCAGAATGTATGTTAATCAATTTAGATGAACTTGAAAATCTCAATAAAACTGAAATAGGTTCGTTAAAAGAAATCATTACAAAAACACACATCAGAATGAGAAAGGCTTACGGCCATAACAATGAAAATATGCCGAGACGCGCAAGTTTTGCAGGTTCAGTTAATACAGCACAATTCTTAAATGATACAACAGGTTCCAGAAGATTTCTTTGTTTTGAAGTGGAGAACATAGAATATACCCATCAAATAGACATTAACAAGGTTTATGCACAGGCATTAAAACTGCACAAATCAAATTTCCGCCATTGGTTTAACCAGGAAGAAATCAAAGATATTAACGCCAACAACGAACAATATCAGTTAAGAAGTCCGGAAGAGGAATTGCTGCTTACTTGGTTCAATGTTGCAGACAGAGAAACAGCGAATAACTTTTTAACTACTACTCAAATAGCTGTAGTTTTATCAGAAAAAGCCAAAATGAATATTACCGACAGCACAGTTCACAAACTGGGAAAAGCCCTGAAAAAACACGGCTACCTTCGTTTGAAAAAATCAGGAGTATATGCATACGCTGTTTTTGAAAAGTCTTATGATGATGTTATCTCTGAAAATCGTGAAAGTGATGTTGAGAAACGAATAGCTGAAAACCTTCAACAGTCCTCATTTAGATTTTAATATAATTAGGTTCCAAAATTCACTATTATACTTTAATTTGTTTGGGTAGGTAGGGTAACGGAAAAAAGGCAACAAAAAAATATTATTTTTACTTTCAAAATTTTACTGATTAAAACACTGCAATACAAAGAAGTGTTTTTATTTCCTTTATTGTTCTGCTTTATTTTGTTCTGTTTCAGCATTTTATTATTTAAAAAAAAAATAAAAGTTTTTCTTTTTCCAAAATCAAGTTACCTTACCTACCTGCTTTTATATTTCACTAAATTTCATTAATTTTCCGGTTTACAATTTTTTTAAAAACTTTAACCCTTTAATGCAGTTTACACCTTACCACGCAAAATTTTTATCGTACGACCTCACAAGGCAATTGCCGGCTAACAGTATTGGGAAATTTACTGCTTCATTGCAGGATGCACAGGTCGATTTAAACCCGCACCAGGTGGATGCGGCTCTGTTTGCTTTTCAGTCGCCCTTATCTCAAGGTGCTATTCTTGCTGATGAAGTTGGTTTGGGGAAAACAATTGAGGCGGGAATAATTCTTTCGCAACAATGGGCTGAAAGAAAAAGGCGATTATTGATTATCACACCTGCAAACCTTCGTAAACAATGGAATCAGGAATTGGCTGATAAATTTTTCCTTCCATCTGTAATTCTAGAGGCTAAGATTTTTAATGACGAGATAAAGAAAGGAAACCTAAATCCATTCAATAGAAAAGACGAAATTGTCATTTGTTCATACCAGTTTGCTAAAACTAAAGCACCTTACATTGAACAGACAAACTGGGATTTAATAATCATTGATGAAGCACACCGACTGCGAAATGTCTACAAGCCATCAAATAAAACAAGCAATGCTATAAAAGAGGCCACACGAAACTATAAAAAAGTGCTTCTAACGGCAACACCGTTGCAGAATTCAATTTTGGAACTATATGGTTTGGTAAGCATAATTGACGATTATGTTTTTGGTGATATCAAAAGTTTCAAACAACAATACAGTCGGAATCTTGAAGACGAAGATTACCTTGAATTAAGAAAGCGTATTCAGCCGGTTTGTCATAGAACTTTAAGACGACAGGTTTTAGAATATATCAATTATACGGACAGAATTGCTATTGTGGAAGAGTTCATTCCAACAGATGAGGAAACTGAACTGTATGTTGGTGTTTCCTTGTATTTGCAAAGACATAAACTATATGCTCTTCCTAACAGCCAAAGACAGTTGATGACACTCATTTTGAGAAAATTATTAGCGTCCTCGTCTTATGCGATCTATGGAACACTGGATGCATTAGTAAAAAAGTTGGAAGCCATTTTAACGCGACAGGAAGGTGAAGATTTGCTGGAAGAAATAGATCAGGATTATGAAACTGCGGACGAAGTTGCCGAAGACTGGTTCGAAGAAGATGAAGAAGAAATTGAGGAAGAGTTCTTTTCAGAAACCGATATTGAAAACATAAAAAATGAAATTGAAGACCTGAAGAAATTTAGATCTTTGGCCTATACCATTCGCAAAAACTCTAAAGCTGAGCATTTATTTGTGGCTCTAGATAAGGGTTTTGCCGAACTTGCAAACCTTGGTGCAAACAAAAAGGCGCTCATATTTACAGAAAGCAGAAGAACGCAGGAATATTTATATAATACTCTGGAAGCGAGAGGTTACAAGGATAAAGTAATGCTTTTTAACGGTGTCAATAATGATCCGAAATCTAGAGAGATATACAAACAGTGGCTAAAAGAAAATAAAGGAACCGACAAAATTACAGGTTCCGCAACTGCTGATAAACGTGCTGCATTAGTAGATTATTTTAAGAATAATGCGACGATTATGATTGCAACAGAAGCGGCTGCGGAAGGTATTAACCTGCAGTTTTGTTCGCTCATTGTCAATTATGACCTTCCTTGGAATCCTCAACGAATTGAACAGCGTATCGGCCGCTGTCACCGCTACGGTCAGAAGCACGATGTTGTAGTAATAAATTTTTTGAACAAAAAAAACGCTGCCGATGTGAGAGTGTATGAGTTATTGGCAGAAAAATTTCAGTTGTTTAATGGTGTTTTCGGTGCCAGTGATGAAGTGTTGGGTTCCATTGGTAATGGGGTGGATTTCGAAAAACGTATCGCCCAAATTTATCAGGATTGTAGATCACCGGAAGAAATTCAGACCGCTTTTGATTCTTTGCGGGACGAACTGAAGCCGGAGATCACTGAAAGAATGAAATCAGTAAAAACCACTTTATTGGAGAACTTTGATGATGAAGTGCGTGAAAAACTGAGAACAAACCAGGATGAGACTTTGCAGTTCCTTTCAAGGTTTGAAGATAACCTTTGGAAAGTAACACAGTATTATTTACAGAACTTCGCAAATTTTAATTCAGATTACAGTTTCAGTCTTCACAAAAATCCATTTCCGGATGAAGCCATCCATTCAGGTCCTTATATGATTCTCAAAACTTCGGCCGGACAAAAAAAATCCGCAATCGAAGTGCCGGAGGATACCAATATTTACAGAGTTGGCCACAAGTTGGCTCAGAAAATTTTGTATACCTGCAAAGAACAGACAACAGAAGATAAAGAAATAATTTTCGATTATTCCGGCTCGCAAAATAAAATTGCTTACCTCGAGAAATTTATTGGCGAATCGGGCTACTTACAGGTAAAAAGTCTTTCCCTCCACTCTTTCGATCAGGAAGATTATTTGCTTTTAGCTTGCTATACAAAAGATGGCGAAGTCGTTGATTCTGAAATGGCAGCCAGAATGTTTTCTCTGTTTGGATTCGAAGGTGATAAGATAGAAGTTGCCGACGAGCACAGGAACACTTTATCCGAAATTATCTTTTCCGAAAAACAGAAAATTGTTTCTGAAAATGCCGAAAGAAACAGAGACTTCTTTGATACTGAAATGGATAAACTCGATCAGTGGGCAGATGATATGAAAATCAGTTTGGAGAAGGAAATAAAAGATTTGGATGCAGAAATACGCCTCAAAAAATCCGAAGCAAAAAAAATGCTGAACCTCGAGGCAAAAGTTACTGCACAGCGTGAAATAAAAGACCTTGAGAAAAAGAGAAACGAAAAACGTCAGACTTTGTTCTCTGCACAGGACGACATAGACACCCGTAAAGATGATTTATTGAACGACATTGAAGCCCGATTAAATCAGAAAATAGAGGAAATGGAACTATTTACCATTAAATGGAAAATTATATAATTTTAACCTTTAGGGTTAAAAATAATCAATAAAAAGTTATATCTTTGCATGACAATTGAATACAAAAACAATAAACTAGAAAAGTCATTTAGCGATTTCAGAGCAATTGCTAAAAATTATGGCACAAGAGCAAAGAATGTTAAGAAACGGATAGATGAATTAATTGCAGCAAAAAACCTAACAGACATCAGTATGCTTCCGCAGGCAAATCTTCACGAACTTAAACCGCCTAGAAAAGGAGAATTTGCCGTAGATGTTTCTGCAAATTATAGAATAACGTTTATTCCGACTAATGATCCGATACCCTTGAAAGAAGACGGTGCTTTGGATCTAAGTAAGATTACAGAGATTAAGATTAATTCAGTAGAAGACTATCACTAATATGAATTTTAAAACTATTTCTGACGTGGATTTAGCCCGTCAGTTAATTTCGTCTCCAGGCGAAACATTATCAGATACCATTCAAGCCAAAAATCTTTCTCAAACAGAATTGGCGGAAAGAATGGGGAGACCTATCAAAACTATTAATGAAATAATTCAAGGTAAAACCTCGATTACTCCGGAAACCGCTATTCAATTGGAAAGAGTATTGGGGGTTTCTGCAGAATTTTGGCTCGAAAGAGAAAAGAACTATCGCCTAGAACTTGCTGAAATCAATGAGGCGGAAAGTTTGATAAATACAAAATCATGGCTTAATCATTTTCCCTTGAAAGAAATGGTAAATCTTAATTGGATTGATTGTGATCCTAAAAACACTTTGGAGTGTTATGAATCTGTGTTGGGCTTCTTTTCCGTATCGAATAAAGATTCCTTTTATTCTTATTACAAAGTGGCACAACCGCAGTTTAGACTTACAAATTTTGACGGCAAAAATGTGTACATCATTGCATCTTGGTTAAGAAGGGGCGAAATCCAAGCATTCAAAATAAAAACAGGCATATTTAATAAGTCTAAAGCTCTTAAAAAAATTGCAGATTTTCAGCAGATTATGATTGGTAATAGTCCCAATTTTTTTACTCAACTGCAGGACGCTTGTAGTGAAGTGGGTATCAAATTAATATACACACCTTGTCTTAAGGGGCTAAAAACATACGGATGTACTAGGTGGATTGATAATACACCTGTAATTCAGGTTTCCAATCTTTTGAAAAGAGATGATATTTTTTGGTTTACTTTTTTCCACGAACTTGGTCATATTCTTTTACATGGGAAACGTGACGTCTTTTTGGAAGGAATTGAATATTCGCAGAAGGAAATGGAAAAAGAAGATGAAGCCAACGAATTTGCTGTTAAACATGTTTTCCCTGTTGAATTGGAAAGGGAATTGTTGGAAACCGTTCCTGAAACTCAAATTACTTACAAAGAAGTAAAGTCGTTCGCAAAAAAACACAATCTCAAGACATCAATTGTTTTCGGTCGAATGGCAAAAAGAAAATTGGTCACAGATCAAGAAGGATGGTTTCGGGACATTTATCAGAATGTTGTTATAAATTAATACTATTTGTTTCTTTAGACGATTTATCGAAGTTTTAGATTTTAGAAAATATGGTCTCTAAAATCCTAAAAACTTTAGACGTCTTAAGCTTGTTTTTAGACGTCCGTTTTCTGAAATTCGCCGTTTTATAGGATATCTTCAGGTAAACATTTAGACATACTTAGACATAATTTTAGACGTAAACCTAGACGTAAAGTTTTTAGTAAAGTAAGCAAACTATTAAGTAAAGAAGACAGTAAATGAAAGAAGTTTACCTCGCATATTTCGATTTTATGGGCTTTAAGCAGTTTATTCTCAATAATGAGGATGAAGTACTGGTGCGCAGAATGGAACATATCTTTAGAGATATAGAAATGTGTATTGCCCGCGGAAAATTTCACCCACCACAGGGAGGGATGATCTTTGCAGATACCACACAATCAAAACTGAATACCTTAAATATTTCCGACACTATCTTATTCTGGACAAACGATTTATCAGAAGAATCTTTGGCTGAATTAATAGAAGTTGCTTATGAATTTAATTGGAGAGAGATAACATATAATTTCCCATTGCGAGGTGCAATAGTAAAAGGGAACATAAGAATTGTTTCCGGTAAAAATGACAATGAAAACGGTGGCTCTTATTCAGTTCAGTGCCTATACGGCAAAGGATTAGTGTATGCCCACGAATTGGCAGAAAGTCAGGATTGGGCAGGAACCATTATTGATGAAGCAGTTATCTACGATCTTGAAAGTTTTGATAAAGGCAGGGAACTTATTGAAAAAAATATGGTCAATTATGATGTTCCACTAAAGAAAGATAGAATACGCTCTTCCAAGGTTTTCAAACTAAGACAAGGTATTTTCAATGATGAAGCCCAAACAAACTTACTCAATGATATTGAAAGAGTCTTCGCTTTAGATAATAAAGGAATCGAACTCGAAGATGTAAAAAGAAAAATAAAAAATACACAAGATTTCCTTATCCACACTAAAGAAATCCCATAGCAAACCGTCGCAACTTGCACCAATTGCAACCACTGCAACCTGCACCCAGAAAATTACGATCAACCATTAACCAACCCCATAGTACATTGTACTTTTTACATTGTACTTTTTACAATAAAAAAATATGTCCAACAAAAAACTCCAAAAACTCGAACTCACCTGGATTGGCAAAGGCGAAGAACCAAAACTCGAGCCGCGCATCCTCATAGAAAACCCCGAATACTCCTACGGAGATCCCGATACCGAAAATATGCTCATACACGGCGACAACCTTTTGGCGCTGAAAGCCCTGGAGCAGGATTACGCCGGAAAAATAAAATGCATCTATATAGATCCGCCTTATAATACCGGAAATGCGTTTGAGCATTATGATGATGGCGTGGAGCATTCGGAATGGTTGAATTTGATGTTTCCTAGGTTAAAATTGCTGCGGAGTTTGTTGGCAGATAACGGCTCTATCTGGATTTCTATTGATGCAGATGAAAGCCATTATCTAAAGGTGCTTTGCGATATGGTTTTTGGTAGAAAAAATTTTATAGACGAAGTAATTTGGCAGCGTTCATATGCTCCAATTAACCTTAAAAAAACTTTGTCAAGAAGCCACGATGCAATCTTGGTTTATGCAAAAAATGCACAGGGTTTTGAATTAAATAAATTACCAAGAAGTGCAGAAGCAAACTCAGCATATAAAAATCCTGATAACGATCCTCGTGGAGTTTGGCAATCGGATAACTTTTCTGTAGGCCCGGTTGTTGAATCAAAAGTGTATGAAATTATTACTCCATATGGGCGAAGTGTATTACCTCCTACAGGAAGATGTTGGTTACTATCGCGCGAAAGGTATGAAGAATTTATTGCTGACAATAGAATTTGGTTTGGAGCAAAAGGAGATGGAGTTCCTCGTATTAAAAGATTTTTGTCTGAAGTAAAAGATGGAATAACAGCACAAACTTTGTGGACTTATCAAGAAGTTGGACATAATCAGGACGCAAAGAAAGAAGTTAAATCTTTTAATGATGCGGAAGTTTTTGCTACTCCAAAACCAGAAAAATTAATCGAAAGAGTTATTCACTTGGCAAGCGATAAAGGCGATCTCGTCCTCGATTCCTTCCTCGGTTCAGGCACCACCGCAGCAGTCGCCCACAAAATGGGCCGAAAATATATAGGGATAGAACTCGGCGAACACGCTAAAACGCATTGTTACCCGCGCCTTAAAGCTGTTGTTGATGGAGAGAAGGGCGGTATTTCCAAAGCCGTCAACTGGCAAGGCGGCGGCGGTTTTAAATTCTACACCCTCGCTCCAAGCCTGCTTAGAAAAGACAAGTTCGACAACTGGGTAATTTCCGCAGATTACAACGGCGATATGCTCGCCGCTGCAATGGCAAAGCAGGAGGGCTTCAAATACCAACCGGACGAAACCAAATTCTGGAAGCAGGGCAAATCTTCGGAACAGGATTTCATCTACACCACCACGCAGTTCCTCACCGTAGAATCTCTGGAGAGCATTTATGATGATATGGCACCGGGAGAAAGTTTATTGGTATGCTGCAAAGCGTTTCAAAAAGAATGTCGTGAAAAATTCCCGAATATCACCGTAAAGAAAATTCCACAAATGTTATTGAACCGTTGCGAGTTTGGCAAAGACGATTACAGTTTCAATATCGTTAATCTTCCCCACGAAGATCAGGAAGAAACCGAACTTCCGGAAGAACACACCGTTCAGGAACTCAACGATCAAAACAATACAGATTCCCAACCCACTTTATTCGATTAAATAAAAACCGTCCTTGCGAAGAACGAAGCAATCCCTTGCTAAAAAAAGTTCGTTAAATAAACCAACAACTGACAACCATCAACCAACAACCAATGAACAGCACAGCCAATTACATAAAACAGCGCCTCTCCCTCCGCAAACCATTACAGGAATCACTTGATGTAGTCGCACTGTTAGCCGATAAACTCACCCTGCAAAAACAGCCGGAAGATTCTACCGAAGCCACGGCTTTCCTGAAAGAAGAACTCGCAAAAGTGCAGCAGCATTATCCACAGGTAAAAGACTTTCAGCGCGAGTTTCCTTCTTTAGCATTTTCCATTGCAACAGGCGTAGGAAAAACGCGTTTAATGGGGGCTTGTATTGCGTATTTGGCTTTAAACAAAGGCATTAAAAATTTCTTTGTCTTGGCGCCCAATCTTACTATTTACGAAAAACTGATTAAGGATTTTGGCGATCCCGGATACGAAAAATATGTGTTCAATGGCATTTCAGAATTTGTGCACAACCGTCCGGTAATCATTACCGGCGATAATTACAGCCAGCAGGGAAATCTGTTCGATGAAAGCGAAATCAGAATCAATATTTTCAATATTTCCAAATTCAATTCAGACAATAAGGGTACCAAAAAAGGCGGCGTTTCTTTGGCGCCGAAAATCAAACGGCTTTCCGAATATTTGGGACAGTCGTATTGGGAATATCTTACCGGCATTAAAGACTTGGTAATTTTGATGGACGAAGCACACCGTTACCACGCCGATGCTTCCAAAACAGCCATTAACGAACTAAAACCGGTGCTTGGCTTGGAACTTACGGCAACTCCTTTAGATGAGAAAAACAATGCCTTCAAAAATATTGTTTACGAATACAATCTGGCACAGGCATTAGCAGACGGTGAATTTGTAAAAAATCCTGCCATTGCCAAGCGTAAAAATTTTCAGAAAGGCAACCTTTCCGATCGTGATGTGGATATTATTAAACTTGAAGACGCAGTTTCCGTTCACCGCCAAACCAAAAACGATCTTGAACTCTATTCTAAAAACAACAATGCAAAACAGGTAAAACCGTTCATTTTGGTAGTCTGCAAAAGCATTGAGCACGCTGAAGAAACTTACAGTTATATCAATTCTACCGAATTTTATGAAGGAGAATATATTGGCAAAGCGTTACAGATACATAGTGTAACACGCAAAGACGAGGAAATTGAAAGCCTTTTTATTTCCCTTGAAAATCCGGATAATCAGATTGAAATTGTAATCCACGTGAATATGCTCAAGGAAGGTTGGGATGTTTCAAACCTTTACACCATAGTTCCGTTGCGTGCTGCCAATGCAAAAATATTGATTGAGCAAACCATTGGTCGTGGTTTGCGTTTGCCTTACGACGGTAAAAGAACCGGTGTGGAATCCGTGGATAAACTGACCGTTATTGCACACGATAATTTTGAAGCCGTAGTTGCCGAAGCCCAGGATCCAAATTCCTTGTTGAACAAGTTTACTTTCGTAGAACTGGATGAAAAGGAAATGGGTATTAAAACACAGGTTATCACTTCAGTCAGCACTGTAGAAAAATCTGTTGAAAAAGAGCAGGTAAAAGTAAATTTAATTTCTAATCCTGCAGAAAAGCAGAAAGCGCAGGCGGTTGTTGATGCCAAAAAAGCGGTGCTTACCGTTCTGCCCACGTTCAATAAATCGTCTTTGGTAAAGAATATCAATGATTTAAACAAAGAGGAAGTAAAAAAAGAGGTTATTCAGAAGATTGAAGAAAACCTGAATAAAGGGCAGTTAAATATCTTTGCCGATCAGATCGTTGCAGAAGCAAAAGCACAGTATGAAACCATAATTTCGGCTTACAAAGAGAACATTATTGAAATTCCAAGAATGGTCCTTACTCGTGGCGAAGTTCAAGCTTATTTCAATGATTTTGATCTGGTAACCGACGAATTTACTTTTAGAGCCCTCGAACAGGAAATTATCAGAATGGGTTTGGTGGATAAGAAAACCGAAACAATTGGCGTTCAGGACAGCGGACAAAAAATAAATCCGGTAAAACTGATTATCAGCGAACTGCTGAATTACCCGGAAGTGGATTATGACGAAAATGCTGATCTGCTTTACAAATTGGCGCAGCAGGCTGTGGATGCTTTGGAAGTAAATTTAGAGGATAAATCTAAACTGAATCTCACTGTCCGACAGTTCAAATTACCCATTGCGGAAAGAATTTATATGCAGATGAGAGCCAATTTCACCGTGACAACGCCTGCATTCATTGAGCCGGAAGTATTACCATTCACCAAAATTGAGCCGCACAATTATACAGCATTGTCAGAAAACGGTTATCGTGATTACAGAGATACAATTTCCCCGGCGTCTTTAGTTCCGCGTTTTGTGTTCCGTGGTTTTGAGAAGGCTTGTCATTTTGAATATAAATTTGATTCAGGAACAGAAAAAGATTTTGCTTTCATTTTAGAAAATGATTCTAATGTAAAAAAATGGCTGCGTCCTTCAGCCAATCAGTTCCGTATTTACTGGAGCAATTCCGGCCGCCGTTACGAACCTGATTTCGTGGTAGAAACAGACGACTGCATTTATATGGTTGAACCAAAAGAAGCCGGTAAAGTGGATAACGAAGACGTTCAGTCAAAACGAGAAGCCGCACTCCAATACTGCAAATATGCTTCAAAATACAACACAGAAAATGGCGGCAAACCTTGGAAATATGCCCTAATTCCTCACGACAAAATCACCACCACCACCGGCTTTGAATATCTGATGTCGCAGTATGCACAATAATTAATATTAAATATTAAAAAAGTAAAATGGAAGCAATTACACTACATAAAGTATTTTCACAGGGATATTTTAGAATTCCAGATTATCAGAGAGGTTACTCCTGGAACGAAAAACAATTGAATGAGATGTGGGATGATATTGAAGATATCCGCGAAGATGAGGGAGAATTTAAGAAACACTATACGGGAACAATTTTTCTCGAAAAATCAAAACCAACTGAATCTGAAAAATGGGTAAATGATGATTTTTTCCACGTAGTTGATGGTCAACAGCGGTTAACCACAATGAGCATATTGCTATTTGAATTACTTAAAGTTGCCGATAGAGGGTATGCCTCAAAAGAGAAAACTATTTTAGAAAATGAATATTTATTTTCAAAGAATGAAAGTGGCAAAAGCAAAGTTTTTAGGTTCGGATATCAGGAAACTGACAAAAATTATAAGTATTTATCCAAATCAATTTTTGAAGATGAAGCCGTGCTTTTGGATAGTGACTCAGTGAATTTATATGCTAAAAACCTCAATTATGCTAAGCAATTTTTCTTCGATAAACTAAAAGATATGTCACATGATGAACGAAATCTTTTGTTTCGCAAAATTACAACTGCATTAATTTTTGATATAAGAAAAATTGAGAAAGATCTTGATGTACAGGCCGTTTTTGAAACCATGAACAATAGAGGAAAACCTCTTACTACACTTGAAAAATTAAAGAATAGATTAATTTATCTAAATGACAAGATACATCAATCTGAAGAGGATAAAAATTTATTAAGAAAAAATATAAATGATGCATGGGGAAAAATTTACAATTCGCTGGCTCAGAACCCCGATCAATATCTTGATGAAGACGAGTTCCTTTCAGCGCATTTATCCTTGTACCGTAAGCCAAAAGAATCCGTCTTTTCTGAGAAGTTAGCAGAAGAAAAGGTATTTCAGATGTTTTGCAATAGATCTGAGAAATATGCGCTCGAAGATACTGAAAAGAAAGAGCCTACTGTATCATTTGAAAAAATAGAACACTACATTCATAAACTCTCTGGTTTTGCACCTATTTGGTTTCAGGTAAATAATTCAAATAATTCCTTAATCAACAAAATACTCTTGTTGAATAGCAGTAAAGACATTAAAATTTTCATTTCTACATTGCTTTACAAAATTGAAAATCATCAAATTATAGATAAACTTCTTTTGAATCTTGAAACAATATTGTTTAGAAATAGGGTTCCAGGAATTTGGATAATGGATGAAAGAAATGTTTCTACCTGGGCTAGAATATTATATAATTCAGGAGAAAAACTAAATGAAAAAATATTAGAAGTTGAAGCCGAAATGCAAGAATATTTAGAAGGTGAGATTGTAGCAGAAAATGTTGTAAAAGGATTTGGTTCTCTATTTACTTATGTTCGGGGTGCTGTTGGTTTTCACAGGTGGGGGGCTTTAAAGTATTTTCTTTTTGAGTATGACAAAGAATTGATGAAGGAATATGGGGAACATCATTTGAAAGTATCTTTATCAGATTATGAGCAAACTACTATTGAGCACATAATTCCGCAAGATTATTCGGCAAATTGGTTAAATGAGGTAAGGTCGGTTTCAGATCGTCTTCCTGAGGATGAAAAAAAATCTACTGCACGAAAAATTTTAATTAATTCTCTTGGTAATTTGACGATACTGATGAATGGAAAAAATTCTTCGCTTGGAAATAAATCCTGGATTATTAAACAAGACCGCTTTAAAACCGGTTCTTACAATGAAATTGAAATTAGCAAAAACCCATCTTGGACTGAAAAAGAGATACAGATCAGAGGAAAAAAATTGCTTAATTTCCTTGAGAAAAAAATCCCAGGTTTGCATTTTTCTGGGGAGGAAATTGACGAATGTCTTTTCTTTAATGACTATTATTCTGATAAAATATTAGATAAAGAAATTAGCGATGTTGGAAAAGTACAGTGAAAGGAAATATTTAACGTAACGCTATTGTAACAGGTAAAAAGAGGAACAAGATAGTTTTTCATTGATGCTATAGGCAGAAAAAAAGACTTTCAATACAAAATAGATAATGAGCAATTCCAGAGAAAATTTGAACAAGATTTTAGCAATTAAAAATGCAATTGACGAAGATAGACTGGTAATTTTTGCAGGTTCAGGTATTTCTGTCGAGTCTGGCTTGCCTCTATGGGCTGATTTAGTCAAAGGCATGAAAGAGAGTTTGAGTTTCGTGCCCGAAAAACTTGATGATGCTTTAAAAGTTGCACAGATTTTATATAATGAAAAGGGTGAAAAAGAATACTATGATATTGTTAATAATTTAATTTATAAGAATAGTATCAATAAACCTAATTTGCTTCATGAAATATTATTTTCTTTAAATCCACAGCATATAGTCACCACAAATTATGATACTTTTTTAGAAGAAGTTATTGCGAATAAAGGATTAGATTATTCTCTGGTTGCAAAAGATGAAGATCTTCCTTACGGGAAGTTCAAAAATTTGTTGATAAAGTATCATGGCGATTTTCAAAACCATAATATTGTATTAAAAGAAACTGATTATCTCGAGTTTTCTCTGAATAATCCATTAAAAGAAATATTCGTTAAATCGCTTTTTAGCAATAAGGTGGTTTTGTTTGTCGGATATAGTTTCTCTGATATTAATTTGAAAATATTGAATCAGGAAATTCGACATATATTGAAGAAGCATCATCAGCGAACTTATCTAATAAGCATATCAGAACCCCTTTCTTTGTCTGAAATAAAATATTACGAAAATAATGGAGTTAACATTATTGAATTTGAAAAATTAAAGGAAGAATTACCAGAGTTTTCATCTATAGTCACGGTAAATTCTTCTAAACTTTCTGAACATAGTAATAGGCTTTACAGTATATTATCTTTGATCTCAAACTATAATCCGGATTCTTACAAAAAATGGTTAACGCCTGAGCATACGGGAAAACTTATTGATGAAATTTATGCTTTTTTTAGTGATTTCTATTATTTTAGAAAAATTCCATCAATTATCTTGAGCCACAATAGTATTTTTAATTATCAGGACAATCCTTCGGTAAGAACTAACATTTTTCACGGCAACGTTTTTACATGTCAAAACAATCTTCTTTATGAACTTTTCCGCGATTACGATCCAAAAGACAAGAAAAACTTAAGCGAAAGCCAAATGAATAAGATGGAATATATTGTCAATCGATTCCTCTTTTCAGATATTCATACAGTAGTTCTGCCAAAGAAAGGCTCAGATTCTTTTGGTTATTCTGCTTCTGATCACAAAACTTCTGTGGATTTAACTGCGAAAAGAATTAATAAGGAAAAATGTGACTGTATAATGTGTTCAATATCAAACTATAATTATGATGTTGCTTTACAAAAAACAGAAAATTATCAAATTTCTGAAAATTCAGAGTTATTTGAAGATTTAACTTATGCTTTTGGTTGTTATCAACTAGATAACTATTATTTATCCTTTTTAGGCTTTAAGCAAATATTGTCAAAAGCAAATCGCTTAAAGCGTTTTGAAGTCAGTTTTTTAGCCAAATACAATCTTTATCGCCTTTCGAAACTTAGTTACTTAGCGTACTATTCGCAACTAGAGTATGATGAAATAAAAAATATGCTTGATGAGTATAAAGATTTTGACCTGGATAAAGAGTTTTATAAAACCAAACAGTTTGTTAATAAAGATTTGTATGAATTTCTTCGCGAATTGAAGAATGGAATTTTTATTCAAAATCTGTGTGACGATATTGATGATAAATACAATAAAATACCTTTAACAAAAAAACTAATTGAAAAAGGTGGTTCTTCATCTAATAGTGATGTATCAAATCTATTCAGATCGTGTGTTGAGTTAGAGAGATTTTTGAACCTCAATTTTATTATAGGTAACGGTTTTTCAAGAATTAATTTGGCATTCAGAAAATCAATAAATGCATTTTTTACTGCCTATGCAATTAGTTTATTAGATTCAAAAGATGATGATTTCAATTTTTTTGGCAACCCTGGCCTTCAAAAATTTAACCACTATATACTAAAATTGATTGTTGATTATTCAAAGCCAGAAGATTTACATAAAATTTTAACCGAGTTGTCATTAAAAGATATCAAAATTGGTGATGATGATCGTAAAAATTTCATGGAAATGACAAGAAATTTTTTTGCATCTTCATATAAAGTGAATACAGTCTTCGGTAAAGATTTTTATGGAAATACTCTTTTCAAAGGGAAACTCATTTCTGATGGGGATTTCCGCGAATCAGTAGAAATTAAACTAAAAAATATTTATCTGATTTTCGCGTATTTTGATTTTGAAGAAAGTGAACTGAATGAAATGATGGAGCTTAACAATAGATTTATTCAGTTTACTGATTTTCGTTTTAAGAGAGAAACATGGTATCTTGAAAAGATTCTATCATTAAAAGGAGAAAAGATTGAAACTAAAGCACTTGAAACTCTTCTTGATCTTCTGTCAAAAAGAAAAGATTACTGTTTCCAGTATTTATTGACATTACACATTCTGAAGCAAAGAGATGAGTCTTATGTGACCAACAGTTTTGAAAGTGAATATTTTGATATTGAAAACAATGTTCAGAATATTGCTGGTCTATATTCAGCACTTACTGCGGATGAAAAACGTAATCTAATTATGAAGGTTGAGAAATATTTTGGTTTAGATAACGTGGATATTGATGATTACTTCTACATAATAGATAATAAGATACCTCTAAAATCAGAATTTCGTAAAAAATATATTGACAGTATTTCTGCACGTATTAAAGATCAGAAAAATAAAGATGTCTCAAGAAGGAAAGTAAATTTTTTTCTGAATTTCATATATCTGGTTTACCAAGGTAAGATTACAAAGAAAGAAGCAAAAATGATGATCACAGAAAAACCGTATTTTCGTTTTCTTCTTTCTCCTAAAGATTTTCCTGAAAAAGAATTTGATATCAGTTGGTTAAAGTTAGAAACGTCGCCAGAGTTCATTTCTGCTTATAAAAAAGCAACTTTCATTTTACCTACACTTGAAAAAATTCTTCAAAATAATTTTGATAAAGAATTTGCAGAGATCTATTTCAAACTAAAGGTTTGATTTTCCCCGCTCTGCCACAGCAAGTTACATAATCGAAATTATGGTCAAAGTGCCAGCGCACACCGTTGCCCTCCAGTCCGCAGGCTTCCTTCCGTGCAAAACCAACCGCATCATTGCCCATAATTTGAGATTATGTAAAATGCTTTCCGTGCAACGGGCACAGCCCTTTTGCGCCATCGCCTTCCAGCCGCCAGGGCAGTTATAATTTACACGGTCAGTTTCCCAATCGAAAACCTACATTATCCCCGCCACCCATTCAAGGATGCAGAAAAATGGTGCAGAGAGTTTCGGGATTTAGCCAGTTCCTACAGCCACTGTGTTGCTTTTTTTCAGCGGAAAAGTTTAGTGGCAATACAGTCGCTTTCGTCATCGCGCACAGTCGTATTCCATACTGAAGAAAATTGCTTTTTCCATTCCATTATTTTCATCACACACCAAAAACACTTTGGTTTCATAGGCAAAGGTTTGTAGTGTGTTTGTGGCGCGTGCTGAAAATTCCCAAGCAAAGCATTTTCTTTCAGCATTCCATACCACTGTCTTTGCAGCCGCTTTTTCCATTCCGACACATAAGGAAGATTTACCCAAATTGATCGTTTCGGAAATCACCATTTTTCTGCGAGTCTGTTTCCCCGGTTTGCCAACGCTTTTCCAAGTTCCTACAGTATATAGCCGGCATTCACTTTTCGGTTGTTGAACAACCGGCTTTCTCTGCCGTCTATACATTTTCGTCACCGCGCACAGCAGTATGTCGCCAGTCCAAGTATTCCTGTCGCCATACCGCTGTCTTTGCCCTTTCTTTCCACCGCCTTGATTGCGCCTCAATCGAGGATCAGGCATCAAGAAAAAATAAAAAAAAAGAAAGTAAAGTTCTGTTGTAAGGAAAATGCGCCGACAATATCAAGCCCTGTCGGGTTTTTCAGAAAAAGTTTTGTGGCGCTAAAATTTAGCCCCAAAATTTTTCTGAAAAAATATTGCATCGCATTTTCCTTCCAGACGGTCGGAGCACTTTCTTTTTTTCTTTTTTTTCTTTTGAAAAATTTTCAGCGGAGCAAAATTTTTTAAAACAAAATTATGCTTACAAACAAAGTACGCACGTACGCCGTGCACCGCGAAACGCCTGAACAGGCAATCTACATTCTGAACAGAGGACGCAACGCAGGAAAACCCCTTCGCCAACCTTGCCCGAATTGCTTTATTTTTTATTGCAGCAGTCCCGAAGAACTCGAAACCGTTTACTGGACCTTTTACGCCCTCTGGAAAAACGGATTCTTTCATCCGCACCTTTGCGGCTCAGTCATTGAAATGCTTCGCCTTTCAGACTTGAAAAAACTGCTTTTGCAATGGATTCAACCCGGCATTGAAAAAGCCAACAGAAACCCGGAAATGGTCAACAAAATCCGGGCAACCTGGGAACTGGAGCAGAAAATGCAAAAGCAATCTGAACTGCTGAAGCAATTGCGAGATTCGCTTGTCAGAAAATACTATTTCAGTATTTAAAATCAAAAAACTTCCTTCGGGAAGTTTTTTTTGCTTTTTACTATTGCTTAATTTAAGTATTTTAGTGAATTGCTTTATTACCATAATAACTGAAAAACTAATAAATATGAAAAATCCTGAACTTGAAAACATAATCCGAAAACTGGGACTGAAGAAAGACGATTATCTGTTTCTGACTATCAAAACAGTTTACCTGTATCATATGAAATCGGGTGAAAAAACCGTGGAATACCGCGAACCGTCAGACTTTATTTTTTCAAGGCTTTACAGCGATAATGCAACCAAAAATTTTTCTCAACCTAAAAATATTTCCCACATTTTATTCCAGGCAGGGTATAATCCTGACAGCCCGAGAATGCTGATTGAATTGAAGGGATGGGTATATGTCAACGAAATATATCCAGAAAATATTGATGCTTCTAAATTTCCTATTGACCGTTACAGCGTTAATTTATTACTGGGAAAGATTTTATATGAAAATCTTGATATGTCCCGGGAGGATGAATTCCAGAAAAAAATGGAACGTGAATACGGGGCTCAGCCAAAATCACTTAAATCCCCGAATGCACTTGCAAAAACAAAATCACTCCGGAGAAGTAAAATTAATCGAAAAAAATAATTCTTTTCCTGCCACACGCTTGATTCACCCTGATTTAACCGATAAGCGCAACATAAAGCATACATATTTCGCCCCTTTATAAGAAACGGTGCAGACGGATGAAAGCAAATAATAAAGCCGGTCTTTTGAACCGGCCTGAATGATTTTCGTAGAAGATAAGCGCCTGTTTACGGCTGTTTCCCAAATTCACCAGGTGAATTTTCCGTGGAATTTTCCCGGGATTTTCGGTTTTTGTCGCCGTATTCTTCGGCACTGACTGCCGTTTGTGATACCGCGCCAATGATGGAACCGCCCAAAAGCAAATACCCACCTACGGAAACAACTGCTGCAGGAAGTGTCACCGGAGCAGCCACAAGAACACCACCAACCGCCGACAAAGCCAGTCCGATATTTCTAACGATTCTGAACCATTTTGGCGTTGGTTCCTGAACTCTACTGATTAAATTAAGATTCCTGTTTTTCATGATCCTGATTTTTAATGTTATTTAACTCCAGTTTTGTAACCCTTTGTTCCAGATATTCCACCTTCTGATTAAGAAGGTCATAACTGTTTTTAAACTCTGTTTTGATCAGTAATGCCATGGTCTTGACTTCTGAAATGTCCTTTTCCATACTCTTGAAATCGCTGTGTAATTGCCGGATAAAGTACGCGACTATCGCCAGAAGCACCGAAGAAACCGAACCAAACAAAACATTTAACGTGATTTCATTTTGCATAATGTTCATTTTTTAAAATTGAAAATTGTTGCTGATTTCAATCTGGTTATCCTTTCCGGTTGCCACTTCATACAGTTTTCGGTATACCTGTTTGTAAGCGTCTGTGCTTTGCAGAACCTGATAATCACCGTCTTTCTTGATATAGGACAGTCCGACAAGCGGACAGCCTGCTGTGTTCTCAATAGTATTTCCGATGTGGATATAGACCGCTGAAAAGGTTGGAAGCTCGGCAATCTCAATCATTCCTTTGTGGATTGGTCCATATTTTGGGAAATACGTTTTGTTCATTCCGCCCCAAGTGTTCAAACGAAGTCTGAAAACACCTTCGGGAATGGCGGTCTGTTTCATAATCTTAACGGCTCTGATTTTATCTTCTAGCAAAAAGCACTGAAAAATACCGTTAATATATAGGTGGGAAAGTGTAGAGTTTCTGCCCTCTGCAACCCTGATTATTTTTGCTTTCATTTTTTATAATATTTGGACATTAAACAAAAAAGCCTTCCCGGTTTGGGAAGGCCTTAGAAGTTTGTTTCCTAAAAAACTTCCTCGATTTTGAGACAGTTCCCGGAGGCAAAAGGATAATGATTTCCGTTAACTTCCTGGAAGAACTCAATCCCGATACATTGAACTACCGAAGCGTTTGCAGCCAATACAGGAGCACCCGGAAGTGTTGCTGTAATGGTTGAACCGGCATAAGGAACATTCAACGGGATATAAGGAGAATAAGCGATGTTGGTTAACTCGTTGTTCACCATATCGTCCGGCTCGTAACTTCCTGTAGTTGGGTTGTAGGAAAAATCAGAAAGAACTGCAATTGCATTAATCAGTCTGAAGTGAGTAGATCCTGAAGGAGCAGTAATCAAATCAGCAGGATTAAAAGCAGCAACGATGAAATCTGAAGAAGTTCTTCCTGCATCCGGCTCAATGTCGTAAGGAGCATTAAAAATACCGGAGATTGAAAGGTTCTTGTTGAATTCAAATCCAAGCAGATAATTTTTCTGTGTGGATACTTCAACTTTTCTGTAACCTCTCGCTTCGGTTCCGTCCTCAAGATTGATTTTCTTCATTATTGAAGTTAATCTTCCGGTAACCTGCGGATCTGTAAATTTTCCCATAAGAGCAGAGAGCGCTGTTCTTAACGATTTACCAACTTTTGCACATCCGCCAAATTCGTTCATATTTTCACGCGTTCTTTCGAACTCAGGGGCGCTGTTCACCTGTTCAGCTGTAGGACCGCCGACCATACCTGCGAAGAAGCCTTCCTGACCTTTGATTTTGAAATGTCTAACGTCGCCAATAGTACCGACGTATTTCATAAGACCTTTTTGTCTTGCCATTGTTTTAAATTTTTGAAATTAGAAAAGAGAGAAAAACACTGTTGTCTAGACAGATACAAATATCATTTATTATCTTTATAAAAACAATAGTTAAAATACTGAAAACCAATGAAATACAACGCAATAAGTGCAAACGCTAACGAAATGGAAAGCAGCACAACAGTAAATCCATCAACAAAATATTTTCAAATCAAAAACATTCACGAGCAGCCGTTTTGGATCGTTGAAGAAGTCTTGGACGGAGACAGTCTGAAAGTCAAACAGGAATTCACACAGGAAAGACGTGAAATTCGTCTTTACGGATTGGATGCACCCGAAGTATCATTTTCAAGAAAGATGCGCGAGGATGAAGCGAAAACAGGCATACCTGCCAGTTTGCTACTTCAATATGGTTTGATGTCTTTGAATTATGTTCTACAGGTTTGTCCACCCGGAACACGTATTACGCTATTAACGGAACTGGATAACCGAACCGATTTTTGGCTGAGAGATTTGGCGTATGTCATTCTCCCGACCGACGAATGCCTGAATGAGCTCTTAATAAGCAATGGCTTTGCTAAAGCAAGCCATTCGTATTATTGTTCTATGCTTCCTGAATATCAGCACTTAAATTTCCAGGCAAAACAGGATAAGGCGGGAATCTATCTGTTTATCGATGTTTTCTGATTTGTTCTCCTTATGTTCTACCTATCGAGACAAGAGAGTAAGGAAATGTAGTGTTTAAAGCACTCTGCAATAAGAGTTGATATAATACAATGTTATCTGCAGGCATTTTTTATTTCATTTATTAATATATTAACATTTTTTTTATTTCTTCCCATGGAAACTACTGATGATTGTTTGTCAGGATCACAAATGCTATTTATAAGAATTTTATTTCCGTCAAACACAATTGTTATTTCTTCACCCCAACTTCCTGAAAAAAAACTTGGGCGAGTTTTTGCAATTATATATTCATCTGTAATTTCTTCAGGATACCATTTCAATTTTTCAGCAACTTTCTCAATACATTCTAAAATTTTTTCTTTGCTATTATTAATCTTAATAGTTTTGAATTTTAACTTCTTTTTTTGCATGAAATAAAGCAAAGCGCAAACAATTCCTAATGCAAAGTATAAATAAAATTCGTTTTGGCTGAAATGAAAATTGTTAAATTTAAATGCTTTCACCAAGAAAATCATTATCGGAATTATTAATACCATATAAAATATTTGAAAATGTGTGAAATATCTCCAACCATATAGTTTTAAAATTTCTAAATTTTTGGCTATGTTAATTTGTTCTTTATTCATTGATTTGTAGGGAGTTATGATATGCTTGCAGATAACGAAAAAGTATTGGCGAAGTGCGGGCTGAATTGGACGAAAAGTTCAATTCAGAACCGAGCGTAGCCGATGCTTTTTTCGGATTGTTAAATTACAAAAATAATCAATACGGAAAAGCAATCGGCGGATAAATATTTCAAATCTTTCAACTTGCGTTTCACCCCGCATTTTGCCAATACACTGTTAGCCGTAGTTTTTTTTAATCCGCAGAATCTGTAATTCTTAATTCATTTTTTATTGTATCAATTTTCGTTTCTAATTTTCGAGAAGAATTTGGAAATGTTATTGTTCTAAAATAAAATTGATTTATGTTGTAGTTTCTTACAGTTTGATTATCAATAAGTTCTTTTTCATATTCATTTTTCCAATAGGAACTATAGTCGTCTTGATTAATTTTTTTGAATTTTTTTGAGTTTCTAATTTTGTTAATCAAATTGAGTTTGTCTTTCTCAGAAATCAGAATTTCGTAATCAGTGTAGTAATCAATTAAAGTTTGTTCTTCACTTTTATTAAACACTTTAAATTTATCATTTAGTTTAAAGTTAGATTCAGTCAGTTTTTGTACAATAATTTCTGAATCAGAATCTTGGAAAAAATAAACACACGCAAATATTAACAAAATTAATGAACCTAAAATAATTGAAACTTCTTTTAGTCCATTGAATTTTTTCACAAAAATGAAAAATAGGATAGAAGGAATAATTATTAATAGTAATAAAATTATGATTATTGGAATCACTTGATTTCGTTTAGTTTACGGCTTTTTTATAAAATTACGGCTAACATTTTGGCAGCTTTGCGAGGGAGTGGACTATTATCACAAATTTCCTTGCGAGAACTACATTTCAAATATACTATAATATTTCAAACGGAGAACTTCTTCCGCTCTCTTGCAAAACTGCCCGTTAGCTGTAGCCCGAATTATGGATTTAGCTTTACGATTTTGTCCTCACGAATGACTACAATTTTACTTTTTTTCTCTTTTTTAAATTCTATCATTTTTTCATAGGCCTTTTCAAGACCTTTCAAAATTTTAGTCTTTCTTATATTTTTAGCTTCTTGTGTCATGATATTGTTTTAATTCGTTAAATTTTAATGGATTGTGAATGATAATATCTTCATCGATGTTTTTCTCGGCGATTAAAATATGCTTACCTTCAGAATTGTCAAAAATCAAAACTTGATCTACGATTTCCAAATAAATGTTAAATAGATTTTTGATTCCGTTTAAATATCTTCTTTCGATTACATCTTTTGGAATATCGTGTCCACCTTCACTAACTCTGATTTTTACTCGTTCTTTTGCTAACTCAGAATTTTGTAACCAGAAAAAAAGTAGAGTAGTGTTGTACCCATTTTGTTTTGCAAATTGGATTTTCTGTTTGTATGTTTTTGTTGCTAAAGTGGTCTCAAATGCAAAATTTTCTTCATTTTTGAAAAGCTCGTCTATTCTATTTAACATTATTCTTCCAGCTTCGAATGCAACTTTTTCAGGTTGAAAAGGAGATAACCCTTTTGCAATTTCATCAGCATTTACAAACTCTTTACATTCCAGAATTTCAGGTAAAATAGTAAAAGAAGCTGTTGTTTTTCCAGCTCCGTTACATCCTGCGATGATATAAAGATTTTTTTCATTCATAAATACAAATTTACATTATTTTCTGGATGAAAAACTACTTTTATTTTTTGTGAAATCTCTAATCGGGTTACAGCTAACGGAAAAAGTATTGGCGAAGTGCGGGCAAAAATGGAACTTTAGTTCAATTTTAGACCAAGCGTAGCCGATATTTTTTCCATGAAACTAAACTACAAAAATTATGTGGAATGGAAAAATAGCGGCGACTAAAAAAGTAGAGTAGTTCAACTTTTCCCTAAATCCCGCATTTTGCCAATACAATGTTAGCAGAAGTTTATCTATAACTAGAACTTGTTTAATGTTTCCTAATCAAAATACAACAGAATGCGAGCAGATGAAAATCCCTCCAATGTTTTTCTTTAGTTTCATATCGTATTAATAGCGCTTTAAAGCTATCTATCCAAGCGTTCAT
>NZ_REFA01000029.1 GCF_003852705.1 Amniculibacterium aquaticum
TGAAAGGGTAATAAATATTTTAAACAACAGACCACGAAAAAGATTTGGTTTTAAAACGCCCAATGAAATTTTCGCTCAAAAATTGAATGAAAACTGTGATGTTGCATTTATAACTTGAATCCACCAGCTAAAACAAAAGTAATAATAGAAAATACGCTGAAAGAAACACAAAAAGGTGGATAAAAACTACAAGTATGATTAATAATAAATAGTTCGATAGAAATTAATCAGGCTCTGAATACCGAAAATAGCGGAATAATATTTGTTTGTATGCATTCTTAATTCAATGAAATTAATTATTTTTGAAAACTAATCGGAAAAAAATGAAGAAAAGACTGATCCTACCGTTTGTAGGAATGTTACTGCTAAGTTCTTGTAATAAAGATGAAAAAATACTAAGTACACTTAGTGAATACAATATGGATATGCAGACCAAAGGCTATCATTTTGGGGATAAAATTTCGTTGCCAAAAGAGGTTACCGAAAATGCAGAATCCATTGCCATAAGCTTTGGCGATAAGGAAGTTGAAAATCTTACGATAGACCCTCAATTCTTCACTTTGGGAGACAATGCCGTAAGCTTTGTCATCAAAACAAAAAATGGAGAAACCCTATCGCAAGATGCCACCATAAATGTTTTTGCTAAAAATCCTGAAGCAAACATCAATTATACCCTTGTCAAAGAATATCCTCACAATCCGGCCAATTTTGTACAAGGTTTTCAGTTGGACGGAAACACCATCTACGAAAGCGATGGACAAAACGGAACTTCTCAGATCTTGAAATACGAATTGGGCAGTACTACACCCATTGCACACACACCGCAAAGTCAGGAAATTTTTTCCGAAGGCGCAGCCTTGGTGGGTGACAAAGTGTATCAGCTGACTTGGCAAAATAAAAAAGGTTTTATCTACAACAAATCCGATCTTAAATTGGAAAGCGAATTTGCCTATCCAAACATGATTGGCGAAGGCTGGGGCTTAACTTTTGACGGAAAAGATCTTTTGCTTTCAGACGGAACCAAAAACATTTATTTCTTAAATCCCAAAGATCCCAGCAAGGTTATTAAAACCATTTCTGTGGCCGGTAGCAACCAAGTCTATGATCAGCTAAACGAATTGGAGTACCACAACGGATATTTATACAGCAATGTTTGGCAAAAACCCATCATCTTAAAAATTAATCCTAAAACCGGTGAAGTGGTAGGCAAAATAGACCTAACGGAAATTGCCAAAAAAAATCAAAAAGGAAATGACGATGTCCTGAACGGCATTGCCTTCAAAGGAAATAACATGTTGGTAACGGGTAAAAATTGGTCAACGATTTATGAAATCGAACTGAAATAAAATTTTAAACGGGCATTAATAATATTTTGTACTTTTACAAAGCGTTCATTCTTATTTGAACGCTTTTTTTATTTTGCAAAAACAACGACCATGAGAATCTTAATCTTTATTTTTTTATGCTTTCATACGATTGCAACTGCCCAGAAACCTTGGCTTCCAGATCTGGCAACCGACCAACAAATAGACGATGCGCTAGTTGACGATTACAGCAACATCTACCTCTACAATAAAAAGAATTTTTCTTGGACAAAATACGACTCGATTGGGAAAGAAATGGGACGCATCATGATGACACAACCTTACCAAATACAGGATGTTGACAACCCGTTGAGCATCCCGCTTTTTTCACAAAATGCACAATCCATAAAATTTGTTGATGCCCATTTTACAGAAATACAAAAAATAGATTTAGGACAAACATTCGGTTTTATTGTTTCCGCTTATGTCGAAGATTTGCAACAAGCTTGGCTCTTAGACGAAAGCAATAACCGACTGGTGCAATACCTTTTTCGTGAGGACAAAACCATTAACTCCTACCCCATCAATTTGTCTTTTATAGAAATCAAAAATATTTTGGTTTATGATCAAAAGCTGCATGTTTTGAGAGAACAGTCTTTTGAAATTTATGATTTTAAGGGTAAAAAACTTTTACAAACCCCGATAAAACAAGGTAGAAAATTACGACGAGAAAACAATAAAATTATCATTATTTGTAAAAATGAAATTTTTGAAAGTGAAAATCTATCAAAACCAAAATCTATTTTTGGGAATGAAAAATCAGATCTTTTGGCAAAAAATAATCAAGGAATTTTTGTAATTCAAAAAAACAAAATTTATCTTTACCCTCTTAATTAAATCTTAACCCAATCACTATGCACATTGCTGTAACCGGGAATATTGGAGCCGGAAAAACCACACTTACCACCATGCTATCCAAACATTACGGTTGGGACGCTCAGTTTGAAGATGTCGATCACAACCCGTATTTGGAAGATTTTTATGCCGACATGAGTCAGTGGAGTTTTGCACTTCAAATATACTTCCTGGGAAGCCGTTTTCGACAGGTAAAAGAGATCCGTGAAAGTGGTAAAAATATTATTCAGGACAGGACCATCTACGAAGATGCCCATATTTTTGCAGAAAATCTCTTCGACATGGATTTGCTTTCAGAGAGGGATTTCAACAATTATTCATCGGTTTTCAACCTTATGAAATCCTTTGTTTCGGCTCCGGATTTGTTGATTTACCTAAAGTCTGATGTACCCAATTTGGTAAAAAAAATCTACAAAAGAGGCAGGGAATACGAAGCCTCCATTTCTATAGAGTACCTATCCAAGTTGAACCAAAAATACGAAAAATGGATCAGCAATTATACAGAAGGTAAGCTTTTGGTTATTGAGGTAGATGATCTGGATTTTGTAGAAAAACCCGAAGATTTCGGTTATATTTTGGAAAGAATTGAAGCAGAATTGAACGGCTTATTTTAAAATAAAACACCTAAAAACATATTTTATGAACTTTTTATTAGCACTTCCAGGAGGCTTCTCAGCATTCCACATTGCTTTTCTTTTCATCTATCTATTACCAATTTTGGGCATCATTTATTGGATGGTGAAGATGCTTAAAAATTCTAATGAAAACAAAAAATTACAACAAGAGATTTTATCCGAACTAAAAAAAAGAGAAAAGAATGATAAAGATCCTTCATAATGTATCGTGTTCCAAATCCAGAGCAGCGGTTCAGCATTTGGAAGACACCGAGACAACCTGCAACATAAGAAATTTTATTGAAGATCCTCTGAATGTTGATGAATTAAAAGATCTCCTGAAAAAACTAGATCTCCCCGTGCACGACATTATCAGAGATAATGAAGTTTTGTACCAAACCGAATTTGCAGATAAAAATTTGAATGCAGATGAACTTATAGAAATGCTTGCAAAACACCCTTCACTTCTACAAAGACCCATCATTATAAAAGGCGACAAAGCCATTATAGGAAGACCGGCAAGTCGAATAGACGAATTTTTGAAAGGATAAAAAAGTAAAAGGTTGCTCTACCAAAGCAACCTTTTTATTATACAAATTTTTCCAAAAAAGTAATTTCATTTTTTTTATTTCTAAAATTTGTTTTCCTTTTTAAGTCCGCAAAATACGATTTGTCATAATTTTTTATCATCCAATCCAACAATTGTATTTCATACTCGTTATAATCTTCAAAAACATCTAGCAATCTTTTTTTCAGTTTTATGATTAATTTATCATGATTAAAATTGTACAAAACTAACAGATGAGGCAGTATGGATACGGCCGGGATAAAGACATCTACCGAAGCCAACATGGTTGCATAATCGTTCTTATCCAACAGTATTTTGAATAACAAATCGGCTTCGTTTTGTTTTTTAAATATTTTATAATTTAGATGTTTTAATAGGGTTTTCTCAAGATTATTTAATACATTTTTATCCTTCAAATTATTTTTAATAAAATCATAATCTTCAAAATTTCTAAAACCTCGTTCTAATTTTAGCAATTTATAGAGAGCCATTTGATATTTATCCTCCGGAATTTTTGCTAAAATACCATCAATTATTTGATAATAAGGCTCATTGTATTCTTCATAATAATTATTTTGGATAATTGCATGGCAATACAGGAGCGATTCATAAGGATCAATTTTGGACAATTCGTTCAAAAGAATAATGTTATATTCATTTTCAAATTTCAAGGGTTTGAAAAAATCTTTAACTTCCTCAAAACGATTGGTATCTGCTACTATTTTTAATAAAATCGAATTAAAATCAACCGAAAAAGCAGTATTATTTTTAATCCATTTTTTTATGTATCCAATACAATGTTCTGCGATAATGTTTTTTTGTTCGTCATTTGCATATACATAGGTGGAAACAACAAAATCACGATTGAAAAAATAGAGGTTTTTAGCATTAATGAATGTATCCCAATACTCTACAGCAATTTTTTTCCATATTTCAATATTTTGGATTTGGTTGAATTGTATGACAATTTTATCTATAAATTCTTTTAAAAATTTCTTGTACCTTGTGCTCGAATCATAGAGTTGGTTGCTATAAAAAATGAGTTTGTATGCTGTTGCATTAAAAAATTCGTAGGGTAATATTGTATGTACATTTTGCTTTAAAAATTCGATAACGGGCTCAAAAGATTTATTTAATAGATCCGTTATTTTCTTATTTTCAGCTGCCGAGGCAGATTTTCTTTTCCCAATTACGGATTGTATGGTGCTTACCAAGATTTTTTCGACATCAGCAACAGTAAATTCTTTCTTCTGAGTATCAAATTCCAAAGTAAAAGCAAGTTGTGCTTCTTTATTTTTTTCTAAATAATTTAGCAACCAAGCCCTAATTTCATTCTCCGGCAAGGTATTCAACAGTATTTCGGTACTGCTTAATACTTTGGTTTTCGTCTTTCGTTTTTTGGGAGTTGTAGATTTTAATGCGGACACATTTTTTAGCAACGCAATTTCATGCAAGCAAAATCCGTTATTTCCACAATCGCAATTGTTATCCACCAAATCCCCATTACTATCAATCTCTATTACAATATCGAAAGATACATCTCCTTCATCTGCAAAGGCTATAAATCGATTGTTTTTTTCTTCTTCTACCTCTCTAAGTATTACTTTATCAGCCGATTTTAATTTTGCTGAACTGATGTTCTTTTCTAAATTATGAATATTCACAATAGTTTTTTTTCAAATATATAAAAAAAGTTACCCCTTTCGGAGTAACTTTAGTGATTTTAATAAAGAAATCTTGATTAAGGAGTTACCTCAAAAGATTGATCTTCATTAAGATTTGCTTTTCTTACATTTACAACTTTTCCATTGTAATCCATTACAAATGCAACTACAGAAATATTGGATGTATTGCTAACATTTGCTGGAATGGGTTGGCTAAAAGTTTTAGTCCAAGTTGTTCCACTAGTTGTTGTTCCATTCATCGATTCGCCCATTATATCTGTTAATGTAGCTCTTAAGACATTATCATGCTCAAAACCAGCAAGAGTTGATGCTCCACCGTAATATGAAGTATAATTCGTTTGGTTATATGTCAAATTATTCTCAAGTAGATAAACCACTAATTTAGATCCTGACATATCAGCCGCAAATTTAACTTTTACATCTAAATTAATAGTCCCATTACTAATCGTTGGTTTCAAAGCAATACCAAGATTAGCATCTGTACCTGTTAGATTCTTTACTTGATTTACATAACTAGGCTCAGGAGAATTCCAAGTTGTTTTTCTGTTCAACATTGCTGTTGGATAACCGGTCAAACCAATTTGAGCTTCTAATGCAGCTGCTGCAGGGAAATTATAGGGATCATTTCCTCTATGAATGGCTACAGGAACAGCTTTAATGCTTTGAGCCATAACTTGATCGATTGCATGTGCAACTCTTGGACAGTAACCACACCATGTACCGGTATAGTCTTCAATTAGAACATTTTTGGTGAATTTCCCAGTTGTAGTTCCACCTGAAGATGGTGGTGCTGGCGTTGGCGCTGGAGTTGAATCTTCACTACTGCCACCACAAGACATTAGTACTGCTGCTGTTAAAGCTAGCGTTGGAATAATTTTTTTAAACATAGTACACTTTTATTAAAGATTAGATGCAAAATAAAAAATATTTTTTTAGATTTGCAAAGGAAAATTTAAAAAAAATAAAAAATAAGTAAAATTTTAGTATAAATGAGAAAAATATTATTAGCTGCATCACTTTTTGTAGGGATGTCTATTTTCGGTCAGAAAAAAGTACCGAATGTTTCGTTAAAAAACTTTGAAGGAGTTACCGTTTCTAGTACTGAAAACTTTCAAGAAAAAGACAAAATCTATGTCTTTTCTTTTTGGGCTACTTGGTGCGCGCCTTGTTTACAAGAATTGGATACGGTAAACGATCTATACGATACTTGGAAATCTAAAAAAAATATGGAATTTGTTGCAGTAACCATTGATGATGCCAGAACCATAAAAAGAGTAAAACCTATGGTAAGTGGTAAAGGCTGGACTTTCCCGGTATTGTACGATGGCAACCAAGAATTTAAAAGAAAATTGGGCATTGTTAATGTTCCTTATCTAATGGTGGTAAAGAATGGTGAGGTGTTACTAACACAAAGTGGGCACACTCCTGGTGGTGAAGAGGAATTGTTCAACAAAATCGAAAAACTCTAGGTGAAAAAATTAGTTATACTCGCTTCTGTATTGGTTACAGCAGCATTTCAAGCTCAAGAGAATGATTCTATTCAAAACAAATTTAACATTTCCGGAAATTTCGAAAGTAACGGTCAGTGGTATACCAACGATGTCAAAAGACAGATAAAACACGATCCTATCCCTTTAAGATCCAACAATTATCTTTCTCTAAATGCCACTTACGGTAAGTTTTCTGCAGGAATACAAGCTGAAGCTTATGTCAATGAAGCCCTGCTCAATTACAATCCTAAATACACCAAAACCAATGTAGCCACCTATTATGCGAATTATAAGGATGATCAGTGGGACATTACTGCCGGTTATTTTTATGAACAATTTGGTAGTGGACTGGCTTTAAGATCTTGGGAAGACCGATCTTTAGGAATTAACAATGCACTTCGTGGTGGTCGTATTAAATATACACCAACCGAAAGCCTAGCGTTCACCGCTTTATACGGAAAACAAAGAACCGGTTTTGATGTTGCCAATAGCGATATTTATGGCTTCAATGCGGAGTTAGGATTGTCTAAATTGTTATTTCCACATTCCGAGTGGAACCTTAACTACGGCGGATCTGTCGTGAACAGAAGTGAAAACATCCCACAAGGTGTTTCCGGTTTCAACAAAAATACTTTTGTAATTTCTAACAGAATTGGTGTCGAGAAAAATAGTTTTTATGCCAATTTTGAACACGATTATAAATCACCTGATGTGGTTATCAATGCCGGGAAAATCAATTACGACTGGGTGAAAAATGGCTCTGCCTATTTACTAAATTTGGGTTATGCCGAAAGAGGTTTTGGGGTGGATGCAACCATTAGAAGAATTGAAAACATGCTTTTTCTTTCCGAAAGAAAGCCTGAAGTTTATTCTCCTGAAAATTCCAGCTTGAATTACAACGACAAAATCATGAATTATGTCCCTTCATTAACCAAACAACATCATTCCAGTCTTGCCAATATTTATGTGTACCAAACGCAAAATATGATCGCCATGCAGTTTGATGAAAAAATTCAAAAGTTTGGTGAAATAGGTGGACAGATTGATATGTTCTACGAATTCAAAAAAGGAACTGAACTGGGTGGAAAATACGGAACAAAAATTGCCGCCAACTTTGCAACTCTTTACAATCTGGCAGCCAATTATTCCTATTTTAATGCCAATGGAGACTATTCACCAAGTTTTACATCAAAATTTTTAGGTGCTGATCAAAATTATTTTAGAGAATTTTCAGTTGAAATTTCAAAAAAATTAAGCCCAACAATTAGAGGTAACATCTCCGTAATCAACCAACATTACAACGACCAATATGTAAGAGGAATTTTCCAAAAGTCGATTGTTAATGCCACCACTCTATTCTCTGAAGCTACTTTTTCTTTTGCCAACTCAAGATCCATTACGGCTTCCTTAGAACACATGTGGGCCAATGCCGACAGAAAAAATTGGCTCGGAGGATCATTGGAATATGTACACAACAACAACTGGTCGCTTTTCGTATCGGACATGTACAATTACGGTTTTGATCCTAACGAACATCTGATCAATCCTACCGATCTTTTCAAAATCCATTTTTACAATGTGGGAGCAACTTATAGACAAGGAAGTACCCGTATAAGTTTGAACTACGGAAGACAAAGAGGAGGTCTGGTTTGTGCCGGTGGTGTTTGCCGATATGTACCACCTAGTACAGGTTTGGGACTACAGATCAATACTACTTTCTAATTTTTTCTTGACCAAATCTATCTTTATATTTTCCAATGAGTCCTACCTTAGGCTCATTGGATTTTTTTATTCTTCAATACTTATTCTATATTTGCAATTTAAAAATCAATTATGGGCATAGCCGATTTATTATTCAAAAGAAAACAAGAAGCTACAGCTAAAAATTTAGCCGATGGTGAAAAATTTAGAGCTGAAAACGCAGAGAATCCCAATGTAACAACTCTTGAAAGTGGTTTACAATATGAAATTTTAGTGGATGCTGAAGGGGACAAACCCAAAGCAACGGATACGGTAAAATGCCACTATCACGGTACAACCATCAAAGGTGAGGTATTTGATTCTTCAGTAAAAAGAGGGCAACCGGCATCATTTCCCCTCAATCGTGTCATAAGCGGTTGGACTGAAGGATTGCAACTGATGTCTGTGGGGAGCAAATGGAAATTTACCATTCCACCGCATTTGGCTTACGGAGACCAACAAATTTCTAAAGAAATTGGTCCAAATTCCACATTAATTTTTGAAGTAGAATTGTTAGGAATTAACGAATAAAAGTAACAAAAAACCACTCAAATCGAGTGGTTTTTTACTTATTATGACAAAGGTATGTTAGCTTATCAATACTTTTCCTGTCATCACGGGAGGTATTTCTACATCCATTGCTTTTAGGATGCTAGGAGCCACATCTCCTAATTTTCCGGGAGTTAGTGTCCACGATTTGTTTTTATCCATCACAATCAGCGGTACCAAATTGGTCGAATGCTGTGTGTTGGGGCTTCCATCGGGGTTGATCATCACATCGGAATTTCCATGATCGGCCAGTATAAAAACGGTGTAACCGTGTTCATAAGCGGTATTGGCAACTTTTCCAATGCATTCATCCACCACTTCTGCGGCTTTTACCGCTGCTGAAAAGACACCTGTATGTCCCACCATATCGGTGTTGGCAAAATTTAAACAAATAAAATCCGAAGTTTCATTCTTCAATTCAACCAAGATTTTTTCTGTAATATCGTATGCGGACATTTCGGGTTTTAGATCGTAGGTTGCAACATCTTTAGGGCTGGGACAAAGGATTCTTTTTTCCCCTGAAAACACCTCTTCTCGACCACCAGAAAAGAAAAAAGTAACATGAGGATATTTTTCTGTTTCTGCAGTTCGAATCTGTGTTTTACCATTTTTCTCCAGTACTTCGCCCAAGGTTTCGGTTAGGATTTCTTCATCAAAAACCACTTGCACATCTTTGTAAGTGTCGTCGTATTTTGTAAGCGTAACATAATACAACGGCAAATGCTTCATGCTATAATCTTCAAAATCCTTTTGTGAAAGGACTTCCGTAATCTCACGACCTCTATCCGTACGGAAATTGAAACAAATGACAACATCTTCTTTTTCAATTTTTGCAACCCGAAGGCTGTTGTCTTTTAGGCAAATGATGGGTTTCAGAAATTCATCACTTATCCCATCGTCATAGGATTTTTGAATGGATTCTAAAACATCTCTGGTCGAAGTCCCGACACCATTTACCATTGCATCGTAAGCCAATTTCACCCTTTCCCATCGCTTATCTCGATCCATGGCGTAATATCTGCCGATAACAGAAGCCAGTTTTCCGGTGCTTTGTTTCATGTGGTTTAAAAGTTCTTCGATAAATCCTTTTCCAGAATGCGGATCGCAGTCTCTACCGTCTGTAAATGCGTGAACAAAAACCTGATCGTCCAGTCCAAATTCTTTTGCAGCAGACAAAAGCCCTTTCAGGTGGTTGATGTGAGAATGTACTCCACCATTGGAAACCAATCCTATGAAATGAACTTTTTTGTGATTGCTTTTGGCATAGTCGAAGGCTTCTACAATGGCTCTTTCTTTACCAATGGTTTTATTTTCCACCGCCATATTTAGTTTTACCAAATTTTGGTACACCACTCTACCGGCTCCCAGATTCATGTGTCCCACTTCGGAGTTTCCCATTTGTCCTTCGGGAAGTCCAACGGCCAAACCGCTGGCTTCTAATGTGGTATGCGGAAAGTTTTTGAGAAAACCATCCATATTGGGGGTTTTGGCTTGTGCTAAAGCAGAAACTTCAGGATTGCTCCCAATACCCCAACCATCGAGTATGGCTAATATTGCTTTTTTTGACATTTTATATTTGATTATGAGTTTTTCTAAATTTTTCCTTCAATTTCTTTACACAATGAAACCTTATTGTAAACAGAATTCACAAAATGATTTTTAATTGTTTCTTTGAGTGCTTTTGATAAAAAAGTAGGCACCGCATTTCCGATTTGCAAATTTTTATCTGTTCTGGATCCATAAAAAATATAATCATCCGGGAAGCATTGCAACCTTGCACCTTCTCTTGTCGTTAAAGGTCTTGGTGCGATTGGATGAATGCATCTTGATGAAGATGGTGTGCTTAAATTTCTTGTAATGGTTGTGCTTGGTCTTTTCCACCAAAGTCGGCAATATGTATTGGCAAAACCACTTTTGGGTCTTAAATCTTCGGGTAAATCTTTTGGAGAACCACCATCAGGAAGTTTTTCCATCAATTCTATCATTTTTGGATTGTTGACAGGCGCATTATGATCCATTAATTTTTCTGGTGCGTTTCTCCTCATTAATTTTTGAAAATCATTCATCGGAATGGTTTTATATTCACAAGATTCTTCACCACTTTTTATAAAAGGCAAATCACCAATTGCATCTTCTAGAGTTAAATACGGTAGCAATTCTTGAAATAAAGTAGGTTCTCCATCCAAGTTATTAAAATGTGTTGGTTCAGGGAAATAAAAGTCAGAATTTAATAAAGTTCCAATGATGATAATCCGTTCTCTTATTTGAGGAGCTCCATAATCGGCAGCGTTTAAAACCCTATATTTTACCTTATACCCTAAAGATTCGAAAAGGGAGATTATGGTTGAGAGTAATTCTCCTTTTTGCATGGATAAAAGTCCCTTAACATTTTCAAAAAGGAAAAATTTTGGTTTTATTTCAGTTAATACTCGATAATATTCCTGAAATAATTGCCCCCTCGGATCATCAATAATTCTTTTTCCAACCGTTGAATATGCCTGACAAGGTGGTCCCCCAACAACGATATCTATTTCTCCTTCGTCAATTCCAAAATCACTCTTTAAATCTTTAAGACCAAATTCTTTAATATCCTTATTATAAACTTTTACAAAGGGGTGATTTAGCTCATACGCTCTTGCCATGTTGGGCAAAATTTCATTGGCTGCAACAATTTCAAAATCATTATCATGTGCAAATCCATAACTTAATCCTCCAACTCCTGCAAATAAATCTATAATTTTAATTTTGTTTTTCATTATAAAAATTTTAATAAAACGAAAGTTCTGTTAGCATAGGTGGTTTTTCCGTAAGTTTCCAAATAAAATAATTTTGATCTATATTGAAAACAGTTTGTCCTTCCATTTGCTGTCTCGTAATCCAATTAACATTGTTGTCTTCTATCTCATCAATTTTTACAAAAGCAACTTGTCCATTGAATAAATCAAAATGGATTACAAAAGTAGAAATATTATTTTCAAATTTACTTCTTTTTGCCTCTTGTACTTTATGCTGTTTTATGTCATTTATACCTTGGAAACCTGACTGAACTTCAATTCTAATTACTTCTTTTGTTTTTAAACAAATCTCTAAATCAGCTTTTGGTGTTCTTTTAAAAGTTTCTATACTTTCTAAATCATCATCTCCAATGGTTTTAATTTTTGATATATCAATATCAAAAATTTTAGAAATTGCTTTTAAAAAATAAGTTGAAATAACAAATCCTCGCATCCAAGAAAAATAAACTTCTTCCGGTCTTCTTCCTTGATTGTTTAATCGTGTTATTATGTTGTTATTTTTTAGTTTTTGAAAAACTAAATCTATATTGTTCAATGTAAAATCATCAATTTCATCTAGTTTAAGTTCTTCAATTACTAAATCGTTAATTTTTTTAATAATTTCAGATAATCTACTGTTTAGTAACTGGATATAATTATAATCAACTGTAGGTGAAATATCTTTGGCTCCAAAAAAAGCTTTTACTCCACCCTGGTTTGTAAATCCTAACTTTTCTCTATATTCTTTAAAATATTTTGCATCTATTGTACTCATAATTTTCAATTAAAAAATTGTTTCGAAAATTCTTTACGCTTCTTTATCTCCTTTAAAAACCTTTAGATTGATAAATCGAATGAGGACTAATCCAATGGCGAAAAAAACGGACATGGAAAGTGCTGAAAACCTCATGTTATGGTACTTCTCAATCATGGTAGCAAAGATGAATGTCCCAAGGATAATTGCTAATTTTTCCAACACATCATAGAAACTAAAATAAGTGGTATTGTCCATGGAATCTTCCGGTAGCAATTTGGAGTAGGTCGATCTGGATATGGCTTGCAAACCGCCCATCACCAAACCTATAATTCCAGCTATTCCGTAGAATTGGTATTCGACATTTGGGTTTTCTTTGTTCAGATAATAAGCTGAAAGGCATGCAACAATCCAAAGAGCAATGGCGATTGAAATCACATTTTTATTTCCAATTTTCTTAGAAAGTTTAGAGAAAATAATCGCTCCAATTATGGCTTCTATTTGTATGATTAATAAAGTTAAAATTAATTTATCCTGAGCCATATTTATTTCACTTTTTCCAAACAAAGTGGCCATCAGGAAAATGGTTTGCATCCCAACTGAGTAAAAAAAGAAACTGGAGAGAAAAAATTTTAGATTTCTATCTTTAAACAAAACATTTCCCACCTTGAAAAGTTCTTTAAAACTCTGCTTGGCAATATCCACATAAAATGAAACATTGTCTTTGGCCACCTCGAACCATCCGCCTTGATTTTCGTGTTTTTTGAAGATGTTTTTATAATTTAACAAAACCAAATCTTTTGGGAGTTTGTCTTTAATATTCCCAAATTGGGGTAAATGCTTAAAGGTGTATTGAGAAAATCCAAACCACCAAGCTCCGGTGATTAGGAAGCTCAATCGGGTGTAGATAAGTGCTTGTTCATCCGTTTTAGCTAAAAATTTTATCAGAACCAAACAGATCACAACCAAAATAACAGAACCAATATAGCCGTAGACATAGCCTTTTGCCGAAAGTGCATCTTGCTGGTCTCGAGTGGCAATATCCGGAAGAAATGAATTGTAAAAAACCAAAGAACCCCAAAATCCTACAGATGCTGTAATGCTGAACAATATCCCTAGAAAAACATTTTCCATATTGGTAAACATGGCGAGTCCCATGCACGATGTTGCCCCTAAATATGCAAAAAATTGGAGAAAAGATTTTTTATTACCAATGGTGTCTGCCAAAGAGGATAAAAATGGAGATAACAAGACCACAATGAGAAAAGAAATGGTGAGTGAATATCCGTAAACGGCATCGGGTTGATAGGCTTTTCCAAAAATAGTAATCAGATTTCTGACCGGGACATCTATCCATTTTCCGGTGGCTGCAACAAATTCCTTCTTCTCGTGAGAAGTAGTGATGATGGAAAAATAAATTGGAAAAATGGTAGAGGTAATTACCAATGAATAAACGGAATTGGCCCAATCGTAAAAAGCCCAAGCTTTCATGATTTTCGGATTGTTTTTGATGGTATTTCCCTTTGATTGATCTTTGTCCGACATAGATTTAGTTTGTATTAAGTAACAAAAATAAAAAAACCATCAAGAAAAATGATAATAAAATCATCAATTCTTGATGGTTAAAGATATGAATTAAAATGAGAAGGATTAGTTCACATTTTCTATAACGATAGCACTTGCACCGCCACCACCGTTACAGATTGCAGCAGCACCGTATTTACCATTATTTTGCTTTAGTACATTGATTAGGGTAACAATAATTCTTGATCCTGAAGATCCTAGAGGATGTCCTAGAGATACCGCACCACCGTTTACATTGACTTTTGCAGCATCCAATCCTAAGATTTTATTGTTGGCAAGACCAACCACAGAAAACGCCTCGTTGAACTCGAAGAAATCGATATCAGAAACCTCCAAGCCTGCTTTTTTAAGCGCTATTGGAAGTGCTTTTGCAGGTGCCGTAGTAAACCATTCCGGCTCTTGAGAAGCATCGGCATACGATACAATTTTAGCCAATGGTTTCAGTCCCAATTCTTCCATTTTTTCTTTGGACATCAATACCAAAGCCGAAGCTCCGTCATTCAAAGTAGATGCATTAGCAGCGGTAACTGTTCCGTTCTCTCTTTGGAATACGGTTGGCAAAGTACCAATTCTTTCGAAATTAACCGATTTGTACTCTTCATCTTCAGCAAAAATTACAGGCTCACCTTTTCTTTGTGGAATTTCTACAGATACGATTTCATCGGCAAATTTTCCTTCGCTCCATGCTTTTGCAGATCTTTTATACGATTCTACAGCAAAGTTGTCTTGATCTTCTCTAGAAAGTTGATATTCTGCAGCACATTTTTCAGCACAAACTCCCATGTGTACTTTATTATAAACATCTGTAAGTCCGTCCAATACCATTCCGTCTTGCATTTTAACATCGCCCAATTTGGTAGCATTTCTTGCCGCAAAATAATGAGGTACTTGGCTCATGTTTTCCATACCACCGGCAACGATAACCTCTCTATCTCCAGCTTTTATGGCTTGAGACGCCATCATAACCGCTTTCATACCCGATGCACAAACTTTATTCACTGTTGTTGCAGGAGTCTCAATAGATAAACCTGCACCAATAGCAACTTGTCTTGCAGGAGCCTGACCTTCACCGGCTTGCAAAACATTTCCCATATAGATTTCTTCTACCACATTGGGGTTGATGTTTGCTTTTTCAAGAGCGCCTTTTACAGCAGTTGCTCCCAACTTGGTTGCAGGTACAGTAGATAGGCTTCCTCCGAAACTTCCCATTGGTGTTCTGGCAGCTGCCACGATAAATACTTCTTTCATAATTTTATTCTATTATTATTGATTCTTTTTAAAAAAGTTGTGCCAATTTACAAATTTTATAATTGATAGTAAAATCAAATTAACATATTGATTAATACTACATTACATACAATTTAAATAATACGACACTTTCAGAAATTGAAGACGAAATCTACAATATCATCGTTAGTTGTATTCGTTTTCTTTGCACATCCACTTCCACTACTTTTACCTCTACCGTTTGGTGGAGTTTAACCACTTCTGAAACATCGGAAACAAAGCCGTCTTTGAGCTGAGAAATGTGAACCAGTCCGCTTTCTTTTATTCCCAAATCGACAAAGCAACCGAAAGCTGTAATGTTGTTAACGATCCCCGGCAGAACCATGCCGATTTGTAAATCGTCCATTTTTTTTATTCTGGCATCAAATTGGAAAATTTTAGCCGATTTTCTGGGATCCAATCCTGGTTTTTCCAGCTCTTTCAAGATGTCTTTTATCCCGAGAATTCCAATTTCGTCGTTTATAAAATCTTCAGGTTTTAGCAAAGCTATTTTCTCTTTGTTGGCGATGAGTTCTTCGGTTTTTAGGGATAGGGATTTCGCCATTTTATCCACCAATTTATAGGCTTCGGGATGAACAGCCGAGTCGTCCAAAGGATTTTGGGATTGTTTAACCCGAATAAAAGCAGCGGCTTGCTGAAATGCTTTTTCACCCAATCTCGGTACTTTTTTAAGGTCGTTTCTACTTTTGAAAGCACCGTTTTCCGAGCGATAATTAACGATGTTTTCTGCCATTTTCTCCCCAATTCCGGACACAAAAGCAAGCAAGGATTTGCTGGCCGTATTCAGGTTGACGCCTACGGAATTCACCGTTCTAATCACTGTATTTTCCAGTTCCAATTTTAATTTTGCTGGATTAACATCGTGTTGATACTGTCCAACACCGATGGATTGCGGGTCGATCTTTACCAGCTCTGCCAAAGGATCCGAAAGTCGTCTACCAATGGAAACAGCACCTCTCACGGTGACATCATAATTTGGAAATTCGTCCCTAGCAATTTTACTTGCCGAATAAACCGAAGCGCCGGCTTCTGAAACCACAAAAACTTGCAGATCTCTATCGAATCCTATTTTTTTTATAAAATGTTCGGTTTCCCGACTTGCGGTACCGTTTCCGATGGAAATGGCTTGAATTTTAAACGACTGTACCAATGATTTTATTTTTTTCATTGCCATTGTCGTTTCGTTTTGTGGAGCATGAGGATAGATGGTTTCGTTGTGCAGAATGTCTCCTTTTTCATCCAAACAAACCACCTTGCAACCGGTTCTGAATCCAGGATCTATTGCCAAAATTCTTTTTTCGCCCAAAGGCGAAGCCATAAGAAGTTGTTGCAAATTTTCCGCAAAAATAGCGATGGCTTTGTCGTCTGCTTTGTCTTTGGCTTCTTGCAAAATTTCATTGGAAATGGCAGGCTCTAAAAGTCTTTTGTAAGAATCGGAAATGGCCATTTCTATTTGTTTGGCAGATTCGGTATTGGATTTTATGATGAATTTTTCCATCATGTCCAATACTTCATCTTTATCCACCTGAACGGATGATTTTATAAAACCCTCATTTTCAGCTCTTAAAATTGCCAACAACCGGTGCGATGGTATTCGGTTCAGTACTTCTTCCCATTCAAAATATTGCTTGTATTTTTGTGCCGTTTCTTCCTCTTTTTTAGCTTTCACCACCTTGGTTGTGATGGTTGCTTTTCTTTGAAAAATTTTTCTTGCATTTCTACGGATTCCAATATTCTCGTTAATCCATTCTGCCATAATATCCCGTGCACCTTGCAGCGCAGCATCTTCATCCAAATCAGCGGTTACAAATTTTCTTACCAGAGAAGCAATGGATTGATTTCCCTGGCTCATGATCATTTTTGCCAAAGGTTCTAATCCTTTTTCTCTGGCAGCATCGGCTTTGGTTTTCTTTCTTTTTTTATACGGCAAATACAGGTCTTCCAAAGCCTGAATATCAAAAGAAGCATCGATTTTTTGTTGCAAATCTGCGGTCAAAAAGCCTTGCTCGTCAATGGATTTCAGAATGCTTTGTTTTCTCTTATCAATTTCTAGATATTGCTTGGATAATTTTGAAATCTCTTCAATGGCAACTTCATCCAAATTACCGGTTTTATCCTTTCGATAACGGGCGATAAAAGGAATGGTGCAATCTTCTGACAACAATTGTAAAGTTGCACTGATGCTTGATATTGAAATTTGACTATGTCCTTGAATATACGATTCTAAATTCATGAAAATTAGATAAAAATGGGGTTATTGGCTTAAAAAATGTTGGTAATACAAACAACTTCCTGATAGTTTTTTTGAGGTTTCTGTATCTTGATATTCATTTTTCAAAATGGTAAAATACGATCTGTATTTTTGATTTTTTATGGTTGACATTCTATTGAAATATTCTTTTTGCTTCTGATCATAATTGGGATCGTCATACGAAATTTCGACTTGATTGCTCGTATCGTATTGATAAAATTTTCCTTGCTCGGCACTTGCCATTTGGAACAAAATTCTGGCTTTTTGTTCTTTATCCTTGCATTTGTCCAATGCTTTTTGGTAGTATCCAAGTGCCAGATTAAAATCGTCCCTTTCTGAAAAGACATTGCTCGAATAATTTTTAAAATAAATGGTATAGTTGAACGGTTTTTCTGCAAAACGATACTTTCCACCATCGCCGTTGTTGATGTCCATCACAAAAACATCCCTAAAATAACCCAATGCCGATGTGTTGTACAAAATATTTCCTATGAGTTGGTTGGCATTTGCTGCTGTACGACCCTCGCCTTCTCCCAATTTTTGAAGTTGGATTAAAGTATTGGCAATTTCCAATTTATTCATGAAGGGTTTTATCGTTGGAAAATCAGCAACAAAAGTTTCTGCTTTCAGGGTTTGATTGGCCGGACTGGAAAAACTTTCCCAGACATTGTGCCCAAATATTAATCCTGAAACATTGCTGAAGCCATTGTAACTACCCTTCGAATCGATTTTTTCATATTCTCCAGTATCAAAATTATACTTTTCTCTGTAGGTTGGATATGCGGCGAATGAATGCGCATTTTCATAGTAGGATTTGGCTTTAGCAAATTGACCTTCCTTCATGGCATAATCTCCATAAACAACAGAAAAATAGGCATCGACATCACCAACATTTTCCATATTTTTTAGGATAATATTTTTCTCAAAATCATTTTTATCGGTTTTTTTGTAGAAGGTTTCCAGCTTTTGTGCCAATAGCAAATCCGGATTGTATCGGAAATCTTGAAGGGTATTGTTCATCAAAAACGATTTGGCCAAATCGCCTTGCAGGAAGTAGCGATTGGCAAAAATGTCCCTTAAAAAATCCAAGGTTGTTGGATAGACGGCACCATACAATTCAGCTTCTGGACCGGATCCGTTTTCGTGCAAGAAGTTGTCTTTATTTTCAAAAAAAGATTGATATTTTTTATAAAATTTTTCTTCAAAATTTTTGTCAATTGTAGGCTGAGAAACAACATCATTAAGCATTTTCATTTTGCTAATTTCTGTTGCATACATTTCGTTTTTGGTTTTTATACCTTCCAGAATTTCATTGGATTTGTCATAATTTCGGTTTAGAAATTCCAAATAGGCCAAAGAGATTTTCCAAAACTCGGACTGTGGATTTTTAGCACTGGTTTTTTCTACAAATTTCATCAACTCAGGAAGGTTATTGTTATCTTTTTCTTCTTCTTGGTTCTGAAAATTATTTTTTTCAAAAAAAGGAATTCTATGGGCATCGTTCACCCAGTGTTCTTCGCTTTTTTTTGTTGAATTTCCTGTGAAAATAGCCTTTATAAAGTTCCAAATTTTTTGGAAAAAGCTTATTTTTCTATCCTCAATTTTATTTTCTGTTGGGACTTTTCCTTGATCGTTTTTAGCATTTTGCTCGTAATAAATGGGGAGGTAAGACCTTTCCAATTCATTGATACCTCTAGCTGCCAATACCTGTAACAATTCGGATTGTGGGTTGATTTTGTAAAGTTCTTCCATCATGGGAAGAGGTTTGTTAAAATCTTGGTACCCTAAAATGAAAGTCAAATATTCCTTTTCTTTTTGAGTTTTACAGCGAGAATCCAGATTGACTAAATCCAAATTGTGCGTTATTTTCATTGATGTAAAAGCAGAAGGCTTTAACGAGTTAGAATGAACAAAAACTTGGAAAAAATTCCAATTGGCGTCTTCCGTTTTTCCCAAACCATTCTGTGCTCCGGCCAATTGGTTCAGAGCATAATAATAAGGTGCCGTTTTTAAATTCAACGGTTCTACCCAATTTTTAAAAGTCGTTATTGCTTCTTCATAATTTCTGGTGTAATGATTGAACCTCACCAATTGATAACCGTATCTCAGCTTAATATTCGGGTCTTTTGTTTGGTCATACAAAGATTTCAGTGTAGAAATGGTTTTTTGATAATTGAGCTTTGTAGCATCTTTATCATCCGTTACTTCCCTAAAATAAAAAGAATCTGGACTTTCTACATAAGAAATTTTCATATACGGTTCCAGATTTTTGGCCTCGATAAGATAGTCGATTCCTTCTTTGTATTTGTTATAAAATCCTACACCGTATTTATTTTGAAGACTGCTCTTTAGCAATCCGTTTTTCAAGTCATGAAGCTCATTAACAGGTACTTTATAGACCAAATCGTGTACCTCTTGATAGGACAATTTTTCCCCAAAGTACTTTTGCCATTCCAAAATATTGTCTTGTTGAAAAGTATTGTTTTTCTGAAGATAATACGCATTGGAATACGATAATAGAAACGGGTTGAGCGACTGATCTTTTATTATACTTTGGGTAAATAAATTGAAATATTCATAATCCGGATCGTACCAAGAACATGCTTTGGAGTTTTGAAGGCTTAAAACCACTAAAGAAATGCTTAAAAAGATTTTTTTCATAATATTTTGAAGTGTTTTTGTACAAATTTAGAATTAAGTTGGTAATAAATTAGGTTAAAATTTTCAATTTTAGAATCTAAAAAATCAATAACTTCTAACAATTGATCATCCGAAATTTCTTCAATTTTTATTCTGAACCCTTTGTTGAGGTAAAAACCAAAATAAAACCCGTCTTTTTCCACCAAAACTTCATTTTCTTTTATTTTTTTTAAACCGGCAACTTTCAAATCATTACCATTCAATCCATTTATTAATTTATGTTTTCCCAAATGATTGGTCACAATGCCCCAAGAGTAAATGGGAAGCGCAACATCCATATTTCGGATGGGATAATTTTGTACATTACTAAGGTATTTTTTCAAAATTTCTACATCCAAAATCGAATTTTTATCAGAATTTTCTAAAGGTGATGAAGTAGAATAACACATGAGATAGACCTTAGAAACTGGAGGTACACCCATTTTTTCCTTATACCTTACCTGATGCAACCTTAGCGTCGAGGTTATTTCTTTTTTTGAAACTTTTTCCAATTCCTTCAGAAAATAAAAATAATCGTCCTTGGTACCTGCCGTCCAATCGCAATCGATCTGGATTTCCGGACTTTTTTCAAACTGAAAATCTTTGGTTTTCTTCTCAATTAACTGATGTATTTGTTTTGCCAAAAATTGAAGTTCATCTTTTTTTATGTTAATGAAGGTACGGTTGGTAATAAAAATGACCGGAACAATCTTTTTAGTACTCTGAAACGATGATTCTTTAATCGCAACTGCAACAGGTTGAAATTTTCCGTCCCGCTTATCTACATCAAAAAAACGAGTGTACAAAAATGGAGTAACCGCATTGCTAAGCGCTTCTTTCTCCTGATGATCTAGGCTGAGCGTGGTTTTCCAATAATAAAAGGTATGTTGTTTTTGTTCTTGCTTTTTCTTGCAAGAAAATAGAAAAACAAGCAATAAAAATGAAAAAAAATAGTTCATGGGAAAGAAAAATTACAAATAAACAACCCTAATGGATATACTAAAAAGCATACCAAAAATGTTAAAGAAATGTTAAATTTATAAGTATTTAAAATTTTCTTTCGACCACATAATCCAACATAAGCACGAGGGATTTTTTGGCTTCAGAATCCGGGAAATCGGACAAAAGTTGCTTTGCTTTTTGTTGAAAATCCTTCATCACGGAGATGGCATAATCCAAACCTCCGGAGTTTTTTACAAATTCTATCAACTCTTTTACTCGCTTGGGATTGTTGTTGTACCTTTTTATGGTTTCAAAATAGTATTTGTAATCTTGTGGGCTTGCATTTTTCAGGGTATAAATCAAAGGAAGTGTCATTTTTTGTTCTTTGATGTCTATCCCAACGGGTTTTCCGATTATATTTTTAGATAGATAATCGAACAAATCGTCTTTGATCTGAAAAGCCATTCCCGTGTAGGTCCCAAAATCTTGCATCTTTTTCGCCAAATCTTTATCGGCACCGTTGGACAGAACTCCAATCTCGCAACATGCCGCAATAAGTGTTGCTGTTTTCTGACGAATGATTTCGTAATAAACTTCTTCTGTAATATCCAGTTTTCTGGCTTTTTCTAATTGTAAAAGCTCGCCTTCACTCATCTCACGAATGGTTCTTGCAATCACAGAAAGCAGGTCATAATCTTGGTTGTCTGTAGAAAGAAGTACGGATTTGGACAAAAGATAATCGCCCACCAATACGGCAATTTTATTTTTCCAAAGAGCATTGATGGAGAAAAAACTTCGTCGTTTAAAGCTTTCATCCACCACATCGTCATGTACCAAAGTTGCGGTATGGATCAACTCAATCATAGAAGCACCTCGATAGGTTTTCTCGTTGACCGTACCCACCAATTGTGCGGTAAGAAATACAAACATCGGTCGCATTTGTTTTCCTTTTGTGGTGACGATAAAACGGGTAACTTTATCCAGTAAGGGTACATTGCTTTGCATGGATTGATAAAACTTTTCTTCAAAAAGTTTCATTTCATTTGCAATTGGGCGTTTAATTTCTTCTACGATTTTGGACACTTAGAGTATATTATGAACTAATATTTAGCCTATTATTCGGACAAATATAAGATTAATCTATTAATAATTCTACTCCAAAAATTAGATTTCTAAACATTTTAAGGTAAATCTTTGGAAGGAATAAAATAAAAAGTTGGTTTTTTAATTCCAAGTGGAGAGTGAAACGCTTCACCGGCTATGAAAACTCCTGTTTTGTTCACTGCTATTCCTTCCAATTGGGACAGAAACAAAGTGCTTCCCAGATAAAATTTCCTGGGTTTGGTTTCGAAAAATATTCCAGGTTTTGTTTCATCAAACACCATTAGGTAGGCTTCCGTTTTTTTGGTATAACCCAACAAATATAATTTTTTATTAAAATATGAAGCATCTGTAACCACAAATCCCGTTGCAATTTTTTCTACAAATTGCGCAGGTTGTAGTATGCTTTCGTTGGGATTGATAATGTAATGACTGGTCGATTTCGAAACCCATTCTTTTGTGAAAACATGAAGTTTACCATCGATAAAAACCATGGCTTCCATATCGAAATCCGTATTTAGATTTTTAGGGTTGATTTCTTTATTTTCTTCAAAATAAAAAGGAATGGTCTTGATGGAATCGGTTTGGAATTTAGAATTTTGATACGGTATTTTGAAGATTTTCAAATCTTTTCTCGTTCCTAAATTATTTCCGAAATCTCCGATGTACAGGGCTTTATCCGAAAAATCCAAGGCTTCCCAGTCCACATTACGAACGGGGATAATCTGGGTATTTCGTATTTTTCCATCTTTGGGATTGATTTCAAAAACTTCGGATCTGTTGCCACCGTCGTTGATGGTGAAAAGTTGATCGCCAAAAAAACTCAATCCTGAATTTTCACGGATTGTATCCGAAAGTACAGAAACTTTGTAGGGCTTAAGATGCAATCGTTCTATCTCTTGAGCATTAGAAAATCCCCAAAATAGGAAGAAAAAAATGCTAAAGAATTTAATCATTTTAATTTTTTAGTTGTTTTCTTCACCGTTTTTATTGGCCAATTGTCCACAAGCAGCATCAATATCTCCACCACGACTTCTTCTTACCATTACCGTAATTCCAGCTTTTTCCAATTCGCGCACATACATTTCTTCAGCTTTTATGCTTCGGTGATCAAATTTTCCTTCACCAATCGGGTTGTATTGTATCAAATTGACTTTTGACGGAACTTGTCTGCAATATTTTATTAAGGCTTTTATATCTTCGTCACCATCGTTGATGCCGCCCCAAACGCAATATTCAAAAGTAATGGTCGAGCCTGTTTTCTTGTACCAATATTGCAAAGCTTCCATAATTTCTGTTAACGGAAACTTGGCTGAAAATGGCATAATTTCGTTTCTTTTATGCTCGATGGCGGTATGCAGAGAGAGTGCCAATTTTACTTTAATATCTTCATCGGCTAGCATTTTCATCATCTTCGGAATTCCGGAAGTCGATACCGTAATTCTTCTTGGCGACATGCCCAAACCGTCGGGTTCAGTAATTTTTCGGATGGCTTCTACTACATTTTTGTAGTTCATCATCGGTTCTCCCATTCCCATAAAAACGATGTTGGAAAGAGGTCTGTCAAAGTACATTTTACTTTGACGGTCGATAAGAGCTACCTGATCCACGATTTCGGCCACTTCCAAATTTCTCATTCTTTTCAGTTTGGCAGTTGCACAAAACTCACAATTGAGGGAGCACCCCACTTGTGAAGAGACACAAGCTGTGGTTCTTGTTTCAGTGGGGATCAGTACAGATTCCACCATCAATCCGTCATGCAATTTCACTCCGTTTTTTATGGTACCATCGGTTGATTTCTGCATCAAATCTACAGAAACGGGATTGATGACAAAATCACGAAGCAAATTTTCTCTTAGATTTTTCGAAAGGTTGGTCATTTCGTCAAAAGAATGCAAATTTTTGCTCCACAACCAATCGTAAACTTGTTTGGCACGAAAAGGTTTTTCGCCAATGGTTTGGAAATACTCTTTTAATTGTTCTAAGGAAAGTGTACGGATGTCTTTCAAGGGGAAAATATTTTTTGCAAAGATAGGTTAATATTAAAAAACCTCCATTTCGGAGGTTTCAAATTTATTTTAGTTGATCCGTTATAAAATCAACATGGCATCTCCGTAAGAGAAGAATTTGTATTGTTCTTTAATTGCCTCTTCATAAGCGTGCATCAAAAAGTCTTTACCTGCAAAGGCGGCTATCATCATCAGCAAAGTAGATTTTGGCGTATGGAAATTGGTAATCATCGTGTTTGCCACACCAAAATCATGTGGTGGATAGATGAATTTGTTGGTCCAACCGTGATAAGCCGAAATTTTTCTGTTGGAGGATACCGATGTTTCCAAGGTTCTCATGGTAGTTGTACCCACTGCACAGATTCTTCTTTGTTCTTCAGTCGCTTTGTTGATGATTTCTGCATTTAATTCATCGATAAAAGCTTCTTCCGATTCCATTTTATGTTTGCTAAGGTCTTCAACTTCTATCGGATTGAATGTTCCTAGACCTACATGAAGGGTAACTTCTGCGAAATCTATTCCTTTAATTTCCAATCTTTTCATCAGGTGTTTAGAAAAATGCAAACCTGCAGTTGGTGCAGCTACCGCACCTTCTACTTTTGCATAAATGGTTTGAAATCGTTCTGCATCTTCAGGTTCTACCGGTCTATCGATGTATTTAGGAAGTGGAGTTTCTCCCAATTCTTTTAATTTTGCTCTGAATTCTTCATAAGATCCGTCGTATAAAAATCTTAAAGTTCTACCTCTGGATGTGGTGTTATCGATTACTTCGGCCACCAAAGATTCGTCTTCGGTAAAGAAAAGTTTATTTCCAATTCTTATTTTTCTTGCCGGATCTACCAATACATCCCAAACGCGGGTTTCCTTATCCAATTCTCTCAACAGAAAAACCTCGATTTTAGCACCGGTTTTTTCTTTATTTCCGTACAATCGTGCAGGGAAAACTTTGGTATTGTTGAAAACAAACAAATCTCCTTCATCAAAATATTCGATAACATCTTTGAAAAGTCTGTGCTCAATAGTTTCGGTTTTACGGTCCAAAACCATTAATCTAGACTCGTCTCTGTGCTCTGCTGGGTGCATCGCCAAAAGCTCATCGGGTAATGTGAAATTAAAATCTGAAGTTTTCATATGCTAAAAATTATTATTAATTAAAATTCTAAAAATACCAATGTTCATTTTTATATAAAATTGAATATTTTTGATGAAATTACATGGCTTTCATGAACATTTCAAATGCAAATATACAACCTCAAGATAGGGGTTGTCAAGTCTTTATGTAAAATTGGACATAATAACATTTAATCATGAAAATGATAAAAATAATAGAAACACATCCTATTTCAATTATAACAAGCAAATCCACAAATATATTGATGAATTAAAATTAATTTCACACTTTAATTATCAAAATCAATCATAGAGAAAATGTTTAAAATAAAACAAAAGTTTAATTTTGCAGTTATTAAAAAAAATAATTTTCAAATTAAAAATAACCTAGAGAAATGAATACATCCAGAAGAAAATTTATAAAAGCATCTGCCTTGGCAGGTTTGGGGACTTTTTTCCTTCCCAATACCGTACTTGGGAGTCCATTCAGTTTTAATTTTGACAAAAAAGTAAGAATAGCACTCATCGGTGTCGGAATGCGTGGACAAAGCAATCTGGATATTTTGGCCAAAAGAAATGATGTGGAAGTGGTCGCACTTGCCGATCCCAACCCAATAATGATGGCCTCTGCACAGAAAATTTTAGCAAAAAACAACAAAGCCAAAGCACAAGAATTTGGTAATGGAGATTACGATTATCGCAATATTTTGCAATTAAAATCCGTAGATGCCGTTCTTATCTCTACACCTTGGGAATGGCACAAAATACAAGGTTTGGAAGCCATGAAAGCCAAAAAAATCGTAGGTATGGAAGTGGGTGGCGCTTTGGACATGAAGGAATGCTGGGACTATGTGAATGTTTATGAAGAAACAGGAACACCACTTTTTGCCATGGAAAATGTATGCTACCGTAGAGATGTTATGGCCATCTTAAACATGGTAAGAAAAGGGATGTTTGGAGAACTTCTGCACGGTGAAGGAGGATACAAACACGACTTGAGAGGAGTACTTTTCAACGATGGAAAAACCGCGTACAATTCCGGAGTCGAGTTTGGTGAAAAAGGATTTAGCGAAGCCCAATGGAGAACCGATCATTATGTGAAAAGAAACGGCGAACTCTATCCTACCCACGGTTTGGGCCCAGTAGCCATGATGATGGACATCAACAGAGGAAACCGACTGCTCAGACTTTCATCTTTTTCTTCAAAAGCCAGAGGACTTCATGATTATATCGTAAACCACCCTAAAGGAGGAGAAAATCATCCGAATGCAAAAGTCGAATTTTTACAAGGCGATATCGTAACCACACAAATTGCATGTGCCAACGGCGAAACCATCTTGCTGACCCACGATACCAGCTTACAAAGACCGTACAATTTGGGCTTCAAAGTACAAGGTACTAAAGGACTTTGGGAAGATTTTGGTTGGGGCGAATTCAACCAAGGACACATCTATTTCGAAAAATTAATGAACCACTCACACCGTTGGGACAATACCGAAAAATGGATGAAAGAATACGATCATCCGCTTTGGAAAAAATTTGAAAACCAAGCCGAAGGTGCCGGACACGGAGGTATGGACTGGTTCCTGATCAATACATTTGTAGAATGCATCAAGAGAAATATAGAATTCCCTATGGATGTTTACGATTTGGCAACTTGGTACTCCATTACGCCTTTAAGTGAAAAATCCATTAAAAAGAATGGTAAAGTGGTAGAAATCCCAGATTTTACAAGAGGAAAATGGAAAACTAAAAAACCAAATTTTGGATTCAGCGATGAGTACTAAAAAAACCATTGTCCTGCTGGCAGGAGGATTCGGAAGTCGATATCAAGGGTTGAAACAGATTGATGGCATCCTGGAAAACGATGCAACACTTATGGAATACTCTATTTATGATGCGATTGAAGCCGGTTTTAACAAAATTGTTTTCATCATCAACGATAAAATACCAACTTCTTTTCTGGGCAAAATAAACTCGATATTTCAAGATAAAAACATTGAAATCCATTGGGTTTATCAGACTTTAGAGACAGCACTACCCCTGGATTTTTCACTTGAAAATCGTGTAAAACCTTGGGGTACGGCTCATGCCGTTCTTTGTGCAAAAGAGGTGGTTAGCGAACCTTTTATCGTACTGAATGCCGATGATTTTTACGGAAAATTTACCTTCCAAAAAGCAGCACTTTTGATCAATCAAGATCAGATTAACGAAGATACTTACTGTCTATTGGCCTATCCGGTACAGAATACGCTGAGTGAAAATGGAGGTGTTTCCAGAGGTGTTTGTAGTATAGGCAACGATGGTTTTTTGAAAAAAATTGAAGAAAAAACGCATATTCTTAGAAAAAACAATCAAATTATTTTCCAGGAAAATGGATCGGATTATCCGCTGAAAGAACACAGTTTGGTATCCATGAACTTTTGGATTTTTCATCCGTCAATTTTTGAAAATTTAGAATATCAATTTAATAATTTTATTAAAAACTACCAAGGACAAGAGGAATTTTACATACCAACAGCTGTACAAAATATGATGGACCACAACAATCTGAAAGTTTTGGTAAAAGCTTCGCCAGCTGAATGGATGGGGGTTACCTATCCCAATGACAAACCCCTTTTGCAAGAATTTCTTAGAGAGAAAATCAACCAAAATCAATACCCAGAATTGCTTTGGAACAACTAAACATTTTAGAAAAATATTTTTCTAACCCAAAAGAAATCAGCATCTCTCCTATCGAAAACGGATTGATCAATCATACTTTTTTGGTTGAGGACAATAGGAATCGGTGGATTCAAGTTATAAATGCAACATCACAGTTTTCATTCAATTTTTGAGCGAAAATTTCATTGGGCGTTTTAAAACCAAATCTTTTTCGTGGTCTGTTGTTTAAAATATTTATTACCCTTTCAAT
>NZ_REFA01000030.1 GCF_003852705.1 Amniculibacterium aquaticum
TGAACGCTTGGATAGATAGCTTTAAAGCGCTATTAATACGATATGAAACTAAAGAAAAACATTGGAGGGATTTTCATCTGCTCGCATTCTGTTGTATTTTGATTAGGAAACATTAAACAAGTTCATTTGAAAAATTTATCGGTGGGTAATTAATAATATCTATAATCATAATTAACCCGTTGCAATTGGTTCGTTTTGTTCCGAACTAAATATTTTATAATTTTGCTTAAAATTTGATCATGAAATTTTCTTTCGAAATAGATACAGAAATCTTACAGAATTTAGCAAAGTTCTACGGATCTTTATTTGGGCTTCCTCCTTTGGCTGCTAAAATATATGCTTGTCTTATTTTTGATTTTGAAAAAAAAGGAGTGAGTTTTGATGAGTTGGTCGAGTTTTTTTCGGCTTCAAAAAGTTCAGTTTCTACCAATTTGAGTTTACTCATTCATTCAAAATTAATAAAAGACATCGCAAAAATTGATCAAAGAAAAAGATTTTTTATCTTTAATGACGATTATATCAAATTCAGATTCGAGAAAATAGTCTCCATGATGAACGAAGAGCTACGAATTTTAAATGATGTGAGTCGCTTCAAAAAAATTGAACCTCAGCCTGAAAGTAAATTTGAAATCTACAAAACTTTGCTAAAAGGCAATATCCAAAACATACAAGAAACTTTGGAGAAATTGTAATTTAAAGAAGACAAAAGAAATAATAAATTATTAACCATTTATAAAATTATATTTATGAATAAGAAATTTTTAGTCATACCCCTGTTGTCATTGACTTTATGGTCTTGTAAAAAAGAGGAGATGAAACCCAACGACGGACCCAAACCTTTTGATGTGGTAACGGTAGAAGAAAAAGACCTTACGGGTTTTGTTTCGTATCCTGCAACGGTACAGGGGATTGTTAATAACGATGTTAGGGCTAAAATTCAAGGCTATATTACTCAGGTTTTGGTTGATGAAGGTCAGATGGTGAGTCAAGGTCAGCCTTTGTTTCGTTTGGAAACCAATGTCCTTAGCGAAAACGAAGATGCTGCAAAGTCCGGTATTTCGGCAGCGCAAGCCAACATTGCAGCCGCAAAAGCAGCGGTAAATGCAGCACAAGTTGAGGTGAATAAATTGACACCTCTGGTGCAAAAAAACATCATCAGTTCGGTACAATTGCAAACGGCACAAGCCAATGTGGCTAAGGCTCAGGCTCAGCTTTCCCAAGCACAAGCAGCGCACCAACAAGCAGTTGCCGGGTACAAAAGTGTAAAAGCCAATGTCGATTATTCCATCATTCGTGCACCTATTTCTGGTGTGGTTGGTAAGTTGCCTCTAAAAGTGGGAAGTTTGGTAGGTCCTTCAGATCCTACACCGCTTACGACCATCTCCAATACTTCTAGTGTCTATGCCTATTTCTCGATGAATGAAAAGGAATATTTGGATTTCTTAGAAAACATGAAAGGAGCCACCGTTCCGGAAAAACTTAGAAATTTACCCTTAGTCGATTTGGAATTGGCAAACGGAAGTATCTATTCGGAAAAAGGAAAAATAGAAACCGTATCGGGACAGATCGACCCGTCCACAGGGACCATACAGTTTAGAGCAGGATTTTCCAATGCTCAGAAATTGTTGAGCAACGGAAATAGTGGATCGGTAAGATTCCCAATTCACTACAATCATGCCGTGGTGTTGCCGGAAAGTGCCACTTATGAACAACAAGGTATTGTGTATGCCTATAAAGTGGGTGCTGACAATAAAGTGAAAAATGAAATTATTACCGTGAAAAGCAGAGTGGACAATATGGTTGTAGTGACTTCAGGTATAAATAAAGGAGACAAGGTGGTTGCAACCGGAATTGGTGGGCTAAAACCCGATGCTCAAATTATTCCTAAACCGATCAGCATGGACAGTCTTGTAAAATCTTTAAAACCTGTGTTCTAATGATTAAAAATTTTATAAACCGACCGGTATTATCCACCGTAATTTCTATCCTCATTGTCATTTTAGGGATATTGGGATTTGTGGCGCTACCGGTGACTCAATATCCGGATATTGCACCTCCAACGGTGAATGTATCTGCAAATTATACCGGTGCCAATGCCGAAACGGTAATGAAATCGGTAATTGTACCTTTGGAAGAACAAATCAATGGGGTAGAAGGGATGGACTACATTACCTCTTCTGCCGGAAATGACGGTTCAGCACAAATTCAAATTTTTTTCAAACAAGGAGTAGATCCGGACATTGCCGCTGTGAATGTTCAGAACAGAGTGGCAAGAGCAACACCTTTGCTTCCTAGTGAAGTTACCCGTTCCGGAGTTGTCACCCAAAAACAACAGACTTCTGCATTGATGTATCTTTCTTTTTATTCTGAAAATAAAAAGTTGGATGATGTTTTTATTCAGAATTACATGAACATCAACATCGTACCTGGAATTAAAAGGATTTCCGGAGTTGGTGATGCCAATGTAATGGGCGGGAAATCCTATTCCATGAGAATATGGATCGATCCCGTGAAAATGGCTGCCTACGGTCTAGAACCCTCAGATGTTACTGCTGCCATCAACGCTCAGTCTAGAGAAGCTGCCGCAGGATCTTTGGGACAAAACTCCGCCACTTCTTTTGAGTACATCATAAAATATGTGGGTAAATTTAACGAGAAAGAACAATACGATAATATTGTGATAAAAGCTTTGGGCAATGGACAAAACCTAATGCTAAAAGATGTTGCCAAAGTGGTTTTGGATGCTCAATCTTATTCTGGATTGGCAGAAAGTGGCGATTTCCCAGCGGTTTCTATGGGTATTTTCCAAACACCAGGATCCAATGCACAACAGATCATCAACAACATTCAGGCTTATCTTAAAGATTCAGAGAAAACTTTCCCACAAGGGGTGAAGTACATCATCAACTACGATACCAACGAATTTTTGACCGCTTCTATGGACAAGGTGGTGCATACCCTGATCGAAGCATTCATCTTGGTATTTATTGTTGTGTATATTTTCTTGCAAGATTTTAGATCCACCCTAATCCCTGCGATTGCAGTTCCGGTTTCCATTGTCGGTTCATTTTTCTTCCTGAATTTATTTGGATATTCACTCAATTTATTAACTTTATTTGCTTTGGTTTTGGCCATTGGTATTGTGGTGGATGACGCCATTGTGGTTGTAGAAGCCGTACATGCCAAAATGGAACAAGGTGTTAAAGATCCTAAAAAAGCCACGGTAGAAGCGATGAGTGAAATTACAGGAGCCATTATTTCCATTACTTTGGTTATGGCAGCGGTTTTTATCCCTGTAACTTTTATTACGGGTCCTACCGGAGTTTTTTATCAGCAGTTTGGGGTTACGCTTATCGTAGCGATCCTGATTTCTGCGATTAATGCTTTGACTTTATCTCCAGTATTGTGTTCTTTATTTTTAAAGTCCGGGCATCATGACAAGGCATACGAAGAGAAATCTTTTATTCAGAAATTCTTCCACAAATTCAATACGGCTTTTCATGTAACCACCGAAAGATACGGAAGGGCTTTTGTCTATCTTATCCGTCACAAGTGGATTACTTTGGCCATTTTTGCAGTGGTAGGTGGGCTTCTATTTTTTGCAAATAAAAACATGAAAACAGGTTTTGTACCTAATGAAGACCGAGGTATTATCTTTACCAATCTCGAATTGCCACCGGGAGCCTCTATGGCTAGAACTTACAACGCTCTAAAAGCATTGCAAAAAGAAGTAATGAATGTGCCGGGCGTGAGCGGAGTAACCGTTTCTGCGGGCCGAAGTTTCTTTTCGGGTTCGGGGAGTAACAACGGTTTGGCTTTTGTTCGGTTGAAACCATTTGATGAAAGAACCAAGCAAGGTTTGTCGGCCGATAAAATTACAGGTATGCTTTTCGGAGCCGCTGCTAAAGTTAAAGATGCCAAAGTGGTATTTTTCCAACCTCCATCTGTTCCGGGTTACGGGACCAGTGCCGGTTTTGAGATGGTACTTTTGGATAAAGCCGGTGCCGAATACAGCCAGTTGGATGCAGAAACCCAGAAATTTATTGGTGCGCTTATGCAAAGACCAGAAATTCAGTTTGCTCAGACTTCTTTCAACACAAAGTATCCTCAATACCAAATGAATATTAATGTACCATTGGCAACACAATCTGGTGTTTCCGTTTCGGATATATTATCGACCATGCAAGGGTATATTGGTGGGGTGTACACGGCTGATTTCACCAAATACGGTAAGCAATTTAGAGTTATGGTACAGGCGTTGCCAGAGTACCGAAAAGAATTGCAAAACCTGAATTCTATTTATGTAAAATCCAAGTCGGGAGCCATGTCGCCAATTTCACAATTTGTATCGTTGGATAGGGTATATGGACCACAAAGTGTGAATCGTTATAACTTATTTACTTCGGTTAAAGTAACAGGCGCTAACAATCCTGGATTCTCCACGGGAGATGCGATACATGCCGTACAAGAAGTTGCCGATCAAACTTTGGGTGGTAATTATGAAGTAGAATTCACCGGACTTTCTAAGGAAGAATTATCATCAGGATCTCAGACTTTGGTCATTTTTGCATTGAGTTTGGTTTTTGTGTACTTCATTTTGGCAGCCCAGTATGAGAGTTATATTTTGCCTCTTACGGTGATTTGTTCCTTGCCACTTGGGGTTATGGGAGCCTATCTTGGTCAGTGGTTATTGGGATTGGAAAATAATATTTATTTTCAAATTGCCCTGATCATGCTTGTAGGATTGTTGGCGAAAAATGCCATTCTTATTGTAGAATTTGCCGTACAAAGAAGGCATCATGGAGAGACCATCGTTATGTCGGCCATCAATGCGGCTAAAGCCAGATTGAGACCCATCCTGATGACTTCCTTTGCGTTTATTTTCGGATTGCTACCTTTGGTTTTGGCTTCTGGAATTGGTGCTGTGGGTAACCGAAGCATTGCAACCGGAGCCGTTACGGGTCTTTTGATAGGTACCATTTTGGGGCTCATCGTGATACCGGTTTTGTATGTGATTTTCCAGACCCTACAAGAGAAAATTAAGCCCGTTGTTTTTGAACAAATTAAAACTTCAGAATAAATCCTTTCTAGGATCAGATCTCGTTTTAATTTAAACTAAAAATAAAAGTATGAATACAAATAAAAATATCATGAAAACGGTTATGTCGTTGGTTTTAGCAGCCGGACTTACTTCTTGTGTGGCTAAAAAATCCTACGAAAGACCGAACGATTTGGTACAAGAAAAACTTTTCAGAACCGATAATATTTCTCAAGACAGTCTTAGTGCTGCCAACTTTTCTTGGAAAGAAATCTTTACCGATGCGCCATTGCAAAACCACATCTCTACAGCTTTGGAAAATAATTTGGACATCCGAATGGCGGTGCAAAATATGGTTGCTGCGCAAGCCTATCTGAAACAAGCCAAGGCATCTTACTTTCCAACGGCAACCGTAGGTCCGGGTTATACCTTTGCCTCTCCTTCGTTGAATTCTTCTTCCGGACAAAATTTATCCGAAAGAGTCTATGTCAATCAGTACGATATTACAGCAAATATCGGTTGGGAAGTGGATATTTGGGGCAAATTAAAATCCCAGGAAAAAGCTCAGATGGCACAATATCTGGGCACCGTAGCCGCTCATCAAAATGTGAAAAGTAATTTGGTGGCTTCCGTTGCAAAAGCCTATTATCAGCTTTTGTCTTTGGACGAACAAAAGAAAATCATCAACGAGAACATCAAAATTCGTCTAAAAAATCTAGAAACGACAAAAGCTTTAAAACAAGCAGGAACCCTGTCTGAAGTTGCCGTAAAGCAAAGTGAAGCTTTGGTGTACAATGCTCAAAGTGCTTTGTTGAATATCGATGCTCAAATCAAAATTTTGGAAAACACCATTTCGTTTTTGAAGGGTGAGGCGCCACAAAACATCTACAGAACCACTTTGATGGAGCAACAATTGCCCGCCAACTACAAGACGGGTTATGCGGTACAGTTGTTGTCCAATAGACCGGATGTTCGACAAGCCGAATACAATTTGATGAATGCTTTTGAGCTCAGTCAAAATGCCAAAGCTCAGTTTTATCCAAGTTTAAGGCTGACCGCTTCTGGTGGTTTGCAATCGTTGTCTTTGGATCAACTATTTTCAGCACAATCTCTTTTTGCCAATGTTATTGCAGGGCTTACCCAACCCATCTTCAACAAAAGACAAGTAAAAACCAATTACGAGATCAGCCTGGCGAACCAAGAAAGAGCCTACTTGGGATTCAAAAAAGCCATTCTGTTTGCAGGAAAAGAGGTGTCTGATGCCCTGTCGGTTTACGGTATTCAGGATGATTTTATTGTTTTGAAAAAGAAAGAGTTGGAGGCTTACGACAAATCGGTAACTTATTCTCAAGAATTGGTAAACTACGGTATGGCCAATTATCTTGAAGTTTTAAATGCCGATGTCAATAGGCTGAATGCCGAACTGAACATTGCCAATGCCCAATATACCAAACTAAATGCCGGTGTCGAACTGTACCGAGCATTGGGAGGTGGATGGAAATAAAATTGAATTTTTAAAAGATTCTAAAACAAAAAGCAGGAATTTTTCTGCTTTTTGTTTTTATATTCAGAAATAAAATCCTATTATTGCACAACAAAAAAACAATGGGGGATTGGCGCAGTTGGCTAGCGCGTTTGACTGGCAGTCAAAAGGCCACGGGTTCGAATCCCGTATTCTCCACAAAAAAAAGCTTTAAACACTGATGTTTAGAGCTTTTTTTGTTTGTGATTTCAATTTTCTGAGCTGCAATTGTATGGGCGATTTCAATTTCTAACTTTTAATCGAGAAGTTTTGGCTTACCATAATATTACCGATGGAGAAAAGGTTAATTATCGCTATGATCTAGGAGGTAATCTGAAAAATCTGGTTGGAGCGAACTCTTACATTGAAAACATTGTATATGATCATTATGAACAAAGAACAGGCGTGTTTTTTGGAAATGGTATCCACTCTACATTTAGCTATAGTCCTACCAATAGAAGATTACAAGAGCATAGATTGGAACATCCAAATAATGGTAATGGATTATTAAAAAACAATTATTCCTTTGATTTTGTAGGAAATATTACCAATATTTTGAATTATGCTGTACAATCTCCTAATGAAATGGGAGGAGCTTACAACTTCAATTATGGATACGACCAACTCAACAGATTAATAGCTGCATCTGGAGAGTTTGGGGTGGATAAAAATACTAGCACATACCAAAACACACCGTATGCAGTTTCCAATTCAGAATTTGCATTGGAGATGGGTTATACTCCTTCTGGAGGAATTGATTTTAAAAACCAAAACCATCTTCAAAACCAACAAACAAATCCACAAAATACCTATGCCAATAGATATCATTATATAGGAGGAACCCATAAATTGGCAACGATAGAAAACCAAAGTGCGGGTACTACGGAGGAGTTTAAATACGATGAAAACGGGAATGTAATTATGCATTGGAATCCTACCGATGGGGAGAAAAATATGTTCTGGGACGAGCAAGACCGTATGAAAGCCTTTTATAGCAACGAAACAGGAACTTTCCAATACTATACCTACGACGATAAAGGCGAAAGAATTATAAAATACAACTTAAAAGAAGGCGCAAAACTTTACCAAAATGGAGCATTGGTAGATGGGTACATGGAAATGATTGGCTACAAACTCTACCCAAATGCATATTGGACATTAAGTAGCGATGGCACCAGAACCAAGCATTATTTTGCAGGAGACCAAAGGGTAGCCAGCCGGGTATTGGTAGAGGCCCCTTTCATGAAACAATCTGCATCAAAAACAACCGATACCAGAGAAGAAACCACAATCCCTAATCCTGAGGAAGACCTAAAAGTATATTTGCGGAAAGCAGGATTAGCCGATGGCAAGATAGCAGCAGAATTTAGCAAAGCAGCAAGCACTATATCGGGATTGTATTACCTGCATGGTGATCATCTAGGTACGGCAACTTATGTTACCGATAGCAATGGCGAAACCACGCAATTTTTCTTAAATTTGCCTTTTGGGGAAACCATGGCGGAGCAAAACCTACCGGGAGCATATGAAAACCCGTATAAGTTTAACGCAAAAGAGTTGGATGTAGAAACAGGATTATACTATTATGGGGCAAGGTATTTTAACCCTAGAATTAGTCTTTGGTACGGGGTAGACGCCTTGGCAATTTATAACCCCGTAATGGAAGATGAATTTTATGGAGACGGGCAACACAACGGCGGGGTCTTCTTCTGGGGCAATCTTAATCCTTATATTTATACGTATCAGAATCCGATTGCATATATTGATCCTAATGGGAAACAAACTTATTTCAATTCTAAAGTTGATGGTAGTGGGAATAGATTTTTTGAATCAGCAGGGCAAGGGAGCAATCCTAAATTTTCACATTTAACGGTTGTAAATGTATATGATTCTAGAAATAAATATGTTAGAGAATCAATAGTAGCAACGGATGCAGCTGGGCAAACAGTGTCCAAATATGGAAAACACTATAGACAAGCGCCTAACGATCCAAATTCTGGTTGGGATTACACTAAGCAAGTCGCTAAAATTGCTTGGGAAAGCGATGAAGTGAGACCGATTTTGCTTGCACCTATAGAAGTATTAACAGTTGCAAAACTAGAAAGTTATATTTCCAAACTTACTAGTATTACAGGGAATTGGGGTAAAATATCAGGATTATTACAAGAAGCTGCAAGAAAACAAGGTAACTTTGGAATGGGTTCTGCAACTTATGAAGAAGCAATGGTGTTAGGGAGATCCTGGGTTGGTGATGGATATAGAATTGCAAGTGATGGTAAATCTTTAGTTAGTGCTGATGGCTTAAAAGTATTTAGATCTCCTACTTTTAAGAAAAATTTGGGTAAAGTTCAAGCGAATTTTGAATGGAAGGAAGTCAAAGGTGGTGCTAATGTAGGTAACGGGCATTTAGATATAAAAAATATAAGACTAAGATGAGAGCAGAGATAAAGAATTTTTATAGCAATGATATAGATTTGCATCTTTCAAATTATAATTTAGATAATGATAATTTTGGTATTTGGGCAAGGATTATTGTGGGTGAAAGAAATGGTATAGGAGAAGAAAGTTTTGATATTTTTATATGCACACCACAATGGCTTAAAGAGAACATTAAAAATGATGATGCTATTTTTGGGTATCATTACATGATAGTTAATAAATTTGATTATTTAAAAATTTATAACAAGTTAGAGGAGTATGTTAATAATATAGATGAAAAAGATTGGAAATCTATTGCAAATAAAATATCATTTATTGGGAAATGGGAATTTGATGGATATACAGAAGATTAAATTAAAGTGGTAGCGTTCCAAATTTAGTGATAATCAATTTTAAAGTAAATATGTTGAATCAGAGGGGCAAGGGAGCAATCCAAAATTTTCACATTTAACGGTTGTAAATGTATATGATTCTAGAAATAAATATGTTAGAGAATCAATAGTAGCAACGGATGCAGCAGGGCAAACAGAGTCCAAATATGGAAAACTCCCGCTACGCAAAGTCTCCTGACTTTGCGCCATCAACATAACAAATCTTGTAACTTTACCTTAACGCAAATACAGAAAATAAATTCTATCTTTGGTAGCAGATAATCCGGTGGTGAATGTTACGAAGCCGAACGAATTTTGGAAATATAATAATTATGAGGACTGAAACATTGGCTCAAAGTCGGGAGACTTTGCGCAGCGGGGAAAGTTGTTGAAGTTTTGGTCGCATCATACTTCTTGTTCTTGACATAATTTTGCTAATTTAAGATTAATCATCATATCTTAATTTCTAAATAAAAATTGTACGATTTTTTGGTGGCAGCATAGAGCTTTAATTTAAACAAAGTCTAAAGCGCGAAATTTAATCCTAAAAATTTTATTGCCCTAGTATAAATTCTTATTTTTACAAAAATTTAAATTTATTTGTTACTAGAAAGCCCAATGACGGTTATTTTAGAAACAAAGAACGCTAATACAAAAAAATTCTTTATATGAAAAAGATTCAGATGGTCGATTTGCAAACGCAATATTTCAAAATTAAAAATGAAATTGACAATGCGGTGCTTAATGTTTTGGAATCTTCAGCATACATCAACGGGCCAGAAGTAAAAACTTTTCAATCCGAGTTAGAACAATATTTAGATGTAAAACATGCAATCCCTTGTGCCAACGGAACCGATGCCTTACAAATTGCTTTGATGGCTTTGGATCTGAAAGAAGGCGATGAAGTCATCACTGCAGATTTTACATTTGCTGCAACGGTAGAGGTCATTCAGCTCTTGAAATTAAAATCCGTTTTGGTCGATGTCGATTATAACACCTTTACCATCGATACAGAAAAACTTAGAGCTGCAATTACACCAAAAACCAAAGCCATCATACCGGTACATTTGTTCGGACAATGTGCAAATATGGAAGAAGTGATGAAAATTGCTACTGAGCACAACCTCTATGTTATCGAGGACAATGCACAAGCCATAGGTGCCGATTATACCTTTGCCGATGGATCTACCAAAAAATCCGGAACCATGGGAACTATTGGGACGACTTCTTTTTTCCCTTCAAAAAATTTGGGATGCTATGGAGATGGTGGCGCCATTTTTACCAACGGCGATGCCTTGGCTCACAAACTTCGTGGGATTGTCAACCACGGTATGTACCAGAGATACTACCACGATGAGGTGGGCGTAAACTCCAGATTGGACTCTGTACAGGCTGCCATTCTTAGAAAAAAATTACCACAATTGGACGGTTATAACGAGGCACGAAGAAAAGCGGCCGACTTCTATGACGAAGCTTTTGCCAATCACCCACAGATTCTTACACCCCAAAGAGCAGAAAACTCAACTCATGTTTTCCACCAATATACTTTGAGGGTTTTGAACGGAAAAAGAAACGAGCTGCAACAGTTTTTAGCCGAAAAAGAAATTCCAGCCATGATCTATTATCCCGTTGCTCTTAGAAAACAAAAAGCCTATTTCCAAGAAAGTAACGATGCCGATTTTGTGAATACCGATAAGCTTTTGAACGAGGTAATCTCCCTTCCAATGCATACCGAATTGGACGAAGAGCAACTGAAATTCATCACGGATGCCGTTTTAGAATTCATGAATTAATACAAAATACCATACTACAACCTTATCTGAAATTCATTTTTGGATAAGGTTTTTAACTTTAATTTAATAAAAACATAATGACCATTCTTGTAACAGGAGGATTAGGATACATTGGCTCTCATACCGTTGTGGAATTGCTAAACAATGGATTTGAAGTTGTAATCGTTGACGATCTGTCCAATTCTGAAAAATTTATTTTACAAAATATCGAAGAAGTAGCCGGTAAAAAACCTATTTTTTATCCGTTTGACCTTAGAAAAAAAGAATTGCTTTCTCAGGTTTTTGATGCCCACAACATCCAAGGATGCATCAATTTTGCAGCGTATAAAGCAGTAGGAGAGAGCCAGGAGAAACCTTTGGATTATTATGAGAATAATCTCTTCATCCTTATCAACATCTTGCAAGAGTTTAAGACCAGAGGGATTTCCAATTTTATTTTCAGCTCTTCGTGCACCGTGTATGGACAAGCCGATGAAATGCCTATTGATGAGAACACTCCACTGAAAATGCCAGAATCGGTTTATGGAAAAACCAAACAAATGGGCGAAGAAATTCTCTTGGATTTTGCAAAAGCCTACCAAAGAAAAATTGCTTTGTTAAGATACTTCAATCCTATTGGTGCGCATCCAACAGCCAAGTTGGGCGAGTTGCCTTTGGGGATCCCAAACAATTTAGTACCTTTTGTTACCCAAACGGCAGCAGGAATCAGAAAAGAATTGAGCGTTTTTGGAGACGATTATCCAACTCCGGACGGTACAGCCATTCGTGATTATATCTATGTGGTCGATTTGGCGAAAGCTCATGTTGCTGCACTTAAAAAATTAATAGACGAGAAAGAAGACACCGTTTTGGATATTTATAACCTTGGAACAGGGAAAGGATCGTCGGTCTTGGAAGTGGTACAAGCGTTTGAAAAAGCCAATACTGTAGCCGTTCCGTACAAAATTTGTGATCGCAGAGCCGGTGATATCACTGTGGCTTATGCCAATGCAGATAAAGCCGAAAAAGAATTGGGTTGGAAAGCCGATACTTCTTTGGAAGAAGCCTTGAAAACCACTTGGCAATGGCAAAAATACTTGGAATCCAGAAACTAAAATTATTCGTAAAATAATGAGAAATAAAACTGTTGTAGTATAGTTGTTTGTGAAAAATAATTAGAATCAACAGTTTTTTTTAATCTCAGCCTCAACCTTAACCTTAACCTTAACCTTAACCTTAAATGTCAGGATACAAAATACAAAGCAAACCCTTTATCGTTCCGACTACAGACGGTAAATTGATCGAAGAACATTGGGGAAATTCTACAAGAAACTCCAACATCTCTATTGCCAGAATGGTAGCTCCCGCATTGTGGTCAGAACCGGCTCAGACACCGGAGTTTGACGAGTTCACCTTAATTGTGAAAGGGAAAAAACAATTTGAAATTAACGGTCATGTTGTCGTTTTGGAAGCAGGGCAGAGCATCTTGGTAGAGAAAGGTGCAACGGTGAAGTACAGCAATCCTTTTGATGAACCTTGCGAATATGTTTCCGTTTGTTTACCTGCTTTTTCTTTGGACTTGGTGCATAGAGAAGGGTAGTTTTAAGGTAAAAAATTCTCTATTTTCTCTGCAAAAGCAATGATGTGTCCATCGCAATCGGCAAAGTAACAGGCACGGTCTCCCCAATCTCGGTCTTGGATTTCGCTTATCAGAATTGCTCCTAGATCCAGGGCATTATGAAATTCCACTTCAATATTTTCTACTAGAAAATAGAGTTCACATCGTGGTATTCCGTTTCCTAAACTGGGATGTTGTATTTTTTCGGATAGGATTTTTGCAATGGAATCGTTGGGCATAATTCCGAGTTTGAAATGATCCGAAAGGTTGAACTCTGTCATTCCAGGTACATTCAAATCAGGATTTTTCCTGAAGAGTTGGGTGTAAAAGTCCGTACTTTTCTGTTGGTCTTTTACATAGAGAATGGTTTCTATCGTTTTAATCTTCATCATAATGTCCAATTTATTTTAACTGCTGAGATCGTTTCTAGTTCAAGTCTTGTTTCCGTCAGGATTTTAAAATTATTTTTAACATAGAAATTCAACGGCGATTTGTACTTCTCACCATTGGTTTTGGTATAATTTTCAGAGTCAATTACCCATCCGTTTAGTATTTTTTCTTCAGATTTCAAGCGGTTTAGCAATTGGGTGCCTATCCCTTTTTTTTGAAGTTCAGAAGATACAATGATCGCAAACCATTTTTCATGCGCTCTGATAAAAGTAAAAGCCCAAGCCCTTATTTTATGATCTGAATTTAGCAAAATATAATGTTCAGGTTCTGTAAGGTTGTTCAGATAGTTTTCAAAATCGGTTAACGATTGGTATTTGAGATTTTCAGGATATTCATGATTCCATAAATTCAAAATTTCTAATTTTTGATTTATGCTTAAGTTATTTAATTTGTTAATTTTCATGGGCTAGTAGATTGGGTTCAAAAGTTATCTATCCCAAAAAAGGCAAAAATCGGTATTCATTGTTTTCCCAAACGGCAAATATGTGTTGCAGTCCGTTGCTCAGGATTATTTCTTGGGCTCCAATTACCGAATTGTATCGAGCAATTTGTTCAAAAGTTTTTTCCGTTAATTTTACTCCTGGAGCTTTGCATTCGATTAGGATTTTAGGCATCGTTTTTTCGGTTACTAAAAGGTCTATTCTTTTGGTAAGTCCATGAATTTCAATTTTTTTCTCCGCAATCAATGCCGATGTAGCATAGCCTTTTTCATTCAGAAAATACTGTATCCAATGTTGCCTTACCCATTCTTCCGGAGTGAGTAAAAGCCAAGATTTTCGTGGTAAATCATAAATAAAAAAATTATCTTTGTCTTTCTTGAACTTAAAATCGTAGGTTTTAGTAAAATTTAGCCTCGGCAATTCCATACTTTATGAAAGATTTAGATTTAATTCTCAAAAATATTAAAAATAAAGAACTTCAGCCGGTTTATTTTTTTCATGGCGAAGAAGCTTTTTATATCGATATGGCCGTAAAGTCTTTGGAAAACGATGTCCTGACCGAAGATGAAAAAGCCTTTAACCAAACCGTCGTGTACGGAAAAGATACCAACTATCTCGAAGTACTTTCGTTGGCGAGGCAGTTTCCGATGATGGGTGATAAAATGCTGATCATTGTCAAAGAAGCCCAAGATCTAAAGTTGGGTGAAGAGGAAACCAAAGCTTTAATAACCTATTTGGAAAATCCTGTGGAAACCACCATTTTGGTATTTGCCCATAAAAATAAGACTTTGGATGGTAAAAAAAGAAAACTGAACGAGGTTTTGAAATCCAAAAAATATGTATTTCTAAGCGAGAAAATGAGGGATTATGAAGTGCCCAAATTTATACAGCAACAAATACAAAAGCTGAAAATAAATGCAGCGCCGAATATCTCTTTTCTTTTGGCGGAATACTTAGGAACTGATCTTTCCAGGATACAAAATGAACTTTCTAAACTTCAGTTGATCCTTGCTGAAAATGAAGTTCTCAGTGAAAAATTGGTTGAAAAGCACATCGGAATTTCAAAAGAATTTAATGTTTTCGAATTGCAAAAAGCTGTTGGGCAAAAAGACAGAAACAAAGCCATGAAAATCGTATATTACATGGGGAAAAATCCTAAAAACAATCCCATTGTGATGACCATTGGCCGATTGTACGAATTTTTTACCAATGTTTTGCTCTATCAAACCATTTCGACTTTGCCACCAGCGGAAATTGCAAAGGAACTAAAAGTTCATCCGTTTTTTGTGAAAGATTATGCCGAAGCGGCTCGTTTTTATCCCATGAAACTGACCACTAAAATCATTTCTATTCTTAGGGAAACGGATCTCAAAAGCAAAGGATTGGGAGCCAACCAAACAGCAGATTCGGAATTGTTGACCGAGTTGGTCTATAAAATACTGAATGTACAAGCACTAAAAATTAAAACATAAAAGATGATCAATAAACTAAAAACTTTTTTATTCGACTCCAACAAAACCAGGTACGAAAAGCTGGTTAGAAGGAGGAAAAATAAGATAATTACCAAAAATTTAATCCGGGATTTTTTATTAATCGTCTTGGGTATTTTTTCGGCATCTTTTGGTTTCAAAGGATTCCTACTTACCAATAGACTTATTGATGGTGGAGCTACAGGGATATCTCTTCTTCTGACTTCGACCACAGGGTTGCCTTTGTATTTGTACATTATTTTGGTCAATGTCCCCTTTATTATTTTGGGTTTCAAAGTTTTGGGTAGGGATTTTGTTTTTAGAACCATTTTGGCGATTTTAGGTTTGGCTTTGGTATTGGCTTTCGTCGAATTTCCTAATGTTACCGACGAGAAAATATTGGTTCCTATTTTTGGCGGATTCTTTTTGGGAACAGGTGTAGGTTTAGCCATTAGGGGAGGAGCTGTTTTGGATGGTACGGAAATTTTGGCCATCTATCTCAGTAAAAAAATTGGATTTACCATCGGAGATATTGTTGTGATTATCAATGTGATGATTTTTTCAGTTGCTGCCTATTTGTTAGGGATAGAAGTGGCTCTTTATTCCATGCTGACCTATCTGGCTGCCTCTAAATCCATCGATTATGTGGTGGAAGGTTTGGAAGAATATATCGGAGTAACCATAATTTCCAATAGAAACCCTGAAATAAAAACGATGATTGCCGATATCATGGGAAGAGGGTATACCGTATATCAAGGCAAAAAAGGATTTGGGAAAAGAGGGGTGAATAACGATGTAGAAATTATCTACACCGTGATTACTCGTTTGGAAATGAGTAAGTTGAATTCTGAAATCGAAAAGATAACCTCCGATGCATTTGTCGTAATGTCCGGGGTGAAAGATACCCGTGGCGGAATGATTAAAGAAAGACGATTGAAATAAATGAATTGCTACAATGTGTCTTTTTTTGTAAAAAGACACGGGTTCATTGATAAAATTCATCATTCAAAATGGATATTTCCCAAAATATTTTACGATTTTTGACCTCTAAATTTGAAAATATAAATTTTATAAAAAATATCAAACTTTTATGGAGCAAAATATACTCGATTGCGTAATCGTAGGATCCGGACCATCCGGTTATACCGCAGCAATATATGCAGCAAGAGCTGATCTGAAACCAGAATTGTACACAGGTCTAGAGCCTGGCGGACAGTTGACCACCACAACGGAAGTCGACAATTTCCCGGGCTACCCACAAGGAATTACAGGACCGGAAATGATGATGGATCTGCAAAAACAAGCCGAAAGATTTGATACCAAAGTTCATTACGAAATGATTACCAAAGCCGAGTTTTCTAAAGAAGTTGGGGGTATTCATAAATTATGGGCAGGAAATAAAGAAATACACGCCAAAACAGTAATCGTTTCTACAGGGGCTACAGCTCGTTATTTGGGCCTGGACGATGAAAAAAAATATTCAGGAGGTGGCGTTTCGGCCTGTGCCACTTGTGACGGTTTCTTTTACAGAGGCAAAGAAGTAATCGTAGTAGGTGCCGGTGATACCGCAGCCGAAGAAGCTACATACCTTGCAAATCTTTGCTCAAAAGTTACCATGTTGGTCAGAAAAGATCACTTCCGCGCATCCAAAGCAATGGTGCACCGTGTGGAAAATACGCCCAATATTGAGGTGAAATTTAACCACGAATTAATCGGAATTGAAGGCGAAAATTCTTTGGTTGAAAGGGCTGTTGTTATTAATAATCAGACGCAAGAAACCTCTAAAATTGATGTTCATGGTATTTTTATTGCCATTGGGCACAAACCGAATACTGAGGTTTTCCAAGGACAGATTAATTTGGACGAAAATGGATACATCATTACCGAAGGCAAGTCTTCTAAAACCAATTTGCCAGGAGTTTTTGCAGCAGGTGATGTTCAGGATCACATCTACAGACAAGCGATTACTGCAGCAGGATCCGGATGTATGGCAGCAATAGATGCCGAAAGATATCTAGGAGAATTAAAATAAATAATCATAATTTAGGGGTTGAATTTCAATCCCTATTTTTTTACTTTTTTATGCTGAAGAATTTATTCTATATTTTTATCGGTGGCGGAGTTGGGAGCATCTTTCGTTTCCTGATTTCTAATTATACCCAAAGGTTGTGGAACATCAATCTATTTCCGATGGGGACTTTTATGGTAAATATCTTGGGATGCTTTGCTATAGGCTTGCTTTCTGGTTATTTTTTGAAAGTGGATAATCAGCTAAAATTTTTACTGATCACTGGATTTTGTGGTGGCTTTACAACTTTTTCTACTTTTTCAGCAGAAATGTATTCTCTTTTTCAAAATCAAAACTTTGGAATCATGTTTCTTTATGCATTGTTAAGTATGCTTTTGGGCGGCTTGGCCGTTTGGTTGGGATTTCTAATCGTGTCAAAGTAAATTTTTAGTACTGAAAATAAGGTTCTTAAAAAAAAAGTTAAAAAAAGTTAAAAGAAAATTTGGTGGATATGCAAAGCCTTTCTATATTTGCACCACTGAAAACAACGAGATACTCGGAGTTTAAGGAGAGTTGGCAGAGTGGTCGATTGCGGCAGTCTTGAAAACTGTTGACTGTAACAGGTCCGGGGGTTCGAATCCCTCACTCTCCGCAATAGAAAAGCGTAATTAACTATTAATCAGTTATTTACGCTTTTTTGTTTTGTAGAATTGTACAAGAATTGTACAAATAGAAAAAGGATAGCCAATAATGACTACCCTCGTGTGTGTTAATCAAACCAAAGAATATATCTCTTTTAGTTCAGACCAAAGATACTATTTTTACACTATTGTACAATACCTTAATAAATATTTCTTCCATTCTTATTTCTTGATAATGTAGGGTTGTGTTGTCAGCTTACAAAACAAAACAAGCATTGTTGGAAATCGAGTTTAGATTTTTGGTTTAGTGTTTCTGTATTTTTGAGGGGGGCGGTAAAAAAATAAACGCTTAAAGGTTCAGATTTTATTTTCGCCCTGCATATATATCTACCCTTACAGTAATCCATAAACACTTCATCAGGGATATATATCTTGTTTTGTTTTTTGGTAACGAAAAAACCACCTTATTAGGGTGGCTTTGTTTTTAGTTTTGATTATTGTAGGCTTCACATTTCAGCTTATCAATTTGAAACAATCTTTCGGCTTCTTCTATGGTTAAAATTTGAAGTCTGTCAATCTCTCTTTTTAACCTGCCTTTTCTCCATCTTATAGCGTAGCCGTGTTCATCTACAAAATTGTAATTCCATTCGTACTTTGGCGTTCTTGCCATTACATCACTATTCCATTTATGGATAATGTTATGCCTTTCTTTTGAGGTTAAAGCTTCAATCTCTGCCTTTGTTGGCTTGTGTATTGCAAGGTCTATGCTTTTAAAATACTTTAATTGTTTCATTGTATCCTTTGTTTTAGGTGGTTATTTTTATTATTTAATGGTTCTGCTCGGTAAGTACTCTTAATTCCTGTAACCTGTTGAGGTACGGTGTAAATGTTCTATTTCCGTTATTGGATTTTACTGTTGATAAATGACTTTTCACAAACTTATTACAGTCATTAACGATGCTACACTTATTTAGTCTTAATGACTTTGGTAAAGTAACATTATCAAAGTAGGTTTCAAGTTCTGAAATTTCTTTATCCCATTTTGGGGGTTGTTTCTTAATTCTTACTATCTGATGAGGTATTTCCTTTACCTCATCTATAATGGTGGGTTGTTGAGGTTTTTCTCCAAAAGACAAATTAAGGTTATCAAGATATTTTCTTAAAAAATTATTTTTCATACTATGTAAGGTTATAGGTTATAGTTTGGCTCTAATGCCGATGAATAAAAGGTTTAACCCTATAACCATCCTATAACCAAATGACTGTTGTGTGTTTTTTTTCAGTTTTAATATGGTTATAGGTAGGTTATATAGCTGAAAGCCTATGGATAAAGGGTTTAATAAGAATTATAACCTATAACCTTGCCTTTGTTAGAATTTTATTTATATAAGGTTGTGTAACTCCCATTGCTTTGGCGATTGCATTTTGACTTGCTCCTTTTATTTTTGATAAGTAGCTTATTACTTCTTTATCATTAATGGGTTGAGGGTTAGCATTATCCTTTCCGCTGTAAACTCTCTTATATACTTTTATGGCTGTCTTACGAAAATACTCAATAACCTCTGTGGCTTCTTTCATTGTCTGTGCTGAAATCTCATCATCATCTACATTATTGCAAATCATTTTCATACCGTGTAGGGTTACTGCTATTCGTAATACTGTAACATCAAGCTTACCATACACTCCCTTTAAATAGCCTGTTTTCTCTTTATTTGTATGGTTGGCGTTATGGTTATACCAACACTCATAAACGGTTTCCGCTTCTTTATTGAGTTTTAAAACAGTAGCTTCGGGCAAACCAGTTAAAGCTCCTAAAATAGTTTGGAAATTTTCATCCCAATTATGGTCAATTGTAGAGTTACTGTACTTTGTTTTTTCTGCGTTGTCGGGATAAATAAAAAGAAATCTCGCCAAAAATCCATTCTCTCCTCTATCATCTTTTGCCATTTTAGGCAGTAAGTCGGGCTGAATACCACCAGTAACATATACAGTAGGTTTCTCTATTATTATGGGGTGTTTTGATACTCTATTTACAGAATAAGGTAATCGAAAAAACATAGATAAAAAGGACGACTGTTCTCCACTCTTTGAATATCTACCGAAATCATCTAACCAACCCATTAATTCATCTCTATATATGCATAATCCCCTATTATTTGTTTGATGTACTTTGTGTAACGCTTCGGGTGTATAATCCGTTAAAAGATACTGAAAGAAAGTAGGTTCTTTGGTTTCTCTTTTTTCTTTTGGTTTTAATTTTTCGTACTCCGTTATTGCTTTTGAGAAACTTGAAAACTCTTTATTATCCCTATCTCTAAAATAACTTAAAACTGTATTTGTTGGCATTGACTTTTGTGTACTTACATCTCCAATAGTAGCCAACCAAAGCAACGGTACATTTTTGTATTTTCCCACTAATTCCAACTTATCGCCAATGGCAAAAGCTACCGCAAACAGTACCGCTCCTGCAATATAATCTCTTGGCGTATTGTAAACCCTTGTAAATTCATTAATGTAATCTTGGAAAAACTTTGGAAAACCATCAATAGGCAATAAGGGTGTTTCCTCCTCTTTTTCAACTTCTTCTGTTTTGGGAAATGTATAAGGTCTATTCTCGTCAAAAGTGGCAATACCGTGCCATTCCGTATGATTATAAACACTCCTTACAGTTGCTTGTATTTCACTTTGAGGGAAATCCTCTTGGGCGTATAAGGACAAATAATTTAAAGTTTCGTTTTCGGGAACTCCGTAACGATTAAGGGCGTTTGCTAATTGCGTGGCGTAATTATTACGGTTTCCATTTACAAATTGTTCTCCCTTGTTTTGTAGCCATTTCTCCAAATTCTCAATAATAACATCATTGCTCATCTGTCGAAGTGTCTGTAAGGTTATTATCGGACTATTCTCGTTTTTATAGACTTGTGGGTCGTGGCAAAGAAAACACGCCCTTGCAACATCTTTACACGCCTTGTCTATTTCTAAACCTAACTTATCCTTAAAAAAACTTTCAAAGTAGTTAAAGTAATCAAGATGACTATTTGTTGAGGTATCAATCGGATAAACCACTTTCAGACCATTACCGCTCGGACTTCTAAATAATAATCCTGGAGGTAAAGTGTTAATGATTTTATCTTTCGTACCCTCCACTTCGTTGAGGTCATCAAAATCAATACAAAGTAAATTAGAGTGTTTTATTAAATCTGTATTCTTTCTTGTAACAAAAGTACCTGAGAAACAAACATATTCTAATTCACTTGCTTTGATAGTTCTTTGTGTGTCTTTGTTGGTTTCACTTCTTAGTTTGTCAGTAACCTCTTTATAGTAGTCGCCTTTCACTACTTCGTAAACCTCATCAATGGTAACATTTTTTAATGGTTTATTATTGGTAATTGGTTTGATAAATAAAGAAAATTTATTATCTTTGCCTTGTTCTTCTACCGATACAAGGCTTTGGTTATTAATATTTTCCATCGCCTTTTTTTATTTAATGGGTTGAAACAAGTTTTCGACATCCTCTCTTTTGTAGTAACGCTTACCACCTATACCATAAGATTGTAGCTTTCCTGCTTTCTCCCAATGCCAAAGAGTGCTACTACTTGCTAACTTACCTCTTACATCGCTTTTAGGGATAAATTCAGACAATAGACCTTTTTGGGGTTCTTCTTGCTTTTCGATAAGTAAACGAGTTAGTTCATTTACTTTCTCCGTTAAATCTGCCACCGCTTGTGGTAACATCTCGAATGAAA
>NZ_REFA01000031.1 GCF_003852705.1 Amniculibacterium aquaticum
TTATTCGCAAAAAGCCATTTTCTTTTACAAATTTTTGTATTTTAGCAAAAGAAAAATGGCTTTTTGCTTGGTGTTGAGATTGCATAAGTACTTGATAATCAAAGTCCGCACTTCACAAAGCCGCAAAACGTTAGCAGAAATTTTATACAATTACCCTGTTTCAAAGAGGAATATGCCGATAATCCTAAATAGTAGGCAAATAAAATTTTAAACATTATGTACTTTGACGTAACTAGTAAAGCTGAAGCATTTTATGAATTTCAAAAAGATCTTGATGAAAAAATTTATGCAATTGACGAAAATGCATTTGTAGATGGAATTATCAATTTTGAAAAATATTCTGCAAGTCCTGCAAAAATTTTATGGATTTTAAAAGAACCAAATAGTACCGAAGGAAAATTACATTGGCGAGACGAAATTCAACTAATACCAACTTATAATGGTAATCTGGGAGCTTTTGAAAAAACCTTCGCAAATATTGTTTATATTTCTCATGGATTGTTAAATAAGAAAAAATGGAATGAAATAAATTGGATTGAAGACGAACCAGAAATTGTAAATTCTCTTGAAGAGATTGCTTTCATAAATATTAACAAAACTCCAGGAGGAAGTAAATCTAACGATAATTTTCTACAAAATCAATATCAAAACTATTATAAAGAAATAGTTAGAGAACAAATAATTAACTTTAAACCTAACATCATAATAGGTGGAAATACAATTAAATTCATAGAAAATGATTTAAGAGAAATTTATCCTTCATTGAAATATGAAAAACACGTAGGAAGTACAAACTTGGGAATTTCTATTTCAAAAGAAGATAATTTAATCGTTTTTGATGCTTATCATCCTCAAAATACATCAGTAAATAGAGAAATGTATTGTAGCGATATTATTGACAATTATTTATCATTAACACAAAACGATTAAGATGAAAACATTTGAATTTGAAAAATTTAGGAAAAACTGGATTAATCGATTAGAAAAAATGTTTTGGGAAAAATTTCAGAAGAAAGATGAAAATATTTCTATGTCATACATGTTTGACTTTTGTTCTTTAAATAGTGATGTAAGAAGTGACGAATTTGGTCAATTATTTCTTTGTTACATCTATGAAAAAAGAAAAGAATCTGAAAACAACATCTTATTAAAAAATATTTTTTTAGAATTATTTCACGAAAATAATAATGAAAAATATCTCGCCTTTTACAAATCACAAAATAATAATAATTTTCGTGAAATTATGATGGCGCTATTTTTACTCGGAAATGAAATAGAAGATATTGATTTAAAAAATTATTTATTGCAAGGTAATGTGAAAAATCATTTTCAAAACTTTCAAAAAACAGGATTAAATTCTGATGAATTATTGGAAAAATATATTGATGGGATAATAACAGAATTTCAAATGATTTCTTTACGAACAAAAAATGCAATTTTTGAAAATGAAATATTATCAAAAAATTCAGAAAAATTTTGGAATCTATCATCTTTAAAACAAATTAATTAATATGATTTAGAAAAAAAAACTTCTGCTAACATCGGTTTTGCAAAAGCGGGGTTGAAGTTATACGTTGAAAATTTTATCTTCTTTTTCCGCAAAACCAATTTTCTTTTCCAAATTTTTGTATTTTAGCAAAAGAAAATTGGTTTTTGCTCCACTCGGTTTTTATATAACTATTTGATTTTCAAAAGCCCCACCTTCGCAAAGCCGTTTTCCGTTAGCAGAAATTTTATGACAAAGCAACTTCATATATCACTATTATTTTGTTTCATCAGTTTTTCAATGCTCTATTCTCAAAATTCAGAATTTAAAATTAATAAAGAATATCAACGAATTGAAAATTTGAAAACTTTGATGATTGACAGTTTAACTCATAAAAAAGGAGTTGACTTTAATAACGGAAGTTATGTTGACGAGAAAAAATATAAAATTTTCAAAAACAAAAAGAAACTTGTAAAGATTGAATATGAAGAAATTGTAAATGGTTCACGTAAATGGAATGAAAAAACAACCATATATTTAAAGAATGATATTCCATTTTATATTACAAAAAATATTAATGGAATAATGATTTTATACACGGATAAAGGTGAAAAATCAAAACCTTACAAGCGAACGGAAGAGATTTATGTTTATGAGTGGAATAATGAAAAAATCAAAAGAGTTTATAACGGATATGAAGAAAAAAATCAAATGAAAATATGCAAGATTTGTTATGAAAAATTAATTGAAGAAGTAAAACTTAGATTCTACTCAAAAAACAATACAAATAATTGATAAGTAGCGTATAATATAAAAACTTCTGCTAACATAGTATTGCCAAAAAAGCGGGGTTGAAGGAATTCTTTGAGAGTTTCGGGAAAATATCCGCAAAAAATTTTCCCTTTTTCCAAAGAAAAATTGTAAGTTTGAAAAAGGGAAAAATTTTTGCTTCGGAAAGTGTTTTTTTTGAAATCTCGGTTATCAAAAGCCCGCTTCTTCGGCAATACTTTTTCCGTTAGGTGCAACCCTAAAAGACGAAACAACCGACGTACAAAATGCCAACCCGGCACAAAATAAAAAGAGCTGCAAGCCAACGCACAAGCCTACACAAATTGCAGCACATTTTATTTTCCCAACCTCACCCAAACCTACATCTGTCTACTGAATTTTAACGACTTTCAAAAAAAAGGTATAAAAAATTTGCTCATTAAAAAAGTATACTTACATTTGTACCGTTAAAACAGAAAAAATGTACAATTCAATTATTATTTCTTCTATTATTATTGCGGGTGTGATTTCACATACCGGGGAGGAATAATTTTGATATAATCTAAAAGATATATTTGAAAGCCTCCCGAGAAATCAGGAGGCTTTTTTTATTGACATTAAACTAAAAAGAACAAAATGAAATCATATAACAACACTATTATTATCAGCATTATTATTAGCTCGCCACCGTGAGAGATGCTGCTTTATGCCAAATTGTAAGCCTTTCTCATTTCGGGAAAGGCTTTTTTTATTCCCAAAAATCAATTATCAACTCAATAAAAAAAATAAATATGTATTCAAACAACGAAACAGTCCTTTTTTTGGACGGAAAATTTGTAAAGGCTAACGAATCTACAACCGATTTGTACAGTCAAACGCTTCATTATGGCTACGGTGCATTTGAAGGTATTCGTTCTTATGAAACCAAAAATGGAACTAAAGTATTTAAAGCCGAAGAACATTATGAACGCTTGAAAAAATCCTGCGAATTGGTAAAAATCCCTTTCGATTGCACTGTTCAAGAGTTAGTCCAAGCTACTTACGAGTTACTGGAAAAAAACAATTTAAAAAATGCTTACATCCGACCATTGGTGTATTGTGGACAAAATATGAGTTTGTCAAAACCTACCAGTGTTTCGGTGATGATTGCCGCTTGGGACTGGGGAGCGTATTTGGGAGAAAAATTACTACGATTAACGGTTTCCTCCTATTGCCGTCCACATCCAAAATCCATCCACATTGAAGCGAAAGTCTGCGGTCATTATGTCAATTCGATTTTGGCAACCAACGAAGCAAAAGACAATGGATTCGACGAAGCCTTGCTTTTGGATAGCGATGGATTTTTAGCCGAAGGTCCGGGTGCAAATTTGTTCTTTGAAAAAGACGGAAAACTATTCACGCCTCAATTAGGAAACATCCTTCCGGGCATCACCAGAGCCACTGTTTTGGAGTTAGCCGAACAATTAGGTCTGGAACTGCATCAAGGAAAATTTACCAGAGAAGATCTTTTTCAAGCTGATAGTGCCTTTTACTGCGGAACGGCTGCCGAGGTAGTGGGTATATTATCGGTGGACACTTATCAATTTCCAAAAAACTGGAATGATTCCTTAGGTAAAAAACTTCAAGATGCTTATTCACTTTTGGTACGAGAACCTTTAAAACAGCTCAATTTAAACTAATGAAAACACTCAACAAATACAGTAGAACCATTACACAAGATGAAACCCAACCTGCAGCACAAGCCATGCTTTATGGAATAGGTTTAACCGAAGACGATTTGCAAAAAGCACAAGTGGGAATTGTGAGTATGGGTTACGAAGGAAATCCCTGCAACATGCACCTCAACGATTTGGCTAAAGAAGTAAAAGCTGGTGTGCAACAAGAGGATTTAGTAGGATTGATATTTAATACCATTGGTGTGAGTGACGGTATATCAAACGGAACTGACGGTATGCGTTTTTCTTTGGTTTCCAGAGATGTGATCGCCGATTCCATAGAAACGGTGGTGAGTGCCCAATGGTACGATGCTGTATTGGCGGTAGTAGGTTGCGATAAAAATATGCCTGGTTCTATCATCGCCATGGGAAGATTAAATCGTCCTGCAATCATGGTTTATGGAGGAACGATCCATTCTGGAAAATGGAAAGGAGAATCGCTCAATATCGTTTCAGCTTTTGAAGCTTTAGGTAAAAAATTCAGCAACACCATTTCCGATGAAGATTACAAAGGTATAATCAAAAACGCTTGTCCTGGCGCGGGTGCTTGTGGCGGTATGTACACAGCAAATACGATGGCTTCGGCTATTGAAGCTTTGGGAATGAGTTTACCTTACAGTTCATCCAATCCTGCGTTGAGCAGCAATAAAAAAATGGAATGTTTTGATACAGGAAAAGCCATCAAAGTGTTGTTGGAAAAAGACATTAAGCCCAAAGACATCATGACCCGAAAAGCCTTTGAAAATGCCATGACCATGGTAACGGTTTTGGGCGGCTCTACCAATGCCGTAATGCACCTGATAGCAATGGCACATTCGGTGGATTTGGAATTGACTTTGAATGATTTCCAAAAGGTAAGTAACCGTGTTCCAGTGTTGGCAGATTTAAAACCAAGTGGAAAATACCTCATGGAAGATTTGCACGAAGCAGGTGGTGTTCCAGCAGTAATGAAATATTTATTGAAACACAATTTATTACATAGAGATTGTTTAACTGTTACAGGAAAAACAATTGTTGAAAATTTGGAAGCTGTGGAAGATTTAACCGAAGGTCAGAAAGTATTTCTTCCATTGGAAAATCCAGTGAAAGCAAATGGACATCTGCAAATGCTCTACGGAAATTTAGCTACCGAGGGAAGTGTAGCTAAAATAAGTGGCAAAGAGGGCGATTATTTTGAAGGAACAGCCAAAGTATTTGACGATGAATATGCAGTGATTGATGGTGTGCGAAACGGAGAAGTAAAACCCGGGAATGTGGTAGTAATCCGTTATTGCGGACCAAGAGGCGGACCGGGAATGCCTGAAATGCTCAAACCAACTTCAGCAATTATGGGTGCAGGATTGGGAAATTCAGTGGCTTTAATTACCGACGGTAGATTTTCGGGTGGAACGCATGGTTTTGTGGTAGGACACATCACTCCGGAAGCTTTTGTAGGTGGAACAATTGCCTTGGTAAATGATGGAGATTTGATTGCGATTGACACAAAAAATAATACGATCAATTTAAAAGTATCTGAACAGGAATTGGAAAAACGAAAAGCAGCATGGAAACAACCTCCATTGAAAGCAAGTAAAGGGGTTTTGTACAAATATGCACAATGCGTTTCGAGTGCTTCATTGGGGTGTGTAACCGATAAATAATTAAAAAATGAAAACAACGGAATTAAAAATAACAGGTGCAGAAGCGGTGATACAAAGCCTGAAAGCCGAAGGTGTAAAAACGATATTTGGTTATCCAGGCGGTGCTATCATGCCAATTTATGATGCCTTGTTTCATCATCTTGAAGAAGTAAATCATATCTTGACAAGACACGAGCAAGGTGCTATACATGCAGCTCAAGGATATGCTAGAACTTCAGGAAAAACAGGGGTTGTATTTGCTACTTCGGGTCCGGGAGCCACCAATTTAATTACAGGTTTAGCCGATGCCCTGATTGATTCTACGCCCTTGGTTTGCATCACCGGACAGGTGGCTTCTCATCTCTTGGGAACTGATGCTTTTCAGGAAACCGATGTCATGGGAATTTCGATGCCGGTAACCAAATGGAATTGTCAGGTAACCAAAGCAGCAGATATAGCACCCACTTTAGCCAAAGCATTTTACATCGCCTCGTCTGGTCGTCCGGGGCCGGTTTTGGTGGATATTACCAAAGATGCCCAGTTTGAAAAACTGGATTTCTCTTACGAAAAGTGTACATCGGTGAGAAGCTACCAACCTAAGCCAAAATTGAATGTAGATCAAGTGCAAGCAGCAACCAAGTTTTTGAATGAGGCAAAAAAACCTTTGATGATTGTCGGACAAGGAATTATGCTTTCCAATGCAGAAGAAGAATTATTGGCTTTTGCCGAAAAAACGGGTATTCCGGTGGCTTCTACGCTTTTGGGATTAGGAGCTTTTCCAAGTCATCACCCTTTATTTGTTGGAATGGTAGGCATGCATGGCAATTATGCACCCAATGTAAAAACCAATGAGTGCGATGTGTTGCTTGCCGTGGGAATGCGTTTTGACGACCGTGTTACAGGTGATGTTTCCCGGTATGCAACACAAGCAAAAGTGGTTCATGTTGATATAGACACTGCCGAAATCAATAAAATCATAAAAGCCGATGCTCCTGTTGTAGCCGATGCCAAAGAAGCACTAACCGTTTTAGCAGATTTGGCAGAAAAACAAACTCATCAAAATTGGTTGGATGAATTTCATCAAGCGAAGCAAAAGGAATTACAGGTACTTTCAGAAAATAGAGAAAAGGAATTTTCAGATGAACTGAGAATGGATTTGGTGATTGATTTACTTTCTCAAAAAACCAAGGGCAATGCAATCGTTGTAACCGATGTGGGACAGCACCAAATGATGGCGGCACAGTTCTATCAGTATAATCAAACCAAAAGTAATGTTACATCTGGCGGATTGGGAACGATGGGTTTTGCACTTCCAGCCGCTATTGGAGCAAAAATGGCAAATCCGGAAAAACAAGTCGTAGCTATCATTGGAGATGGTGGTTTTCAAATGACCTTGCAGGAATTGGGAACCATGATGCAGAATAATATCGGCGTGAAAATCATCATCTTAAACAATGGTTATTTGGGAATGGTGAGGCAATGGCAACAAATGTTCTTTGAAAAAAGATATTCGTTTACCGACATTCAAAGTCCTGATTTTGTGGCTTTGGCAGCCTCTTACAACATCAAAGGTCAAAAAGTTGAAAGACAGGAGGACTTGAACAACGCATTAGACCAACTTTTAAACACAGAAAATGCGTACCTGTTGGAAGTCAAAGTTGCCAGAGAAGATAATGTTTTTCCGATGGTGCCAACAGGTGCTTCGGTAGCTGAAATAAGATTACAATAATTATAAAACGGATAAAATGGAAACAATGAACAAAACATTTACCGTATCCATATTTACGGAAAATACAATCGGAATGCTCAACCGCATCACCATCATATTTACAAGACGACATTTGAATATTGACAGCATCACCGCTTCTGAAACAGAGGTTAAAAATGTGCACCGTTACACTATCGTTTTGAGAACAAACAGAGAACAAATAGATAAAGTTGTTGGGCAAATCGACAAATTAATTGATGTTCTGAAAGCCTTTGTACACGAAGATAATGAAGTAGTACATCAGGAAATTGCGCTATATAAAATCAAAACAACAGAACTTAAATCCAACAATGTAGAGCAAGTGGTTAGAGAAAATAGTGCCAAAGTTCTCACCGTAGATCCCGATTTTATCGTCATTGAAAAAACAGGGCACAAAGCAGATACACAGGTTTTATTTGAGAAATTGAAACCCTTTGGTATTCTGGAATTTGCCCGCTCAGGAAGAGTAGCAGTTACCAAACCAATGAAAGAATTAAGCACTTATTTAAAAGAATTAGAAATCAATTAAAAAAAATAATACAATATAAAATGGCACAATTAAATTTTGGCGGCGTAATGGAAAATGTCGTAACACGAGAAGAGTTTTCATTAGAGAAAGCAAGAGAAATATTAAAAAACGAAACTGTTGCAGTCATTGGATACGGCGTACAAGGTCCTGGACAAGCCTTAAATTTGAAAGATAATGGCGTAAAAGTAATTGTAGGACAACGAAAAGGGACAAAGAGTTGGGACAAAGCACTTGCTGATGGTTGGGTAGAAAATGAAACTCTTTTCGAAGTGGAAACCGCTTGCGAAAAAGGCACTTTACTCATGAATTTATTATCAGATGCAGGGCAAATACAAGCATGGGAAACGATGAAAAAACATTTAACTGCAGGGAAATCATTATATTTTTCACACGGTTTTGGCGTAACATTTTTCGAAAAAACCGGCATCGTTCCGCCCAAAGATGTAGACGTATTTTTAGTCGCCCCAAAAGGTTCGGGAACATCGTTACGAACATTATTTTTAAAAGGACAAGGTCTAAATTCTAGCTATGCTGTTTTTCAAAATGCTACAGGAAAAGCAGTAGAGAAAGCCTTGGCATTAGGCATTGCTATTGGATCGGGCTATTTGTTCGAAACTACATTTCAAAAAGAAGTATACAGCGATTTGACTGGCGAACGAGGCGTTTTGATGGGAGCTATCGCAGGTGTTTTTGAGGCTCAATATAATGTGCTTCGTCAGCGAGGACATTCGCCAAGTGAAGCCTTCAACGAAACTGTAGAAGAATTGACCCAAAGTTTAATGCCTTTGGTAGCCGAAAACGGAATGGATTGGATGTTTGCCAATTGCAGTACCACTGCACAACGAGGAGCATTGGATTGGAAAGGTAAATTTAGAGAAGCTACCACTCCTGTTTTTAATGAACTGTATGATGACGTGCTTTCAGGTAAAGAAGCAGCCATCGTTATCGAAGCCAACAGCAAGCCAGATTACAGAGAAAAACTCAACGCAGAACTCAAAGAAATACAACAAAGTGAGTTGTGGCAAACTGGAATGCAAGTTCGAAAATTAAGACCTCAAACCAAATGATACATTTAGCAAAAATACAAGAGGCAGCCGAAAACCTGAAAGGTGTGGCTGTGCATACGCCTCTTGTGAAAAACGAAAACCTGAGCGAGCGATTTGCTGCTCAGGTTTATTTGAAACGGGAAGATTTACAACCTGTACGATCCTACAAATTGCGTGGAGCGTATCATAAAATAAGTTCGCTTTCCGAAAATGATATAAAACTAGGCGTTGTATGTGCAAGTGCGGGTAATCACGCTCAAGGAGTGGCTTTTGCGTGTAGAAAACTGAACATAAAAGCCGTTATTTATATGCCTATTACCACGCCTGCACAAAAAATAAAGCAGGTAAAACTCTTTGGAAAAGAAAATGTAGAGGTTGTGTTGAAAGGTGATACTTTTGACGATGCCTACAACGAAGCCCTTCTTTTCAGCCAGAAGAATAAGGCAGTTTTCGTTCATCCGTTTGATGATGAATTGGTTATTTCCGGACAAGGAACTGTAGGATTGGAAATTGTGGAAGACAGCAAATGTAAGATTGATTTTTTATTCTTTCCAATTGGAGGTGGCGGTTTGGCAGCAGGGGTCGTTTCGGTTTTTAAACAATTGAGTCCCGAAACTAAACTTATCGGTGTAGAACCACAAGGAGCAGCCTCTATGAAAACATCGTTGGAAAACGGTAAAAATACTGCATTGACGAACATTGATAAATTTGTAGATGGAGCTGCCGTAAAACGGGTGGGCGACAAAACATTTGAAATCTGCCAACATTCATTAGACGACATCGTTTTAGTGCCTGAAGGGAAGGTTTGCACAACAATTTTACAATTATATAACGAAGAAGCCATTGTTGTAGAACCAGCTGGTGCATTGAGTATTGCAGCCTTGGATTCGTATAAAGACCAAATCAAAGGTAAAAATGTGGTGTGCATTGTTAGTGGCAGCAACAATGACATCACAAGAATGGAAGAAATAAAAGAGCGATCCTTGATGTTTGAAGGATTGAAGCATTATTTCATCATCAACTTTCCACAACGACCAGGAGCATTAAAAGAATTTGTAAATGATGTCTTAGGAGAAAATGATGACATTACTTATTTCCAGTTCACTAAAAAGAACAACCGCGAAGAAGGTCCGGCTGTTGTTGGCGTAGAACTAAAATACAGTTCTGATTTAGATAGTATGGAACAAAAAATGAAAACTAAAAAAATAAATTATCAGCATCTGAACGAGCAGAAAGAACTGTTTACGCATTTGATTTTCTAGGGTTAAAATAGGAGTGGAAAGATTTCTATCCACTCCTTTAGCTTCCTTCACTTTTTTCAAAATTCAAAAAAATATTCTCAATTGAACATCAAGAATATTGCTGCTACTAAATATGATAGCATAAATAAAAAAGAACATAACATCTGTTTTTCTCCGTACTGTTGTAAAATTAAAGGACTACATATTATCATGAGAAATTAGATTTACAAAAAGAAAGCCATGGTACAAACAATAGCAGCCGTTATGGCGGTATAAAATAGACCTATGATAGTTCCGTAACCTAGCTTTTTGTGTACTGTCGAATATTTTCCTGGTAATGTTTTTTTCTTTTTCAAATTCTTATTAGCACTGAAAACAGTAATTCCCCAGAAAATATAGGTGATTACCGCACCTATGATATGAGCAATCAATAAACTATTAAAGAATAACGTCCCAGTATACTTACTGTTAGAAACGAGACTGCCTGATCCGCCCGAAACCCTTATTTGAACTTCTAAAATAATCAGTGCAACAATACAGGTCCAGAACAATCGTTTTTGAATTTTGACGTGGACATCAAGGTTCTTTTTCTTAATTTGAGAAACAGCATAAAGCGAAATAAAGGGGGCTGCAATTGACAATATTAGCATTCCCACAACAATTAACAATGTAATGTTCATAATTTTGATTTTTAATTAATTATTTTTTCTGTTAAAACTCGAAGATTAGCCCAAGGGAAGGTAAAGGATGTCCAGTTTTATTGTAAAGAATAACTGGTATGGCGTTGCTTCCATCAGGACTAATAGGTTGTCCATTGGTGGTCACAAAGCCTGTATTATCTTCGTTTCGCTTAAACGTAAAGTTCGGGTTGGTTTCATTTTTTTGCATCAATAAGTTTTGTACATCTAGATATATACCCAACGATGTCTTTTTAAAGTTGAATTTCTTATCCACTCGGAAATCCAGTTGGTTGAAATTGGAAAGTCTGTTCTGGTTCAATAAGGAAGCATCTGGAATTCCCTGGCCCAGCAACAAATAGTTTTGTTGTGAGGCTGCCAGATCATATGGTGTATAAGGATTTCCTCCTGCAAAACGGTATTTTAATCCCAAGTCCCAGTCATTTTTCATCTTATATCCCAGAGTTGCAGAAAACAGGTGTCTGTTGTCCCACGATGAAGGTGCCAATACACCGTCAATTCCCGAAAACTTACTGATGACGTAAGAGTAGCTCAACACATAGAAGAGGTTTTTAGTCATCTTTTGCTGCATAAATGCCTCAATCCCGTAAGCTTCTCCTTTTCCTGTAGTCAGGATACGCTCACTTCCTACAGAACCATATTGTGTTCCCTGATTGGCCAATGAGATCCCTGTTGTTTCAGACACAGGGTAGTCACTATATCTCTTATAGAAACCCTCCAATGTGAACCTTAGTGAATTCTTTGGTAAGAACTCAGTTCCCAGAACATAATGGGTTGAACGGGTATAGTCCATATCTTTATTGATGAAATTGCCTGCTTCATCCTTATATCCCAATGCGGTATATATAGGTGCCTTAAAATAAGTACCAGCAGATGCATTCAAGTTCCATTGGTCACTCAGACGATAAGAAGCGGATAAACGAGGAGAAAGTGTCTTCAAGGGATCATTTCCTGTCTCGGTCATGCTGTTCATATCCGTACGGATACCTCCAGATAAGAGTAATCTGTCATCCAGAAAACGTTTTGAAGCATGCGCAAACAATCCATATTTGAAGAAGTCGATCTTACTGTTGAACAGGATGGTTCTTTCTGGGGCTACAACATTGCCATCTTCATCTTTTACCTCAGCAGACACTTTATTAAATACATCTCCGTTATAACCTACGTATTGGGCATCCAAACCAGCTGAAAACTTCCAACCGTTAACAAACTTATTGTAATCAAAACGGAACTTATTTTCCACTTCATCTGATTCGATTAATAAAGTCCTGTTCTGTTCAATTTTGTTCTCGTCTTCAAATTTATCCAATGTTGTATTGAACATGTTCCTGCTTAAGGTGAAGTTCATGTAACCATTCTCGATCTTTCTGTTAAGATTAAAGCCCATGGTATAAGTCCATTGGTTTACATAAGGCGTTGAACGGAGAATGTAAGTGTGTTCGGGAGTAGACTCTTTTGTAGGTGCAAACCCGAAATTATCGATAGCGCCGATTCCAATAGCAGTTAATGTTGTCTTATCATTGAATTTGTGGTTAACTTTATATTGAAAATCATAAAAGTCTGGACGGATTGGGAGATCTACCATTTTAAATAACATGCCTAAATAGGATTTACGCACAGAACTTAGAAATGTTGTTTTAGGAGAAAGTGGACCTTCCAGCGTTAATGCGGTTTCTGTCATACTTGCACGAATATTTCCCGACAAACGATCGGGGTTACCGTTTCTTTGATTGATAACAAAGGTAGAAGACAATGCATCGCTGTATCTCGAATCGAACGCAGATGTTGTCAATTTAAGATCCTCGATAAACGAGACGTTCAAAATTCCCTGTGCGCCTCCCGAACTTCCCTGTGTCTGGAAGTGGTTTAAAACTGGTATTTCTATACCATCAAGATAATAAACGTTTTCATTGGGTGCACCACCACGTATGATTATATCATTACGTTCGCCCACACCATTGCTAAGTCCAACTCCGGGTAACGTTTGTACCACTTTTGAAACATCAAAATTTCCTCCGGGGTTTGATTTTATTTCCTGAGATGTCAATTTCTGGACAGACATAGGAGTAATCATATCGGTTGCAGTTGCAGAAGCACTTCTATTGACTGTGATTGTAACGCCTTCAAGTTGTGCCGCTTCCGGTTGCAATTCAAAGTGCATAATCCTGTCATTGCCTGAGCTTACTTCTATATTGTATTGTGTAAACTTTTGATACCCCACTGAGGAAGCGCTAATCGTATAGGTGCCTACAGGAACGTTAAGCCTAAAAGTTCCCGTACTGTCAGTAAGCGTAGCAAACGAGGTCCCGTTAACGCTAATACTCACTCCAATAAGTCTCTCGTGGGTGTCCATATCTTCCACAGTACCGATAACATTTCCCATTTTTTGAGCAATCGCAGGTGTTGATAATAAGAAAAATACACTTAAATAGATAAGCACTTTGATATTCTCTTTCATTATGTCTTGTTTAATAAGCAAAGGAAGATTTTTTCTACCTTTGAAAGAAATCTAATAGACCAATCTTTCATTTTTTACCATGAAGGTGTATTTTTGAATCGTGAAGTATCCGGAGTTTCTTCACTTAACAAAATAGCATACTCACTCATAAAATCAGTGAGTTTGTCGATAAATTTTGTAAATTTTTAATAGAAAATGGAATTTAGCATCCTATGAAAATCATAACAAGAAATCAAAATACAGTTACAACCTTAGTGGGTATAACCCTCTTAGCAGTATTACTGTTTCTTATGATTCCGCATTCTTATGGGATCGCATTGCCTTTTGTTTATTGGGTCAATCAATTTTTCTTTTTCATTTTGATGCTGGGACTTACTTATTTCAATACAAAATGGTTGGCACCTAAATTACTCTTCCAAAGAAAATATTTTCAATACTATCTCACTTTATTTCTTTCGTGTGTATTGATTATTATAATTCTCAGTAAGTTGGATGAGTTGCTCAATGTTTCGGAGGAAATAAGAAAAATAGCTGGGTTACATAATACCCAAAAAAAACAGGGACATGGCAATTTATCCGTATTTTTCTATATTTTCTTGATTGAAATATTGGTGCTTGGTGTCAATATTATTGGCATATTGATTAAAAAATGGCAAGATGAGAAGAATAAACGCCTACAAGTAGAAAAAGACAAGATAGAAATGGAGCTTTCGTTTTTAAAATCACAAATTAACCCTCATTTCTTCTTTAACAGTCTCAACACGGTAAATGCTTTGACCTATACAGATGTTGACCAATCTAGAAATGCTCTTAAAAAATTAGGGAAAATAATGCGGCACGTTTTATATAACACATCCAATCAATCTTCTACTATTGCATCAGAAATAGAGTTTATTTCCAATTATTTGGAATTGATGAAAATGCGATCTGCCCAGAAGGTTTCAATTGATTTTTCGGTGGATATCGTCTCTCCTGATCAAAAAATTGCTTCGATGTTGTTTTTGCCTTTTATAGAAAACGCATTCAAATATGGCATCAGCACACAGACACATAGTCCGATTACCATTAGGATTACAGAAAAAGATCAATCATTGGTGTTCTATACAAAGAATAAAGTTTTTGAAAAAATCGTGGACAACAAGTTGGATGATGATCAAAACCATGGTATCGGAATACAGAATACGGAAAGACGGCTGGAACTAATTTATCCTGGCAGGTATTCCTTGGCAATAAATAAGGTTGATGGCTTTGAGGTGCAACTTAAAATTGATTTAAATGAAAATTAGATGTATAACCGTAGATGACGAGCCCTTAGCATTGAATATGATTAGCTCCTTTGTCAGACAAACACCTTTTCTGGAACTTGTTGCTGAATTTGACAATGCGATCGATGCTCTTAATTATATTCAATCCAATCCTGTTCAATTACTACTGCTCGACATTCAAATGGCAGATCTTACCGGTATGGAACTTGCAAGGGTTTTGGCAGCAGATGCCAGTAAGCATAAACCGTTTATCATCTTTACGACAGCTTATAGTGAATTTGCATTAGAAGGATATCGCGTGGATGCTATTGACTACGTACTTAAACCATTTGATTATGAAGATTTTATAACTTCAATTTCAAAAGTCAGAAAACGAATCGAACAAGGAAACGAGTCTGCTGATATTGTATCATATGATAACCAACAATTTATATTTATAAAGGTTGATTCACAGGTTATTCGATTGGAAATCAATAGTATTTTATATATTGAGGGACTCAAGGATTATATCAGAATTCATCTGGTCAATGGTGCTAAACCTATGCTTTCGTTGATGAGCTTAAAAAAGTTGGAAGAGAAACTCACCAAAAGTGGATTTCTCCGAATTCATCGTTCCTATATTATTTCTTTTGCCCGTGTGGATGCACTTTTAAAAAACAGCGTTAAAATCGGGGATAAAATAATCCCAGTAGGTGCTACCTATAAAGATAAATATGACCAATTTGTGGATCTATGGATTAAGTAACCAAAGTCTATATTAAAGATAAAAATCAAAGAAATTAATCAATTTACTGCCAGGTATTTGTCGGTTTCAGACTTACCTCAATAATTTATTTTTCACTCAGAATTGTTAGAAAAAAATGTAGTTTTCAATGTTTTGTTCTTACACCTTTTTTTTGGATGATATCTCTCTTTTTTTCATCTACTCAAATTATATAAGGCAGTATAATACTAGTTCACGATCAAAAGTGGCTCCTTCGTCTATAATTTTTGTGAGCGAACACAGGCTTTCGGAAGTTTGTGGCATAAAAAAACAATATGCCCTAAAGGCTTAGTTTGCAAAACGAAATATAGATCTATATGAAATTAAAACAATTTATTACACTAATTTTATTTACAACTCTTACTCATAGTGTATGGGCGCAAAGCCCAACTGCAAAACTCAGTGGAAAAGTAACCGACTCTCTTACTCAGGAAGCAGTGTACTATGCCACTATCTCCTTACACCCGGTTGGAGATGAAAAAAATGTCAACGGAACTGTAGCGGACGAAAAGGGTCAATTCACACTCGATAATCTAAGACCGGGTAAATACGATATCTCCATCAACTTTATTGGGTACAGTACAAAAAACTTTTCCAATTATATTGTTAAGCCAGGAGACAATAATTTGGGCAACATTATGATCAGCCAAGACGCTAGCCTGCTTGAAGAAGTCGTGATACAGGGAGAGCGCCCTATTATCGAAAATAAAATCGACAGATTGGTTTTTAATGCCGAAAGAGATGTAACCTCTATGGGAGGAAATGCCACAGATGTCTTACGTAAGGTGCCTATGCTTTCGGTAGACATAGATGGGAATGTATCTATGCGTGGCGACCAAAACGTGAAAATATTGGTCAATGGAAAATCTTCTGGTGCAATGGCCAATAATGTTGGCGATGCCTTAAAGACCATTCCTGCGGATCAAATAAAAAGCGTAGAGGTTATTACTAGTCCCTCGGCTAAATATGATGCAGAAGGGACTTCTGGTATTATTAATATCATTACCAAAAAGAAAGATATTGGCGGAGTAAACGGCTCTATTTCTGGAGGCCTTGGAACCAGACATAATAATGGAAATGCAAACTTTAATGCTAGAAAAGGAAAATTTGGCGTTGTAGCTAATTTAGGCGGTAATTATATGTGGCCTCAAACCGTTACCAACGACTTCGAACAATTTACAATTGGTGGCGATCCGGTATTGAGGCAATTCAGTGACCAAAAAACCACCCGATCTGGACTTCGTGGGTCTATCGGTATTGACTATGATCTAACTGATAAAGATCTATTTACTACTACGTTTTCAGTAAACGGATTTGAAATGAATATGGATGGAAACACCAATTCAACGTTCTTCTTGCCAAATAATGGTAATTTGTCATTATTATCCAATAGAGATCAAAAGACTGCCTCTGACGGCTTTGATTGGTCAGCAGATTACACAAGGAAATTTGCAAATCCAAAGCAGGAATTGACACTATCAGGTCAGTTTTCTAGAAGCAACAGTATTACTGATTACAAAACGATTTATGAAACAGGAGATCGTCTTGACGAAATTGGAGAAAATAAAGGAATAAATGATGAATTTACACTTCAGGCAGATTATGTACAACCTCTCGGTAGTACAACATTAGAAATGGGGGTTAAAACCATTCTTCGCGATATTACCAGTTCATCTTTGATACAAGAAGGCGGAGGCGGGAATTTTCATATTTCGGATGATCGTTCCTATGATTTCAACTATAACCAAGATGTAGTAGCAGGATATTTATCGTATAGTTTTGAGTTTGCAGAAAAATATGAAGTAAAAGCAGGTCTTCGAATGGAACACACAAAGCTTAATGGGGATGCAATAGGCGCTTTCAAAGCCTTTAACAATGATTATACAAATATATTACCCACTGCGGTGATATCGAAAAAGCTCGGAAGGATGTCTAGTTTAAAACTGAGCTACAATCAACGTATTCAAAGGCCAAGCTTGTTTTATTTAAATCCTTTTAGAAATACAGCAGACCCGATTGTTCAGAGACAAGGAAATCCTGAGCTTAAGCCTGAGCTTTCCCATAACGTTGAATTGGGTTATTCAACATTTAAAAAGGGGACGGTTTTTAATGCTTCTGTATTTTATCGCAGGACCAACGACGTTATCGAAAGCTTGAATCAGATAGATAGTCTTAGCACGCCTGGACAGCAGATTTCATTGACTACTTTTGATAATATCGGCACCAATGAATCTTTTGGAACAAATTTGTTTTTGTCTTTTTCACCCATTAGAAATTTAACGCTAAGAAGCAATATCAGTTTGTTTACATATGAAGCAAAAGGGAACTCCTTTAATGAGGAAATGAGTACGCAGGTTGACAAGTTACATTTTATGTATCGCGCTTTTATAAACGGGAGTTATAAAATAAGCAATGACTTAATAGCAGAGACATTCGTCATGTTGAATTCACCAAGACGTACATTCCAAGGTACTTCCCCTTCTATGAGTATGTGGACTGTAGGTGTGAAAAAAGAATTATGGGACAAAACCGCTAGTATTGGGTTAAATATTACAAACCCTTTTTGGGAAAATACTCGTTTCAAAAGCGAGGTATTCACTCCTGATTATACCCAGACAAATAATATGAAACTCCCATTCCGCTCTTTTGGATTAACTTTTAACTATAATATTGGCAAAGTAGATTCCAAAAATAAAACCAAAAAAGAAAGGGGCATTAAGAACGATGATCAAAAACAGGGAGAATCCAATCAAGAAACTCAAATGGGTAACAGAATGTAAAACAGAGATCTTGCTCAATAGATAATGCTTGATAATAGGAGACTGAAATTTATTGTCCGTTATTACGACAGTAGCCAGATTGTTATTTTTTTGTAAAAGATAAGCAGACTCATGGAAAGAAATTCATGGCAAGTCTTACGCTCATATCAAATTTTTTAAAAGCAAAGGATTAATTATATCAGATTACATCACAAAAAGGGTTATTTAATGGATAAATTTTACAATGAGACATATCGTAAGTTGGAAACTGCAATTCAGGAACAGGAGATTGAAATCGATTGTCTTTTATTAAGATCAGAGACAATTATACACCTGATAGTTAACTGCCTTTCAGAAGTAAAGGAATATGTTCAGAAAAGAGGATTTAAGAACATTGATGAAGAAATCCTCTTTTTCAAATATCAAAAACCAACCCTTGTTGCCAAACTCATTTATTACAATGCCATCTATAAAATTGAGGTTAGAAAACCTTACGGAGAAAAGCCAATAAAGAAATACCTTAAATAGGAATTGAAAAAACTCAAAAGATTCTTTGATCACAACCTTGAATTTTACAAGTATTACCGTAGCAATAATTCTTACGTTGATGAGAAATTCTTTGTAAGGGGGAAACACGATATAAGGCTGTGGTTGGACAAACTAATTTCTGGAATAATGCTTTTGGTTTCAATTGGAATGTTAATTCTTGGTATTATTGGAATGGTTCAGAAAGTAGAAAATAGTATTTTATACTTTTTCTTTGGTGGTTTTGGAACATTTATGACAATAAGAGATTTTCAAACTTTCAAAGTTTTTACCGAAAAGAAAAATGCTTGGTTAATTAGCCATCTAGGACGAATGATTGGAGCATTAATTGCTTCTGTGACCGCATTTTTGGTTGCTGGACTTCATATCGGAACGACATTAGTTTGGATTATGCCAACAATTTTGGGGACAGTGTACATTATATATTGGAACAGACAATTTAAATCAAAAAATAAAGACAAAATTGTGCTTGAAAAATAAGCACTACCGCCAACATCGGTTTGGCAATATGGCGGCTGAAGTGCTTCTATGAAACATTTGTGCAAGGTTCAACAGCAGTAATTCTATTGAACTTTTATGCTAAAAATCCGCCACATCGCCAAGCCGAAAAACGTTGTCCGTAATATTTGAAGAGCGTTATCAAATCGAAGATTTTACAAATTTGAACATTTTTTGACCTATACCCTGCTGATTTCTAAATTTTATGCCGAATAATTTCTGCCTGAAAATTCAAAAAAT
>NZ_REFA01000032.1 GCF_003852705.1 Amniculibacterium aquaticum
CAATCGCTTCATTATTTTTTTCATTGCCCACGGTTTCAACAGTGGTGCTTTTGTAATGTTCCATCGTTGAAACGATGGGTTATGATCTCAAATATTTTTTAAAACCCAATCGCTTCATTATTTTTTTTCATTGCCCACGGTTTCAACCGTGGCTTTTGTAATGTCCCCATCGTTGAAACGATGGGGTATGATTCCCAATATTATTTAAAACACTATTCTTTTAATCTTGGTCTTTCAAAATCAATTCCGCGGTCATTCCCACTCTCAGCCCCTGTATTTTATTCATATCGATTGGTGTACATTTAATTTTAAAAGTTCGAAGCTGGAATTGTCCTTTTTGGTTTTCGGGGACAAAATCGGCATAACCCATTGCTGGAGCGAGTTCTGTGACTCTGGCGGAAATTTCTTCAGGCATTACTCCCGGAATTTTTATTTTTACCAAACTACCTTTTTCCAATTTTGACATTTGATCTTGTCTCAAATTAAAAGAAATTGAAAAAGAATGGTCTTTTTGAATAGTCATCATCGGATAACCGGCATTTACCATTTCTCCGGTTTTTGAAATGAGACTGGAAATAATTCCTGAAGTCGGAGCTTTTACAATTGATTTTTCTTTAATTTGTTGGGTAAGTTTTTCAGCATTTTTCGCTTGATTTACTAAGGCTTCAGCTTTATTTCTCATTTGTTGGTTGCCGCCTTTTTCCAAAAGCTCAACATTCAATCTTGCAGTTTCCAATTCTTTTTGAGCCGCTTGATATCTAAATTTAACCAAATCATATTCTTGTCCCGAAACAACACCTTCTTTATAAAGAGTAGAAAATCTGGAATAAGTTTTTTCCATCAATACCATTTGGTCTTTAGCTATTTTTTGCAGATTTCTTGCCGATTCTACAATTTCAGGAGCAGCACCTCTGTCGGTTAAATCTTTGGTGTTTTCTGCAATAACAATTGCGTCCAAAGCCTGTTGCTGAATAGTATTCATTTCTTCATCTTTCAAAATAGCAAGCGTTTGTCCGGCTTTCACTTCATCACCTTCATGTACAAAAACCGAATCTATTCTTCCGGGCAAAGAAGACGAAACATCAACAAACTCCGCATCTACCATTCCGATAATTTTTATGGAATTGTCATTTTTTCCTGATTTTTTTACCAAAAGAAAAATTCCGGTAATTGTTAATATAACGATAGGGATAAGTACAGCCCAATAATTTTTAAATGTTTTTTGCATCTTAATTAGTTTATTAAAGTAGTGATGTTTTCAGGTTGTCCATTAAGGAAATAATAAGTTGCCAATGCTGTTTGATAAGCAACTAAGGAAGTGTAATACAATTTTTCTGAAGCATACTGAAACTGTAGAGCGTCATTAACATCTTTCACAGAAGAAAGACTGTTTTCCATTCTTTTTCGTATCATTTCGGTTGTGGTATAAGTTTCTTTTCTGGCAGCATCCAAAGTTTGAGATTGATTTTGGAAAGCTTTTAATTTATTCTGTGCCAACTGGATAGCAAGATTTACAGATTCTTGTTTTTGCCGGATAAGCAATTCGGATTCTTTTACTAAAGATTGGGCAGCTTTTATTTTATTTTGATTTTCAAAACCATTAAAAATCGTCCATTGCATTTCAATACCAATCATCCAAGGAGGAGTGATAAGCGGTAAATCTTTTCTTAAAAATTGAGCATTGCCGATTGCGAAAATATTAGGATGATTCAAAGATTTCGCAACTTTCAATGCAATATTAGCTTCTTCTTTTTTGGCGTTGAGTAAACGGATATCGGTATTGTTTTCGGTTTGTATTTTTATTAAAGAATCTAATGAAGCGTAATTTTCAGGAATCTTTTCAGAAATTTCCAAAGGCGAATCCAAAGGCATACCCATCAATTGTTTTAAAGTTAATAGTGCATTTTCTTTTTCTAATTTTAGGTTTTCCAAGCTTGTTTTACCTTGCATGAGGGAAACATTTGCCCATTGTTTTTGATAAGCGGGGATAATTTCAGCTTTTAATAAATTTTCGGCATATTTTTCATTTTTCTCTAAAGAAATCAGTTTTTGTTCTTCCTTTTCAATCATAGAATTAAAATACAAAACCTGTAGATATTGCAGTGTAACATTATAAGTAATGAGATCTTTGGCATTTTCTAAATTAATTTCACTTGAATGAAATTGTTGTTTTTTCAAGTTTTGAATTGCTCTTAATTTTCCTCCCAAATATATCGGTTGTCTTACAACAATTCCTGCTAAGAAATAATCTTGCTTGCTGATGGCGGGATTGTAATTGGGATACGCCGAAGAAATAATATCTCTGGAAGTTTGGTAAATCATATCCCGAACATTTTGGTTGAGTGGATTTCCGGTGATTTGTTCGTAAATGGTTGCCGCAGCATTGGCAGATTGTTGTGCCGAACCCTCTACAATTCCATCTTTCGTTTGTTGTAGATTGATTTCTATGGGTTTCCCTAAATAATTATATCCTGCCAACAAATCTATTTTGGGCAAAATATTTTTCTTGCTTCCTTCATATTGCTCCTTGTTGGTTTCCACCGATTGTTTTGCCAATGCGATCGCTGTATTGCTTTCTGTGGCTTTGGCAATACATTCTTTTAGGGAAAGGGTTTGGGTATATCCTATTTGAAAAAAAAGGAATGTGAAAATGTACTGTATTTTTCGTCTAATCATATTCAGTTTTTATACTTTTTAACCAAAATTTATATTTACTTATAAAGAAGTGAAGTTAAAACAGCAACCTCGACTGAGATTGCTGCAGATCATTTATTCATCAATTTTACCGTACATTTTTTGGTACAAATTCAGGTATCGTTCTTTGACCATTTTTCGTTTTAGTTTCATGGTTGGGGTCAACAAGCCAAGATCGATAGACCATACTTCTGGGGTGAGTTCTATTTTTTTAATTTGTTCCCAATGCCCCAATTTGGTATTTAGATAGTCGATTTCTTTTTCTATTCTTGCTTTCAATTCAGGGCTATTTGCCATTTCGGCAGGTGTTTTCCCGATATTGATGTTTTTTCTCTCGGCCCAATGACCTGCGAATACAAAATCGGGCTGTACAAAAGCACAAGGCATTTTTTCGCCTTCGCCAACCACCATGATTTGTTCAATGAATTTTGAAGCTTTGGCAAGATTTTCAATAACCTGCGGAGCGATGTATTTTCCACCGGAAGTTTTGAACATTTCTTTTTTACGATCGGTAATTTTCAAAAAACCTTCAGCATCAATATGTCCAATATCACCGGTTTTGAAGTAACCTTCTTCGGTAAAAGCTTCACGGGTTTGCTCTTCGTTTTTAAAATAACCTTGGGTGATGGACGGACCTTTCACGGTAATTTCGCCATCTTCTTGGATTTTTACAATAAGGTTGTTTAACGGATGTCCAACGGTTCCCACTTTCATTTTGTCCATAGAATTTACAGAAATCACGGGTGAGGTTTCGGTCAGTCCGTATCCTTCTAAGATGGGGATTCCGGCATTCCAAAACATTCTGTTGAGTCGCTCGGAAAGCGCTGCAGAACCCGAAACCAAGGTGATTAACTCGCCACCTAAACCTTCTCTCCATTTTTTGAAAACCAATTTATCAGCGATGATTTCGGAGATGGAAGATGGTTTTTTTGTGATGTCTTTTTTTGCTTTGTTAACGCCAAGAGCCCATAAGAATATTTTTGATTTTAGTCCGCCCGCACTGGTTCCTTTATCGTAAATTTTATCGTAAACTTTTTCGATAAGCCTTGGGACTACGGTCATGTAGTGGGGTTTTACTTCTTTGATGTTTTCGCCCATTTTTTCTATACTTTCGGCAAAATAAATGGATATGCCGCTGTAGGTGAAAAGGTAGAAAATCATTCTTTCGAAAATGTGACAAATAGGCAAAAAGCTTAAAGCTCGGGTGTCTTCGATACTCAGTCCTTTTTTTCTAGGGATTCTGGAGTCAGAAGCCAAAACATTGGACACGATATTTTTATGTGTGAGCATAACGCCTTTTGGTCTTCCTGTGGTTCCGGAGGTGTAGATGAGTGTTGCCAAATCATCTTCGTTGATGGAGTTGGATAGATCTTCGACTTCGTTTTGTGTACTTTCGTTTTCTCCCAAATCAACAATTTCTTGCCAATTGGCTACGCCATCCAATTCGTCAAAGGAGAATACGCCTTCTAAAGAACTGATTTTATGTTTTACAGAATTTACCTTGTCGTAAAGGTTTTTGTCGGAAACAAAACAGTATTTTACTTCTGCGTTGTTGAAAATATATTCATAATCTTCAGCAGAAATGGTAGGGTAAACCGGAACGGTTACTGCACCAATTTGCAGAATGCCATAGTCCATAACGGCCCATTCTGTACGAGTAGCCGATGTGATGATGGCAATTTTGTCTCCGGGCTGTATGCCCAATTTCAATAATCCTCTGGAAACTTTATTTCCTAAATTAATGAACTCTTGTGTGGAGATCTTTTCCCACTCACCGTTGTATTTGGTAGCATACATTGTGGATTGAGGATATTTCACTAATGCATGTTGTGCGAAATCAAATAATCTTTTTATACTCATTATTTTTGAGGATTTTATGTTAAAAATGTATAATATGTAAAAATATCCTTTTAAAACTAAATAACCAAATTTTTTTTAAAAAGATTTATGCTAAAAATTGTATTTTTACACGCAAACAATTTATATAAATTATGAATTTCAATTTATCAGAAGAACAGCTGATGATTCAGCAAGCAGCAAGAGATTTTGCTCAAAATGAACTTTTACCTGGAGTGATCGAGAGAGATCGTGATCAGAAATTCCCAACTGAACAAGTGAAGAAAATGGCAGAACTTGGCTTCTTAGGAATGATGGTTGATCCAAAATACGGAGGATCCGGATTGGATGCTGTATCCTATGTTGTTGCAATGGAAGAAATTGCAAAAGTAGATGCTTCTGCAGCTGTAGTAATGTCGGTGAACAACTCTTTGGTTTGCGCCGGTCTGGAAAAATATGCAAACGAAGATCAAAAACAAAAATACCTGATGCCATTGGCAAGTGGACAAGTAATTGGTGCATTCGCATTATCTGAGCCAGAAGCCGGATCTGATGCTACTTCACAAAAAACGACAGCAGAAGATAAAGGAGATTATTATTTGTTAAATGGTATTAAAAACTGGATTACCAACGGAGGAACTGCGCAATATTATATCGTGATCGCACATACCAATCCTGAGAAAAAACACAAAGGAATCAACGCTTTCATCGTTGAAAAAGGATGGGAAGGTTTTGAAATTGGTTTGAAAGAAGATAAAATGGGGATTAGAGGTTCCGATACGCATTCTTTGATCTTCAACAATGTAAAAGTGCCAAAAGAAAACAGAATTGGTGAAGACGGCTTCGGATTCAACTTTGCAATGGCGGTTCTTAACGGTGGCCGTATTGGTATTGCTTCTCAAGCATTGGGTATTGCCTCTGGTGCTTATGAGTTGGCTTTGAAATATGCAAAAACCAGAAAAGCTTTCGGTACAGAAATTATCAACCACCAAGCAATAGCATTCAAATTAGCAGATATGGCAACTCAAATTACGGCTGCTAGAATGTTGTGCTACAAAGCGGCTTCTGAAAAAGATCAAGGTTTGGACATCTCCGAAAGTGGAGCGATGGCTAAATTGTATGCGTCTCAAGTAGCGATGGATACTACGGTAGAAGCGGTACAAATTCATGGTGGTTATGGTTATGTTAAAGAATATCATGTGGAAAGATTGATGCGTGATGCTAAAATCACACAAATCTATGAAGGGACATCTGAAATTCAAAAAATTGTAATTTCTCGTTCGATTTCCAAAAAATAAATTATATTTGCTTAGGATTTTGATAATAAAATTTATCTTATCCTATGAATATTATAATTTATTAACATGAAATATTTTTGGATTTTCTGCAGTATTCTGCTTTTGTTTTTCGGAACCTTTGTTTGGTATAAATACTATTTTGTTTTTGGCGAAGGAGTGAAGTCCGGAGTCCTAAACTATGCTGTGAAAAAAGGAAATCTTTTTAAAACCTACGAAGGAAAGCTGATACAACAAGGCTTTGGTGCAAATGCCAAAAGCGGAAATTTGATGAGTTATGAGTTCGAATTTTCTGTGGAAGACGACAAGGTTTTCCAGGAATTAGAAACCAATAACGGCAAAACATTTGATTTGCATTACAAAGAGTATCATGGCATTTTACCATGGCGCGGAAATACAAAATACATCGTGGACAAAATTGTTAATGTGCAATAATTTCTAAAGTCTTCCAATTAATTTTGGAAGACTTTTTTTAGTTTTTATTTAATAAGAATTGAAAATAGTTGTTGTATATGTTTTTTTTTTTTTTTTCTTTGCTGAGTTGATGTCGAAATGCGCATATCGTTTATTAACCTAAATAAATAATAATTTTTAATACTTTACAATGAATAAAATATTAGTAGGCTTTTTAATGTCTATTTCACTCCTTTCTTGTACTACAGATTCAAGAGAAGAAAATTTAAATGAAAAAACAAATGTTAATTTAAAACAAAATATTGATAATGCAGCACGAATAGTTACTGAGGAAGAGTTATTCAGTAGATCAGTGGCAATAATAAAATTTAATTATGATCTTGAACCTTCTAGTAATGTACCATTAAGATTAAAATTGGTGACCTTTGATAAGGATTACAAGTTGTTGCCTGTGTATAAATTTAATAATATTGAGTATTCAGATAATGGGGAATTTAATGATCAAATTGCAGGAGACGGTATCTATACATCTATAGAAAATTTTAATATAGCAACAGAAGATATTTATAATGGTGTAGAAGTAAATGTCGGAGAAACTTTTTTATATAAAGATCAGTTGATTGATCTGGTTAAAAACGATTATTTAAATCGAGGAATAAAACCTAAAGCAGTAATAAAATTTGGTTGTAAGGTAAGGATAGTAAAATGTCCTAATACATCATGGTATAATACTTCAATTTTTGGAGAACCATGTGTTGAATTTTATGATTGTGAAGCTTCAGTTGAAGTAGAGCTTGGTGTTAATTAAATATAATTTTAGTATTATCACACAACCATAACTATGGTTGTGTGATTTTTATTTTCATAAAATGAATAACTTATTTAAATTATTTGTTACTATAATATTTATTATTTTGGTTAATAGTGTTTTAACTAGATTGATTGTTTCTATTGAAGTTACGGGGAATTTGGTGTTGATACTAAAAATCATAATTAAAATTCTGTTGTCAATTCTTACGATTTATCTTCTTAAAACAAATGGAGAAAAGTTAAACTTCAGAATTAATGCTTCTGTTTTTATATCAAGTATTGTTATTTTTTGTAGTTTTTATTATTTACAAAATTCTCAAATAGATATTTTTTGTAATATGTTTTTTTTGATTTCTTGTTTTTCAGTTGCATTGTTTGAAGAGTTGCTTTTTAGGAAATATACATATTATCATATTAATAGAAATGTGAAAAAAAAGAAAGTCTTTAATGGAATATTAATTACATCGTCAATATTTGCATTGGCACATCTTGTAAATCTTCTGAGAGATTATGAAGTTTATTCAGTAATTAATCAACTATTTTTTGCTTTTGGTATTGGAGTATTATTGCAGTTTGTATATGTGAAAACAAATAATTTATTTTATTGTATAACAATGCATGGATTAATAAATTATTATGGAACATTTAATAGCTATTTTAATGAAAAAGTAAGGATAGATAGTACATATGAATTTTCAGACTTTATTTCATCGTTGCTGTTTATCAATATAATGAATGCTATAATTATTATTCCAATATATTATTATTTCAGAAAAAATGAACTGCTCTAATAAACTTTTTTTATCAATTCTTTTTTTTTGTTTTATTGTTCGTTTTTACAAACTTTTCTGTTGTATAAATCTCGAATTGTGGAATCTTTAATGAAAAATTAGATATTTACAAAATTCATTATTCCGTTTTTGAAATGTACCAGTGTTGATTATTGGGCACTCGGTTCGGGAAAATAGGTTATGAACTCACTTTGAAGCTTTTATAAAAATACTATTCCATGGCGCGGAAATACAAAATACATCGTGGACAAAATTGTTAATGTGCAATAATTTCTAAAGTCTTCCAATTAATTTTGGAAGACTTTTTTATTCTAATTTTCTTAATTTTGAGATATATTTTTAAAACATTTACGATGAAAACATTAAGAAAAACAATTCTTTCTCTCGGATTACTCCTGTCAGGATGGGGTTTTGCACAGACGAGCATGCTTAACTCATTAAAGGTTGGGCTCAATATTGGTGCTGTATTACCTGTTGAAAACGCCAATATTTCTGCAGGATTGGATATGGCTTATCAAAATCTAGTTACACCACATTTTGGATTGGGGATCGCAACAGGATACAGTCATTATTTTGGAAAAAATAGATCGTTAATAGGCGGTTCCATTCATAATAATGATGTTGGGCTTGTGCCAGCAGCCATGTTATTAAGGTACTATCCCGCAAGAACAGGATTTTATTTTGGTGCCGATCTTGGTTATGGATTTTTGGTGGGTGATGATAGGGTGTCTTCTAATTTTACCGTAGAAAGACCTGATGGAGGCTTTTATATAAAACCAGAACTCGGATACCACAATAGAAACTGGAATTTTTTCCTTCATTATCAAAAAGTTTTTACAGGATCTAAGGGCGAGATTGGAGACCAAAAATATAACATAGGAAGTCTCGGCTTAGGATTTTCTTACAATATTGCATTGGGTAAATAATAGAGAAAGTCCCTTGTCAAAATTATGACAAGGGACTTTTTTGTTTTTAAATGCCAAACTAGTATCTGTAGTACTCAGGTTTATAAGGCCCTTCGACCTCTACACCGATGTATTTTGCTTGTTCGTCAGAAAGTGTTTCCAACTCTACACCAATTTTCTTCAGGTGTAAGAAAGCTACTTTTTCGTCCAATTTTTTCGGTAACATGTACACTTTGTTTTCATACGCTCCGGAGTTGGTCCACAGTTCGATTTGAGCCAAAGTCTGGTTAGAGAACGAGTTGGACATCACGAAAGAGGGGTGACCCGTTGCGCAACCCAAGTTTACCAATCTACCTTCTGCCAAGATGATGATCTCGTTTCCGTCCACATTGTAGATGTCTACTTGTGGCTTCACTTCGTATTTGGTGTTTCCGTAGTTATCGTTCAACCAAGCCATGTCGATTTCGTTATCGAAGTGTCCGATGTTGCAAACGATGGTTTTGTCTTTCATTTTTTTGAAATGCTCACCTCTTACGATGTTGAAATTTCCTGTCGTTGTGATGATGACATCTGCATTTTCAATCACATTTTCCAATTTTTTAACTTCATAGCCTTCCATAGCAGCTTGTAGCGCACAGATTGGGTCTATTTCCGTAACAGTAACGATAGAGCCAGCACCTCTGAAAGAAGCAGCGGTACCTTTACCCACATCACCAAAACCACAAACAACCACTCTTTTACCTGCCAACATCACATCGGTGGCTCTTCTGATGGCATCTACAGCAGATTCTCTACATCCGTATTTGTTGTCGAATTTGGATTTTGTAACAGAATCGTTTACATTAATCGCTGGCATCACCAAAGTTCCGTTTGCCATTCTTTCGTACAGTCTGTGTACGCCTGTTGTGGTTTCTTCAGAAAGTCCTTTGATGTCTTTGGTAAGTTCCGGATATTTGTCAAAAACCATATTGGTAAGGTCTCCACCATCATCCAAGATCATGTTCAAAGGTTTTTTGTCTTCGCCAAAGAAAATGGTTTGTTCGATACACCAGTCAAATTCTTCTGCATTCATTCCCTTCCAAGCGTAAACCGGGATTCCCGCAGCAGCAATTGCAGCAGCAGCATGATCCTGTGTCGAGAAAATATTACAAGAAGACCAAGTAACATCTGCACCTAGAGCGACCAAAGTCTCAATAAGTACAGCAGTTTGTATGGTCATGTGAAGGCATCCCGCAATTCTTGCACCTTTTAGCGGTTGGCTAGGTCCGTATTCTTCACGGATGGCCATCAATCCTGGCATTTCGGCTTCTGCCAATGTAATTTCTTTTCTTCCCCATTCTGCTAGAGAAATGTCCTTTACTTTGTAAGGTACATATTGTGTTGTTGTTTCCATATAGTATCTTGGATATTATTATTAAAAGTAAAAAATGACCCTCAACGAGTCAAAAAATTTTTGCAAATTTACAAACTATAATTCGTGTTACAAAATATGCCTTTTTTTAAAGATTATAACGACGATCAGGCTAAAATATTGGTCTGGAAGTACGATGAAACCGATGTTTTTAATGAAAAACAATTGATAATTCCAGAAGATTTTGAGAAAGTGATAAACTACCATCCAAAAAAAAAGCTGGAATACCTAATGATTCGACAGATGCTTGCCGATACTTTGCCCAATCATCGTATTTTATACAGAACCATTGGCCAGCCTTATCTTTTCCCAAAGGATTATTTTATCTCGATTTCTCATTCGTTTCCATTTGCATCGTTGGCGATTTCTGAAAAAAGAATCGGGATCGATCTGGAGAAAATTAACGATAAAATCCAAAGAATCCGACATAAATTCATCAATCAAAATGAAGAAGAATGGATTTCTAAAATGGATAACCAAACTGAAGTCTTGGTCGTGATTTGGGCCATAAAAGAGGCGTTGTATAAATTGCATCCTAGCAAATACTGGTCGCTGAAGAAGCATTATGAAGTTGAAGAATTTGATTTGAATTCTCTATCACAAATTTCTTGTCGCGTTTTCGATGCCGATTTTGAAGATGTTTACCAAGCAGATGTTTTCAAGTTAGAAAATTATTATTATGCCATCATCGAAGAAAATCATCAATTGAATTTCAAGATGGGTAAAGATGTTTTATTTTAATACCGATTTTTCAAGGTTAGATTTCATTGGTTTTATAGCTTTCAGTAGTTCTTCTCAGTTGGGTTGCTACATCACTGATCAGTTCCAAAATCTTTCTGATGTTGGTCAGTTGCGTGAGTGTTGTGATGCGGTTGGGATCTCTTGCATCGTAGATTTCATTTTCTAAAATTTGATTTCTTCTTTTTTCCAACATTTGATCCAATTCCGTGTCTTCTGGTTGTATTTTGGCTAAAGAATTGTTGCTGTCGTCCCATTTTTCTTGGTTCAGGACGGCATTTATTCTTTGCAACTCCGTTCCTATTTTCTTTTCCCAAGCATCAAAATCAATTTCTGTAAACTGCTTTTTACTGTCGTAATATTGGGATAACGAAGCGATATAGGCCGTTAATAAATGCGAAGTATTTACAAATTCCAACACCGTTTCCATTTTTTTCTTCTGATTTTTAGGATCCGAAAGCATTCTTTGAAAATTGTCGGACAAATTAGCAAGAGAGATGATGGCATCTTTTCTTCGCATTTTATACTCTTGTGTTGGTACAGATTGGTCTTTTAGCTGCTGAATTACGGTATGAAAATAGCTGTAATTGCTCATTGCCGAGCGTTTCATCAGATTCAGATTTTGGCTGTGCTCCCAAACCGGAAACACGAAATAGGAGGTAAGGAAAATAACAATTCCAGCAATAATGGTATCAATAATACGGTCTTTGAAAATAACATTTACCTGTCCGGGACTCAAAAAGTTGAACGACAAGAAAATGTAAATGGTCATAAAGAAAACCGCCCAAGCATATCGATCTTTCAGAAAGCTGAAGCACATGATCATGGAAAAGATGAAAATGCCCAACAAAGCATATCCGTTGTGGATGTACGACATGATGAAGTATGCAACTACAGCACCTGAAAATGTTCCGTAAACCCTCAATAAAGTTCTGTGTTTGGTCACGCTGTATGCCGGTCGCATGATGGCCAAAATGGTAATGAGAATCCAATACGAATGTCCAATTCCCAAGAAAGTGAATTTCGAGAGGGCATAGCCTACCACCAACGCCGTTGTGATGCGGATGGCATTTTTGAAATGTGCCGATTGCAAACTGATGTGGTTGCTGAGAACCTTCAGGTTCAGTTTTTCACTTTTGGGTGCAAACTGGTTAAGATCCAAGCCGGTAGAAAGGCTTTTGGCGTTTTTAATATCTTGGTTCAGAACCTGATACATGGTGCTGATGTCCTTTGTGATTTCATTGATTCTGGATAAAACAATTCGTAGGGACATAAAGTCTTCCATATTGTCGGCATTCAGATTTTTGGATCGCATTTGGAAATAATCTTGATGCAGGCGATCCAATCGTTCGTGGTAGTCAACCAAAGCAGAAGATTTGATCCCACTTTGCAAAGAAATTCCAATATTAGATATTTCATTGGCCAAAACGATGAGGTAATCGTGGATTTTGGTCAGGATTTTTTCTTCATCAAAACTATGGTGAATTTTGGAATAATCGTTCTCTGAGGTGAATAATTTTTCGTAAAGATCAATCGAGTTTAAAAACATCAACATCAACAAACGACTGGTAGTGGTTGATTCATTAACAATTTCACGGGTTTTAAAAACAACCTCTCTCGTGTCTTCTTGCAGGTTTTTTATCACCACTTGTTTGGCAATTACCTCACGGTTCAGTTGGTCGATTTCTTTGTCCTGAAGATAAAATTTTGATTTTATTTTCAAAAAATTAGCTAACTCCAAATAATTTTCACCAATCATCTGACTGGCCAATTTATAAGGTTGAATGCTGGTGACAACGATAAAAACCAATAAAAACCACAGGGCTCCAGCCAAGAAAATCGCCATACTCAACAGGACATGATGATGGAAAAACTGCCCATCGATAAAAATGGAAAATACCACCAAAGTCAGACCGCCAACCGCTGCCATTCGGATTCCGTACACACCAATCAGGGTGAAAAACATCCCGAATACAATAAGTTCTAAAAAAATTAGTGGAGGATAATCCTTTAAAAATCCTGCAACACCAATCACAAACATAAAGCTGATGATGGTCAGGATCAAGGTATTCCTTCTTCTGATGTAAGGTCCAGGCATATCGGTAAGTCCTACAAAAGAGGTCGCAAGTGGAAAGAGAAAATACTCCTTCAAGACACCAAAATAGGCAAGGACAATACTCGGTATGGCAATGGCTAAAGAAATCCTAACCGCAGACGAAATGTACTGACTGGTCATGAATTTTTTTAATTCGGAACTGTAATTCATCAAAGAAAATTAGATTTTACAAAATTAAATGAAAAGTAGTGATTCTATACGGATTTTAGGGTATATTTTTTTAAGATTTTGGCTATCTTTGGAAAAATTATCATTAATTATGAAGAAATTAACCCTAACGGTCATTGCGGCATCTGGAATGATGATGCTAAACTCTTGTGTTGCAACTAAAGGTCAAGATGGAAAACCCGGTCAAGATGGAAAATCTTTTTCAACATCTCAAAAAGATGAAGGCATCAATCATGCCTACATGGATCCTTCGGTAAGACCACAAGACGATTTTTATAATTTCGTAAATGGTGGTTGGATGAAAACCGCTGTTATCCCTTCGGATAAAGCTTCTTGGGGAAGTTTCAACGGGTTGAGAGAAGAGGTGGATGTGGCTTCATTGGGGATTTTAAATAAAATTCTTTCAGAAAAATACGCTCCCAATTCCGAAGGCGAAAAAATCCAAGCGTTGTACGGATCTTTCATGGATTGGAAAAGTAGAAACGCACAAGGTATTAACCCTATAAAATCCGATTTGGCAAAAATCGATGGGCTAAAATCCATTGCCGATCTTCAAAAATATTTGTTAGAAGCAACTAAAAAAGGAGATAACCCTTTTTACAATTGGTACGCCTCTGCCGATATGAAAAATTCTAAGATGAATGCCGTATATCTTGGCGGCCCGGCTCTTGGTTTGGGCAAAGATTACTACCAAAAACAAAGCGAGTCCAATACCAAAACCATTGCCGAATATCAAAAATATGTCGCCTCCATGATGTCTGTTTTGGGTGATAAAACTCCAGATCAAACGGCACAGAGAATTGTTGGCTTCGAAAAACAATTGGCCAGCAATCTTTTGACTTTAGAACAAGGTCGTGATGCGAACCTCAGATACAACCCCAAAAATGTTTCCGAACTTTCCTCTTTGGTAACTCACATCGACTTGCCAAATTATTTGAAAACCGTTGGGGTGAGTACCGATAAAGTCATCATCGGTGAGTTGAAGTACTACCAAACCATGGATTCTTGGATGAACGAAAGAACGCTTCCTTTAATTAAGGACTACATGAAATTTCACATGATCTCTGGCAGTGCGGGTAGTTTGGATCAAAAATTAGACGACATGAAGTTCGATTTTTACTCCAAATATATGCAAGGACAAAAAGAACAAAGACCGATGGATAAAAGAGGTTTGGGTGTTGTGAATGGAGTTTTGGGAGAGGCTTTTGGTAAATTGTATGTCGAAAAATATTTTACCCCAGAAGCCAAAGCCAAAATGGTGGAATATGTAGATTATATCCGCAAGGCCTTCAAGCAACATATCGCAGACCTCGATTGGATGTCGCCAGAAACCAAAGTGAAAGCTCAGGACAAACTTGCAAAATTCACCGTGAAAATTGCGTATCCTGACCAATGGAAAGATTATTCGAAATTACAATTGACTTCACCAGAAAACGGAGGATCGTATTATTCTAATCTGGAAAAAATTTCAGAGTGGAATTATCAAAAGAAATTAGACAAAGTAGGAAAACCTGTGGATAAAGCCGAATGGGGCATGTCACCACAAACGGTGAACGCCTATTACAGCCCATCCAACAACGAAATCGTTTTCCCGGCTGCCATTTTGCAACCGCCATTCTTCAACTTCAAGGCAGATCCAGCCATTAATTTTGGTGGAATAGGTGCTGTTATCGGTCACGAAATTTCACACGGATTCGACGATTCCGGAGCTCGTTTTGATGGCGATGGTAACCTGAACAACTGGTGGACCGATACGGATAAGAAAAATTTTGATGCCAAAGTTCAGCAATTGGCCAACCAATACAACAAATACGAACCGGTAAAAGGTACTTTTGTAAATGGTAAATTTACTTCCGGAGAAAATATTGGCGATCTTGGTGGGATCAATGTTGCGTACACCGCATTACAAATGTATCTGAAAGACCATGGAAGTGTAAAACCAATTTCTGGACTTAACCAAGATCAACGATTCTTCATGAGTTGGGCTACGGTTTGGAGAACCAAATCTACCGACCAATACATGATGAATCAAGTGAAAACCGATCCGCACTCTCCAGGATTTTTCCGTGCTTTCGGACCTTTGGTAAATATGCCATCTTTCCAAAAAGCATTTGACATCAAACAAGGAGACAAAATGTATGTGGCGCCAAAAGATCAAATTAAAATTTGGTAGTTTAAGATCATCAATAAAAAAAGGGGTTTTCGATTTTCGGAGACCTCTTTTTTTATGAAAATTATTTGAAAAACCATTCAATGAAGAAATACAGATTCAGACATGAATCATTTGAAATTTCAATCATTCACTATTTTGCTTAAAAACTCCATTTCTTTCTTCTATCTTTGCACACATTTTTTAAACTAAGAATATGATTTCTGTAAACGATATAGCGGTACAATTTGGTGCAACAACTTTATTTTCAGGGGTGAGTTTTACCATCAACGAAAACGATAAAATCGCCTTGATGGGGAAAAACGGCGCCGGAAAATCAACACTTCTCAAGATCGTTGCCGGCATCAACAAAGCCAGCTCCGGGAATATCGCTGCTCCCAAAGAAGCGGTAATTGCCTATCTTCCTCAGCATTTGCTTACCGAAGATCATTGTACCGTGCGCGAAGAAGCTTCTAAAGCCTTTGCCGAATATCTTTCCATGAAAACAAGGATTGATGAAATCAACGATCAATTGACCGTAAGAACCGATTACGAAAGCGATGATTACATGAAACTCATCGAAGAAGTTTCTGAACTGAGCGAAAAATTTTATTCCATCGAAGAAGTAAATTACGATGCCGAAGTAGAAAAAGTACTGAAAGGAATGGGCTTTTTAGCGGAAGATCTGGATAGACCAACCTCAGAATTTTCCGGTGGATGGAGAATGCGTATCGAATTGGCAAAAATATTACTCAGACAACCGGATCTCATTCTTCTGGATGAGCCTACCAATCACCTGGATATCGAGTCGATACAGTGGTTGGAAGATTTCCTGAAAAATCAAGCCAAAGCCGTGATGGTCATTTCCCACGACCGAACATTTGTGGACAACATCACCAACAGAACCATTGAAGTAACGATGGGCAGAATCTACGATTACAAAGCAAAATATTCGGATTATCTGGTGCTGAGACAGGAAAGAAGAGAGCAACAGATGAAGCAATACATCGAGCAACAAAAGATGATTGCCGAAACCAAAGAATTTATCGAAAGATTCAAAGGAACTTATTCCAAAACCCTTCAGGTGCAATCTCGAGTGAAGATGTTGGAAAAGCTGGATATTATTCAGGTAGATGAGGTCGATACTTCGGCTCTGAAACTAAAATTTCCACCGGCAGCAAGATCCGGACAGTATCCTGTAATCGTCAACGAAATGTCTAAAAACTATGGCGACCATGTCGTTTTCAAAGAAGCCAATTTGGTGATCGAAAGAGGTCAGAAAGTGGCCTTTGTAGGAAAAAACGGCGAAGGAAAATCCACCATGATCAAAGCCATCATGGACGAAATTGATTTTGACGGCAAGGTGGAAATCGGACACAATGTTCAGGTGGGTTATTTTGCCCAAAACCAAGCTTCGTTGTTGGACGGTGATCTTACCATTTTCGAAACCGTAGATCGCATTGCCGAAGGCGATATCCGTACCCAAATCAAAAATATTTTGGGAGCTTTCATGTTCAAAGGCGATGATATCGATAAAAAAGTGAAAGTGCTTTCCGGAGGAGAGAAAACCCGTTTGGCAATGGTGAAATTGTTGCTAGAACCGTACAATGTTCTGATCCTCGATGAGCCCACCAACCATTTGGACATGAAAACCAAAGACATCATCAAAGATGCCTTGAAGGATTTTGACGGAACCGTAGTTTTGGTCTCTCACGACAGGGATTTCTTAGACGGTTTGGCAGAAAAAGTATTCGAGTTCGGAAACAAAAGAGTTCGTGAACATTTTGAAAGCATCACCGAATTTTTGGCCAACAAAAAAATGGAAAGCTTGAAGGAAATTGAAAGCAATTAGGTAAAATTATTTTTAGAACCCGTGATAAGCTTTCAGACTCAAAATTAAAATTGTTTAATTGTGCCGGTCTGTGAAGAAATTATCGTAAACTTACATCTAAAAATTTGCCATGTCCATCGTAAGAAAAAACAATATTCAACTTCAAAACCCCGAAACAAAAGCCTTCTTGGCGGATGCTGTTTATCCGGATCAAGCAGAGAATTTACCCTTAATCATCTTTTGTCATGGGTACAAAGGCTATAAAGATTGGGGTGCTTGGAGTCTTATGGCCGAAAAGTTTGCGGTAAACGGATATTTTTTTGTGAAATTTAATTATTCGCACAACGGAACAACATTAGAACATCCAACCGATTTTGCAGATCTAGAAGCTTTTGGAAACGATAATTATTCCAAACAACTTTCAGATTTAGAATGGGTTATCGATTATTTTTCAAAAAATGCAAGAGTCGATCCGGAAAATATTATTCTGATGGGACATTCCCGTGGCGGTGGATTGGTCACTGTAAAAGCAGCTGAAGACAAAAGGGTGAAAAAACTAATCACTTTGGCCGGGGTGGATACTTTGGATTTTTTCCCCAAAGGCGATCGTTTTGATGAATGGAAGAAGAATGGCGTTTTCTACTCCAAAAATGGAAGAACTCAACAAGAAATGCCGCATTATTTTCAAATTTTTGAAGATTATCAGCAACATAGTAACCGATACAATGTTGGCAACAAAGCCCGATCTTTCCACGGCGAAAGCCTCATCATCCACGGTTCTGCAGACGAAGCGGTTGCTCTGTCTGCAGCTGAACATTTGCATGCTTGGCTTAAAGATTCGGATTTAAAAATCATCGAAAATGCCCATCATACCTTTGGTGCAAAAGAACCTTGGGAGTCCGGGAACCTGCCACAAGACTTGGAAGTAGCCGTTGAAACGGCTCTTCATTTTTTAAAATAATCGTAATTTTGTTTCTTAGATTCAACTAATAAATGCAACAGCATTTAAAATAACCAAGGGAAGTGTTTTGCCCCTGGGGCAAAACACTTCCCTTGGTTGGCGAAAAAAAATCACCTTATTTTGTGGTCACTACACTACAAAAAAAGGATGGGACATTTAACGCTTGAACAAAGATACAAAATTGAGACTTACAAAAGTCTGGGGAAAGGAATAACTGAGATTGCAAATTATCTTGGTAGAGATAAATCTGTGATTTCAAGAGAAATTAAAAGAAATGCTGATGGAAGAAGTGGTTTATATAAAGCTGATTTAGCACAACGAAAATCCAATCAAAGACATCAAAATAAGCGTAAAATGTGTAAGTTTAATCCTGAAGTGGAAGCTAATGTTTTACACCATTTAAAACAAGATTACAGTCCCGAACAGATTGTCGGAAGAGCTACGATAGACGGGATAGTTATGGTGTCTCATGAGCGTATATATCAATATATTTGGAAGGATAAACGGGGCGGAGGAAAGCTGTACAAACACCTAAGAACCAAAGGTAAAAAGTATAGAAAAAGAGGTTTAGAGAAAGATAATAGAGGTCTGATATCCAACAGGATGGATATAGACATGAGACCTGAAATTGTTGATAAAAAGGAGCGAATTGGAGATTTAGAAATAGATTTGGTAATTGGCAAAGATCATAACGGAGCTTTACTAACAATAAACGACAGAGCCACAG
>NZ_REFA01000033.1 GCF_003852705.1 Amniculibacterium aquaticum
ATTCTTTTGCATAGAGAAATTTGTAGTTATTTTTCCTCTAATATACTGAATACCAGTCTTTTAAACAAATAATTAACGCCTTTTTTTAAAGGTGTTTATCGATTTTTTTACTTTAAACAAGTTCTTTGATCTACGAAAAAGGGGATAGTTTCTTTTATAAAAATTTAAGAGAAAAATCTTCATCATTATCTCAGGAAATAGAGTATTTCCGTATAAAAGACAAAAAAGGATATTTTAGATTGAATGATTTTATCGATGAAGAGTTTTACGCATATTATCCAATGGATAATGTTAGTTTAGAATATACGGATGAAACCCAAGTTATTGAAAACTACACCTGCAAATTAGCGTTGTACAAAATTGGTGATAATTCAACAAAAGTATGGTACACAGAAGAAATTCCAATTTCTGCAGGGCCATATAACTATTACGGAACTCCCGGTTTGATACTCAAAGTAGAATCTAAAAATCAATTGAGTTATGCTACAAGTGTATCTAAGAATTTTGATAAAAAAGAAATGAAAAAGATGGATCCTAAATTGAAAATCTATCAGGGAGAAGAATTAAAGAAAAAAAATGCCGAAGCCCGAGAAAATATGTTAAATCATAGCAAGCAAAAAGCCGATAAAATGATGGATGTCATCAGAAATAAATAATGAAATTGAACATTTTGAATTGTATAAATCTCCGAATGAAACTCCAAGTTTTATTCTTTTTTCTTTTTATTTTGCAATTATTTTATGGGCAAAATATTAGCGTGAATGTCATTAACAAAGAGAAAAATAAACTTTCCAACATCAATGTACAATTGTTGAAAAACAACAAAACATTAGATTTTAAAACCACCAATGAAATTGGAATTTGCAATTTCACCATCAAAGAGAAAGGGGAGTTTACGCTAAAATTAACCTCAATGCTTTACAAAACCACAGTTGTAAAGATCAATCCAGACGAAAAAACCAATTTTGAAATAATTTTAGAATCTCAAATCACCGAAATACAGGAAGTTAAAATTAAAACCAGACCCAAAATTGCATTTCTAAAAGAAGATACCATTTCCTATAATCTAAAGGCCATAAAAGACGGTACAGAACGAACAGTAGAAGATTTGGTGCGCAAATTACCGGGTTTGGATGTGGACGATAACGGAAAGGTAACCAGAAATGGAAATGTCGTAGGCCAGGTCTTGGTTGATGGTAATGAATTTTTTGGTAAAAATCATAAAATGGCAACCAAAAACATCAGTGCAGACATGATCGATGGGGTAGATTTTTGGCAAAATTATACCACCATCAGCGGTAGTCAATCCACAGCGTTAAACCTAAAACTAAAAAACGAATACAAAGGCAAAATCACAGGAAATACCGAAGTCTATTACGGTAACAAAAACTCCTATCTCACCCACGCCAATCTTTTTAGATTTAATAAATCAGGAAATTTGGCATTAATTGCCGATGCCAATTCCATAGCAAAAGATCCGATTGGGACTACTGATTTTTATGAAATGAACCAACACGATGATGTAGACAATACCAATGGTATTGTGCGTTTTGCCACTCCTTCATTTCTGAACAACGACGGTAAGGTTAAAGAAAAAAACAACCAATTTGGTGCGTTGCAATATTCCAAATCCGGGAAAAACTTTTCTGTATCGGCATTTTCAATTTTCAATACGACACAGTTAGAAAAATGGCTCACCATGAGCCGAATTGCTTTCCCTGAGCAACCCACTTCGTATAATTTTTTTGAAAACAGAAACGAAGATAACAAAGGTTTTTTTGGAACCACACAATTGAAAGTAAAAAAAATGTTTAGAGATAAAAGTTATTTGTATTATAGTTTCGGATACAACCCGTCAGAAGATCATTTTCAACAAAATATAGATAGAAATCTTTTTCAAAAAAACTCATTTTATGAATTGGAAAATAAAATAAAAAACAGCACAGTACATAATTTTATTTCTTGGAGTAAAAAGTACTCCATTTCAAGGTTCAATATTTCATTTACACAATTAAAAACAAAGAATACCTCCGTTTTGGACATGCAATCTTCTGAACTTTTGTTTGGAAGTCCATACAACAATTTGCACCAAATTCTGGATACGGATTCCGAAAAATATGCGTTTGATATCAACCTGAAAAACAATTTTAGTTTTGCGACCATCAACTTCAGATCCGGGTATTCTTTTAAAAAGGATGATGCCCATTTATCAGAATTTTATACCAACGAATCGGAAGTGAAATCGTTGAAAACTCATGATTTTGTTAATGAGATTTTTGTTCAAAAATATTTGGGTAGTTTCGATTTGTCGGCCTCTTTAAGTTCACATTATCTGCATTTTAACCAAACTCAAAAATCGTATTTGGATAAGACCTTTAAAGTACAGTATAAGCTTAATACAAAAGCAGCAATGAATTTTGGTTTAGAATACCTCAATCGGTATAAAATTCCGGATTTTTTAGATCTTTTGTATGATAAAAATTACAGTCGAAGTTTTTCCTACACTCAGAATCTTTCGATATTTCCAGAAACTTTTATTAACAGCGATGCTTTTAAGTTCACCTTTATTCGATTTAACCTAAACAAAGGAAGTCATATTTTTTCAGTCTTAATGTATGAAAAAGGAAATACGAATATTACTAAAGATGTAACCAATTTTGGAGCATTTTCACAAGTTTATAATGTACTGGGTACCCTGAACGATCGATGGTTTCTTTTGTATTCGGACGATAGAAGAATTGGAGAATATTTTATCTTAAAGTCCAAACTTACAGCAATGTTGGCTAGAACCAACAACTTCATCAACCAACAATACAACGAAACGAGCATGAAGAATTTGGAAATCGGTCAGAAAGCTTCAACAAAATTTAAGAATTTCCCCATACAGTTTGATTTTGGATATTCGTTGTCTAAATCTTTTTTCAACCAAAGTCTTTACAATACATCTTCATCTCTTCAAAATATCAAATTGTCATTGGGTTTGCGAGCGCATTATAAAAATGAATGGCTGGGAAATATTTTGGGTGAATACCTTATTCAAAAAACAGGACACAATTCCTTGTATAATTTTCTATTGGGTGGGCAGGTTTCGTACAGAAAAACCAATTCTTTTTTAGAGTATAATTTATTGTTTAACAATGTTTTAAATTTAAATAACTTTAGATACATCAACAGTTCGGTGAGTTTGTTGGGGACAGAAGAGTCGGCAATTACCGCGCTGCATGGATACATCACCGCAGGTATTAAAGTTTATTTTTAAAACTGTAATTTTTAAATAATTTGTATTCGTTAAAAAATGATGCAATTGTTTTGATAAAGAATTATCAAGTATTACCAACTATCACTCGCAAATGATTGGTTTTTCTTATCCAAGTATAATTTAAAAAACACATCTGCATTGCTTTTGTGTTTTTTATATTTTAGAAGGGATTTTTAAATCAAAATAACCACTTTTTTCCTTAAATTAGCCCCTTTAAAATAAGTACAAAACATGATTTCTCCAAAGTATCTACAACATCTACAAAACGAACTTCAAAACATTGAAAACGACGGACTTTTCAAAAGAGAAAGAATCATTACCTCTCAGCAAAGTGCCGAAATAGAAGCCAATGGGAAAAAATTATTGAATTTTTGCGCCAATAACTATTTGGGGCTTTCCAACCATCCTCAAGTGATGAAGGCTTCCCAAGACATGATTGCCAGTCACGGTTACGGCATGTCTTCGGTAAGATTTATTTGTGGTACACAAGATATCCATAAAGAGTTGGAACAAAAAATTGCACAATTCTTAGGCTTAGAAGATACCATACTTTATGCAGCCGCTTTTGATGCCAACGGAGGGGTTTTCGAACCTTTGTTTACCGAACAAGATGCCATTATTTCTGACGAGCTCAACCATGCATCCATCATCGATGGAGTAAGGTTGTGTAAAGCTGCAAGATACCGCTACAAAAATAACAACATGGCCGATTTGGAAGCTCAGTTGATCGAAGCTTCTAAAAAAGAACACCGTTTCAAAATCATCGTTACCGATGGCGTATTTTCCATGGACGGTATTGTTGCCAACCTAAAAGGCGTTTGCGATTTGGCAGAGAAATACGATGCTTTGGTTATGGTCGATGACTCTCATGCCACCGGATTTATCGGGAAAACCGGTCGTGGTACGCACGAAGCCAATGATGTGATGGGTAGGGTAGACATCATCACCTCTACTTTAGGAAAAGCTTTGGGTGGTGCTTTGGGCGGATTTACCTCCGGTAAAAAAGAAATTATCGATATGCTTAGACAGAGATCCAGACCGTATTTGTTCTCCAATTCTTTGGCTCCGGGTATTGTAGGTGCTGCTTTGGAAGTTTTGGATATGATTTCTCAGGATACTTCTCTAAGAGATCAGGTGATTGAAAATGCAAACTATTTCCGTACCGAAATGAAAGCCAAAGGTTTTGATATCCCGGATGGAGATGCAGCCATAGTCCCTGTCATGTTGTACGATGCACCTTTGGCTCAGAAAATGGCCGAAAAGCTGATGGATGAAGGCATCTATGTAATTGGATTCTTCTATCCTGTGGTGCCAAAAGGAAAAGCGAGAATTAGAGTTCAGCTTTCTGCTGCACACACCAAAGCTCATTTGGATAAAGCCATTGCTGCATTCGAAAAAGTGGGTAAAGAACTGAATGTTATTTCTTAAAATACAATATACGAAGTAGAATCTGTAGAATAGTACAGATTCTATTTCTATTTATAAAATCCTTTTCTTGATTACTTATGTATAAAATATCCACCTTGGTATTGTGCTTTATTATTTTTGTTTCTTGTACAACAAGACCCAACCAATACATTAAAGTCGGAAAAAATGAACAACAAAGACATGGTTTTTGGGTGGAAAATTCATCTGCAGACATTGGAGATTTGATAGAGAAAGGAAAATACAAGAAAGGAGTTCGGGTAGGTACTTGGAAATCGACACACGAAAATACACTTTATCAAAAAGAGAGATATCGAAAAAACATTACCAAAACCAAAACTTATTATCCAAATGGCAACATGAAAGAGAAAGGACAATCAAGAATGGATGTTAACGAAATTGGAAGCCATTGGTACTACTATGGAGATTGGAAATATTACAATGAAAATGGCAAGTTGTTGTATATAAAAAAATACAATCAGGGGAAAAAAATAGACAGTATTTCTTTAATAAAATCTAAAGTTTAGGATGTTGTATGTCATCATAAAAGCCATTCATATTATTTTTATGGTTTCGTATTTTGCCGGGATTTTCTATCTCGTTCGGTTGTTTGTATATTATAAAGATACGGATGATTTCGACGAAAATAAAAAACAAATCCTGAGAGAGCAGTATGTCTATATGTCGAGAAGACTGTGGAACATCATTACCGTTCCTGCCGGACTAATTATGTTGATCTGTGGTTTGGTAATGATTTTTCTGAATTCCGGGTTGATGAAATCGCCTTGGTTTCACCTAAAGTTGTTGTTTCTACTCGGTTTGGCAGCCTATCATTTTTGGTGTTGGAAAAAAGTAAATCAACTGAAGAATTTGCACAATAAAGACATTCCTATCGCCAATATCAAACTGAGACAAGCCAATGAAATTGCAACTTTTATTTTATTTTTGGTGGTTTTTACCGTAATCTTAAAACAAGAAGTGATCAGCCATTGGTGGCAATTGATTTTGGGATTTGTAGGCATTGTAACGCTTATCATGCTCACCGTGAAAATGGTAAATAAAAATAAAAAGTAAATGGATTGTTTTACAACCATTTAATACAAAAAAGCTCCGTAGGAGCGATCTAAAAAAAAAGATTTCATCTTAAAAGATTGATATAAACTATGTTAGCACTATTTAAAAAAGAACTTTGGAGTTATTTCGGTAATTGGAGTGCTTGGGTAATCATCGGAGCATTTTCTTTGATTACTACGCTTTTTCTGTTTTTCTTCGAAAACAATTACAATATTTTCGACATCGGAATGGCCTCCATGCAAAGCTATTTTTCATTAGTTCCTTGGATTTTGATGTTCATAATTCCGGCTTTGTCCATGAAGACCATTGCCGAAGAACAACAAAACGGTACACTGTATTGGCTGTTTTCGCAGCCTCTAAAAATCAAAGATATTATTTTAGGCAAATTTTTTTCCGTGTGGTTCATCGGAGTGTTGTGTCTAATTCCGTCTTTGGTCTATTTCTACACTATTTTTGTACTGGGAGTGCCGAGAGGTAATATGGATACAGGCGCAACATTGGGCAGCTATTTTGGTTTGATGCTTTTAATTGGAGCCATGACCTCCATCGGAATGCTGGCATCATCCCTTTCATCCAACCAAATTATGGCTTATTTGTTGGGGGTTTTCATGTGTTTTATTCTGTATTTTGGTATTGAACAATTGGCAAGTTATAAACTTTTGGGTGGCGCCGATTTTATCCTTCAAAACCTTGGTTTTTACCAACATTTCTTGGCTTTTTCCAGAGGTTTGGTGGACAGTAGAGATGTTTTCTATTTTATTTTGGTCATGGTTGTGGCTCTCGGATTGTCCACTTATTTTGTTCAGAAAAAGAAATAATTGTTTAACAAAAATGATTTTCAAAATATAATTTTGATAGAATGAATAAACAGAAATATATATTTATAGCACTTATTGCTCTTTTGGTTTTGGGGGTACTGGGAATTTTCAAATTCCGTCTGGATCTTACCCAAGAAAAAAGATATACCTTGTCCGAAAATACCATAAAAGTTTTAGAATCGGTAAAGAAACCCTTAACCGTCGATGTTTACTTAGAAGGCGATTTTCCTGCAAGTTTTAAACAATTGCAAGGCGAAACCAAATTTATGTTGGAAGAATTTCGTAGGGTAAATTCCAAAATCGATTTCAAATTCATCGACCCCATCAAGACCAAGATGTCCAGAGATACACTGATGGCAATGGGAATGCAACCATCGATGTTGGCCGATTTCAAAAACGGAAAAACTTCGGAAATTATTCTGTATCCCTATGCCGTTATCAAGTACAACAATCAAGGGGCCTCGATTCCGTTGGTGGTAGAGCAACAAGGACTCAGCTCTACCGATCAGTTGGTGAAGTCGGTAGAAAATTTGGAGTACAACTTGGTTTCCAACATCAAATCCTTGGTTTTGGATCAGAAGAAAAACATTGGAGTGATCATCAACCACGATGAGTTAAGACCTGATGAATTTGATGGGTTTATGAGAATGGCATCGGAGAATTATAAAATTTTCCCCATCATTCCGGAAAACAATACCGACCTGACCATCACCGATCTGCCCAATCTGAAAAGAACTCAGGCTTTGGTGATTGCCAAACCGAGAAAATCCTTTACCGATACCGAGAAAATGGTCTTGGACCAGTACATCATGAACGGTGGAAAAACCCTTTGGATGATTGATGCTGTGAATGCTGAAATGGATACCCTGACACGATCCAATAAAATTATGGCTTATCCTGTCGATAACAACATGACGGATTTTTTCTTTAATTATGGAGTGAGGATTAACCCTGCTTTGGTAAAAGATGTCCAAAAACCAGCGATGATTAGACTGGTAACCGGACAGGTCGGTGGCAACAATCAATACACTTCTTTGCCTTGGCCATATTTTCCCTTAGGAATTGCAGAAAATAACAACCCGATTACCAAAAACATCAATCCGGTAAAGTTCGAATTTCCAACTTCCATCGATACTTTAGGTAGAAAAGGCATCAAAACCAATGTACTTTACGAATCCAGTGCGAAGACTTTGCTAAAACAAGTCCCCAACTATGTGGATCTGAAAGAGATAACAACTGTGGATAGCCTTGGACAGAACGAAAAACCATCGACACCCAAAATATTTGCAGTTTCTTTGGAGGGTAAATTTTCTTCGGCTTATGCCAATAGAAGCGAGAAAAATAACATTCCCGGGTTTAAGGCTCAAAGTCCTGAAAATAAGATGATCGTAATTGCCGATGGTGATGTGGGAAGAAACAAAACCTTCAAAGGTGAGCCTCTTCCGTTGGGAATGGATATTTTGACCAATCAACAATTCGGTAACGAGCAGTTTTTAAGAAATGCTTTGGACTATCTTTTGGACGATAGCAACCTGATGCAGTTGAGAAATAGAAATATTGAAGCCCGACTTTTGGACAGACAGGCTATCGATGAAAACAGAAACAATTGGCAATGGTTCAATTTGCTTCTGCCACTAGGCATTTTGGCTGTTTTAGGTACTGTTTTCTTTTGGGTAAGAAAAAGAAAGTTCTCTGCCTAGACGACTTCAATAAATACATAAAAAAAACTACTGTAAAATCGCGTTACAGTAGTTTTTTTTTTTTTATGAGGTGATGCTGGTATTAAACTTTCAAGATGTCGGCTTCTTTAACCTTCAAATGCTCATCGCACATTTTAACATATTTGTCGGTCAATTGTTGGATTTCCTCTTCCGTATTTTTAATGAGATCTTCAGAAACTCCGTCCAATTTTTTCAGTTCTTTCATACCGTCTTGTCTAGCGTTTCTAACAGTGACTTTAGTTTGTTCGCTTTCACCTTTGGCTTGTTTTGCAAGATCTCTTCTTCTTTCTTCAGTCAAAGGAGGTACATTCAGGATGATGGTGTCTCCGTTGTTAGAAGGTGCAAATCCTAAGTTGGAATTGACGATGGCTTTTTCAATTGCATTGATGGCCGTTCTGTCCCAAGGTTGTATGGAAATGGTCATGGCATCCGGTACAGAAACATTCGCCACTTGGTTCAGTGGAGTTGGAGCACCGTAATATTCCACCATAACATCTTGCACCATAGAGGTAGATGCTCTTCCTGCTCTAATTTTTTGAAAAGCATGATCCAAATGCTTGATGGCAGCATCCATTTCTTGCTTTACCATGTTGGTAATTAATGATAATTCTTCCATAGTATATTTTTCTTTTTTATATATTAACCAAAGTACCGATGTTTTCTCCTTCGATGATTCTTTCCAAGTTTCCAGGCTTGTTCATGTCGAATACCAGGATAGGAAGTTTATTCTCTTGGCTAAGTGTAAAGGCCGTCATGTCCATTACTTTTAGATCTTTGTCGTAAACTTCATCAAAAGTTAGGGTGTTGAATTTTACTGCATTTTCATTTTTTTCCGGATCGCAATCGTAGATTCCGTCCACACGAGTTCCTTTCAGGATAACATCGGCATCTATTTCTATTGCTCTAAGTACAGCAGCAGTGTCAGTTGTAAAATAAGGGTTTCCGGTTCCGGCACCAAAGATAACAACTCTTCCTTTTTCCAGATGTCTTACAGCTCTTCTTTTGATGAAGGGTTCAGCAATTTTATCCATTTCGATTGCACTTTGCAATCGGGTTTTAATTCCCGCATCTTCCAAAGCACCTTGCAATGCCATAGCATTGATAACGGTTGCCAACATTCCCATATAATCTCCTTGCACTCTGTCCATGCCTTTAGCAGCACCAGCAACACCACGGAAGATGTTTCCTCCTCCGATAACGATTGCTATTTCGCAACCTTTATCTACGGCAACTTTAATCTCATCGGCATATTCTTTCAGTCTATCGTTGTCAATACCGTATTGTCTGTTACCCATTAGGGCTTCACCGCTTAATTTCAGAAGAATTCTTTTGTATTTCATATAAAATGTTGAGTTGTTATTCAGTTCTTAAAAGCTGATTTTTCTTTTTTTGCAAAGATAAACATTAGTCCATAATAATAAAGGTAGAAAAGCAATTAACTAAAATTATTTTATTAAAAATTTTGCTACCATCGAAAAAGAATTATTTTTGCATAGATATACACCATTCATTGAAAAAGATTATCCTATTACCACTCTTGCTTTCATCTGTTGCGGTACTCGCACAGACGGGTACTACGGTATATAATTTCCTAAACACACCCGTATCCGCAAGGCAGGCTGCTTTGGGTGGAAATGCCATTTCAATCGCCGATTATGATCCTGCTTTTGCAGCCGTTAATCCGTCGTTGATGAATAAAGAAATGGATTCTAAAATTTCTTTGAATGCTGCATTGTATCTTGCAGATTCTAAATACGGAACGGTATCCTATGTTCGTGATATGGAAAACGGACACCTGCTGAATATCCATGCTCGATACATGGATTATGGAAATCTGATAAGAACCGATGAAAGTGGTTTTGAATTGGGGACTTTCTCAGCCTCGGATGTTGCCATTGGTGCCGGTTATGCCTATCAGTTTGAAGACGAATGGACCGTTGGTGGAAATCTTAATTTCATCACATCCAAGATCGATACATTTACTTCTATGGCGGTTTCCGGAAATGCTGGTGTAACTTATCATTTAGACAAAAGAGGCGAAAGTGCTTCTTTGGTTTTTAGAAATTTTGGATATCAGTTTAAGCCCTACAACGGCGAAAGAGAAGTGCTGCCCCTTTCTGTTGATTTGGGTTATACCCGGAGGATGACAAAGTTTCCTTTGGCTTTTACCATCACAGCACACGATTTACAAAAATTCAACATATCTTCACAATACACCATAAACGGTCAAGAAGTCGGTTTTTTTAGAAAAATTCTCGATCATTTTTCAATAGGTGCCGAGTTGTTTCCGGAGCGTAATTTTAATTTGAGATTGGGATACAATGTGAAAAGAGGCAATGAACTTGCCGTATTGGATCAAAGAAGTTTCTCGGGAATTTCTGCGGGTATTGGTCTTAAATTTGGTGCCTTCCGTTTTGATTATACCCATGCCCGATATCATAACGCCTCCAATCTTAATCAGATAGGCATTCTCTACGATCTAACGGGAAATAAATATTAATTTTTAAGATTTTTGGAGCTTCAAATTCCAAAAAAATAAGGAACTTTGCAGAATGAAAAAACCTGTAATTGCCATAGACGGTTATTCTTCGACCGGAAAAAGTTCAATATCCAAAGTGATTGCCAAAAAATTGGGATTGATACATTTGGATACAGGAGCATTGTATCGAGGTATTGCCTATTATGCATCTGAAAATTGTAGAACTTCCGATGGAGAGATTCATTGGCAAAAATTGTTCGATGGTTTTGATGATATCCGTTTAGAATTCAAAGAAGTGGATAATGAATTGTTGCTCTATCTCAACGGTCAGGACATTTCTACAGAAATACGAACGGCGTCGGTATCGGATTTGGTAAGTCATGTTGCCAAACAAGCAGAGGTAAGATCGTTTTTATTGGAAGCCCAAAGAGCTATAGCAAAAAAAGGAGGTGTCATTATGGACGGTCGAGATATTGGGACCGTGGTCCTCCCGGATGCCGATATCAAATTTTTTCTAACTGCCAGTATTGAAGAAAGAACAAAAAGAAGATTTCATGAATTGCAAACTCTAGGCATTGAGGCGGATGAAGAAGAAGTGAAGCAAAATTTAATCACTCGGGATAAAATTGATAGCGAAAGAGAAATCGCACCTTTAAAACAAGCTGACGATGCCATCTTGATCGATAATAGTGAAATGGATAAAAAACAAACCATAGAATTGATGCTCTCCATCATCAAACAAAAATTCGATTCAAAGGTTTAAAAAAATACTATTATTTTTTGGAAAATGGTATGTTTGTTGTAACTTTATAAAAAGTTTTTTAACATCATTTATTAATCATAAAAATTACACAATGGCAAAGAAGGGAAATAATTTAGCAGGGGTTTTAGCAGGTTTATTAGCAGGTGCTGCTGCTGGAGTTATCTTAGGAATGCTCTATGCACCGGAAGAAGGTAAAGAAACAAGAAAAAAACTTAAAAAGAAAGCCGGAGAATTGAAAGATCAAGCAGTTGATCAGTACGGAAAAGTATCTGAAATTGCTAAAGATCGTTATGCGGATGTTTCTGAAAAAGTGAAAGATCAGTACGGACATATTTCAACAACATTTAAAGAAACTGCACATACTGTAAAAGAAAGCTACGACAAATATAAAGACAAAGCTGTAGAATCGGCTACAAGTTTGGCCAAAGATGTGGAAAAAAAATTAGAAGGAATGAAATCATAATTCATTCATAAAATCGTTAAAATATAAAAGGAACTTTGTGGTTTAAAGTTCCTTTTTTAGTAATATATAAATTACCATTATGCTGGATGTTTTAAAAGATTATGCTCACAAAAAAGCAGAATTATTAAAGTTAGAAGCGACTGAGAAAACGGCTTTAACTGCCGGTGCAACAACATATTTTGTTTTAGCAGCAGTTGTTCTTCTGTTTTTTTTCATCTTGTTTAATATCGGATTGGGCTTCTTATTGGCTACTTTTGTAGAAAGTTATGCCATTGGGTTTCTTATTGTGGCCGCAATCTATCTTGTATTGTTTTTTATAGTTTTGATGATGAAAAACACCATTAAAAATTCAATTGCCAACAAAATCATTCAATTCATCAACGAGTAATCATGGGAGCGAAATACAACAGTCTAGAAGAAATAAAAAAGAGAAAAGAAGCTCTGAGATCTGAAGTACAAGAAATGGAAGAACTCATCTCGTTTGAAAACGCTAAAGAAAGTCTAAGCGCCTTCACGGATGGGTATTCGGACAAGTTTTTGAAAGAATCCACAGACGAGGAAGGTCATGTTGGAATTTCTTTGAAAACCGATGCCATCATAAAAGAAGTTGCCAATGAGGTTAAAGACCGAATGATCAGCAAGAATGCATTGCTAAGTATTGCAGGAAATGCGTCTAAAAACGGCTTGGTTGAAGAAGGCGTGAAGTTGGCCATAACGGCAATGATCGGAAATTATGCTCAAAAAAATCTGAAAAATTCTAACTGGAAGAAAAAAGCCATTGGATTGGCCTTGGTCTATGTAGCACCCATTGCCATTCGTTATGCCATAAAAAAACTAGAAGAATACCAAAAAAATAAGAGCATCAGTAGTCTAGAGCAACTGATATAATACTTATTTTCTAGAAAAAATTTCCCCCAGAATAATTCCTGTTGCCATAGAAACATTCAAACTCTCAGTAGATTGTTTCTTACCAAATCTAGGGATGGTAATTTTTTTAGTCAACAGCCTTTCTGTGCTTTCCCTAATTCCGTTGCCTTCATTACCCATGATGATGTTGATGCATTCCGGGAAATCGAAATTATAAATGATTTCACCGTCCATGTCGGTACCCAAATTTATATTTTTAGTTTCCCCCAAAAACTTTTCCAAAGGCAAATAACAAATATTGGTTCTTGTGAAAGAGCCCATGGTGGCTTGTATCACTTTGGGGTTGTAATAATCTACCGTATCTTCGCTGCACACCACCTGTTCTATCCCGAACCAATCGGCCAATCGGATGATGGTGCCCAGATTTCCAGGGTCTTGCAACCCGTCCAAAACTAAATTGACCGTACAATTTTCATTGAAATTTTGATCTTTCAGTTCACAAATCGCAACGGAATCTTTGGGATTTTGTAAAAAACTAATTTTTCTCAGTTCTTTTTCATCAATTTTATAAGTTGGAACCTGTAGAAAATCCAATTCTTCTGGGTTGATAGAAAAAATTTCTTTAATTTTATAATCGGATAGATAAAGTTCTCTAATATTTTTATTGCCTTCAACGACAAACAAATTGTATTTTTGCCTGAACTTCTTTTTGTCTAAAGACTGTATAATTTTAACTGTATGAGCGGTAAGCATTTCAAAAAATATTTTCAAAAATATTATATATTTGGTTCTTTTGCAAGTATTCTCTTGTTTCTTTATGCCTGCAACGCAACTAAAAAAGTTCCGGAAGGTCAATATTTACTTACCTCCAACCAATTGGATTTTAAAGACGGATCGCTTTTTAGCTCCGAGTTGGAAGGTGCAATTTCTCAAAAAAACAATAAAAAAGCACTGATGCTTTTTCCTCTTCAGCTTTGGATGTACAACATGACCAATCCAAAGTACGATACCATCCTGAGCCAGTACATGTCTTTTCCAAAACAAATGAGAAATCAGAACCTTAGAGATTCGTTGTTTGTTAAAAATGGTCACCCAGAATATGTTGGTAAGTCCTTGTTTTGGAATCGTTTCTTTTATTCTGGTCAACCTCCTGTGATCTTGGATCAGGATAAAACCGAAAAAACGGTTGAAGTTCTTCAAAAAAGATTGAGAAACCATGGATATTGGGATGCAAAAGTTAATTATACAATAGACAGAGATTCTGCAAATAAAAAAGCGAAAGTCCGATACGAAATCGAACACAAAGATCCTACTTACATCAACGATTACTATTACAGCATTGCCGATGAAAATATTAAAAATGTATATCAGAGGGATTATGATAAAAGTAAAGTAAAGAAAGGGGACATCTTGGATCATGCCAATTTGGAAAAAGAAGCTAAAAGAATAACCGAATTGATGAAGGATGAAGGCTTCTATAAATTCAACCACAGCAATGAAGAAATCTATTTTGTTACCGATTCCATCAAGAGCAGAAAGCAAGTGCCGTTAACACTTTTCATAAAAAAAGATTCTGTAAATACACCCTATAAAATTGCAAAAATTGGCAAAATTGATGTTGCAGTTGTAGAAAAAGCCAAAGATTTTCCAAATCAAACCAAAAAAGACAGCCTTCTGGGAATTAATTTTCATCAGGTCGATCATTTGTATAAAAACAGAGCATTGTGGAGGTCAATTACTTTGAAATCGGGGGATCGTTACGATCAGGAAATGCTGGATCTTACAAAAAGAAACCTGCTCAATATGAATAATTTTAGCATCATAAAAGCGAAAGATTCATTGAGAAACGATGGTTTGGGAGCTCCTGGAAATGACGGAATTATTGATGTGTTCTATATGTTGAAACCCTTACCGAAATTTGAAAGAAAATACGGTTTGGATGCCAACTATTCACAAATGCTTAGCTTTGCAGTCAGTCCATCTGTAGATCTTACCACACGAAATGTTTTTGGCGGAATGGAAAATCTAAGCACCAGTGTTACCGGAGTTTTTGGTCGTATTGTAGATCCGGCAAATACAAGCTCAAGAATTTTAGCCTATGAAATTTCGGCACAAGCCAATTTGAATTTTCCTAGATTGTTGTTGCCTTTTAAGTATTACAAATTAATTCCGAAGCGATATTCGCCAACTTCAGCCATTAATTTGGGAGCATCGGTACAGAAAAATATTGGTATGGACAGGATTAACTTTAATGCGGGATTACAATATTTTGCCAATGTTAACGATCGGGTGGTGCACAAGCTTACCCTTTTCAATACCCTCCTGAGTTTAACCCAAAACAAAACCAAGTACTACGATTATTATGTCAATGAAAATCAGATCAGGCTTCAGGTTTTTGATGAATATTTTCAGTACGATCCTTTCATAAAGACTTTGTACGAAAACGGTTCGCTGACCATGGACGAAGTTTCTGCAGCTATTTTTGAAGATCAAGCGTATCAGAATACTTTAACGACCGAAGGACAAATCAACCAAATGAACTCCTTTAGACAATCCCTTATCAACAAAGATCGATTGACACAAGATGTGCTTATTTCGTCCATTTTATACGATTTTACCTATAACGAAATTGGAAAAAAAGAATACGACAATCCTTTTTATCTGAATGCAAAAGTCGAATTGGCAGGAAATTTATTAGCCGCCATAAAACCTGCTGGTAGAGAGCATGGCGTGACAACTGACGAGCAAAGGACTATTTTTAATGTTCCATTCTCTCAATTTGTGAAATTTGATTTTGATGTTCGTAAATATTTTTCGTTCAACGAAGGGAAAAATACCTTGGCACTACGACAATTTATTGGGGTGGGAATCCCGTACGGAAACTCTACGGCGATGCCTTTTGTAAGGTCTTATTTTAACGGAGGCTCCAACGATATTCGTGCTTGGCTGCCGTTTGGCGGTTTGGGTCCTGCCGATTCTCAACTGAATGAAGCGGTTAGAGCGTACATCATGGACAATGTAAAACTAACGACCAATATCGAATATCGAATTCCGTTCAATTCCATGTACGAGGGTGCCATATTTACCGATATGGGAAATATTTGGAGCTTGAAAGATAACGGCTTTGGAGACGAATTTAAGTTTAATAAATTTTACAAACAAATGGGTATCGGTTCTGGCGTAGGTCTAAGAGTTAATTTTGCTTATGTTACTTTCAGATTGGATTTGGCGTATAAAATCCACGACCCCAACCAACCTGTCGGCGAAAGGTGGAGATTCAGTAAGATACAACCTCTGAAGCCAACTTGGAACATTGCGTTTTTCTACCCGTTCTAGTATGGTTTTGGTACGATTTGTGCAAAAAGACATAGAATTTTAATGAGTTAAAAATAATTATGAGAAATAAAACAGTTATTATGGCAACCGTTGCGGTTGCAGTTGCCGGAGCTTCGGTACAATCTTGTGCAACTATCGCCACATCTTCCTTGGGTATTGCCATCATCAAACAGGTATTGCTGGGCGGTATTTCCAAAGGAATGGCAACTTTCAAAGACAAAGATGCTTTTTTAAAAAATGGACTCATAGACAAAGCCATGCCTTCGTCTTTGGTGAAAATAAATTCAATGTTGGAGAAAGTAGCCCCCAATCTTGTAGCTAAAGAAAAAGAGTACATTGCACAAGCCGCATCGTACACGGCAAATGTCTCAGAACCCATTCTCAAAAATGCTGTGAACTCCCTAAATGCTCAAGATATGGAAAGAATGGTAAACGGGACTACAGCTACACAGATTCTGAAAGAGAAATCGTCTCAGCAATTGGTAGCAGCTATTATGCCAAAAGTGGATGAAAAATTAAACGAATTTGGTATTGTAAAAACCATTAACACCGCTCTTGCAGGAAACAATTTGCTCGGGTCGCTTTTGGGAAACAACAGCCAAACCAATTTGAAACAAGGGGGACTGTCACAAATGGCTACCGAACAATTGGTGAACGGACTTTTCAGCATCATCGAAAAGCATGAAAATGACAATAAGGACAGCATCTTGGGTGCTTTTAATAAAAAATAAAAAATAATGAATGTTTTAGAAAATAATAAATACGACAATCCTGAAGATTTTTACCAATCTTTAAAAGAAAAATTGGAAGCCAATTATGAATTTCCACAAGATTATTTGTTCAAATTTATTTTGGAAAATAATCCGGAAAAATTAGCTGAAATTTTTAAAGTGTTTGACGATATTCATCACAGTCTTAGCAATAGAGAAAGCAAGAATGGTAAATATACTTCAGCCAACATCAATGCTTTTATGATGAATGCCGATCATGTAATTTCTATCTACAAAGAAGTGGGGAAGATAGAAGGTGTCATGATGCTTTAACAGTGATTGTTGCTACAAAAAAAAGAGTTTGAAATTAAGTTCAAACTCTTTTTTTTTGAAGATTATTTGTATCAATATTTTCAGAATTATACAGATGCCGTTTCTTGGGTATAATGAGAGAAAGCATCTTCTAAACTGTCAAATTTCCCTTTGAATTCTTCAATCGGACAATCTTGCAAAATTGTTCCTTTGTGGATCAGGATCACCCTAGAACAGAGCGCCTCTACCTCTTGCATGATGTGTGTGGAAAGGATCACCGTTTTCTTTTGTCCAATTTCTTTAATCACATTTCGGATTTCTAAGATTTGATTGGGATCCAAGCCGTTGGTAGGTTCGTCCAAGATCAATAAGTCCGGTTCGTGCAGGATGGCTTGTGCCAGTCCAACCCTTTGTTTGTATCCTTTAGAAAGCTGGGATATTTTCTTGGATTTTTCAGGGGTTATGCCTACCAATTCTATCACCTCATCCACTCGGCTAGAAGGGATATTGTGGATGTTGGCAACAAAAAGAAGGTATTCTCGGATGTACATTTCCAAATACAGAGGATTGTTTTCCGGCAAAAAACCTATTTTCTTTTTCGCATCAATCTCATTTTGGTCAATGGCTTTTCCGTTGAAAATAATCTGTCCATTGTCTAATTTTAAGGTACCGGTGATGGATTTCATCAAAGTCGATTTTCCTGCACCATTCGGACCCAAAAGCCCGATGATTTCATTTTCATTAATTTCGATATTGATGTTGTTTAGAGCTTTTTGTTCTCCAAAATATTTATTTAGATTGATGATTTGTAAAGACATGGTGGTCGGATTTTTGCAAAAATATAAAAAACTCATCAAAATGATGAGTTTTATAGGGTGATCAATTTCTTTTTTTCTTTGTTTTCTTGGTGTTGCTGGCGGGGATTTCGCTTTTTCCTAATGCCAAGGAAGAACCCGGTGCTTTTCCAAAAATCTTTTCTACTTGTTTTCGATTTAGGAATTGCGATTTCCCGGTAAACTTTTTGTTTTTATTGATGAACTGTACAAATTGTACCGTAGGTTGTCCAAAATTTTTCTCGAAATGCAACTCCAAAATATCTTCTGGCAATTCCAAAGTGATGTCTGATTTGGGCAAGGTATTCAATCCATCAATGATCAGTTTGTAAAAAGTGTCCATATCGTTGTTGAGATCCGCAAAGGTAAACGAACGAATGGTATTCAGATTCCCGGCATTTACATCTTGGTAGTTGAAAACATATTTGTTGCCTCTTTTGAATAATCCTACAGAATTGTCTTTTCCCACCTCAATCAGCTCATCGGTAGCAATGATCTTAATTTGTGAAAAAGCGAATGTAGAAATTAAAAAACTAAAGAGTATAGTTATTTTTTTCATAAAAGTTTCAATTTTTAATCGTTTAGTACTATTTGATTGTGTTTTTGTAAAATATCAATTTTCATTCATCGAACTTGTTTAATGTTTCCTAATCAAAATACAACAGAATGCGAGCAGATGAAAATCCCTCCAATGTTTTTCTTTAGTTTCATATCGTATTAATAGCGCTTTAAAGCTATCTATCCAAGCGTTC
>NZ_REFA01000034.1 GCF_003852705.1 Amniculibacterium aquaticum
ATTCTTTTGCATAGAGAAATTTGTAGTTATTTTTCCTCTAATATACTGAATACCAGTCTTTTAAACAAATAATTAACGCCTTTTTTTAAAGGTGTTTATCGATTTTTTTACTTTAAACAAGTTCAATGAAAACACCATCAAGATCCGTGGATTTAAAATGCCGACTTCACAAAGAGCAAAAGATATTATAGAATCTGATCTTAATGATCTTAAAGCCGCCATTCTGCAAGACGAAACCATGCTGAAAGCCATGCCCGGCAATGCGTCGCCCGAAGTTATCAATACGGTTTATATCCCAAAAATTATTCGGGAGAAATATCCGGAACTCAATTCGGAAGATATAGAAGCTATCCGACAGCATGTTGTGGTAGATTCGGTGATAAAAAACGGAACGATAGAAGAACAGGGTTCTAAAAAATTCCTCCGAATGGCAGGGAGTTTTGTGAATATTGACGATGTGAATATCGATTTGATAGATACGGTAAATCCTTTTCAAAAAGCATTTGAGATTCTTTCAAAAAGCGTTACGACTTCGGTTTTACGATCTATCCAAGATACGATTAATATGACCAAGATTGAAATGACGGAGGAAGAAGCTGTTGCCTCTTGGGAAGATATCAAACGATGGAGAATACATACCGGAAAAGCTCCGGAAATTAATTCCCAAGATCCTAGAGAACAAAGATTAGCTCAAGCTTTATTATTTATCCAAGATTTAAAACGTAAAAAAGCACAAAATGGCTAAAAGTTTAGACGATATTTTAAATGATGATGAATTTGGGTTGTTGGAAGCTGAAATTCAGAAAACTGAAATCAAAACGGATGAAGATCGTTTGATTGAATCTTTTGAAGAGATTAATGATTTTTTCGAGAAGAACAACCGCGAACCCAAGCAAACATCCATGTCGGAATATGCCTTGTTTTCACGGTTAAAAGAATTTAAAAATAATAAAGATCGAAAAGCATTTTTAAAATCTTTCGATCGGCATAATTTACTCGGGAAAGTTGAAGTCAAAATAGAAAGTTTAGACGATATTTTAAATAATGATGATTTAGGCTTATTAAATAGTGGCGGAGACAATTCCATCTTTGAGTTTAAACATACTCCAAAAAGTGGTAGTAGGGAGAAAGCCGATTATGTTGCACAAAGACAAGCCCTTCCGGAAGTGGAATTTGAGAGATATGATAAGATGTTTAAGCAAGTTCATCGCGAGTTGAAAGAAGGGAAGCGTAAATTCCTAGAGTTCAAAAATGCTGAAGATAATCTAGTGGAAGGTAATTTCTATTTAGTAGATGGTTTGCTTTGCTATTTAAAAGTTTCTAAAGCTGAAAAAGTACTACGAGAAAATAAATCAGGTGACAGAATGAGGTTGGAAGGGCGTACCGTAACGATATTTGAAAATGCAACCATTTCCAATATGCTATTTCGATCACTCGGAAAAGCCATTCAAAAAAACGGAAAAATCATCACCAATCCTGATGAGGATATCGAAAATCAATTGTTTGAAAATGCAGGTGTTGCAAAGGAAGAAGATAGGAAAAGCGGCTGGATTTATATTCTGAAATCGAAATCTGAAAAGCCGGAAATTCAAAATTTAGAAAACCTGTATAAGATAGGATTTTCTACCATTCCGGTAAAAGATCGGATTAAAAATGCCAAAAAAGAACCCACTTATTTATTTGCGGGAGTAGAAGTTATTTCATCCTATCAATGTTATAACTTAAACATACATAATTTTGAAAATTTATTGCATCGTTTTTTTGCTGAAGCTTGTTTGAATATTGATTTGTATGATAAAACAGGAAACCGCCATATCCCAAGAGAGTGGTTTGTTGTTCCTTTAAGTGTTATCAATGAAGTAATTCAACTTTTTGTAAATGGCAATATTGTGCATTATAAGTATGACTCGAAGAGCAAATCCATAGTTTTTAAATAATCTTGCTACTAATTATCAAAAAAACAGGAAGATTTTGATACCATTTTGACATCAACACAAGATGATTCAAATATAATAAATTGACTAACAACCCACTAAATCACCTATTAATCCCCCAATTTACTTCATCAATGCATAGACGGCAAAACTTGCCAACCAATGATCGCCACCGTAATTACCTTGAAAAACCAATGGCAAAGCATTTTCCAAAAATTTTGTAGCCGTTTTCTCCAATTGGATTTTAGATTTATTATTTTTCGGAAGTTTTTGAGAAATGTTTTTCATGCACCAACTTCTGGTAAAACTCAGACCTACCAAATGCACCGTTTGATAATCGTTGATGTCCGAAATAATCGGTATCTGAGAAATATTTTCCAAACTTCTTTTCTCATAAAAGGTATCGAACCATTTTTCATACTCTTTTTCAGGAAGTATCCTGGTCATCAGATCGGCAATTTCTAAACTGGGCGAGAAAAAATCACTTCCATCCGGCTCCAAATAGGCCGGTGTTTTTCTATCGTTTAAGTAAAAATATTTGGCCTTTTCGACCAAGCTATTTTCAAAAGTTTTCTCTCCCGTCGCTCTGGCCCAATCAATAGCAAACCCCAATGCAAAAGCCGAATTCGGATGAACTCCCGTTCTATTCGGATAGGTCTGTTTGGGCAAATAATCCTTCCACAACGACACCACAACATCCGTCAGAGGTTTCATATTTTTATGCCACAGTTTTGCTTTTGAATGATCCCAGGTTGACAATTCGGCATCCAATTGCAAAAGCCAAGCCCAACCGTAAGTTCTTTCAAAATTTTTTGCTACTTGATATTTTGTAAAATATTCGGCTTCCGCTTTCACTTTCTCGGGCTGAAATGAAGCATCAAGAACAGCAAACAACTCTTCCCTATTTTTCAAAGATGGTTTTTCTTTCAGCAATTTCACCAACATCCAATGTCCATGCACCGACGAATGCCAATCGAAGCAACCATAAAAACTGGGATGCAATTCTTTGGGAGACAGTTTTACATCGACTTCACCGTTGATGACATGCGCCGTTTTGTTGGGATATTCTTGATTGATGCAGTGCAAAGGTTTCTGAGACAGTGTGAATGCAATTTCATCCGTAAGACTAGGTACTTGTGCAGAAGTCATCACCGAGAACAGCGTGAAAAGCACAGAAATATTCTTCATAATATACGATTTTAAATCTTTAAATTTATTGAAAAGCAATTACAAAATCTCCAAAATTTCAACAGACTTCTCACGAAAAAGAAAGACCTCTCCTTTTCTTTTTCCTGCCAACAACTTTCCAATTGGCGATTCTGGAGAAATGACGAAACAATCCGTACCGTCAATAGTTAATTTCCCAACGGAAGTAGCGATAAAATAATTCATATCGCAAGTCCCAACCCAAGATCCCAAACCTGCAATTTCATTTTTAGATTCGGGGTTTATCTTCAACAAAATTGTTTTTTCAGCTTCTATTTTCGCCCATTGTTGTCCCAACTGTTCTCTTTCCAATTGTATCATCGCTCTGCCGGTTTCGTGCTTGTCACCTGCCGTGCTTTTGGTTTCAGAGGCCAAGCTTTCCTGTATCATCTTCAAGCCCTCCTCACAAGTTTTCAACTTTTTATCTACCGCTTTCAAGCATTCTTCCAATATCTTTTGTTTCAGATTCATTTCATGTAAAATAGAATCACAAAATAAGTGAAAGTTATTGTATTGTTCAGCATACAAAAAAACAAAATCCAAAAGAATTGTACATTCAAAATATTGGCTGTATCTTAACGCATTTAAAACTAAAATTACGATTATGTCAGACGATGTAAAGATTATTTTCTCCATGTCGGGAGTGACCAAAACATTTCAAAACGCACAGACTCCTGTCATTAAAAACATACATTTAAGCTTTTTCTACGGAGCCAAAATTGGTATCTTAGGGCTAAACGGAAGTGGGAAGTCGACCCTCCTAAAAATCATTGCCGGAGTGGACAAAAACTACCAAGGCGACATCTCTTTCCAACCCGGTTTTTCCGTGGGCTATCTTGAGCAAGAACCCATCCTGGACGAGAATAAAACCGTACTGGAAGTGGTGAAAGAAGGCGTACAAGAAATTGTAGATGTACTGGACGAATACAACAAAATAAACGATCAGTTTGGCCTACCAGAAGTCTATGAAAATCCTGATAAAATGGACGAGTTGATGAAAAGACAAGCCGATCTTCAGGATAAAATAGATGCCTCCAACGCTTGGGAATTGGACACCAAATTGGAAATCGCCATGGACGCCCTAAGAACTCCGGAACCGGACAAATTAATTTCTGTACTTTCTGGTGGCGAGCGCCGTCGTGTTGCACTCTGCCGTTTGCTACTTCGCGAACCGGACATCCTACTTTTGGACGAACCTACCAACCACCTCGATGCCGAATCGGTACATTGGCTGGAACACCACCTTGCCGAATACAAAGGCACTGTAATCGCCGTTACCCACGACCGATATTTCCTAGATAATGTTGCCGGTTGGATCTTAGAATTGGATCGTGGCGAAGGCATCCCGTGGAAAGGAAACTACTCGTCTTGGTTGGATCAGAAATCCAAACGATTGGCTTTGGAACAAAAAACAGCAGGAAAAAGACAAAAAGCCCTTGAACGAGAGTTGGAATGGGTAAGAATGGCTCCCAAAGGAAGACAAAGCAAACAAAAAGCCCGTCTGTCCAGCTACGACAAACTCGTCAATCAAGACCAAAAACAATTGGACGAGAAGTTGGAAATCTACATCCCGAACGGCCCAAGATTGGGCACCAATGTTTTGGAAGCACAAGGCGTTTCTAAAGCCTATGGAGACAAATTGTTGTATGAAAATCTTAATTTCAAACTCCCACAAGCGGGAATTGTCGGAATCATCGGCCCGAACGGAGCCGGAAAAACAACCATTTTCCGAATGATCATGGGCGAAGAACAACCCGACAATGGAACTTTTGAAGTGGGCGAAACCGCAAAAATAGCCTATGTTGACCAATCGCACAGCAACATCGACACCAACAAAACCATTTGGCAAAATTTCTGCGACGAACAAGAATTGGTGATGATGGGCGGCCGACAAGTCAACTCCAGAGCCTATCTCAGTCGTTTCAACTTCAGCGGTAGCGAACAAAATAAAAAAGTTTCTCAGCTTTCTGGTGGCGAAAGAAACCGCCTGCACCTTGCCATGACTCTGAAAGAGGAAGGCAATGTCCTGCTCTTGGACGAGCCTACCAACGACCTGGATGTGAACACCTTGAGAGCCTTGGAAGAAGGACTGGAAAATTTCGCAGGTTGTGCCGTTATCATCAGTCACGACCGTTGGTTTTTGGACCGAGTTTGCACCCACATTCTCGCTTTCGAAGGCGACTCCGAAGTCTATTTCTTTGAGGGAAGCTTCAGCGATTACGAAGAAAATAAAAAGAAAAGATTGGGTGGCGACCTGGTTCCGAAACGAATTAAATACAAAAAACTGATTCGATAATCCGTCGTAAAAAATAAAAAAGTAAATCCGAGAAAGAAATTTTTCGGATTTTTTTATCGTTATCATCTATCTTTATCATCCATAACCTTACTGATTCTAATCACAAACTTATTGAACTTAAAATGGTTAAATTTGCACTTTAATTTTTTACATCATGAACAACGAATATATCAACTACCCCGACAATGCAATGGTTTGGGTGTACAATGCCGATAGATTTCTAACCGCAGACGACAAACAACACATCACGACTAAAGTTCAAGATTTTATCGACAATTGGGACTCTCACGGCAGCTTGGTAAAAGGTACTTTTACCATACTTCACGATGCTTTTCTTGTGATTTTTGCAGATGACCAAGGCGACCCGCTTTGTGGCCGTGCTCAGTCGGCTTCTGTAAACCTTGTCAAAGAATTGGAAAAAGATTTGAACATCAAGTTTCTGGACAGAATGCGACAGTCTTTTCAAGAAAACAACGAAGTGAAATTGGTGAAATTGGCTGAACTAAAAACATTGTATCAGGATGGAAAAATCAACGATGAAACCCTTGTTTTTGACAACACCGTGATCAATAAAAAAGATTTTGACAGCCGTTGGAAAGTGGCTCTAAAAGACTCTTGGCACAAGAGGTTTGTATAAAATCTAAAACAATCATAAACTCCCGGCGCTATGTTGGGAGTTTTTGTTTGATATAAATTCTACTCGTGGTTCACTTTTTTTTAATTTTGCAGGAATACCGCACTATGATTCCGACCGATTTTCATCACGAACACATACAAATCGTTTCCAGTTTTTCAGATTTAATTTTAACCGAATTTGAAGGAAAACGAAATGCCGTTTGCTGGGAGCGGAATTTAGAGGGAGATTTTCAAGAGATTGTTTCCAAGCTTATCCTAAAAGAAAACATCACCGAGGTTTCCAAAGAAGATTTATGGACTTTGGAACTTTCAGAACAAGGCGAGAAAGCCAGAGCAATCATTTTGGAAGATTTAGAATTATTAACAGAATACGGCGCTCAACCCTCTCTCAACCTGTTAAAATCGTATGAAAGAGATGACGAATTTAGTTTCATCTCTACCGATGTGTATTCTTTTCATGTGGATAGAGCTCCTTTTCATTCGCCAACTTTTTTGTGCACTTATTTTGGAGCAGCCAGCGATATTTTGCCCAACGATCAAGCCGTACAAAAAATCCAAATCCCTGAAGTTAGAGAACAATTGAGGAAAATCTATACAGGAGCCGAAGCGGGTTTTGAAGATTTTCTGAAAGAGAATTTCTTCGATTTGCATTATGAAGCCTTAGCCGAAGCCCAACCCATCAATCTCGGAAACGGTCATCTTTGCAAATTAGCGGTGGACGATCCGGAAGTGCCAACACTTCCCTGCATACACCGAGCACCAACGGAACATAACGAATACCGACTCTTGTTGATTTGTTGAAAAAAAATTGTTGGCAGTAAGTTTATTAATAATACCAATTAACAAATACATAACAACCCAATGAGAATTTTACTAGAAACCGAACGACTAATTTTAAGGGAATTAGAATACATAGACGAAAATGACTTATTCGAAATGGATTCTGACCCTGAAGTTCATTTGTATATCGAAAATAACCCTGTAAAAACAATTGACGAAATACAAAAAGCGATTAAAATGCTTAAAAAACAATACAAGGAAAACGGCATTGCTCGTTGGGCAGTTGTTGACAGATCAACAAACGAATGCATCGGTTGGGCAGGACTAAAGTATTTTAACCAACCTTTAAACAATCACATAAATTTTTACGAACTGGGCTATCGATTTAAGAAAAAACATTGGGGAAAAGGCTTTGCGACCGAATCTTCAATTGCCATATTAGACTATGGATTTAAAGAACTGAAAGTGGACAGCATTTTTGCAATAACAGATCCGAAAAATGTAAATTCAAAAAAAGTATTGATTAAATTGGGCTTTGACTTCAAAGAAACTTTTGACTATGAAGGCGACCCTACAGACTGGTTTGAATTGACAAAAACAACTTGGGAAACCAATATCCCGAATCGCTAATATGCTGAGACTTACAGCTCCGAATGGTCACTTTACCCAAGGTTAAACAACTGTAATCCTTCTGAATTTTTGTACTGAAATTTTGTACTGAAATTTTCTTGCCTACTACAATACCCAAACTTATTTACAAACATCTTCCAACTCAATCGTGCTCAAAATTGATTTGCTCAACACCGCTTTTTTAGCAATTCGGTTGGCTTGGTTTTCGAGGGTTTTCTCAAAAATATTGCGGACAAATCTCGCATTTCCAAAATTCTCGTCTTTGTTTTGAAAAGCAGTTTCAAAAACTTCTTTCAATTTATTTTGAGCATCTGTCGTAAGATTATAATCCAATTTCTTACACAGACTTTCAAAGATTTTCAACAATTCTTCAGCGTTATAATCTTGAAAATGAATGTATCTGTTGAACCTCGATTGGAAGCCTGGATTGGTATCGATAAAGGTTTTCATTTCCTCGCCGTATCCCGCCATGATGACCACCAATTTGTCCCTGTCGTCTTCAATTCTTTTGATCAGCGTTGCTACGGCTTCTTTCCCAAAATCATCCTGATGTTCGCTTACCAAAGCATAGGCTTCATCAATAAAAAGTACGCCGTTCAGCGCCGAATCTACCACTTTGTTCACTTTGGGAGCCGTTTGGCCGGCAAATTGAGCGATGAGTCCGGAGCGATCGGTTTCTATAAAATGTCCATCGGATAAAATCCCCAAATGTTTGTAGAGCTTGGCGATAATTCTGGCCACCGTCGTTTTTCCCGTTCCCGGATTTCCCGTAAAAATAATGTGATACGAGATGGGCGAAGTTTTTAAACCGTTTTGTTCTCTGGCTTTTTGAATTTTTATGAAATTGATCAAAGTATTCACTTCTTCTTTCACTTCCTCTAAACCGATTAATTGGTGAAGTTCTTCCAAAATACTTTCTATATTTTCATCCGGTTTTGAATTTTGAACTTTTATAAAAGTTGTTTCCGAAGCCTCTAATGGTTTGTGAAGAAATAGATACATCTTTTTCAATTTCTGTTCTTCTAAATCATTTACATTGCCATCCGCTTTGGCGATGATGTTGGCAAAGCGATACAGAGATGTTGCATATTGCTCCAAAACGGGATTTTCTGTAAGCTGAAGAAAAGTAGGAAAAGCCAAGGTGTTTTCTTTCGCTATTTCGGGTTTGTCTTCTTCAACATTAAACGAAATATTCATCGGACTTTCGCCCTCTCCCATTTTTAGAACTTCTCGGATGACTTGGTTATAAATTTTTCTATCATAAGATGATTTCAAACTTTTAAAATCCCAATGCAATCCGGTGATTTTGTCGGGTAAAAAACCTTGAACCAACAAGAAAACCCCAAAAGCTTCGGCATCATCCGGAGAAAGAAAATCTCCTTTGATGAATTTCCCAATCTGCAAAAGATCATAGATCAAGATGGAAAGCACAACTTGTTGAGGATCGAGATTGGGACTGGATTCTCGAAACATTTCTTCTATCTTTTTATCCCGAATCAGATTTTCATATAAGCCGTCCAGTTCTTTAGAAAAATCCTCCAACAATTGGAGATATTGCGGTTGAAGTTCTGATTTCATAGCATACGAATGAGAGGTGAAGATATTTTTCAGTTCGTCTTGTTTTTGTGCCAAGACTACTTTTTTGGCATTCACTTTTTCTTGCATTCTGCTTTCTAATCTGGATTTTGGAAAACCATACGCGTAATAATTTTCCACTTCTTTGGAAGAATATTTTTGTTGAGAATTGGCATTAAAATTCCTATCCACCTTGAGCATTCCGGAAAAGCACTCATAACAGACTCTTTTACCATCATTCAGTTTTCCCAATCCCCACATGGGTTTGTTTAATAATGCCAAATGTTTTTTACAGGCAGTACAAGATTCCACTTTGGAGAAATCTACATTTCTATTGTATTTATCATTAAATTTTTTATCGGAAATAAAGACAAACACAAAGAAATCAATCACCGAAATAAGCGACGGAATAAGCGTCCAAAAGAAAGCCAGATAAAAAACCCCCAACCAAGTTTGTCCCAAATAAAAACGGTATCCACCAACAAAACCGGTGAAAAAAGTAAGTAAAACAACCGTACTTTTTGCTTTATAATCCGCAGTTTTAAGATTTGGAATTTCCGCAGTGGATGAAGTGGTCAATTTTATTTCGGACATTTGGAGTTTTTGTTATGAAGGTAAAAATACAGATTTATTTTGTAAATTCGTATAACGAAAATAGTTCTAATTGCCAACCAAAATCATAATAATTTACAAATGGGAAAACTATTTTTAGCAATTTTCAAAATTATGTTGTGGGGCTACCTGCTCTATGCTTTTTTATGTCTATTATTTTTAGTAATTGCATTTCTACTGGGAATCTCAAGCTAATTGTCAAAACAGAACGATAGCTACCGGATAACCATCAAGCATTCTTAACAGAGAAGCTTTGCTTTCACAACAGGATTTAACAATGATTATGCTGACCGTAATTTCAATAATCTTTATTATTTAATTTTTAAATGCTGAGCCAAATCGTGGAAATAGTCTTTGGACCAAATCGAAACAGATGCTGGTTCTGCCAAAAATCGTATCACATCTTCTTTTGCTATTTCAAAATTTACGGCATCAATTCTTTGAGTCAGCAAATCTCTAAATTCTTCTTCGCTCATGGTATCTTTTTGCCAATCTCCGCTGTCTTTTGCACGAATTAGAAAATGATCGAGATGAAGAGAAATTCTTTTTCTGATATACCACTCCATATCGTACCAATCTCTGCCTTTTACATTTTTCCCCCATTTACGAAATAAAAGAGCGTGCACTTTACCGGCAAATAAATCTTCTATTTTAATAACTTTTACATAAAATGAATACGGCTGTAACAATAGTTTTTCTTCGGTTTCGAATCCTAAAGGAGGATGCGTATCAATCTCAATTTTTATTTTGATCCCTATATTTTGTCGAATTCCCAATTGCGGAACAACAGCATCTAAAACCAATTCGCTCCACAAAGTTTCAGATTTTAAAAATGCAGATTCAATATCGGATTCGGCGGACTTATTCTTTATTTTGATGTTCACTTTCATTCCTTGAGCCAAAAATTCATCTTCAACTGTTTTGAGATAAGATTCTAAATTAAAATCAGTATTTTTTTGAAGCAAAGAAAAATCTAAATCTTCTGAGAACCTGTTTAAACCGTAAAAAATACGCAAAGCTGTTCCTCCATAAAAAGCACTTTTATTGAAAAAACCACCTCTTGCCAAACCTGCAAGAGCCAATTGCTGCATGATCTCTCGTAGTGCTTGTTTATAATCTTCAGCCGTTTTAGGTTGGTATTCTTCTATCCATTCTTTTATCATAGTGTTTCTATGGCTTTTATTAAATAATTAATCGATTCCTTTTTGGGAGCATCCACCAACCAGGTTTTCATTTTCTCGATATCCAACTCCTTTAATTGATCGCTATCAATTCGTAAATTTTCTGATAAATAAATTTGAGCCGAAACCATGCTTCTAAACAAAACACCGGAAGTTGTAACCACTTTATCCAGCATTGCTTTCTCTGGCGACGCTATTAAGGCAAACTGATTTTCATACAATTGAACCCTCTGAATACCAAATGAATAATAGGGAAAAGAAAGTTTTTTGTATTCAAAATTCCCTAAACTATTTTTAATTTTTTTTGTCGAATTTAAAGACATTGAAACTACCGTGAAAACCTGTTCGGGAATCAGCCCATGATAAGACATCGCCGATTCTGCCGAAATATAACTTGGTGCCAGCAAAACATTCGCTATTGAAAACAATTCAGGCAATTTTTGGGAGTTCCAAACATACAATCCTCGTCTTAATGAAATTAGTTGTCCTTGTTTCACCCATTCATTAATCTTATCGTTAGGGCTTTTGTAGTTCTTCAAAAGGCTAACCAACAACTGATGACTCATCGGTTGTGATGCATATTGCGCTATGGATTGTTCAAGTTTCACCATACAAATGTAATAAATATAATAGATAATCGGAAGATTTCCGATTATCTATTTAAAATTTATCATATAAACGCATAGCTGCAGGTTACCTATTAAGTGCTCTTTACAGAGAAGCTTTGCTTGAGGAATAGAAATTCTGTCCATTAAACCGTCTAAATTATTAATTGCCTATATTAAGGTTAGCGCTAACCATTCTACTTAATCACAGTCATTTTTATATCATAATTAATCCCAATCGTACATACCATTACGCGCCAAAAATTTAGGAATATTATAGTCCATTTCTTTATAAGCCTCATAGACCCCAACTTCTAAAATAGATTTGCTATATTCTTGATAACCTTTTTTGTTTGTATAAAATCTACCTACAGGATCAATCATAACATAACTATCTACCATTTGAGAATTTGATTCTGGCACCAAAATACCTGAATCAATTAATGTTTGATGATTACTTAAGAATTGGTTAAATTCATGATCAGTAATTTTGAACTGTTCGATATATTTATCATTTTCTCCTTTTATTGGCAAAACTTGAAATACTTTCCAACGCTCCGTTTTGGACATTGATATAAAGTCTAAAAATGATTCTTCATAATTAAATTGGTGTACAACAGTATTAATTTTCAATTTAAAACCATGTTCATTAATCAGGTTAATCATCTTTAAATAATCATCTGTTGTAAATGCCTTTTTACCATTTATTGCTCTTCCTGACTGAATATTAACATCAGGGATAAAACTATCGATACTTAATATAATCCAGTCCAAAACTCCTTTATGTTTATTCAAAAATTCATCATTAATATTTGTACCATTTGTTACAATCATTGTGGTCATACCTAAATTTTTAGCTTCTACAATTAAATCGGTTATCCACGGATACAAAGTAGGCTCGCCTCCAGCGAAAGTGATTTTTTTAAAGCCCAGCCTAGAAATCTCCTTTAACAAGGATAATGCATCTTCTTTTACAAGAAATCCTTTTTTCAAAATACCTTTAGCATCTTTAAAAGGAGCAAAGCAAAATTTACAACGCATATTACAAGCTTCCAAAACATGATAATTTACAGAAGGAATGATAGAAATTGATGATGAAGTCATATTATTTTTTGTATTTATTTACAAGGTCTTCATCAAAATAATATCCAAAGTAGAAAAAAAATTGTTACCTAGTAATAACAGGTATTATGGAGTAATAAGAGCGTCTTTTTAAGTAACGAAACCTATTTTTTAAATAATTTCAAAAGCTCTTTCTGATATGTTTCAGAAACGGGAAGCTTTTTAATATTCAATTTACTCGTGGAATCAAAAATTTTAACTTCGATTTCCGCTTTTTTTGAATTATATGATTCTATAAATTTTTTATTGACTCTAAAAGATTTATGAATAGTAATAAACTGATCCTTCATCAATCCCAACTTTTCCATTTTAGAAAAAGAAAAATCCACTAATATTTCAGATTTCTTGTTAATAAAAAAGATTTGCTTATTATTAGATTCCGCACCGGCTAATTTATCTGTGCATAAATAAACTACATCATCAATACGGATCTTATTTCTTTTCATTTTATCAAAGTCCAAATAAACATAATCAAAAGCGGAGAACAATGTCACTTCTTTCAGAAAACGAATGAAACTTTTCACAAATTGTTCTTCAGAAAAAGGCTTTGTAATATGATCAATGCATATATCTGCATCCCTTTTGAGATGCTCTATATTCTCCACATAATCAGAGGTATTTACGCTAGCAAAGAAAACAGGAATTTTTATTTCTTGTGCTACTTCCATACCCGTCATACTATCATTACCTAAATCAAGATCTGTAATTAATATTTCAGGTTTTATAGTTTTTAATTGCTCAAAAAAATCATCAGAATTCCTACTTTCTAAAACTACTTCAGCATTCGATATAAGGCTTACAAAATGAGCCATTTTATTAAGTTGTTGTTTATTATCTTCTAAAAGAGCAATTTTGTAAATATGAGGCATATAAATATGATTAATATAAAACGAATAAATGTTTAAAACAATATAAACTTCAATTCAGACTAGCTATAAAGATTAATTCACATCAAATTGAAATAGTAAATGGTACAATCAACAATAAAAAGACACTATCCAAAAAGCTGCTGCAAATCTCTAGTCGCTGTTGCTATAGAGTTTTTATTAATAGAGATGTATTTCTTAGCAGTCATCCTTCCTTTAAATCCGTCTTCTCCATTCTCCATCATTTTCTGAATGGCCTTTAGTTCACTTGTAATCTTCCCATTCTTAGTAACACTCAAAAGTAGAGATTTTATTTAATATCAATACTGTCCTAAATAAAATTTAGGAATAAATTTATGCCGCATAAAGTCAATCTTTGTGCGGGTTTTTCTATTTTTCAAAAAAGAACCCCTTGATAGTAAATTTTAGGTTGTTCTGGAGGTTGTTTTGGGGGTTGTTCAAAAGGTTTATCTAGCCATGTTTGCAGGTTTATTTTCACGAAAATATTCAGCCGAATAAAAGCCACCAAATTGGACAATTGCCAAGGATAAGTTGCGATAGATTTTAGGTATTTTAGTATAAGAATGGTGATTAAAGCCGTCCAAATCTGTATTTTCACTGCGTTTTCAGAAGTGCCAATAAAGGTTTTGATGTGGAGCAATTGTTTGATATCTCTAAAAAAAATCTCTATTTGCCATCTTTGTTTGTAGAGTTCTGCAATGGTGGAAGCTGCCCACTGAAAGTTATTGGTAATAATCTCGATGACTTGTCGATTTTCCTCATTCCAAACCGAAACTCTCCTTAGTTTTGTAATCTTCCCATTCTTAGTAACACTCAAAAGTAGAGATTTTATTTAATATTTCTGTTGTTGGTGTTGAATAATTTTGTTGAAATGTGGGAAAATCTGCTGGATTAGTGTGGCTGATTTTTCCATATTTCAATAAAAAATCCCTCGGTGTGAGATATTGCAATGCACTGTGTGGTCTTTCGTTGTTGTATTTCCACATCCATATTTCTGCGTAATTTCTCATTTGTTTCACGCTTTCAAACAAATATACATCCAAAAACTCTGTTCTAAATGTTCTATTAAACCGCTCAATAAGAGAGTTTTGAGTAGGTTTTCCCGGTTGGATAAAATGCAACTCAATTTCGTGATATTGACACCAAGTTTTTAATTTTTCTGAAATAAATTCCGGTCCGTTATCCACTCGTATTTTGTCCGGTTTCCCTCGCCATTCGATGAGTTCTTCCAGCTTGGTAATTACTTTTGCAGAAGGCAAACTCGTATCAATACTTATTTGTAAAATTTCTCTGTTAAAATCATCTATAATGTTCAAACTTCTCACGCTTTTGCCGTTTTCCAAAGTGTCATGCATGAAATCCATACTCCATGTTACATTTGGATAGATCGGACGCAGAAGCGGCTCTTTCACTCTTACAGGTAGCCTTTTCTTTCTCTTGCTTCTTAAATTTAGATTCATCGAAGTGTAGATTCTGTAAATCCGTTTATGATTCCACCAAAATCCCATGTTTTTCAAGCGATAACGCATTGTCCAAAATCCCCAAGTATGTTCTTGTTCGGCCAACAACCGAAGTTCTTCACGGATGAGATCATCTTGAGAATCAATCCTCTTTTTATAGTACATAACCGAATAACTCAGCCCGAAACAACCGCATGCCTTCCTTATGCTTATCTTGTGGGTTTCTTTGGCATATACTACCATTTCTCGCTTTTCGGAAGGCGTTAAAGCTTTTTTTCTATAACATCTTTTAAAACAGTGTTCTCCAAAGTTAGTTCAGCGACAATTTTTTTATATTGTGACAGCTGTTTCTCAAACTCTTTGAGTTGTGCCAGTTGGTGCGTATCCATACCACCGTATTTACTTTTCCATTTGTAAAAAGTAGGTTGGCTGATACCGTAATCTCGGCAAATCTCGTTTACCGTTTTTCCTTGATTTTGTTCAGATAAGATCTTCACAATCTGAACCTCTGTAAATTTGCTCTGTTTCATATTTCCCAAAGTTAAAAACTATATTTATATTCGTTTCTGTTTTTGGGGAAGACTACAGTGGTAGTCTGCATCGGTTATTCACCTAATTTTTAACAAAAAAAATCCAAACATTTCTGTTCGGATTCTCTTTACTTTATTAAAAACTTCGACTCCCTCAATTGTAAAGTGGTGTAAAGTCCTTCCTTTTATTTTAAAAATACAACTACTGTTTTTAAAAAAGTTCTACATCGTAAATTTTCCTTCATTACAAATTCATCAATTTTGATATTAAAATCAATCTAACATCCATTTCCGTTTGTTCTATAGTATCATTTGATACTATCATCATCGTAAAATTTTGAAAATCAACTACAAAATTCCAAACCTCACAGCAGAAATCTCCTCTTCGGTTTGAAATTTCCTCCTTAATTTTCGTTCCTTTTTGAAATTTTCGGATTTTTCGATTGATTTACTTTGTTTCTCTCTTTATTTATTACTCTTTTAACTGATTTTTCCTCTACTACTACTACTAAAATATCTTACTACTTTTTCTCTACTACTACCACTTAAATATATCCTCTATATAATATCCTCTTATATTATATATATAATATATATACTTATATAATATATTCATATTCAATGGTATATAATTATATAAGCATCAACGAAAAAATTTAACAAAAGGAAATAAGAAACAACTACTATTAAGAAAATAACGCTTAAAACACCATTAACGATTTTAAAGAAGTTACAACAATTTTAATTCGTTTCTCTGTGTAATTCCATTGAAAATTGTTTAAAACTGATTTTTGAATCTATTACATCGGAAATTTTGAATGTTTGAAGAATTATCTCAACTCAAATTATTTAATTCTGATTTCAAAAGAAAATGTTTCTTACCAACACGGATTGTTTTCAATTCTCCGTTTTTAATCAGTTTTCTGATTGTAGATTCAGAGATATTCATCAACAAACAAACTTCTTTTATAGTAAGATATGTTTTCTTCTGAACATCTTCAATAGAAACCACTTTAAGATTTTTGAGTTTTACCTCCGTTTGAAATTCTTCTTTAGATTTTTGTATTCTTTCCTCCTTTACTTTCTTCTTATAATCCTTTTGATTACATCTGTGAGTACAATACTTTGTAGAGAACGTTTTAGCGATGAATTTCTCTTTACAGAAGATACAAATCTTCTCAATCCTAATGTTACTGCTCATTTAATACTTTCCGATTTTCTTTATGTTAATAATCTCTCCCTGTATTTAGCGGTATTTACGTGTATCTACGATTATTTACCGTTTAAATTTCTCTTAGAGTATCCTAAAATTCATTTCTTTTGAGATTAAAAACAACGGAGTATCACATTTAGTAGTATAAAATATGTCAACAAATGTCAGAAAATGTCAATTAACACTTTCTGATTTTCCTTTATTAATGCGGGTTGTATAGTAGAAATATAGTAATTAGAAATCAGCGATTACTTCCCGATACAAAACTTGCTAAAAATATTCCCCAAGACTTCGTCATTGGTAAACTCACCCGAAATTTCACCCAAGGCTTCCAGGGCGTTTCTCAATTCGTACGCCAAAAGCTCGGTGGTGATTTGGCTATATACCGCTTCTTTTACTTGCTGTACCGCTTGCAAAGATTTTCTAAGAGATTCATAATGCCTTTGGTTGGTGATGACCACTTGGTCGCCTTCAGATTTTAGACTTTCCACGAAAGCCGAAAGTTCATCTTTTAAATCTTGAACATTCTGGTTTTCTTTTGCCGAAATCGGGATAAAAACAAATGGAAAATCGATTTCTTTTTCAAAATTTTGCTGAATCTTTTCAAATTGCTTAGCCTCAATCTCAACCTTAGCCTCAACCTTATCCGTTTGAGTAAGGCAAACAATAAGCTTCAGATCTTTTCTCACCAAAGATTTCAACATCTCGAAATCTTCAGAATAATCCGTCTGACTGGCATCAGCCAAATACACCAAAACCTCGGCTTGTTCTACTTTTTCCTTGGCTTTTTGCACGCCAATGGCTTCTATTTCATCCGCAGTTTCTCGTAGTCCGGCAGTATCTATCAATCGGAATGCATGACCTTTGATGTGCAATACCTCTTCAATGGTATCTCTGGTCGTCCCGGCGATATTGCTCACAATGGCGCGTTCTTCTTTCAGTAAAGTATTCAGTAAAGTCGATTTCCCGGCATTGGGCTTCCCAATAATCGCCACGGCAGTTCCGTTTTTAATCGCATTTCCGTATTGAAAAGAATCGATGAGGGAAGTTAATTTTATTTCAATCTTATCCAACAATTGATTGAGGGCCGATCGATCGGCAAACTCTACATCCTCTTCGGCAAAATCCAATTCCAACTCGATGAGGGAAGTAAAATTCAGTAAATCCGTTCTCAACAAAGAAATTTCCTGAGAAATTCCGCCTTTTAGTTGGTTTAGTGCTACTTTTCTAGATGCCTCGTTATCCGATGCAATCAGGTCGGCGATGGATTCGGCTTGGGAAAGATCAATTCTACCGTTCATAAAAGCACGCATGGTAAACTCCCCTGCTTTTGCCATTCTGCAACCGTTTTTAATCAACACTTCCAAAATCTTTTTAGCAATATGAGGCGACCCGTGAAAAGAAATTTCCACAGAATCTTCGGCCGTAAAAGTCCTCGGTGCACGGAAAACCGCAACCATTACTTCGTCGATGATTTCGGTTGATGGTTGATGGTTGATGGTTGTTAGTTGATGGTTTGTCGGGTTTTCTTCAATTTTATCGACAATATAGCCATAATGCACAGTGTGGGATTTCTCTTGGGTTAAATCCTTGCCCTCAAAAATTTTAGAAACCAACTCAAACGCTTGGTTTCCAGAAACTCTAATCACGCCGATAGCGCCTACTCCGCTGGCCGTAGCCAATGCACAAATGGTATCCTGATTCATAGGGCAAAGATAAAGAAAAGTCTGGATTTTTTTTATGGTTTTAGGAGCATCACAAGTCCGTCACTCTTCACTACACCACCCGCTGTCCGCTGTATCTTTTGTGCCTGGGCTTTCCCAAGGCTTACAAAAGGATGCCGCTCCCATCGGGGCTAGGACAAAGGAACAGAACTCTCCAGTCGGGATGGAGGTTTGGTTTTTAGTTTTTGGTGTTTGGTG
>NZ_REFA01000035.1 GCF_003852705.1 Amniculibacterium aquaticum
TTGAAAGGGTAATAAATATTTTAAACAACAGACCACGAAAAAGATTTGGTTTTAAAACGCCCAATGAAATTTTCGCTCAAAAATTGAATGAAAACTGTGATGTTGCATTTATAACTTGAATCCACCCAATATTAAAGATAAAGAAGAAACTAATGATGAAGAAAATAATAGAGAAGGGTTTTTCCAAGGATTAAAAAAAATTGGTAAAGTTGTATCAGGTATAGAAGCATATCAGAGTAGAAATAGTTCAATTACTATAAAAGAATCTTGTGAAGAATATTATGAAGCAGCACAAAAAGTGACAGAAATTGTACGGGAAAGTCTTAATAAAAGCATTAATGAATTCGGAAAATATCGATTAGAATCATTACAAGCAACTACAGGTCGCTTTTTAGGGATTCTTAGAGATATGAAGAAAGAGAATAAACTCAAGGAATATGAAATCCTTAGTAATATTGGTGTCAATACGGATTCCATAAAAAAGATGGAAAGATTAGATATGGATGCGTCATCTGCATTAAAGAGTACAGCAACAGTAGGTGTTCTTGGTGCTGCTGCAGCCATGGGTACTCCAGCAATGGTGACTAGTGCTGTAGGAGCTCTTGCAACGGCATCTACTGGTACTGCAATTAGTTCATTAAGTGGAGTTGCTGCAACAAATGCTACATTAGCATGGTTAGGAGGTGGTAGTTTAGCAACTGGTGGGGGAGGTATGGCCGCAGGAGCAACTGTTTTATCAGAAATTACGATGGGAGCCACTGCCGGAATAGGATTAATAGCTGCAGGATTAATAGCATCAACATACTATTCTAAAAAATTAACTGAAGCTAAAGAATTTCAGAAAGATGTTGAATGTCATGTAGCGGATATGAAGAATCTTTGGGATGTACTTGAAGGTATTTATCAAAGAACTAATGAACTTACTAATGTTACTAAAAAATTAGAATTAAGATTGAAAGCAGAAATAAGTTATTTAGAACCTTTAGCTATTGATTATAATACAGATAATAACTATTATAATCTTGTTTTCCAAAGAGTTGGTTTATTGGCCAAATCAATGAGTGATTTAGCACAGACTCCTTTGTTGGATAATGAAGGGAATACTTCGAAGATGAGTGAACAAATAATTCAAGATACCAATAAAGTATTAAATAATAATATTGTTAATTATGGATAAAAATTCAATTCTAAATATAGGGAAAGGTTTGTTCAATGATATAAAAAATAAATTATTGGAACAAGGTAAAGAAACAGTATTATCGGCAACAGATGAAATAATGGAAAAAAGTAAGGATGCCATAATTAAAACTGCAAATGATAAAGTTTTAGAATTATCAGAGGGTAAATTAGATCTATCAAAATTTTTAAATACATCAGAAGCTTCAGTGGAAGAAATTGATAATCAAGATCGGACAAATAACGAGGATTTATCCATTTCTAAAAAAGAATTTCTAAATAAAAATAACAATGAATCCTCTATAACCCCTGTGGAAATTATTTCATCTGAAGATGAAAAATATAAAAATAGCGATGAGTTTGAAAAAGGATTACATAAAAATTTAGATGTACTCACAATTGGTGCTGCTCGTAATCCTGCTGAAGCAGCAATGGTATTAAAAGAATTAATAACAATGGCTGGCGAAGTTTCAAAATTTACAGAGGTTCAGAAGACAAAACGAAAGGAAATAGAAGCAGAGCGAGATAAATATGTTACAAAAATAAATGCTCAAAAAGCAATAATGATTGCTTATCTTGAAAAATCTTTTGATGAAAGAAAAGCTAATTTTGAAAAATTATTTGCTATAGTTGATCACGCAATAGTAAATAATAACATGCAACAATTAGCTATGGGACTCGAAAGTATCAATAATCTTGCAGTTTCTTCACCATTTAAAGATTTAGCAAGTATTGAGAATACCCAAAATGCACTTAACGATAAAGACCATATTTGGGATATTTAATAAAAAGTATTGATCAAACAATTTATTATTCTGTCAAAATTTTAAATAACCTCCAAAAAAACCTTACCCCATGACCATCCAATGCGAATATTGCGGGAAGTCCGCAAGCAGTATCCGAGCTTTAACCGGCACACCTTGTACACGGCATCCTTTGGGATCGTGTAAAGGCAATCACAAACTTTATGAAGGCAGCGAAAAACCGATTTATACCTGCAAATATTGCGGAAGAACCGAAAAAAGTATCGCCATCCTTACCAATTCCACTTGTGGCAGACACCCAAGCGGTTTCGCCAAAGGGAAACATGCCCCGAGTTTGTGAGTTTTAATCCAATTCTTCAAGGATTTACAATCCTTGAAGAATTGATTTTTTTTGAATCCACCTAACAGAACACGGATTTAAAGTGGAAGATTATAGAAAGGTGGTGAGAGCGTTTTTTGGGAGGTAAATAAGGTGAAAAGAATACAGACTCTTGTTGAGATATTTCCCTAAAAAACCCTCTTCATATAACCATCCCAAACAATCTTTTGCGTTGAAATATTGAGCATGGTTCTAGATCATTACAAACAGCAAGAAGCTACCCATTTCGGATAGCTTCTTGCTGTTTATTTTTAAAAAGTCTTATACTTTAAGTTGTCTGTTGATGCTTTGTTCCAAGGAGATGTAGGTTTCAGTTCTCGTAATACCTTCCAACTTTTGTAGCTTTTTTAGGATTTGCATAAGGTGGTCGTTGTCCATGCACAAAACCTTTAGAAAAACGGTGTAATTCCCGGTTGTACAATGGGCTTCAACCACTTCGTTTATGGTGTTGATGGAGCGAATTACACTATCGTAATAATGCGGTTGGTCCAGATAGACGCTGATGTACGAAATGACTTTGTAGCCTATTTTTTTAGGATTTAGAAAAGAGATGGAGTTTTCGATAACCCCGGCTTGCTCTAATTTTTTTATTCTTTGGTGTACTGCAGTGGTCGAAATGCCGATTTCTTTGGAGATGATGGCCAAAGAAGTCTTAGCATTGTCCATAAGCATGTATATTATTTTCTTGTCAACAGAGTCTAAGTGATAAATGGTGCTGCTTGAGTTTTTCATAAATGGTATTTTAATTTTTGTTTTTTAGGAATCGTTGGAGGTCCTCATGATTCGTGAACGGTTCTATTTTCTTGTATTTTAGTTTAATTTTATTTTTTTTCTGAATTCGGTGATCACCGGATAATGATCGCTGTAGCCACCTAAATATCTTGTTCCGGCATAAGTCCTAAAAGGTCTTCCCTGAAATTTTCTGTCCCAACTGCTTAGTTTTTGATGATTGAAAACATGAGCCTCTTGAAACTGCAATTGAAAATCGGAATCTGTAAAATTTTTAGAAACCAAAAACTGATCAAACAACAGACCATCGTGGAAGTGAAATGTAGAAAACTGCTTTCTGTGGAACAATTCCTTGAACGGATTGATGAACAAATCGTTTCCTTCATCGGTCTTCTCCATCTTCAGGAGGCTTTCATCGTTAGGATTTTCATTAAAATCGCCACACAAGATCACCGCTTCTTTTTCTGAAACCAATTCATCCGCTTTATTCTTGATGGAATTTAGGATGTAGTCCCTTTTTGCTTTGTTGACATCGTGTTTCCTTTTAGAAGGGAGATGCAGGACAAAATAATTGATAATTTTGGAATTGATCTTGGTTTTCACCCAAAGTACATCACGGGTGGTATCGATGTATTCATCTACATTGTCATCAATTTCGAAAAGGAAAGTGATGGGTTCTGCATGCAGGACTTCAACCTTCGAACGATCAAAAAGCAGAGCCGTATCCACGCCTCTTTCGTCTAAAGAATTGAAGTGTATATAGTCGTAACGGTTTTCTAAGATTTCAATTTGCGTAAGATCGTCCAGTACTTTTGAACTTGAGATCTCAGAGAGTCCAATAATCATGGGGTGCACACCGTAGGCTTCGGCTACCCAATCAAAAACATAAGCAATTTTGAATAATTTATTATTATAACGATAATTGTTCCAACCTCTTAGACCAGAAGGGGTTGGATCGAATTTGTGAAGTGAAGGTGGATCGGGAGGGAAAAGATTCTCTACATTGTAGAACATCATAATCTCCTTTTCGGTATTTTTCGTTATCAAAATAATAATTATTTAGTAGAAAATGTAAATATAATTATTTTTTTTAAATAATCGTTTAGAACCTGATTAAAATTTATTCCTCAAATTTTCACATCGCTACTTATGCGGATTTTGTGCTCTAGATTTGAAGTTTCAGCTGCCTAAAACAAAAATTTAAAGTAAAAAAAACACCAGACAAAATGCCAAAAAGCAGGGGTTTTTAGGTACAATCGTAACGGCATCTTAGCCTTCTAATAAATCGGGCCTTTTTTCTTTTGTTATGGTATAGGCTTGTTCGTGCTGCCACTCTTCAATTTTTGCAAAATTACCACTGAGCAGTATTGCAGGGACTTTCAGACCTTTGTATTCTTCGGGTCTTGTGTAGATTGGGGGTGCCAATAAATTGTCTTGAAAACTGTCGGTCAGTGCGCTTTGTTCGTCGTTTAATACGCCAGGTAGCAGTCGGATTATGGCGTCAGAAAGTACGCACGCCGCCAATTCGCCACCGGTAAGTACAAAATCGCCAATAGAAATTTCCTTTGTTACATGAAGGTCTCTAACCCTTTGGTCTATGCCTTTGTAATGACCACAGATCATGATAAGATTGTCTTTTATGGACAGGCTGTTTGCCATTTTTTGATTGAGGGTTTGTCCATCCGGAGTAAGATAGATGATTTCATCATAATTTCTTTCGGATTTCAGTTGGGAGATGCATTTGTCCAAAGGTTCTATCATCATCACCATTCCTGCACCACCGCCGTAAGGTGCATCATCAATCTGTCTGTATTTGTTGTTGGCATATTCACGGATGTTGTGGAAATGCACTTCTGCCAAGCCTTTGTCCATAGCTCTTTTTAATATAGAAGTTCTGAAAGGGCTTTCCAGTAAGTCGGGTACAGCAGATATGATGTCTATTCTCATTGTATCGTTTTATTTTTTTTGTTAGGTATGATGATGAGTCTTAATGAAGAATCTTTGTTGAAATAGCTCCACATCCAATTGAAAAATACAGCTATCTTGTTTCGAACACTCAGGATAAGCATCAGGTGCAGAAACATCCAAAAATACCATGCAAAAATACCTTGAAATTTTATTTTTGGCAAATCGACTACTGCACGGTGTTTCCCTATGGTCGCCATGCTTCCTTTGTCATCGTATTCGTACTCTTTCCAGTCGTTTAAATTGGCTTTTAAAATGTTTTTGGCCAGATTTTTTCCTTGCGTTATGGCTACATTGGCAACTTGTGGTTGGCCGGTAGGGTACTTTGTCGTTTCCATGTACGCAATGTCGCCTATGGCAAAAATATTATCATAACCTATAATTTTATTGAAACGGTCAACTTTGTAACGGTTTCTTATGACAGCATCTTCATTCAGCCCATCGATGATGTTTCCTGTTACTCCAGCAGCCCAAATCACATTTTTGCTGGCGATTTGTAAGCCACTTTCCATTTGTACATGTTCTCCATCATAATCGGTAACTTTTTCGCCGCTTAAGAATTGTACACCAAGATCTTTTAAGTATTTTTCTGACTGATCTTGAGCTTCCTGGCTCATCACCCCCAACGGTTTGTCGGTGGCGCTTACCAATATAATGTTAAGATGGTCGAAATTCATGTTCGGATAATCCCGAGGAAGGATGTCGGATTTCATTTCGGCAAATGCTCCTGCAAGTTCAACACCGGTGGGTCCACTTCCAACGATCACAATGTTCCAGTTGGCTTCCACGCTGCGCCCCCGTTCAATAATTAGCTTTTCAAAAGTAAGTAAGACATGGTTTCGGATGGATATGGCTTCTTGTGTGTTTTTCATCCCAAAAGTCAGGGATTCCATTTTCTCGTTGCCAAAGAAATTGGTTTTGCACCCTGTGGCAATTACAAGTTTGTCATAATGGAAGTCTCCAGAAGCGGTTATGATTTTATTTTCTTCGGCTACAATTTTTTCTACTTCTGCGAGTCTGAAGAAGGTGTTTTTAGATCTTTGAAAAATTTTCCTAAACGGGAAAGAGATGTTACTGGGCTCTATCCTTCCGCATGCCACCTGATAGAATAAGGGTTGAAACATGTGGTGGTTAACTTTATCGATGACGATTACCTTTTTGTTAGCTCTGTTTAGTGTTCTGGCGAGTTTTAATCCTGCAAAACCGCCTCCGATTATGATTATTTTTTCTCTGGATTCCATAATATCACAAATTTACTGAATATTAAATTGTTATAAAAAAGTAAGGATCAATAGTTTCTATGTTGAATTTTGAATTTCGTCTATTATGAAAAGTATTCATAATAATGACTTATTTTTGTGCCTATGGCAAAGAGAAAAAAGCATACCAAAAAGAGAATTCATAAGTCCAGAAGAAGGCATTGGCTGTTACGAAGGGAGATTCTTTTTATTATCTTGGCCGTATCGCTTTTGGGTACAGGCTGGTATTTGAAGGATAAAATTTCATTTTACTATGCCATGAATTTTAAGAATTTTACTCATAAAAAACTGAAAAATTCAGAATTCGAAACCCAACGGATCAACAAGATTATTTCTGAAAATACCGATAAAATTTTTGGAATTGATCTTTCGCATTATCAAAATAAAGAAGATATACAGTGGGATAGTCTTAGCATCGCCAATCAATCGATACCCATAAAATTTGTGGTGATGAGGGCAACCATGGGAAAGACCAAAGTAGATAAGCATTTTGATCATTTTTGGCAACAAGCACAACAACACAGCCTCATCCGTGGAGCTTATCATTTTTATCGCGCCGATGAAGATCCCGTGTTGCAGGCAAACAATTTTTTGGAGAATGTAAACTTGCAGTCCGGAGATCTGAGGCCGGTATTGGATATCGAAAAAATATCGAGAAGACACGGTAAGGAAAAATTAGTGAACAATCTGAAAGTTTGGCTGAAAATTGTTGAAGAAGCCTACGGCGAAAAGCCCATCATCTATACCTACTACCATTATTATAAAGATTATCTGAGAGAAGATTTCTCAGACTACCCCTTGTGGCTGGCCAATTATAACGATGTCTCTGTACCCAGCGAAGAAGATCATTGGAAACTGTGGCAGTTCTCTGAAAACGGGATTGTTTACGGAATTAATACCAAAGTAGATCTTAATATGTACAACGGTGGATTGTGGGGTTTGAAATCGCTGACCATTGATTAAGATTTTGTTGAAGAATTAAGATTTTGGCAAGTCTTCAGTTTTATCTTGATCTTTCAAATCCTGTGTAGATGTTACCCAGGACATGAACCAAACGGCTCCTTTTCCTCGCCATTGTTTATTGGCCCAAAGAATGCCTATGACCAGACCAAGGATAGACAGCAGCAATCCAAGTACAAAAGTAACTTTATTGGGGTTGTAAAGATAGGTGAGAGTGCCAAGAATTAACCCGATTAACAAAGGCGAAGCAACAATTCTAAGCCAAGCGATAGCTTCGGTAAAGAGTCGGAAGAGTTGAAATAATTTTTCTTCTGTTTTGTTGGTCTTTGTAGGATTGTTCATGACTGTTATTTTTTTATAAAGATATTCATTTTGACGACACCAACTAAAAGACCTCCTCAGATTTTTCTGAAGAGGTCTTGTTTTTTAATTGTAATTATTCAAAAAAGAATTATTGTAATTTTTTCAACAATTCTTTTGTTGAAGCGGCATCTTCGCCTGCTTTTTCAGCAAGTTTTATTGCTTGTTCTGCCATGGATTTTGCATTGTCTTTTTCACCCACTTTGAAATAAAGGTTTGCCAAAGTATCTGTGTTTGCATAGCTTTCATCTTTTTTTACCGATTTTTCAGCCCAAAGTACAGCTAATTTTAATGCGTCCTTGTCGGTAACATTTTCATAAAAATTCCAAGCAACTTCGTTTAATTCGTTGGATGAGAATTTTTCATCATTTCCTTCTTTGTAGTAAGCAATGGCTAGTTTTTGATAATCTGCAAATTTTTTAGATTTAAGAGCCATTCTCATTTTTATTTGCAATAAAGTTTTTTCAGCTTCTTCTTTCGTCATGAATTTGGTAGCCTCTTTCATGTAGATTTTATCATCAATCGCTTTGGTCTCTTTGTTGAATGCCGTTTTCATAATGGCATTTAATTGTAGAGATTTTAGCATTTGGTTGTACTGAGACTCAGGCATTAGATTTGTGATCTCAGATTTTTTGTTAACCACCACTTTGTACAAAGGAGAGTTTGCATCTTTGGTCAAGCTGAAAAGTGACATTAGATCTTCTTCAGTAAAGGCTTGGTTTTTGTTGGTTTCAAAATATTTGATGGCTGCTTTTTCTGCCAATTCGGGTTCGCTGTAAGCAAAAGCTTTCATCACACCTTTCAAAATTACCGGTTCTGTAGATCCTGAGTTGAATTTAGCCTTCAAATAAGACATTTTATTGTTCGGGTCAAGGGCTTCTTTTGCAATTTTGATAAATTCTGGAGCAACAAAATATCCCGTTCCTCTATAGATTACCTCACCATTTCCATCGATGAAAAGATAGGTAGGGTATGCCTTTACACCGTATTTTTGTGCAATAGTTACGCCTTCACCTTTTTCCATGTCTATTTTTGTGTTGATGAAAGCTGAGTTGTACACCTCACCAACTTCTGGTAATGTAAAGACTTCTTTATCCATCTTTTTGCACGGACCACACCAAGAAGCATAGGCATCCATAAAGATGAGTTTATTTTCTTTTTTTGCTTTGTCCAAAAGGTTTTTGAACGAATCGTTTTCAAATTTTATACCTTGTGCGAAGACCATAACTCCGGCAAGTAACATCATAAAAGCTGATAATTTTTTCATATACAGAAAGCTATTTTTTTTAATTTGCCAAATGTACAAAAGTTTGAGAATATCAATCGGAATAATACAAAAAAAATCAGCACTTAATTTCAGTACTGATTTCTTTCTGTTTTTATTATTGAATGGTCTCGAATCTTGCGTATTCTGCAACTTTTTTAGGAAGTTTGATGCCTTCGGGGGTTTGGTTGTTTTCTAACAGAGCCGCCATAATTCTTGGTAATGCCATTGCCGATCCGTTCAGGGTGTGTACCAATTGTGTCTTACCGTCTTTTCTGTAACGGCATTTTAGCCTGTTGGCTTGGAAATTTTCAAAATTAGAAACCGAAGAAACTTCAAGCCATTTTTCTTGAGCAGCACTCCACACTTCAAAGTCATAGGTCATGGCCGAAGTAAAGCCCATATCGCCACCGCACAATCTTAAAATTCTGAATGGAAGTTCTAGGTCTTCCAAAATGGATTTCACATGATTTACCATTTCTTCTAGGGCAGCATAGGAATTTTCTGGTTTTTCAATTCGTACAATTTCTACTTTTTCGAATTGGTGCAGGCGGTTGAGTCCTCTAACATGGGCGCCGTAACTGCCGGCTTCTCTTCTATAACATTGGGAGAAAGCGGTATTTTTTACCGGGAAATCTTTCTCGTCGATGATGGTATCTCTGTAGATGTTGGTTACCGGAACCTCTGCAGTAGGGATCAGGTACAGGTTGTCTTCGTTCACAAAGTACATCTGACCTTCTTTGTCCGGCAATTGGCCTGTTCCGTATCCTGAAGCTTCATTTACCACATGCGGTGGGTTTACTTCGAGATATCCGGCATCTGTATTTTTGTCCAAGAAATATTGCACCAAAGCTCTTTGCAGTCTAGCTCCTTTTCCTAAATAGACCGGGAAACCTGCTCCGGCAATTTTTACACCCAATTCGAAATCGATCAGGTTGTATTTTTTTGCCAATTCCCAATGGGGGATGTTTCCGGCTCCCAAACCTTGTACTTCATGCGATTGGTACACGATCTCATTGTCATCGGCAGTCGTTCCTGCTTTTACCAAGTGGTAGGGGATGTTTGGGATTTGGTATAGGATGTTTTGAAGTTTTTCTTCAACCAAAGGTTTTTGAGCCTCCAATTCTTTGATCCTTTCAGTATATTCGGCAGTTTTAGCTTTGGCATTTTCAGCCTCGTCTTTTTTGCCTTCTTTCATTAAAAGACCAATTTCTTTGGAAATTTTATTTTTCTCTGCATTCAGGTTGTCAAGTTCAAATTGAAGTTTTTTTCTCTCTTCATCCAATTGTATGGCTTCGTCAACCCATTCGGTATTTTTGAAATTTCTCTTTTTTAGTCCTTCTAAGACCAATTCTTTTTCGTCTCTTAAAAAATTAACTTGTAGCATAGCAGAGTTTTGTATTTATCTTCCGTGAAGCATTTTCTTTCTCGGAAATTCGTTTGCAAATTTAATGATTTATTTAAAGATTTTAATGATGTTTTCCGTACCCGAATTTTTTGTAAAAACCGTTGTCCCGTTGTAGGTGGCCGAACTGATCTGAAACAAGTCCGGACTCATGGTGTAGTTTAAGACCAGAGTGTCCAAGGTGGTTTGGGTAGCGTTTCCCTTTGTTTTTCTTAAGGAAAGAGCAATTTTTGATTGGTAGTGGTTGTTGTCCAAAGCCATTCGTTTTGCTCCCGCCAAATATTCAATATAACTCACGGTGTCGCTTGTTTTTTTCAACGATACAGAAATGGGAGCATTGTCCGTTTCTCCAAAAACATCGTTCATGGAAATGGAGGTGTAGGAGTTGGGGAGTTTTGCATTCAACATGTCCTGACCGGCAGAATCGATGAAGATTTGTACTTTTTGGTCGATGAACTGCAAGTCGTCGTTTGAATTTCTACAAGAAGTCGTGGCGAAAATTAAAATAACGATTAATAGAAATGCTGCATTTTTTCTCATAAAGCAAATATACTTCTTATTTTAATTTTTTAAAATAGTTCCAAAATTGCCAACCCATAAGAATGCCTGTGGAAAATAATGTTAACGATTGGGCTACTGCCATCCCGAAAATGCCGTAATCATTTACCAAAAAAAACGAAAACGAAGATAAGACCATCAATGCAAAAACGGAAACTGCCGTATTGGCTTTCATCTTACCCACTGCTGAAAGTAGGTTTCCATAAAGGTTTCTCAGTAAAATATTGATTAAAAATGCGGCAAACAAAACCACAAATGAGGTGGACGAATCCAAATACTCCTCACCAAATAAAAGTTGGATAATGTCTTTCTTTAGCCAAAGTACAATGCCAAAAATGAACAAACACAGAGGCAAAAAAAGTTTATAATAATTGAATATATAGTTTTTTAGAAAAGTTCTGTTGTCGTAATTTTTCGCCAATTTCGGAAAATCACTTTGCATAAAAACGAGCGAAAGAAATGTGATGTTGGCCGGTAAGATGATGGCAACCTTGTAGTGGGCAACACCTTGTTCGGACATCAACCAACCCAAAATAAGAATGTCCAATGCAAAAAGAGCATCCGACAATACGGCAGTTCCGGAAGAATGCAGGGCGTAATTCCAAATTTCTTTTTTGTTGAAATTAAAGTCTGTGTGTTTTTTTAGGGTGCTAAATTTTAACCAAAACATCGACAGAAATGGAGCGATAGCCATGGCGACAAGGTATCCGTAAAGTTGAAATAAGTAGGTTAGGACTGCTGTTAGAAGCAAGCCGCCGAGATTAACTGCATTGTTGATGTTAGCAAAAATTCTGTTATTTCCTATAATTCTTTGTTCGGATTGAAGATGATTGTGAAAAAAAATCCCAATCAGCCGGATGAAAAAAAATAAAAAAATGTAAAAAGCATCTTCAATTTTTTGAATATAAAAAATACTGATGGCTAAAAACAACACACTGATCCCAATATGATATACAAATCCTTGTTTGAAAAGATAGGTCGATAGCCGGTATTGGTCTTCTGTTTTATTTTTAATGGATCCAAATCTCAGTAAACTTTGTGAACTGCCCAAACCGGAAAAAGGCGCAAACAAAGAGAATATTGAAAATACCAAGGTGATGCTACCGAACTCACCGACAGGCATCCATCGGATCAGGATGAGGGAGGTGATAAAGGCGCATATTTTAGAAATAAGCAACGATAGAAAAACGAGATGTCCGCTGTTTTCCCAAAAAGAATAAAGAAATTCTTTTAAACTTTTCATGGTTGAAAATAGAGTTTGAAAATCGCCAAAACATTGACGGCTTGGCATTTGTGGAAGAAGTTTTCTGAAGAAAACAAGACTTCCATTTCGGTTTTTAGCTCAGGGTAATTCTCCAATCGCCACAGGTTTTCAGAAAAATAATTCTGATAGTAACTTTGTAAAATCTCGCTTTTTTCAAAATAATAAGCATACGGATACATGCTGGACTTTTGCGGAGAGTTCAGGATTTTTTCATTGATTTTTTTGAAAATAGGTTTCAAAAATTGATCTCCAATTTTGGTTTTCCAAGCAGCATCGGGTTTTAGTAAAGTCCTTTCCCAACGGTATTCTGTAGCTTCGGGGCAATAGGTCTTTATCCATTCCAGATAGAAGCGGTGTTTGTATTTCCAATCTTCCTTCAGACTGAAAGAGAAATTTAACATTTCTTTGGACATGAAAGGCGAAGTCTGATAGGCTTTTTGCTGCTGAACTTGTGCGCCCAAAACCGTTCTGTTGTAGGCAATGTTTTTTAGGAGAAAGGCTTCTTCGGTTTCATATTTGCCCATAATATTTTTTAGATCGGCTTCTACTTTTGGAAGAAAAGCATCGTTAAAAATGATTTTGAAAAAAGAAGGTTTCTTGCGATGGGGTTCCGAGTTGAAGCCTCCCAAAATGCCATCTCCAATCTGTCCACTGTGGAAAACACCAAAGTTTTCGTACTTCAATTTGTCCAAAGCGTATTGGACATGGACGCCACCGGTGTATAGGCCACAACCTTCGGATATTTTGGTGAGTTGGTCTATTTTATTCAAAAATTCGCCACCATCAAGCGGAATAAATTCGTAGTGCAAACGGTAGTCTTTGGCGATTTGTTCAGAAATTTTGTGATCCCAATACCGACTTTGGGAAAAACAGAGGATGTTTTCTATGTCGAATCCTTTTTGCAAAGCATACATCATGCCCACTCGGCTGTCCAAACCACCGCTGAGCAATGCCAATGATTTTTTTTGAAGTTCAAGATCTTTTTCATATTCCATTTCCACCGATCTGCCGAAAATTTCGTGCATATCGAGCAATCCTTTTTCAAAAGATTTGTTGTAGTAATTTTCGGAAAAAGGGCTGTAGTAGCAGTGTTCCGAAATGTTTTGGTTTTCGATGTCTATTGAAATGCAACGACCATCAGAAATTTTATAAACATCTTGGATGGGGCATTCGTTTTCCAAGATATTGCCAACGCACAAAAGCTGGTACAAGGCTTTTATGTTGGGGTGTAGCTTTATTTTTTCGGATTTTAGACCCTCGGCCAATCGAATAAGACTGCTGTCTATCCAAATTTTATTTCCAAATTTTGTGTAAAAAACCCTTTGTGTTGCTGTGGGATTGGTAAAGACAACCACTTTATGGTCTTTCTTGTTCCAAACATAACCTCGAAATTCACCGTCCAATTCTTTGATGAAATTCTCTTTTTTATGGTGATAAAGTTCTAAAATTAGGGTTTTGAAATCGCTGAGAGCAAAATCGGTCAGTAATTTTTTTTTGTTGAGAACCAAACCTTCGATGGCAATTTCCAAATCGTCGTTTTTTATGTAAAGATTATCGTTTGCCTCAGTATTCATGTGGCAATGGATTTCTACGATGTTGTTTACGATTTTTATAGAAAAACCAGGCGTCATTGTGTGTTTGGAAAAATAATTATAGGATGTGTGTTTTCTTCAAAGAATCAAATGTACTTATTTCTTAAGAATATCAGCGTATATTTCTGAATATTGTTCGCCAATTTTTTCTACAGAAAATGTTCTCTCGGCATAGCTTTGGAGCGCGTTTCGGTGATGTTGGACTTCTCCATTTAAAATATTAACCATGGCTTCTTCCAATAAATTCTCATTGGGAAAGTCGAGCAATATTCCGAAATTTTCTGGAAGAAATTCGGAAACGCCTCCAACATTGGTCGAAATTACCAGCAAACCGCTTGCAAAAGATTCGGCAATCACACAAGGTTGGTTCTCGTCATTGCTGAACAGGATAAAACAATCGGATCGCTTCATTCTTTCTGCAACTTCTTGTATGCTTTGCATCCCGAAAATTTCTATTTTATCTTGAAAGCCGGATTCTATGGCCGTTTTTTTTAAATTTTCTATAGTTTGTTGTGTTCCGTCTCCTCCCAGTTGCAACTTAAATTGATGTCCTTTTTTTAATAACCGAATGGCGGTATTAAGGATTTTGTCTGAATTTTTTCTCGGTATCAAATTGGAAACATGGATGAACACAAACTCATTTTTTTTCTCTTCATTCACGGAGAATAACGAAGTATCCACAACATTCGGTACGACTTTCATCGTGGTCGTTATTCCCAAATTTTTTAAACCTTTTTGCAAATCAAAACTGACGGGTAAAATGCAATTGGCACGATTGCCAATGAATTTAGCCGTTTTCAGAATGTTTTTAGGAGTAATGTTTTCATTGGATTTTCGAAGAGCTGTCCAATGTTCGGTAACGACAAACGGAATTTTAAACCTCTTTTTAAGATATACTGCAAATACCATAGAGTTGTGCAATACATTGGCATGAACCAAGTCGGGTCTGTCCATTTTTTGGAATCCCTTTTGGTAAGCCTTCATCCTTCTATAAAAATTTAGAATAGGATTGCGAGTGTTTTTATAGTAAACAACCAGAGTCCTAATCTTGTTGATGATCTTGTCATCAAAAACATAAGTTTCCTTTTGATTGAAATCTCCAATGGCATGCAGGACTTCCACCTCATGGATTTTTGCTACGGCTTCTGCGTGTCGTTGTACAAAATTACCATTGGTGGGTTCTATTTTGTTGGGGAACCAAGAGGAGATGAAAAGGATTTTTAACTTCATGAGTTGTCGTTAGTCCTACAAAAATAAAGATTTTGTAAGCGAAATTGAATTATTTCAAAAGAGAATGGTACAAAGAGAAGAATTTTTTTTGAGAATCAAACGCCAATTCATCCAGGTCTAAAGTCGCAATTTCTCGCCATTCTACTTCAGAGATTTCCTCTTTTTCCAAGTCGAATTTTGGTTTTTCATCCACCTCATAAAGGAAAAACAGATCCAAAGTGTTGTACAAAATGTCTTTGTACAAATAGGTATTGGGCAAAGAAGTAATGTATTTGAGCTTTTCAGGGTCGATGTCCCATTTTAATTCTTCGTAAAGTTCTCTTTTGCAGGTTGCTTCTGCGCTTTCGTTGGGATCTGTAAAGCCTCCGGTAAGATCCAGTTTTCCTTTTGCCGGGTCGCAATTTCTTTTTGCAAAAAGCAATTCACGGCCATATTTTACAACGACCGCTACTGCAGAAGCAATATTGTGGTAAAGAACAAAATAACAAGTTGGACAATACAGTTTCTTTTCCTGATCCCATTTCAATTCTTTTTGCCCACATTTAGGACAGTACATGAGGTGATTCATTAGTTCATGTTTCTTGGGTGAAAATCCAATATGGTTTGTCGTAATTCTTCATTTTCCAAATGGGTATAGATCTGTGTCGTGGTGATGCTGCTGTGTCCCAACATTTCTTGGATGAATCTAAGATCGGCACCGTTTTGAAGCAGATGAGTGGCAAATGAATGTCTGAAGGTGTGCGGCGATATTTTTTTATTGATACCGGCTTTATCTGCTAACTCTTTGATGATGATAAAAACGATGACCCTAGACATGGATGTACCACGGCTGTTTAGGAATAAAACATCTTCGTGCTTTTGATTTATTTTCAATTGTGATCTCACCGTTTTTATATAATTTTTCATTAATTTAATGGTGAAATCGGCCAAAGGTACCAATCTCATTTTATCTCCTTTTCCGTCAATTTTCATGAATTTTTCTTTGAAATTGATGTTGGAAATTCGAAGTTCAATGAGCTCAGAAACGCGTAAACCACAACCGTAGAGTACTTCGATCATGCATTTGTTTCTTTGTCCCAATTGGGTGCTATCGTCTATAGCGGATAAGATGGTGTCGATGTCTTGCAAACTTAAAGTGTCGGGCAAATAAAGTCCCAACTTTGGAGATTCCAACAGGTGTGCAGGGTTGTCTGTACGCAATTCGTCTTCATGCAAATATTTGAAAAATGCTTTTATGGAAGAGATCCAACGGGCTTGGGATCTTTCGGAAAATTTTTCTTTAGAATTTTGATAAAGATATTCTTGGAGATGATCGTGTGATATATCCAAAGGGTTGGTGCCATCCAGGTGGTTTTCAGAAAAATGTTTTAGTTTTTTTAGATCACTGATGTACGCATTTAGGGTGTTGTCAGATGAATTTTTTTCGAATTTCAAAAAAGATTCAAAATCTTTTATTTTGTCATCCCAGTTCATTTTTGTGTTGTTTTTATAATTTCTATTCTCTTCTGTTTTCTTCTTTTTTTAGAACAATTCTTCTTCAGGGATTTGTTCTATTTCTATGTTGTGTTCTTTTAAAAAGGAAATTCCATCGTCGTCAGAATATTCATTGATGTACACGACTCTCGAAATTCCTGCTTGTAGAATTAATTTGCTGCATTCTTTACAAGGCGAAAGGGTCAGGTAAAGTGTTGCCCCTTTTGCACTTTGTGTAGATGAGGCGAGCTTTAGAATGGCATTGGCTTCAGCATGTAAAACAAACCAATGGGTTTTGCCGTCTTTGTCTTCGCAGCAGTTGTCAAACCCCGATGGAGTACCGTTGTATCCATCGGAGATGATCATTCTGTCTTTTACAATCAATGCTCCTACCTGCTTTCTTTTGCAGTAAGAAAGTTGTCCCCATTCTCTGGCCATTCGTAGGTAGGCAATATCAAATTTATTGAGAGGCATTGTTTATTTGAATTCTGGTTTTCTTTTCTCTAAAAATGCAGTTACACCTTCTTGTTTGTCTTCTTGTTCAAACAGCTCACCGAAAAATTTAATTTCAGTTTCAAAACCTTTATCAGTATCCGATAGGTTTACCGCTTTTATGGCTTTTTCTATCGCTTGAGGTGAGTTTTTTGCAATGGCAGAAGCCAATTCTTTCGCTTTAGGCAATAAGTCTTCTAAACTGAAAACTTCATTGACCAATGAGATTTCTTTTGCTCTTTGTGCAGGAATCATTTTGGCTGAAAATATCAATTCATTGGCCAATCCTTTGCCGACTAATTTTGCCAGTCTTTGTGTGCCGCCGTAACCGGGAATTAGCCCAAGTGTTACTTCAGGCAGACCCAATTTGGCATTGTCGGAAGCATAACGGATGTGGCAAGACATGGCCAATTCTAATCCGCCGCCTAAAGCAAAACCGTTAACGGCTGCGATAACCGGTTTTTTTAGGTTTTCTACTTTATTGAATAAAATATTCTGTCCTACACGAGCCAATTCTTCGGCTTTATCTTGGTTGAAATCTGCGAATTCTTTGATGTCGGCTCCAGCTACAAAGGACTTTTCTCCACTTCCGGTAAGGATGATCGCTCGAACCGTGTTGTTATTTTCTAATTGGTCAAAAGCGTTGCTAAGGTCTTGTATGGTGTTTTTATTCAGTGCGTTAAGGCTTTGAGGTCTGTTGATGGTTATTGTTGCAATTTTATTTTCTATTTCGATATTAAGATTGTCAAATGTCATAATATATGTGTTAAAAATGATTTTAATTTATAAAAGTAATATTTTTTTATAGAACTTGTTTAAAGTAAAAAAATCGATAAACACCTTTAAAAAAAGGCGTTAATTATTTGTTTAAAAGACTGGTATTCAGTATATTAGAGGAAAAATAACTACAAATTTCTCTATGCAAAAGAA
>NZ_REFA01000036.1 GCF_003852705.1 Amniculibacterium aquaticum
GTATTCTTTTGCATAGAGAAATTTGTAGTTATTTTTCCTCTAATATACTGAATACCAGTCTTTTAAACAAATAATTAACGCCTTTTTTTAAAGGTGTTTATCGATTTTTTTACTTTAAACAAGTTCACCGTTAAAACGGTTTTAATAATTATTTTTTCTCGAAAATTATTCGACTACTATGCTTTTTTCTATCCAAACATCGTTGCCGGCATTGTCTTTTCCGTTCCAAAATTTGAATTCGTAAATCCCTGAAGTTTCTGGAGAAAAATTGAATTGTGTGTAATATGCTTTGTCTTGTGGACTGCAATTACCATCGGTTTTGTAATAATACGGAATTACTTTTCTTTCCATGCCCAACTTATCGAATTGATACCCGTAGAATCCTTCACATTTGGAATGCAGAGTAAAATAGGTCCTGATGCTCTGCACAGAATTGACCAACATGGTGTCGGAGTTGATCTTAAAACTATCGACTTTCAGCGGAGCATACGCCACAACCCTACCCTCATCAGGATCTCTGTGGTGGTCGCAAGAAATTGCCACACATCCCATCAACAATAAAAAAAGGGCTGAAAAACTGTACTTTAAAATTGCATTCATCCTTACAAAGTTTAAGAATTAAAATTACCTTTGGATAAATATACTACTTTTTTGGTTTCAAAAAACTCTTCTTCAAAAAAGGATTTCAACTGAAAAATCTCACACTTCAATCCTGCTAATTCTTCGGCAAGATCGCCTCCTTTTAAGTACAAAACACCGTTGTGCTTGGTGTTTATTTGTTCTTTTTCAAACTTCCCTTTTAGCCATCTCAAAAATTCCGGCATTTGTGTTACGGCTCTGCTGACAACAAAATGGAATTTGTCTTTCAATTTTTCGGCTCTTCCGTGTATTGCTGTTAAATTTTGGAGTCCAACACCTTCAGCTACTGCATTGACTACGGTAATTTTTTTACCAATAGAATCGATGAGGGTAAACTGGGTCTCTGGAAACAAAATCGCCAAAGGAATTCCCGGAAAACCGCCTCCAGTACCGATGTCTAAAACTTTTGTCCCCGGGGCAAAGTCCATGACTTTGGCTATTCCTAACGAATGCAGGATGTGTTTTTCGTATAAAGAATCCATGTCTTTTCTGGAAATGACATTGATTTTCTCGTTCCATTCGGTGTACAAATCTTCCAATTTTTGGAATTGATCTTTCTGTTTTTCGCTAAGATTAGGGAAATATTTATCGATGATTTCCGATTTCATAAGTATAATTTGAAAACGCAAATTTAAGAAAAACAAAATGGCAAATGTTTAGGAAAATCTTATCTTTGAAAAAAAGAATTTTTTATGGACAAATATTCAGCTCGTGTCAACAGAATGGGATTTTCGCAGACTTTTGTCATGAGCAATAAAGCTAGAGAAATGAAAGCCAACGGCATCGATGTCATCAGCCTCACCTTGGGCGAACCGGATTTCGATGTTCCGGACACAATAAAACAAGCTGCTTTTGATGCCATCAACCAAAATTACAGCCACTACTCTCCTGTTCCGGGCTTTTTGGAACTGAGACAAGCCGTATGTCATAAACTGAAAAGAGACAACAATCTGGAGTACAAACCTACACAAATCTGTGTTTCTAACGGTGCCAAACAATCGATACTGAATGTACTTTGCTCCATTATAGACGATGGTGACGAGGTGATACTGCCTGCTCCGTATTGGGTGAGTTACGATGAAATGGTAAAAATGTTGGGCGGCATCCCGGTCTATGTTGAAACCACGATCGATACCGATTTCAAAATAACTGCAGAGCAACTGGAAAAGGCGATAACCCCAAAGACCAAAGCACTTTTGTACAGTTCGCCGTGCAACCCTTCCGGAAGTTACTATACCCGAGAAGAGCTGCAATCTTTAGCCACGGTTATCGCCAAGCACAAAAAAATTACGGTGATTTCCGATGAGATCTACGAATTTACCAATTACGATAGAAAACACACTTCCATTGCCGAATTTCCTGAGGTCTATGAACAAACCGCCGTTATCAACGGAATGTCCAAAGCTTTTGCCATGACCGGTTGGCGCATCGGCTATTCGGCCTGTCCGGAATGGTTGGCAAAAGCCTGTGAAAAAATCCAAGGACAGATGACTTCCGGAGCCAACACCATGGCACAAAGAGCTTCTATTACCGCATTAGAAACCAATCCTGCAGAATTTCAATACATGATTGATGCGTTCCAAAAACGAAGAGATTTGGTTTATGATTTAATTAAAGAAATCCCCGGTTTCAAGGTGAACTATCCCAAATCGGCTTTTTACTTTTTCCCGGACATTTCCTTTTATATAGGCAAAACCATTTGCAACAAAGAAATTAAAAACGCCGATGACTTTGCCATGCTCTTGCTAGAAGAAGCTCATGTAGGTTCGGTTGGTGGCGTTTCTTTTGGCAACCCCAACTGCATTCGATTTTCCTATGCTACCTCAGAAGAAAATCTTATAAAAGCAATGAGAAGGATTAAGGATTTTTTAACCTCAATTTAAAATCAATTAAAATTAATGTTATAGATTTTATTTATTGAATAAATTACAACCAATAGATAAATCTTAATATATTTGCATCATTAAAATTAACAACTAAAAAAAGAGTACTTATGTCATTAGTAGGAAGAAAATTCCCAAGCATCACAGTAGATGCCATTTCAGAAATGGGAGACAATTTGAAAATCAACATCTTGGACGAAGCCGTTAACAACCAACAAAAAGTATTGTTGTTTTGGTATCCAAAAGATTTCACATTTGTTTGTCCAACAGAATTACATGCTTTTCAAGAAGCATTGGGAGAGTTTGAAAAAAGAAACACCAAAGTAATTGGAGCATCATGCGACACCAACGAGGTACACTTCGCATGGTTAAACACTTCAAAAGACAACGGAGGTATCGAAGGAGTAACTTATCCGCTTTTAGCCGACACACACAGACAATTGGCTAACACTTTGGGTATTGTAGATCAAGATTTCGAATACGATGAAGAAGGAAACGAGGCTTTCAGTGGTTCCAATGTAACTTACAGAGCTACATACCTCATCGACGAAACCGGAAAAATCTTCCACGAAGCGGTAAACGATATGCCATTGGGAAGAAATGTAAAAGAATTCTTAAGATTGATCGATGCTTATACGCATGTTCAAAAGCACGGTGAAGTTTGTCCTGCAAACTGGGAAGAAGGAAAAGACGCTATGAAAGCTGACAGAAACTCTACTGCTGACTATCTTTCTAAGCACTAATAAAATTTTGCAATGGGGTTTTCCTCGTCAAGTGGCAACCTCATTGCATTTTCTTCATTCTCCTTGAAGTTTTCTATACTTCAATCCTTTTTTTTTAAAATTAAAACAACCTTATCACTACAACAATATGTATACAGAAATTACTGAAGACAACCTACAACAATTGGTTGCAGACCAAGAAAAAGTAGTCGTGCAATACGGCGCAACTTGGTGTGGAAACTGCAGAATAATGAAGCCTAAATTCAAAAAATTAGCCTCAGAAAACGACAGCATTCCTTTTTATTATGTTGATGCCGAAAAACTACCTGAAAGTAGAAAAATGGCCAATGTAGATAACTTGCCTACTTTCGCAATCTTCCACAATGGAGAATTAAAAGGTCAGGTGCAAACCAACCAACAAGAAGGATTGATCGAGCTATTCAACCAACTTTAATTAAAAAATCACGGAATGAAAATCCCAATCATCAGACAATTGTACCAAAACCAAAGCGTAGAAAATCTCGAAAAAACTTTAGAAGTTTTAGAATCTTTTTGCGAATTTAGAGGGACCACCGAAGAGGATATGAATGTTACCGGAGAATTAATTACCAACATTTGTGGAGCTTTGGAAGTTCATAACAATGTAAAAAACGGCATGACCGATAGAGATGCTCTAAATGCTTTTTCACAAAAAGTATTGGGCAGCATTGACAAGTAATAAAAAAACTCAATCTTTTGCAGATTGAGTTTTTTATTACTATACTACAAGTCTAGAAAACTATACTACAAGTCTTGTAAAAAAGACATCGTATCTACATCATCTGCATAGGTATCCCAAGTTGGGAATTGTGCTTTTCCAAAATCCAAGGCAGACAAATTTAAAGCTTCATTTGCCACCACACATTGTATATTTTCTTCGTTTTCTGACAGGAAATTTTTCACCTCATCCAAATTTTCATAACGGCTGAAATTTAGGACAGCCAATGGCGAAAACAAAGCTTCATCTTCTTTTAACAAAACAAAATTATTATCCCAGAATTTTTCTTGGTTCAGAAGATAAATTGCCCGGTTATAATCGTAATTATTCGCGTACTGATGGTGGTTGATCACCTCTTTGAACGGTATAAAATTCTCAAACAAAAGATCCAGCTTCATATCCTTTGGGATAAACAAACGGGTCACATTTCTACAACCCAAACCGAAATATCTAAAAATATCTTCGGCTAAATTTTGCAATTGCTCGTCGGTTTCGGAGCCGTTCAAAACGGCTACAGAAGTACGATTTTTCCGTATGATTGATGGTGAATCTTTAAAATAATATTCCAAATATCGGGCAGTATTGTTGCTTCCTGTAGCGATGACGGCATCGTAATTTTGAAGCCTTTCCACCCATTCAAAACCGAGAGTACCATCGGAAAATTCATTCCATTTTTTCAACAAAAACGGCAACAAAAGGCGATCTTTAGAAGATAATTTTATCAAAGGGAAATTTCCACTCAATATCACAGCGACCACATCATGAAAGCCTACCATAGGAATATTTCCTGCTAAAATCAGTCCTATTTTTTTAGCATTTTTAGAAACCTGATAAGAATCAGTCCACGCCTTCAAATCCGTTTCGTTCATGATATTTGCCCAATGTTTCAGTGCAAACTTTTGATTTTCAATCGTAAACCAAGGATTTTCTATTTGTGATTTTCTCATCAATGCAAAAAATTCTTGCTCGATTTCGTTATAGAATTCGGATTCTTTTTCCAAAAAATCAGCAATAAAAAGTCCAAGCTTACAAAGTCCTAAAATCTGTTTTTCCATATAGTTTTTACCAAACATTTGGTTAAATATTCTTAAATTTGTGCAAATTTATAAAATTATATCAGCAATGGCGATTAAAATAACAGACGAATGCATCAACTGTGGAGCTTGTGAACCGGAATGTCCTAACAATGCGATCTATGAGGGAGCTGTAGATTGGAAAGCTTCTGACGGCACCGCTTTGAAAGGCATGGTAACCTTAAAATCTGGGCTAACCATGGATGCAGATGCACCACAAGAACCTGTAAGTGACGATGTCTATTTTATCGTAACCGATAAATGTACCGAGTGTATTGGTTTCCACGAAGAGCCACAATGTGCTGCAGTTTGCCCTGTAGATTGTTGTGTGCCGGATGAAGACCATGTTGAAAGTGAAGAAAGTCTTCTATCCAAAAAAGCATTCCTTCACGGAGAATAAAAAATCCAAGAAAACCCAACACAATAAATCCTAAATAAAAATGAAAAAACACAATTTCAGTGCCGGCCCCAGCATTCTTCCACAAGAAGTTTTGCAACAGTCTGCTGAAGCCATTTTGGACTTCAACGGCATGGGACTGTCCCTCATCGAAATCTCGCACAGAAGCAAAGATTTTGTAGCCGTAATCGAAGAAGCCAGAACCACCATAAAACGATTGATGAACCTTGGCGACGACTACGAAGTCTTATTTTTACAAGGTGGAGCCAGTTTGCAATTTGCAATGCTGCCCTTCAATCTAATGAAAATTGGTGGTAAAGCGGCCTACACCGATACCGGAGTTTGGGCTTCGGGCGCAATAAAAGAAGCAAAAAAATTAGGAACAGTAGATGTTGTCGCTTCTTCCAAAGAAGACCAATACGCTTACATTCCCAAAAACTATACCGTAGGATCCGACTACGATTATTTCCATTGTACTTCCAACAACACCATTTACGGAACTCAAATGAAAGATTTCCCCAATGTAGATACCTTGTTGGTTTGCGATATGAGTTCGGACATCTTCAGCAGAGTAATGGATTTTTCAAAATTCGATTTGATCTATGCTGGAGCACAAAAAAACATGGGTCCTGCAGGTGCTACCTTGGTGGTGGTGAAAAAAGAAATCTTGGGTAAAACCGGAAGAGACATCCCATCGTACCTGAACTATCAACTGCACATCGACAAAGAATCCATGCTGAACACACCGCCTGTATTCTCAATCTATGCATCGCTACTCACCTTGCAATGGTTAGAAAAAACCGGAGGAATAGCTGCAGCTGAACAAAGAAATACAGCCAAAGCCGAACTTTTGTACAACGAAATCGACAGCAATCCTTTATTTGTAGGGCATGCCAAAGTTGAAGACCGATCGTTAATGAATGTTTCCTTTAAACTGACCGACGAAAGCCTAAAAGATCGTTTTGATGAAGCTTGGAAATCTGCCGGCATCAACGGTCTGAACGGACATCGTACTTTGGGCGGTTACCGTGCCAGTCTGTACAACGCCTTGCCCATAGAAAGTGTACAGGTCTTGGTAGAGGTGATGAAATCCTTAAAATAAGCTAAAAAATTGAATCGATAAAAATTGAAGAAAATATGAAGATTTTAGCGAACGATGGAATTTCAAAATCTGGAGAAAACCTTTTAAAATCAGCCGGATTTACCCTTGTTGAGCACAAAGTTTCGCAAGAACAACTCATCAATTTCATCAACGAAAACCAAATAGAAGTCCTTTTGGTACGAAGCGCAACACAAGCTAAAAAAGACTTGATTGATGCTTGTCCAGGATTAAGAATAATTGGCCGAGGTGGCGTTGGTATGGACAATATCGATGTGGCCTATGCCAGAGAAAAAGGAATAAAAGTCATCAACACACCGGGAGCATCGTCTCGGTCTGTGGCCGAAATGGTTTTTGCCCATTTTTTCTCCCTTGCACGATACTTGCACGATGCCAACAGAATGATGCCTTTGGAAGGCGACACCCAGTTCAACGCGCTGAAAAAGTCGTATGCCAAAGCTGTAGAATTGCAAGGAAAAACCCTTGGAGTAATAGGTTTTGGAGGCATTGGCAAAGAAGTGATCAAAATAGGAATTTCCCTAGGAATGAAGGTTAAGGTATTGACCAGAAATCCAAAAACGGAACAAATAGATTTGGAATTTTTTGATGGTCAGAAGGTAAATTTCACCATAACTTCCATGCAAGATTGGGCTGAGTTTTTAAAAGACACAGACTTCATCAGCATCAATACTCCAAAAACTGAAGGGTATTTGATCGATCAACCCCAGTTTGAACTCATGAAAGATGGCGTATATATTGTAAATACCGCAAGAGGAGGAACCATAAACGAAATGACGCTGTTGGAATATCTGGACAACGGAAAAGTAGCAGCTGCAGCCTTGGATGTTTTCGAAAACGAACCTCAGCCACAACTTTCTGTTCTGATGAATCCTCAACTTTCGCTTTCTCCGCATTTGGGAGGAAACACCTTGGACGCACAGGAAAAAATTGGAACAGAACTGGCCCAGCAAATCATCCTAATCCAAAAGACGCTATAGCCTATGCCTATTTTCAAACCATTTCGAGGAATACGACCGAATGATGATTTTATCGACTCTTTTCCTACGCACCCTTTGGATCATTTTACCCAAGAAGAAATCAATAAAAAATCTCAGTTGGACGACTCGTACATCCAAATGATAAAGCCGTATGCGGTGAGCAAGTCCAAAGATATCGATAGAAATCTGCGAAAAATAAGAACCAACTTCGAGGAGCTTTTAGAAGCCAAAAAACTGGTTCAGGACAATTCTGCGTTTTATCTTTATGTACAAATCATGCCGGATAAAAGTGTTTTCAGAGGACTTCTGGGTCTGTCTTCTATTGAAGATTTTAGGAACGGAAAAATCAAAAAACACGAAAGTACCATCCCGCAGAAAAAGGAAAAGCTGGCTCATTATTTAGAGAAAGTAAACCTTCAGGCAGAACCGGTCCTACTCACCTATCCTTCCAACTCAAAAATTGAGTTGTTTATGAATATGGAAGAGAAAAATGTTCCGGTCATCAATGTTACCGACAGCCGAGGCATTCGCCATAAAATTTGGAGAATAGACAACCGTCTAAAAATCCAACAAATGAAGGAAGTTTTGGACCAGGTAGATTCTTTTTACATTGCCGATGGCCACCACAGAATCGGATCAACCGCCATCAATGCCAATTACCAAAAAGAGAAAAACAAAAAACACAACGGCAACGAAGGGTATAACTTTGTGTACAGTTTCATTGTGTCCAACCAATCCATAAAAATACACGATTACAACAGGATTGTTAGCGACCTGAACGGGATGACCAACAAGCAATTCCTAAAGGCATTGGAGAAAAACTTTATGATTCAGGAAAAGGGAGAAACGCCGTATTATCCGTCCAGGAAATTTCATCTCAGCATGTATTTGGACGGTAGATTCTACTCTTTGCATCTAAAAAATACCTGCAAAAAAGAAGACGACCAATACGACCAACTGGATCATTGTATTTTGGACAAATTTATTTTCCGAGATCTCTTGAAAATCGAAAATACCGACAGCTCCGAAAAGATCGACTACATCAAAGGGAACTCTAGTCCCGACGGAATTGTTGCCATGAAGGAGAAAATAGATGCCGGAGAGGGTGTTGTGGGTTTTGGTGTATTTCCGATCAGCTTCAATGACATGATCAAGATTTCCGACGAAAAATTATCCATGCCACCAAAGTGCACTTACATAGAGCCCAAATTGGTAACGGCTTTGGTCATGTACGATATGAAATAATTTTATATTTTAGTACTTTCAAAAGAAAAGTACATGAAAGTATATTTACTGATAATTCCACTCTTTTGGGGTGGAATTTTTTTTGGTCAAAAAAAGAAAATTCAAAAATACGACTACCCGACCGAATTCAAATCGATTTCCGACGAAATCCTTGCCAACGGCAAAGCCTATGAACAGTTACGAGAACTTACAAAAAGCATAGGCCCCAGATTTTCCGGCTCTGCAGGTCTTACAAAAGCCGAAAATTGGGCAGAAAAAAAACTTAAAGAATCCGGAGCCACCCATGTATGGAAGCAAGAAGTCCCGGTAAAAATATGGAAGCGTGGCCAAGAATCTTTGGAAATAAAAACCGGCAACGGTACTTGGAAAAAAATAAACATGACGGCTCTCGGAAGTTCGGAAGGGACAGATGGGAAAGATCTGGTGGGTGAAATTTTGTTGGTGAAAAACATTGACGAGTTCAATGCCCTGTCGTATGCCGATATCAAAGATAAAATTATATTTTTCAACATGGCTTTTGACCAAAAAATTGTAAATCCTGTGGAAGCCTACATGGAAGTCGGAAAATACCGATGGGCCATTCCGGCGGCTGTATCCAGACGAGGTGCCAAAGCCGTGATTACCCGATCCCTCACTTCGGCCTTTGACGATGTCCCACATACCGGAAGCATGAGTTACGATGCCGATGACAAGAATAAAATCCCGGCTCTTGCCATTGGTGCAAAGTCGGCTGATGAACTGGAACAGGCTTTAAAGAAGCAAAAAGTTTTGGCAAAGATCAACACCACTTCTTCGTTTAGCGAGACCAAAACCAACTACAACATCATCGGCGAAATTCCCGGTAACAAGGACAACAATGTGATTGTGGTTGCTGCCCATTTGGACTCTTGGGACATCTCGGAAGGTGCGCACGACAACGGCGCCGGTGTTGTACATTGCTTGGAGGTACTGAGGGCTTTCCAGAAAATAGGATACAAAAACAACCATACCCTTCGTGTGGTGCTGTACACCAACGAAGAAAACGGAGTGAGCGGTGGCGACATCTATGCCCAACAGGTAAAAAAGAAAGGCGAGAGGCATCTTTTTGCGATAGAAAGTGATGCTGGAGGATTTTCGCCGCGAGGGATTTCTTTGGACATGATCCCCGAGAGAAGGCGACAGGTGTTTGCTTGGAAATCGTATTTCTTACCTTATGGCGTTTATGATTTCGACCAAACCTACTCGGGACAAGACATACAGCCTTTGAAAAAATTGGGCATTCCGTTGGCGGAGATTGTACCGGACACGCAACGGTATTTTGACATCCACCATACTTCTGAAGACACCTTTGACAAAGTAAACCGACGAGAGTTGCTTCTGGGTGCGGTAACTATGGCACAAATCGTGATGATGATCGATAGAAATTGGTAAAAATAGCTTCTTGTTTGGACTTGCAGTTGTACATTTGCATAAATAAATTTTTTGTTGATGAATAGCATAGACCTTATTGTTTTTGACCGCGAGAAAGTAAATTTTGATGATGTTTTGTTGAACGACAAAAACAAAAAAGAACTGCAACAGTTGTTGAAAGAGTTTCGCTACATTGACGAGCTTAAGAAATACAACCTTCCTGTTAACAATAAAATACTTTTGCACGGGCATTCGGGTTGTGGAAAGACCATGACTGCCAAAGCGATTGCCACGCATCTTAACCGTCCTTTGTTGGTTTTGGATCTGAGCAATTTTGTTTCGCCAAGGATTGGTGAGACCTCGAAAAATTTAAAAATGGTTTTTGAAAAAGCGGAACGGGACAAGGCTGTACTTTTCTTAGACGAGTTTGACCATCTTGGAAAAATGCGCGGCAACGACGACCAAGATGTGGGTGAAATGCGGAGATTGGTGAACTCGCTGATCCAAATGATTGATAAGGTTTCGGACAAGACTTTGCTTATTGCTGCTACCAACCACATACAGATTTTGGACACGGCGCTGCTAAGAAGATTTCAGTTAAAAATTGGGTACGAAATGCCTAATGAGGAAGTTTTGGATGGTTATTACGGTACTTTGTTGGCGGATTTTCCGGAGGAGTTGCGACCGCTAAACAGGCAATACGGAATTTCTTTTGCCGAGGCTAAAGATCTGGTGTACACATCGATAAAATCTAATCTGATTGATAAATTGGAAAGTGAAAATTGAGTTTTTTCTAAATTTATAATGCAGAAGTCTTATAAAACTTTTTAAACGCAAAGTTGCAAAGGGTTGTTTTGCAATTAATTGTGAATTCTTTTTCAGTTCGAAAGGGAATTGTATTTGTTAAAAAAAACACATAGGGACATAGGATATTTAGGAATTAGGTTGCATAACGACACATAGGGTGTCCGTCTTAGACGGACGAAACGAATAAATAATCTGTTGAATGTTTTTCAGTTCGCAAGGGAATTGTGTTTGTTAAAAAAAACACATAGGGACATAGGATATTTAGGAATAAGGTTGCATAATGACACATAGGGTGTCCGTCTTAGACGGACGAAACGAATAAATAATCTGTTGAATGTTTTTCAGTTCGCAAGGGAATTGTGTTTGTTAAAAAAAAACACATAGGGACATAGGATATTTAGGAATTAGGTTGCATAACGACACATAGGGTGTCCGTCTTAGACGGACGAAACTCAAATGTAATTTGTTGATAAAACCACATGAATCTTGAGTTGATTTCTAAATAAAAGTCTATAATCTCGTAGGGTGTGTTGGGTTCTGGGATCCTAGCCCCGATTGCAGCGGCATCCTTTTGTGGAGCCCTGCGGAACAAAAGATACAGCGGAAAGCGGGAAATAGCTCCTAAAAAAAATGGAGGTTAGTGGTGTGTATTGTTTGGGGTGGTCATAAATTGTCCAGGGGCGATTTTATCTTTCTAAGTGTTTGGTCGGTGACGGAGGTGTAGATCATGGTGGTTTTGATGTTGTTGTGTCCGAGAAGTTCTTGTACAAAGCGGATGTCTGTGCCTTGTTCTATAAGGTGTGTGGCGTAGGAGTGGCGGAGTCCGTGGATGCCTACTTTTTTGTTGATGTTGGCTTTTTTCATGGTGTTTTTGAAGACCAATTGTGCGGAGCGGACGGAGTATTGGCCTCCAAATTGTCCTTCGAAAAGGTAGTTTGCGGGTTTGTATTCTTTGTAGTATTCGCGTAGGTCTTCTAAGATGGATTGTGGGAGGTTGACACAGCGGTCTTTTTTTCCTTTTCCGCGGCTTATGATGACTTGCATGTTTCCGGAGTCTATGTCGGAGATTTTGAGGTTGACCAATTCGCTGACGCGAAGTCCCATTCCGTAGCACATTTTGAGGAGCAATTTGTGTTTGTTGTTTTCTACAGCTGCGAGCATTTTTTTGATGTCTCGGGTTGAGATGGATTTGGGCAGGAGGCTTGGTTTTTTGGGTCTTGGGATGTCGAAAAACATTTTTTCTCGGTGCAGGACTTGTTCGAAATAGAATTTTATGGCGTTCATCCTGCTGTGGATGAGGTTTTCGGACAGCTTGAGCTTGTCTATGCAGTAGTAGAAGTAGGATTTTAGTTTTTCGGGATCGAGATTGTCTACATCGTGGTTTTTTAGAATTTTGAGCAATTGCATAAACTCGTTGCAGTAGGTTCGGATGGTATTTTGGCTATAGGCTTTTAGTTTGAGTTGTTTTACAAAAAGTTCCATTGCTGCAAGATTGTTGGGGTGTACGGTGCCTATTGCGGTGTTGCTATAGAATTTTTCGGGTAGTTGAAAGTGTTTTCTGTGGTTGGGGTTGTCGTCTACATACCATTTTTTTTCGGTGTTGCTCCATTGTGCTTTAATTTGGTTTTTGACATAGTTTTTTGTGGGCAAATTGTAGGTAAAATTTATCCAAATAATTTCTTTTCCTTTGTGTGTCCCTGGGGAAAAGGAGATGTTTTTTGGTAAAGCTGGGTATGTATTTTCATCCGGCATTGCCTTCGCATTTTACATTGTTGATGGCTACAAAATTAGAAATAATATTTTGAATGTATACAAAAAACGAAATAAAATACGAAGTAAAAAAAGCGCAACAAACCATCTTACCCCATTGATATACAGCGTATATCGCAGACTCAACAAAAATAATTATTAAAAAACTTGTACAAATCAAAAACCTTCGTATATTTGAGCGTTATGTGATATGGCATCAAAAATCACGCTCCGAAATAAACTCCACGATTTTGAGTGAATAAAAAAGAAACTGAATCCAGACCAAAAATGCGTGAAAACAAGGTCTGAATTCATTTTCAAACTTGACTGACTGAATAAAATTCGGACTTGACTTAAAAAAAACTGATTTCTGACACCATAAAACTAACGGAAAATGTGCATGAAAACAATTTAACGCGTCAAAATCACTCTGCTGAAAAAATTCTGACTGAAAATCCTACGCAAAATCTTTCCGAAAAAATTTTTGAATTTTAGCGTTCTGAAATTTTAACTGTGTGAATAAATTCGCGCTTGAATTTTAAAAATAACGCTGAATTTTAAAAACTTTGCTGAATGAAACTTCTGAAAACTGAATCTAACTGAATAAAAAATTATGGAAAATTGCCACATCACATAACATGGGTTTGGCAAAAGCGGGGCGGAGAGTTATCATTTAGAAGATTTTCGCAATTTTCGCCGCAAAAAACCTTTTCGTTTTTTTATTTTTTGTAATTTTGAAAAAACGAAAATGGTTTTTGCTCGGTTTGGGTTTAGTTGGAATTTCCCTCTTTCTTATCCCCGCCTTCGCCAAGCCCTTTCCCGTTGTACGACATAGTAAAACCGAACCAAACAAAATGAAAGTCAGAGAAGAAAAGTTAAGAACAATTATAGAATGGTCGGAGAAAAACGAAGATGTAAGAGTTCTTCTTCTGACAAGTTCACTTGTA
>NZ_REFA01000037.1 GCF_003852705.1 Amniculibacterium aquaticum
ATGATATTCAGCACAATTTTCAGAAATCAACAGGATAATTTTCAGCAAGATATTCAGCTTAATTTTTCAAATTTTCACGCAGAAATTATTCGGCATAAAATTTAGAAATCAGAAGGGTAGAGGTCAAAAAAAACATTCGATTTTGCAAAATCTTCAATTTGATAACGCTCCTCAAATATTACGGACAACGGAAAGGGGCTTTGCGAGGTGCGGGCTACTGCAAACCGAAAGTGGAGAGGAGGACGAAACTCTAGCAAAAACTTTTTCCATTTTTTAAAATTACGAAAAAACTAAAAAATGGAAAAGTTTTTTGCGGGTATTTTCTAAAAACTTTCTGGGATTTCCTTCAACCCCGCATCTTGCAAAACCCATGTTATATGCTGTGCTTTCTATGCGGTTTGTAAATATGCAGGAGAGCTGAGGGAAATTTATTCTTTTTTTAGCGTGGGCAAAAAGGGGGAAGGGAAATGCTCTTTTTGTTTTTCTGCTGGTAAAAAGCGTCGGGCAAAAACAAAATGTGCATTTTCCTTTGCGTTGGCTCATCTTTTTTGTTTTGTTTCCACCAATGATAAAATATTATTTGCCATCGCTAAAATATTAAATTCCATTGCTAAAATATTATTCGCCATCAGTAATTTTATAGTTTCCGGTGATAAAATACTATTTACTGTCGGTAATTTTGTCAAAGACTATGCTAAAATATTGTTTTCCGTCAGATAATATATATCCGCCATTGTGAAAAATAAAACCGCCAAATTGAATTTTGCATTTGACGGTTTTACAATATTATTCTCCCTTTCTGACTTTGAACTCTAAACCGCTTACTTGCTTGTATTGCGGACTTGTTGCGCCGAAAATACTTTTAACATACTGCTTCACTTCTTTAGCGGTTTGAACTATTCCCGACAATGGATTATAAAGGGTTTGGTTTCTTTCAATCATCGCATTGCTGTATAAAGTGTAGGCGTTGATTAGGTTGGTATTTTTGGTTTGCAATTCTAGAAGTTTGTCTTTTAGGGAATCAACCTGCAAATCATTTTCATTGGGAGCGTAAACTGTGTTTTGCTCCAAAACCTGAATAACATTTGCGAAATGGTCAATCAATCTGTCATAGGATTGTTGAGAGGTTGAAATGGTTTTTGCAGTTTCGGGAGTTGTCGTAGTATTTTCGGTAGGTTCTTCTTTTTTTGCGCTAGAGGTTGAACCCTGCAATTTTTTGTTTACGAATTTCAGGTTGTTTTGTGCCAATGTATCTGCGCCTGAAACTGCAAAAGCGTTCACAATTTTTGTGGAGAGAGGTTTAAGGTCTTTGAATGCGTTGCGCCTTTCGTTGGTCGCATTGTCAAAATTGGTTTTCTGTGCTTTTGAAGCCGTGAGTTTGTCTTGCGCTGTCTGATACAATGCTTTGAGTTGTGGGATTTTCAAACTCTCTTTGGTAGGATTGTAGGTTGCGCCGTATCCTTCGCAAAAGGATATCAAATCTTCAAAGTTTGCAATGTTTTATGCGTGTCCCATTTCTGATGTGGAAGCCATAATATTCTGTGTTTTTGGTTGATAAGACAAATTTAATTTTTTTTCTCAATTTAAAAGAATTTTATTTGCTTAAAACCTTAACTCGGCTCCTACCATTAAATTTCTAGGATATAATGAATAATTTATTTCTGTTACACTTAAATCATTAATTGATTTTGTTATAAATTCTTTGGCATTAAAAATATTATTAAAGGTTAAGTTAAACGTAATTTTATCATTAAATAAATACTTGCCTTTTAAATCAGCAAAATAATAGCTAGAGTACGAGTTCGAGGTGTTACCAATATTATATAATTCTTGGCTTAATTGGAAGGTTGTTTTTTTACCAAAACTCCCAATTACATCAAAATATGAATTCCAATTTGATGTCTTTTTTGATGATGAAATTTTTACGAAATTTTCTGACCTAGTAAAACCAAAATCAAAATTTACACTTTTTTTCCAACCACTTTTAACTCCCAATCCATAGCTGTAGTTAATAGTTGTAATTTTTCTTAATTCTGAACTATTTATCTTATTGAAATATGTGTTATAGCCTCCATTTATTGTAATTTTAATATTAGATGCAATTTTCTTTAAATAATAATTAAAAGTAGAGGAGGCGAGCAACATTTGTTTATTGCGAACTAATATTTCATCTGAAACAACATAGTTTGGATAAATAAATGAGCTATCACTTAAATAGTCTAAAAAATTAGTATAGTTGATAAAATTATTAAAAAAGAATCTATCTGTCCAGCTACCATAATTATAAAAAATACTTCCGCCATAGTTTCTTAAGAATGTGAGATGTCCATATCCTTTGCTAAATTGTCTCAAACGATTGTTAATATAATTTGGTATTAGGTTCTGAATTTCCACATTTGATTGGTTGAAAAAAGAATTAATACTTATGTTACTCTTCTTATTTATATCCCACTTTAAATCTATCGAAGGATTTAATAATATTTTTTTATTTCTATCATATTTGTTAGTTGTCAATCTATTATCTAGACCTATAATTTTAATATTTGGAATCAGTTCAAATTTATTAATTATGTAGGTGTATTTGCTTGAAAGTTCTATTGAAGAATAACTATATTGCATATCATTTGAAAAGAGTGGATTGGTATAAGTATTTTTATTTACTGAATCTATAACTGCAAATAAACTATTTAATTTTTGTTGGTTATTTTCAAAAGACAATAAAATTTCAAATAAGTTATCATTTTTCTTTTTGTTTAGATAACGAGCGTTAAAGTTGAAATAACTTAATTTTGAATTAAAGGCTTGTTCAGCTTTACTACTTGTTTGCGTGTTAGGAAAAAGTTCTTCATAGAAAAAATGATTGAGTGTATACTGACTTGGTGAATTTTCATCAATAAAACGTAAAGAAGTAATTAATGCTTCTTTTTCATTAAATTTATTTGTAAAAGAAAGAGTTTGGTCTGTGGATTTCTTGTTTTCACTTATATTTTCAAGAGTTGGTTGAGAATTATAAATAATTGAATTATTATTTTGTTTTTGAGAATAGTTATATTTTATTATATAATTAATTGTTTGGTTAAGCTTTCTATCAAAATTTAGTTCAACTTTACCAAAGATGTTATTATTATTTATGCTTATATCATTAGATTCAGAAATTTTGAAGGGATTATTGCTGATATCATAGTTAATATTTGTGTGATTAAAATAATTTTGATTTTGATTATTATAAAATGTAAGAAATTTTATTTTTAATTTAGGATTTATATTTATGATGGAGTTGGCAGATACCATTTTATCATTATTAAATTTACCTCTTACCTCAATATGTGATGGCAAATATATTGAAGAATAGAATGGCGAATAGGCTTCAATACTTTTGGTATTGGTTTCAAAATCAGTATCATTAACAGGTGATATTAAATCCCTAATAGAGCCTACTGCATCAAATCCAATATTGTTAGCATTTGCCAAAAAAAAATACTTACTTTTTTTTCCAAAACTCATCAAATTAATTTTGGAATCGTAATTTTTGTTTGGATAAGTAGAATTCATAAGATATATAGTACCAAACCACTCTTTTTTTGCATCATTCTTTAATTTTAGATTTAATGCAACTTTGTCACTGTTTTCAATGCCTTTTAAATGTTTATTATTTGAGTAATGTTCAATTATTTGAATTTTATCAATTGGTTTAATTGACATGTTTTTTGAAATAATACTATATCCCTTTCCAAAAAAATCGTCATTTTCTATCATGATTTTTTCAATCTCTTTATTGCCGACTTTTATTACACCACTATTATCAACATTTAATCCAGGTAATTTTTTTAGTAAATCTTCAAGCGAATTTTCATTACCTTGCATGAATGCTTTAGCATCCAGTTCAATTGTATCTTTTTTTATTTTTATAGGTTTTGATGAAGTAATAATGACTTCTTTAATTTCTTTAATTTTAACTTTACTTAAATCAAAATTGATTTTAATATTATTTGCTGAATTTAAATGAATTTGTTGCTCTACTTTTTCATAACCAGCTTTGTTTATGGAAAATTTATATTCTCCTGCATTCTTAATATTGATTTTAAATTCTCCATTGTTTTTTGAAAATGTATATGCTATAATCTCATTATTAAGATTTGAAACTAAAATTGAAGCATTAAATATTGGCGTTTTAGAATTTTCATCAAAAACAAAACCTTCGGCAAAAACTTGAGCGAAGGTGTATTTTGAGAATAATATTATTATAAAAAAAATTATTTTTTTTTTCATTCAAGCTCTATTCCTTTTCTTATTATTGCTTTTGAAGTAATTTTAGAATTTCTATCCCCCAAAGAATTTAATCTGTCAGTAATTTCAGTAAGATAGTCGGTAAGTTTCTTATTATAGTCTTTAGAACTTGTAATTTCCAAATTAGTAGGGACGGGGTCAATGGCTTTATCAGTTGAACTAATTTCTATTGCTTCAAAGAAGACCTCATTTCTTTTATCCTGTGCTTCCAATATTAACCCTGGTAACCCATTAAGTTTCCATGGTCCAAAAAATGTAGGAAAATCCATAGTAAACCAAACCACATAGTCTCTTCCTTTGAAATTTGTTAATGCTTTAATGCACTCATGATTATTTATTTTTCTTTTTTCTGTAGTTATTTTCCAGATAGGAAGTTCCAAGGAATCAATAACTAAAACTTGTGATTCAGAATTTATTTTCTTTTTTATTTCAGATATTGTAGCTTTCTCAATATCAAAAAATAATTTATGAGTGCTTTTATCGGGTATTTCAATTTTAAGAATATTATTTTGGTCATTATATTCTTTATCAATTGCATCTTTTTCTGTTAATTTAAATTCAAAGACTGATGCTTTTTCAGAAAATAATAGTGTTGAATTATAATTTTTAGAACCATCAAATAAAGTTATCATTTTGTATTTTACAATCAGATTACTTTGTGCATTTATGAATATTGATAAAAAAAGTGAGATTAAAATTTTCATTATTATAAATATTAAAAAACAAAAGGCAAATTTAATGCCTTTTGTTTATTTGATTTTGTTATGCTAATGCTGCAGTTAAAGCAGCTTTTGCTTTTTTAACAGCTGCACCCAATGCTGAAGCTGCTTTCGAAGCAGCTACTTCGCAAGTTGTGGAAGTATAAGATGCACTTACTGTTACTGTAGCTATTCCAACTGTAATTTCAGCAGACATCGTTATTGTGCATTCATCAAGAGAATTTTTATTTTGCTTTACAAAATCTGCTAACATTGAGTTTGCTAAATCTACAATTTGCTTTTCACTTAAGTTTGTGACGTTTCCAAGTTTGATATTAATACTTGTTTTATCAATTCTATTTTCAATAGAATTGACATTGTCAACTTTTGAGGTGTTTGCAAAAGAACTTGTTATCATAAATAATGATAAAACTAAACTAAACATGATTTTTTTCATAGAAATAAATATTTTTTTGCTCCTTTTTAGGACTTGAGCAGTTAAATTCGTCCTTTTGCTATTTTATCGTGTAGGCATATTTCACTATTTTAATTTTTTTCTTTCGGTAATTAAAAGAAACCTGCAATTCGTAGCTACTGAATTTAAATTAGCTTATACACTAATTCGTATAGCAAAAATGTACTTTTAATTTTGATTAAAGTGTAAAATAATTTACATTTTTTTAAAAAAAATTAATTATATAACAAATGTTTATTATTTACAAAATGCACTCTTGATATTCCTAAAAAAGATGCTAATAAGTAATCAGGCAATTCTTTTACTAAATGCGGAAAATCTTGTTTTAAATATTGAATTTTTTTCTTTAAATCATATGTGTTTAACGCTTCAAATCTTTTTGTGTATAATGCGGTATATTCTTCTAATATATCAGTATAAATACTTTTTAAATTAGGCGTAGATAACAAAAGAGTTCTAAAATCAGTGTTTTTTATACATAAAACTTCAGCATCTTTTACACATTCAATGGTTTCATTATTTTCAGCAAAGCCTTTAAAGCTATTAATATTGGTAAGAAATCTATTTTCCCAAGCAAACATTCTTGTAATCTCTTTTCCATTATCATCAATATAATAAGCCCTCAACAAGCCTTTTGTTACAAAAAATGCTTTATTACATGGCGAGTTTTTTTCAATCAAAATTTGTTTTTTTTTGATTTCTAAAGGTGTAACAAGTTTTTTCAGTATAATTTTTTCTGCTTCAGTAATTTTATTATACTTTTCTAAAAGTGCAAATAGTTTTTCATGCTTCATTTCATTCTTGTTTTAATATATTATTATGAAAGGTGTAGGAAAGATCAGTTCTTTTGCAAAATAAGCGAAGGATTTAGCTGCGGCTTTTTGCAAATGTGCTGATGCGCGTTGGGAAAAAAGGTGCTGGAAAAAAAGAATAAATTTTGCGTTGGGAATGTAAAAATTATTCATTTAATATTTTTTTAGATTTCTACAATTTTTCTTTTGTTGGACGCTATTTTGGCAGCATAGCATATAACGGTTTCGGGCTTTGCGTTCGGGCGGGTTTCGGAGCACAAACGCCCAATTTATTACTAAAGTTTAAAAGAAATACAAAGCTCCAGGTTTGTACGACAGCCCGCCTGACGCAAAACCCTTGTTAGCTGCTGGCGTTATTTCTGATTTAGTAACCAGTTAATTAATTCGTCATTATCCACAATACTCCAAGAATGTGGATGTCTTTTATTATCCGGTTTTCTGTAACCTTTCTTTTGTGTTGTAATTAATTCTGCGTTTTGATTTCCAAGTCTATTTAGTTCATTAATCATTGCAGAACATTCTGTTGCATTCATATTTGTCAAGTCTGCATTTCTTTCTTTTAACCACCAATCTACGTCTGGTTCGGTATAAATTCTTAAAGGCATATTGGTCAGTTTTTTTATTGCGGTTTGATTGGTGTCTGAAAATGAGTAAGGTGAAAGGTTGTAATACTGGTTAAGATTAGTTTTTGGACTTCCGCCAGTTTCTTTTTCAAGTCTTTCAATCATATAGATGTTCTCTTGATTGGCTTCGTTGTCTTTTGAAAGTCTAATATCTCTTTTTGCTGAATTGTAAAATCTTTCAAAGTCAAGTGGTGGGTCAATAGCAAAAACGGCAGTTGGTTTAATCATAGTATTTTCAGCATATTTTAGTGCACAACTTCCTCCAATTGAAAATCCACCAACGTAGAATTTTTGGTCAATCAATTTGTGTTTAGATGTTACATCTTTTAAAATTCTGTCAAAAGTTTGTTGGCTTAAACTGTCAACTCCAAAAGATAAAACTCCGTCTTGAAAAGTAGGGATAATTGTTAATATTCCATTTTGAGCTAACTTTTTTGGCAAGTCAGTCTGCTGTAAAACATTCTCTGCTGTTTCTCCAAAACCTGGAACAAGAAACAAATATCCTGTCCAAGGAAGTTTTGGTGGATATACTATTGTGTAACAGTTTTTTGTTGTGTCCGTTTTGTCAAGAAAAATTTTCTCGATTTTTGGGTTAGATACTTTCTGCCCATTACAGTTAATAGTAAAAAGTGAAAAAGTCAGAATTATTAAAAAAAGTCTATTCATTTGTTTGTGTTCTTTGTTTTGCGGAGTGTCGTTCTACGCTTGCAGCTAACGGTTCGGGGCTTTGCGAAGTGGCGGAAAATCGAAGACGAAAGTTTCGATTTAGACGGAACGTAGCAAAAGCCAATTTCTATTTGCTAAATTAAAGAAAAAAGCCAATAAAATTGGCTTTTGCGGATTAAAATGTACAAACTTTCAATTTAGACTTAAACCCGCCATTTTGCAAAACCCTTGTTGTGCGTAGTCTTTTTAATTTCTGTTGTAGCCAAATTTTCGAGTTAGTAAAGTTTCTTTCCACCAAGATTCTCGATTTATTATGACTTCATCATTAATTGTTGATTTATAAATGTCAAGAATTGAATACTCAAAATTGTTTTGGATATGTTCAAATTCGATATTTTTTAGTTCAACATTTCCTTCGTGTCCGTTGTGTATGTAACTTTTCCATCTTCCAAGTAACATTGTTTCTCCGTAAGCTGAACCAACATACATTTTTCCGTTACTTTTGTCTGTTATTAGATAAACCGCTTTCTGATTTTCCAATGCAGTAATCCAGTTGCTTTTTGAAACAACTCTTTTTAAATCTTTCCAGTTAAGCCTTACATTTTCATAACCCGGAAACAAATCGTTATCAAACGTATCTTCTAAAATTTGTATTACGGAACATTGGTCTATTACACTTTCAGCATTTCGAATTAGGTTTTGGGATTTGTTTCGGAACTCAATAATAAGTCTGCCAAAATATTTTTCATATTCTTTCAAAGTTTCATATTCATAACCAACAGCATTATTCAAGTTAAGGTCTTTTGTGATGATGCTAATGTCAAAAAGTAACCATTTGTGGTTTCTTAACTTTATAAAGCCAACAGTTATATCTCCGTTTTTGAAAGATTTCTTTTTATTGTAGTTCCAAAACTGTCCGTTCAAGAGTGATTTTTTGTCTTCTTTGAAAAATCTCAATGGGTCATAAGAACCATTACTTTGATTAAATCGGACTTTAACTTTTCTTAAATCAGAAAAGTTTAGAATATCGTTTAAGTTTATAGACATTTTGTAGTATGGTTTTATTCAAATAATTCTGCTATTCCAGCGATGATTAACATTAAAATCCAAAAGGCAGAGAAACCTAATGCAATATATAAATACCCTTTGATTTTTTTATCGTAATTTTCTTGTTCATATCCTGACATTTCTTGCGAAATAGCAACCTTTTTTTGATTTCCTAATTGCTCTCTGTATCCACCTTTGAAACGTTTATCTCTCACAATTTCAGTATCATATTCGTATTGATAACTTCTTTTTGAAGTTTTGTTACGTCCCATAAAATACTTGAACAGTAAGATTGGTATTCCGAAATAAGGAAAAATAAAAGTAAAAATGGAAGCAATGACTAATTTTAAGCCGACGTTTTCTTTTTTTTCAATGTAGTTGTTACTCATAAGTTTAGGATTATTTTAAAATATATAATGCAATTAATATAAAAGCAAAAAGGAAGTAAAACCAATATTTTTGAATAAATCTTTTTGTTCTGATTTTTTTTAATTCTGCTTCAACGTGTTCTGCTTCATTTGTTGCATTCATAAATTGAAGTTTTGTTTTTACTTGTCCAAGTTTTTGATAATGTGCTTCTAAATATTCATTGGAAGTTTCTTCTTCATCAGAATTATTAGAACTCCAACGATTACTTTTAATTTCAGTAATTAGGTTTAAAGCAAAATTGAATAATTCATTTTTCTCATCAGGTAATTCCTTTTCTAAAACAGAATTTCTCTTTTCAGCAAGTAAATTAGTTCTGTTGTTTAATGTCTTCTTTTGTTCGAGTTCAACCAACTTTTCTTCGAATTTAATTTTTTCTTTAAATTCTTGTTTTTGCTGTTTCAATTCTACATTTTTTTGTTCTCGGATTATTTTTATAGGTGTAGAATGTTTGTCTTTAAAAACTACATTGCTTAACCATTTTCCAGAATTTTTGCCTATTTCTCTTTTAAAAGATTTGAAAAAAACACTCATAGTATTATTAGTTTTAGCTGGTGTAAAATTAAAGTTGACGTAAGACAAAATATGTCGTTATGAAATTTTTCTTCAATATTATGAACCATAAGTATATTTAATTTGTCAAAATTAAATTTTTGTTCAGTGATTTCATTACGGAAAACCGTAATTTGAAGATGTTTTTTGGTAAGATTACGCACAACGGGAAACGGCTTTGCGATGTGCGGGCTTTTACAACTGAAATTTCTACTAAAAACTGCATAAAGCAAAAAAAGTTTTCCGCTGACTAAATTACGAAAAAAATGGAAGCGGAAACTTTTTTTGCGACTAAAATTGACGAAACTTTCAACGCAAGAGCCTTCAACCCCGCATATTGCAAAACCGATGTTATCTGCCGTTTTCTTATTTCCATAGTATACAATTTATTTAATTAGTCAGTTTTCAATTAATTATCTTGTTTTGAAAATTATCGGATTTAGCAATCTTTACAATCCTTTTCCTTAAAACAGAATTAAGATTTTCATTTTTCTTTAGAATTTTAGAATTCAAATATCTCAACAAATCTTCATCTGTTTTCGTGGAATTAAATGCGGAAATCAACTCTGCTTTTCCTCCTTTTTCTAATATCAAATCGCATAAAACTGCTCCAATTACATATTGAGGATTCGTGTTTTCATCCAATTCAAAAAAATCAAAAGGTTTTGAAAGATTGATTTCCTGATGTTTTTCTAAATATTCATAAACTCTTTTTGTGTGATAAATCAAAGGTTTTCCCAAATGCGCCTTGTCTTTTGAAATATATGCCGAAATTCCTGTCAACAGCAATTCGTGTGCATTTGGAAAATGTTTGTTAATGAAATGTGTAATCTCGTGAAAATGATTTGCTCCTGCTTTTTCAGTAGCAAAAATGAAATTATTCTTCTCTTCAAAATATCCGCATTCTTTGGACATTCCTTTGCTGAAGATAAATTCGTAGCCGAGAATATCAAAAATATGGTCACAATTTTTTGCAATGAAATAAGTGAGTTTTTCGGGTTGAACACTGAAAGTTTTACATAAATCCAAATAAAAATTTTCTGCTTCATCAATCTCGTTTTGCTTCAAATCATAATCAGGTTGATAAATATATTTGATGTTTTTCGAATTAGTCGATTTCCAATTTTTAGTAATTTCAAAAAGATAATTGGAGAGTTTGAATTGATTTCCTTCTTTAATCGCAACAACATTCGTAATGGCAAAAACATCTTTGTTTTCCTGTTCAAAAAGCGATTTTATCAAATATTTGTTTTCGAAAATTTGATTAATACTCAAAATCCGATTATCAAAACCCCAATTCATAAGCGATGGATTTAGAATTCCTTCCATATCCAAAACATTGAAGTTCGCAAGATTCTTCGTTTCACTTTCTGCCCAAAAATCTTTGGAATTACTTTTAAGATAGGATTGCCATAATTCTACAATTGATTTTGTATCGCTATTGTTAAGATTTACATTGAAGTTTGTTGTAAAAGTTTGCGCCTTTAATCCGATTGCAAAAACCATTAACAAAAAGAAAATTCTTATTTTCATCACTTTCAAAAATATCAAGTTTTAGTTTTTCTTCATTTCCGCATATTCCTCATAAAAATGCTTATTCGGTTTCAGATAAACCACATTTTTTTGAAAATCTATAATCGCATTAAATCTTTTCAAAACCTCGTTTCCTAAAAAATTCGTTTTGTAACCCGCGGATTTATTGTAAGAATTTATCTGTGAAGGAATATTTTCTAAAAAATATTTTCCAAAATATAATTTGGGAAGTAAAACCGATTTCAAAGGAATTTCTTCATTTTGGCTGTTATACATTTTTGTTTCTTTAATAAGTTTAAATTCTCCAACCTTTAAATTATTTTCATTGAGAATATCATTGTCTAACATTATTGCTCTTTGATAACCGCTGTCAAAAAGAAAACGAGTTTTGTTTTTTTTGCCATTATTTTCTAAATCTACAGAAATACAAAAATGTTCTTTCATAAGTTCCATTGGGAATTTTTCAAATTCTTTTCCAATTTTTGGAAGTTTTGAATAAACAATCATTATATTTTTGTCATAATCAATTTCCAAAATTTTTCCGTCGAAAGCATTCCAACCGAACATTCCGTCATTTCCTTGTACCGTTGTTTCAATCGGATAAATTTGTTGATGTTTCCAATTCAGATTTGAAATTTCAAAATTATTGTCGGAAATATCTTTCATTGTCAATTTCAAACCATTGGGATTTAGATATTTTTTAATTGCTTCTTTTGTTAAGTAAAAATCAACTGAACCTGTGTCAAACATCAATTTTATAGAATCCTTTTTGTTTAGAACAGCATTCACGGAAATATTATTGAATTCAGTTAAATGAAATGGAATTGTTTGGCGAAAAGTTGTTTTTGTTTTAGAAAAATCTACATTTTTCGGACTCTCAAACCTTGTAAAGCAAGAATCTTTTTTGTTGAGTAAAATAATAAAGTCGAATTTTTGATTTGGTTTTAATTTTACTTCAATGCTGTCAATATCTGTAACAAGTTTTACTTCCTTATATTTTGAAACTTTTCCTGTGGTGTAAACATCAGGTTTTAGCTTTGGGTTTAAAGTCCAATCAGTTATTATTTCTTTACTCTCAATAATTTTTACATTCGGCGTATTTGAATAAATGGTAGTTGCATTTTTCTGCGCAAAAATTATTGAAAAAGTAAAAATAAATGCTAATGAATAAAAAATCTTCATATTTAGACACGGTTTTTATAAAATGGCAGATAACGGTTTGCGGCTTTGTGAAGTGTGGACTTTGATTATCAAGTACTTATGTAATCTCAACGCCAAGCAAAAAGCCATTTTTCTTTTGCTAAAATACAAAAATTTGTAAAAGAAAAGGGCTTTTTGCGAATAATTTCTCAAAAATTTCAACGC
>NZ_REFA01000038.1 GCF_003852705.1 Amniculibacterium aquaticum
CCGGAGTTTTCAATATCAATTGATGCCAATCAATATATTATAGGGTATTAATCTTCCTTTCGAAAGGCTATCCCCTAGATAAAGGCAGGTTGCACACGTGTTACGCACCCGTACGCCGCTCTCAAGATCCCGAAGAATCTCTACCGCTCGGCTTGCATGTGTTAGGCCTCCCGCTAGCGTTCATCCTGAGCCAGGATCAAACTCTCCATTGTATGTTTGTTTCCTTGTTCGACTCACTCAAAGTTTTTGACGCTTTAGTTTTTTCCTTACTTTTATTTTGGTTGTATCTTGTATTTCAATGATCTCTCTCTTTTCGCTTCCTCTTATTTCGCTGTCTCAGCGACTTCCGATTTGCGAGTGCAAAAGTAATAAACTTTTTTAACCTGACAAAATAAATTTTGATTTTTTTTCAAACTCTTTTTCGTAAGAACGATTGCTATCTCAATTTATCCCATCTTTACTCCTGCGCCTCTTTTTAGAGACTGCAAAGGTAAAACGATTATTTGTAATGGACAAATTTATTTTCTTATTTTTTTAAGTCAACTTATCTGTCTGTTTTGCTTCTGCGCTCCCTCTCTTTCGGGACTGCAAAAGTAGAAAGATTATGTTAAATAACAAGCGTTTCGCCTATTTTATTTTTAAATCTTTCTTAACTCGCTGATTGTGATGGCCTTTTTTTTAGTTTTTGGTGTTTGGTGTTTGGTGTTTGGTGGATGGCTGATGGGGATGTAAGATTGCTTTGAATGGTGGGAAATTATTGGTGGGGCTGAATTAACTCCTTCAAGGATAGTGAATCCTTGAAGGAGGGTGAAGTTGAATATTCGTTAATTTGTTAATCTAGAATATTAGATGAGTGAGATGTCGCACCCCGACCTGAGTGGAGCTCTTTTTATTTTTTTTGCTTTTGAAGGTTGCTTGGTTGCAAAAAAATAAAAAAGCGGGAACGGAGGGCGGATAAGGTGCCCAAATAAAAAAGAGAAAAATTAGAGCTAAATTTTAGCTGTACTTCTACTATATAATTTACTTTTGCTAAAAATGTATTTTATGGAGGACATTGTGTATATGGATTTGGTGTATCGTTCGGCAAAAAATTGGTTGGTAAAGTTGGTTGATTTTGCTCCTGGTTTTATTGTGGGGTTATTGATTTTCGTTATTACTTTTTATTTGAGTCGTTTTTTGAGTCGTTTTTTTGTAAAAATATTTGAAAAAACTTTTCCAAAAGGAAGAAATCAGGACACAATAGTTGCAATGGTAGGTGTTTTTCGGTTTGTAATTATCTTGGCCGGATCGTTTGTATCCCTTGAAGTTATGGGGCTGAATGGTTTTTTCATGAAATTTCTTGGAAGTTTGGGTGTTGCAGGTATTATTGCCGGGGTTGCGTTGAAGGATTTGGTTTCTTCAATTTTCTCGGGGATGTTGGTTGGGATTGACAAATCTTTTAAAGTTGGCGATCAAGTTTCGATAAAAGGGATAACCGGTGTGGTGGAGGAAATTGGTTTCCTAACGACTAAAGTCATAAACGACGAGGGGAAAAAAGTCTATATTCCGAATCAATTGATTTTTGATTCGCCTTTTATTAACATTTCGGCATCGTCACAACGAAAGGTTATTATTGAATTTGAAATTCCGACGAGTGAGAATCTTGAAAAATCGAAAAAGACACTTATGGAAGAGGTGCAAACCATACCTTATAACGACAGTCCTGAAAAATCTGAAGTTTTATTTATAAAACAACAATCGGGAATGTTCATTTTACAAGTTAAATTTTGGATGAAACAAGGGGAAAATTTTGCAAAAGTAAAAAGCGAGACCATTGTTAGGTTAAAATCCAAATTGGATACTGAAGGTATAAAAACCGATACCAACACCAATGCATAAAAAAAGCCATCCGGATTTTGGATGGCTTTTCTATTGTTTGTTTTGACAAAATTATTTCGCCAATACTTCTTTTACTTTACCTGCAGCTTCTTCTAGAGTAATAGCTGAATGGATTGGAAGACCTGCTTCGTCGATTAGCTTTTTAGCTTCCTCGGCATTTGTACCTTGCAATCTTACGATCAATGGAACTGGGAATTGTCCGATTTCTTTATATGCATCTACAACACCTTGAGCTACTCTGTCGCATCTTACGATACCTCCAAAAATATTGATAAGAATCGCTTTCACATTTGCATCTTTTAGGATGATATCGAAAGCCGTTTTCACTCTTTGTGCATCTGCAGTACCACCAACATCTAGGAAGTTTGCTGGGTTACCGCCAGAAAGTTTGATCATGTCCATGGTAGCCATTGCAAGACCTGCACCGTTTACCATACATGCAACATCACCGTCCAATTTAACAAAGTTAAGACCGGCCTCGCCAGCTTCAACATCCATAGGATCTTCTTCTCTCTTATCTCTAAGTTCGGCAAGATCTTTGTGACGGTACAATGAGTTATCGTCCAAAGTTACTTTAGCATCAACAGCAATAATTTTGTTGTCTGAAGTCTTAAGTACCGGGTTGATTTCGAACAAAGAAGCATCGATACCTACATACGCATTGTAAAGACTTGTGATGAATTTTGTAAATTCTTTGAACGCATTGCCTTCTAGACCTAGGTTAAAAGCAATTTTTCTAGCTTGGAAACCTTGCAATCCCAAAGCAGGATCGATGGTTTCTTTATGGATAAGGTGTGGAGTTACTTCGGCAACATGCTCGATATCCATCCCACCTTCGGTAGAATATACTACTGTATTTTTATTTTGAGCTCTGTCCAAAAGGATAGAAACATAAAATTCTTTAGTTTCAGTTTCACCTGGATAGTACACATCTTCAGCAACAAGAACGGAATTCACAAATTTACCTTCAGCAGAAGTTTGTGGAGTTACCAACATCATTCCGATGATGTTTTGTGCGTTTTCTTTTAATTTATCGATGTTTGGTGAAAACTTCACCCCTCCACCTTTACCACGACCACCTGCGTGAACCTGAGCTTTCACCACCCAGCCTTCGCTACCGGTCATTTCTTTTAATTTTCCTGCAGCTTCTACGGCTTCGTCCGCATTATTGGCAACGAAACCTCTTTGAATTGCAACTCCGTACTTTGATAAAATTTCTTTACTCTGATACTCGTGAAGATTCATACTATTTTAATATTAATTATTACATTTTTAAAGATTGACAAAATTACAAAAAAGTTGGTTAATGATGTTCATAAAATAAATTTATTTCTAAAATTCTAAAAACCAGAACATTTGAAGTAAAATAATATTTCACCTGACCTAAATTCAATAAAAAAATTGGTATAAAAAAAGAAACTGTTTTCAAGTAATTTCATGATGAAAACGAAGGCAATCAGACCAATTATTCTTTCGATTTTGTAAAAGTTATCCCAATCCCCAACAAGATGATTAGTCCACCAATAATTTGCTGAATCGTGATGTTTTCACCGATAAAAAGCATGGCAAAAACAGAAGCAAAAAACACCTGACTGAGCAAACTTAAGGAGACTTTTGTTGCCGACATCCTCTGTGTCGAATAGCTGATCAGCAGCCATGCCAGCAATTGACAAACCAATCCCTGAACCCAAAGTGCTGCCCACGCTTGCCAAGAAAATCCGAAAAAAGCTTCGTCAAAAGCCCAATTAATCGCCAACAATACCAGGGAGCTAACCATCATGCTGTAGGTAACAAATGTTAAAACATTGACTTTTTCCAAGACGGATTTACTGACCAATATATATAATGAATAGAAAATCCCTGAAAGCACACCCAAAAAAAATGCCTGATCCAGGTGGAAATTAGAAACACTCTGAACATTCAAAAATATTAAAACGCCTACAAACGCAACCGTTGCACCCATCCAAAAAGATTTGGAGGGCTTTCGATTAAAAAACATCAACGAGAAAATCCCCACCCAAATTGGCGAAAGGTTGGTAAGCAAAGTGGCTTGTGTTGCAGATGAATTTTGAATGGAAACATTCCACACGGCAATATCCAAAGCAAAAAGAATCCCACAAATCACAATGGGAAGTATCGTTTTCGTATTCTGAATTTTCCATCTTTTAAAATAAATTGCAAAAGGAAACAGGATCGCAAAAGCAATTGCCATGCGATAGAAAGCAGAAATCAATCCGGAACTAAGGTTCATGCGGATGATGACTGGGAAAATGGATATGCATAAAATCCCTACAAAAAGGGAAAGATTGGATCTGGACACCTGAGCGAAATTTAAAAACCCCTGCCTAAATGGCAAGGGCTGATTAGAGTTTTATTTTTTCTTTGCAAAGTTTAAAAGCAGACCTGCCCAAGATAAAATCATCAACAAACCGCCCAATGGGGTTATGGGACCTAAAAATTTCAAACTTACACCCCAAACATCTTGAAAAGACAAAAAGTAAATGCTAAATGAGAAAAAGAAAACACCCAAAAGCATCAATCTTGAAATCCATTTTTCTGCATTGGATTCAAAATTTAAAATAAATCCGATGATGATAAGATACAATGCTGCATACATTTGGTATCGTACTCCGGTTTCAAAACTCTGCAACTTTTCTACCGTTAAAATGGCCTTGAAGGCGTGTGCTCCAAACGCTCCTAAAACAATGGATAGTAAACCCAAAAAAGCACCACTTATTAAAGTTATTTTTTTCATGTTTTTTTTATTTTGATTCTCTCAATTTATTAAATTCTACAATGACTTCGTGGTGGGTTACGGTTTTGTCTTTATAAAAATTCACGAAATAGTGTTTTTCTTCTTCCGTTGCTCCCAGCTGATTCAGAATATTGAACAAATGCATTTTCATATGCCCTTTTTGGATGCCGGTGGTAACCAAAGAACGAAGGGCTGCAAAATTCTGTGCCAATCCGGACACGGCCAAAATACTCATCAGTTCTTGAGCCGAAGGTTTCCCAAGCAAGGCCAAGGAAAACTTTACCAAAGGATGCAAATTGGTCAAACCGCCTACCACTCCAACAGAAATGGGTAAATCGATCCAAAACCTGAAAACATCGTTATCTATAGAACAATGGGTAAGTGAAGAATATTTTCCACTTCTCGAAGCATAGGCATGTGCACACGCTTCCGTCGCTCGAAAATCGTTTCCTGTTGCAATTACCACAGCATCTACCCCATTCATAATTCCTTTGTTATGGGTTGTTGCACGATACGGCTCGATTTCGGCAATGGTTACGGCTTGTTTAAATTTTCTTGCAAATTCTTCATTAGAAATACCGCTGTCGTCTTTTAGTTCGGAAATTGGGCACGAAACCTCAGCTCTTACCAAACAATCTGGGGTAAAATTGGACAAGATATTCATCACGATTTGCAAAGAATCTTTTTCCTCTTGGCTGAAGTCTTCTTCTAGAGCCACTTCCGCCTTCAATGTTTTCCCAAACTGCTCCAGACACGAGTTTATGAAATTAGCACCCATGGAATCTACGGTGTCGAAACTGGCTTTCAGTTGGAAATAATTCTCCATTTCTTCCGTCTTGTCGATCAAGCGAATGTTCAGGATTCCGCCGCCTCTTTTTCTCATGTTGGCCGTAATGCCTTCGGTAGCTTCCATCAACTTGGCCTTCAATTTAAAATTAAAGAAATGCTGCAATTTATGGGATTCCACATTCATGATGAAATGTGTATGACCCAATTTTTTGGTATTGATGATGGTTGTTTTGAATCCTCCTTTTTCCAACCAAAACTTTGCTGATTTTGATGCCGCTGCCACCACAGAACTCTCTTCAACCGCCATAGGAAGGGCGATCAGTTTACCGTCTATTAAAAAATTTGGTGCAATCCCGTAAGGCATGTAAAAATTGGAAATGGTATTTTCCGAAAACTCTTCATGCAATTTCTGCAACAAGTGATCGTTGTTCCAATATTGTTCTAAAATTTGCTGATAACTACGGTCGTCACTAAGATATTCGGATACTAACCAATCTATTTTCTGTTGTTTTGAGAGTTTAGAAAACCCTTCAATCGGCTGATGATTCATTTTTGAAAATTTGAAGTATCAAATATAAGTAAAAAAGAAGGTTGGGCAACCAAAGAGTCATGATAAGTTCGTCACTATTAAAAATAGCCGTAAATTTGAATTTCTCAAATAAAAAAAATCATGCCCAAAACCCTTTATATTAAAAACATGGTGTGCAATCGCTGTATCATGGTAATCCAGCAAGAATTGGACTTGATGAAAATTCCCTACAAATCCGTGAAATTAGGCGAAGTTGAATTGGAAGCTGAAATGGATGTTAAAATCGAAAAAGCCTTTTCCAAAAAAATAGAATCGTTGGGTTTTGAAATGATCAACGACAAAAAAGGGCAAATAATCGAGAGAATAAAAACGGAAATCATTGCTTGGGTACATCACGACTCAATGGACCTAAAAACGAATCTTTCGGATTATTTGAGCGACACCCTTCAGCAAGACTACTCGTACCTGTCCCATCTTTTCTCGGATATCGAAGGCATCACCATAGAAAAATACAGCATTACACAAAAAATAGAAAGGGTAAAAGAACTCTTGGTTTATGACGAATTGAGCCTGAAAGAAATTGCCAATCTTCTGAATTACTCTAGTACGGCGTACCTTAGCAATCAGTTCAAAAAAATTACAGGGCTTAGTCCCAGCCATTTCAAGACCATTAAAATAAACAAGAGAACCCCTTTGGACAAAGTCTAAATCTTACACAAGAATTACAAAAAATTACAATGCTTTTGCAATAACAAAGCCTCAACTTTGTCATTCAAAATAAAAATCATGACTGCACATAACAACAAGCAACTGTATATCCCTTTGGAAAATGTCAATTCCGAACATTGCGCACTGATTATTGACAAAGGCCTTAGTCAAATTGAAGATGTAAAAAAACACCACATCGAACTGAACAACAAAAGAGCTTTTATAGAATTCAGCCAAAACGAAACCGTTGAAAAAGCCATAGATTCTATAAAAAATTTGGGTTATGGTGTCACGCTCGTCAAGAAAAATTTTCCCGTACTCAACCTTTCTTGTGCATCTTGCGCAGGAAGTTCCGAAACGGCCATTATAAATCTTCGTGGGGTACTTTCGGCTTCGGTTAATTTTGCCAGCACCACCCTTACTGTGGAATATTTCCCAAACGAAACCAATCCATTCGAGATGCAAAAAGCGCTAAGAGCCATCGGTTTCGACATGTTGATTGAAGATGAAAACACCCAACAAGAGCTTTTAGAAGATCTTCAACATAAAAAATATCAAGCCTTAAAAAGAAAAACCATTGGCTCCGTATTGCTGACCCTTCCGGTTTCCATAATCGGAATGTTTTTTATGAACATGCCTTTTGCTAATGAAATTTCGCTAATTCTGACCACACCCGTAGTTTTTTGGTACGGAAAAGATTTTTTTGTGAACACCTGGAAACAAGCCCAACTGAAAATGGCCAACATGGATACCTTGGTGGCTCTAAGTACCGGAATTGCTTATGTTTTCAGTATTTTCAATATGATTTTCGCTCATTTTCTTCATTCCAAAGGAATACATGCGCATGTCTATTTTGAAGCAGCAGCAGTCATCATTTCCTTCATCCTTTTGGGAAGATTGCTGGAAAGCAGAGCCAAAGACAATACAGCAACAGCCCTAAAAAAACTGATGGGACTGCAACCAAAAACCATTAACATCATCGATAATGAAGGCAATGAAAAATCCATCCGGATAGAAAATGTACAGATTGGAAATCGAATATTGGTAAAACCTGGAGAAAAAATAGCTGTGGACGGAACTTTGGTTAGTGGAAATTCTTTCGTGGACGAGTCCATGCTCAGTGGAGAACCCGTACCGGTTTTAAAAGAAACGGACGACAAAGTTTTCGCAGGAACCATTAACCAAAAAGGAAGTTTTGAGTTTTTAGCGGAAAAAATTGGGAGCGAAACTTTACTTTCCCACATCATAAAATCGGTGCAAGACGCACAAGGCAGCAAAGCTCCTGTACAAAAATTGGTCGATAAAATTGCTTCCGTTTTTGTCCCAACCGTCATCAGCATTTCCATTATTACCTTTTTTATTTGGCTGATTTTCGGTGGAGAAAACGCTTGGGTACAGGGCTTGATGGCTGCCGTTACCGTCTTGGTGATCGCCTGTCCCTGTGCTTTGGGATTGGCAACACCAACCGCCATTATGGTTGGGGTAGGCAAAGGTGCTGAAAAAGGTATTCTTATAAAAGATGCTGAAAGCTTGGAGGTTTCCAAAAAAATAAACGCCATCATCTTGGACAAAACCGGAACCATAACCGAAGGAAAACCGGTGGTTAATTCCATTTTTTGGTTAAACAACGACGACACCCACAAAAACATCCTTTACTCCATCGAGAAAAGATCCGAACATCCACTGGCCGAAGCCGTGGTTCAGCATCTGCCCAAAGAAGAAGTTTTGGATTTTACACATTATGAAAGCATCACCGGAAAAGGTGTGGTGGCAGAATATGAAAACCATAAATATTGGGTAGGTAACCTTAAACTGATCCACGAAAACAAAATTTCACTTGCTGAAAACTTAAAAATAAAAGCCGAAGAATGGTTGAATCGCGCACAAACCGTAATTTACTTTGCCGATAACAAGCAGGTTTTGGCCGTTGTTGGCATTTCGGATCAGGTGAAAAAGACTTCGCAACATGCTGTAGCATCACTAAAAAAAATGGGTATAGAAGTTCACATGCTCACTGGAGACAACCCAGCAACAGCCCAACAAATTGCTAAGCAAGTGGGGATCGATCATTTCTTGGCAGAAGTCTTGCCTCAAGACAAAGCCGATTTTGTTAAAAAGCTTCAACAAGAAGGAAAAGTGGTAGCCATGGTGGGCGACGGCATCAACGACAGTACAGCTTTAGCTACCGCCGATGTAGGAATTGCCATGGGCAATGGCAGCGATATCGCTATGGATGTTGCCAAAATGACGATTATCTCTTCTGACCTAAACAAAATCCCGGAGGCGATTGAACTTTCCAAACAAACGGTAAGCACCATAAAACAAAATCTTTTTTGGGCCTTCATCTATAATGTTATCGGCATACCTTTGGCGGCAGGAATTTTATATCCTGTGAATGGTTTCTTACTGAACCCGATGATTGCAGGGGCAGCCATGGCACTGAGCAGCGTAAGTGTGGTAAGCAACAGTCTTAGATTAAAATGGAAAAAAATAACAATTTAAAATAAATAAAAAATGGAACAATTTCAATTTAAAACCAACATCAATTGTGGTGGATGCATAGGTTCGGTAAAACCGCATTTGGACAACATCAAAGAAATAAAAGAATGGTCTGTAGATACGGACAATCCTGAAAAAATATTAACGGTAAAAGCTGAAAATATAAATGCAGAAACCATCATAGAAACCGTAAACAAAGCCGGTTTCAAATGTGAAAAGATTGATTAATAAGAATTGCGAAGTCGAAAAGGCTTCGCTTTTTTTATATCGTAAAAGCCCTAAATGCAACCTTGAGGATGTTTAAAATTTTTGGGATTTTTATTTTGGCAACATTTTTGCAAACAATTGAACTTGTTTAAAGTAAAAAAATCGATAAACACCTTTAAAAAAAGGCGTTAATTATTTGTTTAAAAGACTGGTATTCAGTATATTAGAGGAAAAATAACTACAAATTTCTCTATGCAAAAGAAT
>NZ_REFA01000039.1 GCF_003852705.1 Amniculibacterium aquaticum
CGCAAAAAGCCATTTTCTTTTACAAATTTTTGTATTTTAGCAAAAGAAAAATGGCTTTTTGCTTGGTGTTGAGATTGCATAAGTACTTGATAATCAAAGTCCGCACTTCACAAAGCCGCAAACCGTTAGCGGCTATATTACGACCAACCGTGCTAAACAGAAAAATCGTATATTTGCCGACACGAAAATTTAAGTAAGACGAAATGTAAAAAATAATTTCTTTCAGACAAATCATAACAGCAACTGCAAAGTGGTTGTCGTATTGTTTCATTTTTAACGAAAGAAATTATGCTTATTCTACAAAACATTTCATATACACACCCAAACAAGGATTTACTGTTTAGCGACATCAATTTGACAGTAAACAATCACGAAAAGACAGCGTTAATCGGCAACAACGGAGCAGGAAAATCAACTTTGCTCAAAATTATCGCCAAAGAATTGCAACCATCCAACGGACAAATAAGCGTTGAAACTGAGCCGTATTTTGTTCCACAAATTTTCGGCCAGTTTAATCATCTGACCATTGCAGAAGCATTGAAGATTGACAAAAAATTAAACGCTCTAAAAGAAATTTTGAACGGAAATACAAGTGAAGAAAATTTCAATTTACTCAATGACGATTGGACAATTGAAGACCGTTGTAATGACGCTTTACAAGATTGGCAACTGACCGATTTAGACTTGTCGCAAAAAATGGAAGCGTTGAGTGGCGGGCAAAAAACAAAAGTTTTTTTGGCAGGAATTTCCATTCATCAACCCGAATTGATTTTATTGGACGAGCCAAGCAATCATTTGGACATCGCAAGCCGACAACTTTTGTATGACTTCATTCAAACCACAAAAAGCACTTTGGTTGTTGTAAGCCACGATAGAAAATTACTCAATCTGTTAGATACAGTTTGCGAATTGAGTAAACACGGAATTAAAGTTTATGGCGGTAATTACGACTTTTACAAAGAACAAAAGCAAATTGAAAACAATGCTTTGAGCCAAGACATTCAAAGCAAGGAAAAAGCGTTACGAAAAGCCAAAGAAAAAGAACGGGAAACTTTGGAACGACAGCAAAAGTTAGACAATCGTGGAAAAGGCAAACAAGAAAAAGCAGGTGTTGCCAGAATAATGATGAACACTTTGCGAAACAATGCCGAAAACAGCACATCAAAACTCAAAAGTGTTCACGCTGAAAAAATCATTGGAATTTCACAAGACTTGCAAGAACTTCGTTCTTCATTGCCCGACATTGACAAAATGAAATTTGGCTTTGACAATTCAGCATTACACAAAGGGAAAATTTTGTTTACAGCAACGAACATAAATTTCGCATACAACACGCAATCACTTTGGACAGAAAACTTGAATTTCCAAATTACAAGTGGCGAACGCATTGCATTGAAAGGACAAAATGGTTCGGGAAAAACGACTTTGATAAAACTCATTTTGGGCGACATTGAAACACAAACAGGAACAATTTATCGAGCAGACAGCAAATCGGTTTACATTGACCAAGACTATTCTTTGCTTGACAACAAACTAAAAGTTTACGAACAAGCCCAACAATTCAATGTATCTGCATTACAAGAACACGAAATAAAAACTCGGCTCAACCGCTTTTTATTTACAAAACAAGATTGGGACAAATCTTGTGGTGAGTTGAGCGGTGGCGAAAGAATGCGTTTGTTACTTTGTTGCTTGACAATAAACAGTAAATCACCCGATATTATTATTTTTGACGAGCCGACAAACAATTTAGATATTCAAAATGTAGAAATTTTGACGACAGCCATAAATGAATATCAAGGAACATTAATTGTTGTGTCGCACGATGAAACATTTTTAGAGCAAATAAACATAGAACGGACAGTTGGACTTTGACAAAAATACAGCCGCTAACAAGGTATTGCCGCAATAGGGGCTGACGTGCTTTTATGAAACTTTTGTGGGTAAACGAACGGCAGTGCATCTATTGAACATTTGTGCTAAAAATCCCCCACTGCGGCAATACCCAAACCGTTGTCCGTAATATTTGAGGAGCGTTATCAAATCGAAGATTTTGCTAATTTGAAAATTTTTTGACCTCTACCCTTCTGATTTCTAAATTTTATGCCGAATAATTTCTATGTGAAAATTTTAAAAATTGTGCTGAAATTCATGCTGAAAATTATCCTGTTGATTTTCGAAAAATTGTGCTGAATATCTTGCTGAAAATTATTCCGTTTTAACCGTGCTGATTTTTAAAATATTGGGCTGAGGAATCCTGAATTTGTGCGTGAAAAATTGAAATTAACTTGGCGAAAATTATCAATCTGAAATTCTTTGGAAACACGCTTCTTTTCTCCTTGTCGTCCTTGATTTTCAACTTCTCGAACTGAATTTAACCCAGTTAAATTCGCCCTCGAATTGAAAATACTACGGACAACAGACGGTTTTGTGAAATGCGGAGGTCAGGCTCTTGCGTTGAAAATTTTGAGAAATTATTCGCAAAAAAGCCATTTTCTTTTCCTAATTTTCGTATTTTAGCAAAAGGAAAATGGCTTTTTGCTAAGTGTAGAGATTGCATAAGTACTTGATAATCAAAGCCCGCACTTCACAAAGCCGCAAACCGTTGTCCGTAATATTTGAGGAGCGTTATCAAATCGAAGATTTTGCAAATTTGAAAATTTTTTGACCTCTACCCTTCTGATTTCTAAATTTTATGCCGAATAATTTCTACGTGAAAATTTTAAAAATTGAGCTGAAATTCATGCTGAAAATTATCCTATTGATTTTTGGAAATTGTGCTGAATATCATACTGAAAATTATTCCGTTTTAACCGTGCTGATTTTTAAAATATTGGGCTGAGAATTCCTGAATTTGTGTGCGTGAAAAATTGAAAGTGACTTGGCGAAAATTATCAGTCGGAATTTCTTTGGAAATACGCTTCTTGTCTCTTTGTCGTCCTTGATTTTCAACTTCTCGAACTGAATTTAACCCAGTTAAATTCGCCCTCGAATTGAAAATACTACGGACAACAGACGGTTTTGTGAAATGCGGAGGTCAGGCTCTTGCGTTGAAATTTTTGAGAAATTATTCGCAAAAAGCCATTTTCTTTTACAAATTTTTGTATTTTAGCAAAAGAAAAATGGCTTTTTGCTTGGTGTAGAGATTGTATAAGTACTTGATAATCAAAGTCCGCACTTCACAAAGCCGCAAAACGTTGTGCGTAATTATTAACCGACCGTTATATTGACAGAAAAATGGACGAAATCTTTGAACCAAAATTACTGAAAGACAAAGCAAGGCTTCAAGAAATTTACGACTTGAGAATAATGGCATATGAAAACTCACCGAAATCCGAATTTGTAAATCGACAAATTTTTCCAAATGGCTTGTTCGACAATTTAGACGCAAGAGACCAGACTTTACATTGGATAATAGAAGATAAAAATAAAATTATTGCATCTGCTAGAATTGCTGTTTGCTATGATTTTGAAGATTTGAAATATGATGTGCCAGATTTTTTGGACAACGAAAAATTTCCAAAATCAAGACCATTTGCATATTACAGTAGATTAATTGTTCATCACGAATACAGAAAATTTGGATTTGTTAAAAAACTTGATAAAGTTAGAGTAGACTATTTACAAAACCAAGACAAACTAACATTTGCTTTAGCTTGGGCAACATCAGACAGGCATAAAGCACTTAAAAATTTTAACTTCATAAATCTCGGAGACTACAATTACAGTTGGGGTGGAAGCAAAAGTATTGTACAGTCAATGTTTATATTAACTCTAAATAATATTGAAAAATGACATTTGCTTACATTATAGGAATATTGACTGTATTGACAAGTTTGGCTGTAAAAATTATTGGCTACCCTTCTCAAATTTTACAAATTCATAAAAACAAAAAAGTAGATAATATTTCTTTGACACTTGCTATAACAAGTTTTGTAACCTACGTTTGTTGGACAATACACGGCATTATAAAAAATGACGTTGTAGTAATTGCAGGACAATCATTAGGAATTCTTACAAGTGGAATATTGCTATTCCAAATTTTAAAATACAGAAATACTAACCACAAAAATTAACGATTATGAGAAATTTAATTTTATCTGCAAGTTTAATATTAACTACCATCATATTAAATAGCTGTTCTATTTTTCACGGTGGCGGGATGAGTAACAGAAATTCAAATTCTAGATCAGGGATTGTTAGAGTTAAACAATTTACTAACAAGCCAACTACTTTAATGTGGGCACATCACGACCCAACACAAAGGCAAACATTAATGTATGTTGACACTTTAGGCAATATAAAAGTTCTTGCTGAACAGTCTCCCGATGCAGGAATATCTAATATTGCAAATTTATCAGCAAATGCAAAGTTAACTGATAAGTTAGATGCAGCAACAGTATTGAATTTTCAAGCACAGCTTGAAAAACTTACAAATAGAACTACAAGTTTAATGATAACAAGAGAAAACCTTTATGCAATTAGAGAGCTATGCTTTAATAATAAAATTGTAGATACTCAGGCAATTAGTCTCTATAACTCTTATTTCAGTAAAATAGTTGACATTGTAAAAGAAGATGCTAAAATTGAGGAAGCAAAAGCAAAAGTAATTCAAGCAGAAGTTGAGAAAGCAAAAATTGAGTTAGAAAAATTGAAAATAGAGACAGCAAATAAAAAATTAGAAGAAGAAAACAAAAAAGTCAAAACTGACAATAAAGAAAAATCCGAAGACAAAAAGCCAGTTGAAGATGCGAAAAAAACGGAAAAATAACTACGCACAACAAGGTATTGCCAAAAGCGGGGCTGAAGGAATTTTAATGAACATTTGTGCTAAAACAAACATTAGTAATTCTATTGAAATTCTGTGCTAAAAATCCCCGCCTTCGGCAATACCCAAACCGTTGTCCGTAATATTTGAGGAGCGTTATCAAATCGAAGATTTTGCAAATTTGAAAATTTTTTGAACTCTACCCCGCTGATTCCTGAATTTTATGCCGAATAATTTCTGCGTGAAGCTTAGGAAAATTGTGCAGAACATCATGCTGAAAAATATTCCTTTTTAACTGTGCTGATTTTTAAAATATTGGGCTGAGGAATCCTAAATTTGTCGTGAAAAATTGAAGTGACTTGGCGAAAATTATCAATCTGAAATTCTTTGGAAACACGCTTCTTTTCTCCTTGTCGTCCTTGATTTTCAACTTCTCGAACTGAATTTAACCCAGTTAAATTCGCCCTCGAATTGAAAATACTACGGACAACAGACGGTTTTGTGAAATGCGGAGGTCAGGCTCTTGCGTTGAAATTTTTGAGAAATTATTCGCAAAAAGCCATTTTCTTTTACAAATTTTTGTATTTTAGCAAAAGAAAAATGGCTTTTTGCTTGGTGTTGAGATTGCATAAATACTTGATAATCAAAGTCCGCACTTCACAAAGCCGCAAACCGTTGTCCGTAATATTTGAGGAGCGTTATCAAATTGAAGATTTTGCAAATTTGAAAATTTATTGACCTCTACCCTTCTGATTTCTAAATTTTATGCCGAATAATTTCTGCGTGAAAATTTGAAAAATTAAGCTGAATATCTTGCCGAAAATTATCCTGTTGATTTTCAAATATTGGGTTGAGAATTCCTGAATCTGTGTGCGTGAAAAATTGAAGTGACTTGGCGAAAATTATCAATCTGAAATTCTTTGGAAAAATGTTTCTTTTCTCCTTGTCGTCCTTGATTTTCAACTTCTCGAACTGAATTTAACCCAGTTAAATTCGCCCTCGAATTGAAAATACTACGGACAACAGACGGTTTTGTGAAATGCGGAGGTCAGGCTCTTGCGTTGAAATTTTTTGAGAAATTATTCGCAAAAAGCCATTTTCTTTTACAAATTTTTGTATTTTAGCAAAAGAAAAATGGCTTTTTGCTTGGTGTAGAGATTGCATAAGTACTTGATAATCAAAGCCCGCACTTCACAAAGCCGCGAACCGTTATCGGCAATGCGTCGAAAAAGCGTATAAATGAAGGTATCAAAGATTATAATAAGCAAATTACCAAAACCCAATTTTAAGAACAAAATTCTGAATTTTTTGTTTTCAGTTTTTATGGTTCCATTTGCAATTTTTTTAATAGTTTTTATTCTATTATTTATCACTTATGACTTCATTAAAACTAAAATATTTGGAATTAAGGATAAAAATTTAACGAAGGAAGATATTCTTTTCGAAAACCAAAAATATAAAATTGTAAAAGAGTATTTTGAACCAATTGAAGAGACTGAAGAAAACAAATTACTATATGATTTTTATTGGAATATTGCAGAATATGATGACGAACTTTATATTTTCAAACTGATTGACAAAAAGTTGACAAGCGAATTAAACAATTGTTATGTTAATGACTTCAAAATCGAAAATACAGAAGAAATTTTTCTTCAAAAAATAATTGAAGAAAATCAAAAAATTAACACTTACTTAATTGCATTTAATAAAGAAACGGGAAAAGTGAAAATTCTAACCGAAATTGGACATTTTTCACTTTATGAATTTGATAAAAAAAGGAATTTAATAAAAGGATTTAATAAAAAAGACCAAATAAAATTACAAATCGAGCAATTTAATACGTAATGGAAAGTTCGCACTGCCGATAACATAGTATTTGCAAAAGGCGGGGTTGAATATATAATAGAAAAACCCGATCCATTTAGTCGCAACTTGCTTTTCATATTGTATTTTTTTGTAATTTAACAATCTGAAAAAGCAATTTGCTTCGTTCGGTCGAAATTGAACTTGCAGTTAAATTTAGCCCGCCCTTCGCAAATACTTTTTCCGTTGTCTGCAACCATTTCAGAGCAGAACTCCAAATAAAAATTTTGATTTTATACCAATACTTGGTATATTTGAATCAAATTAAAAGTTATGGCTAAAAATACATCGATTTTGTTGGGCGACTATTTTGACAACTTCATAAACCAACAAATTAAAAGTGGAAAATTTACTTCGGCAAGTGAAGTTGTACGAACAGCATTAAGAATGTTTGAATTTGAAGAATCTAAAAAAACGGAATTGATAAACGAACTGAAAAAAGGAGAAAAATCAGGCTTCGTTAAAGAATTTAACAGAGAAAACTTCCGAAAAGAACTTCATCAAAAACATCTTGCTGAAAAATGAATTACAAAATAAGCGTTGAAGCAAAGAATGACATCGAGAAAATTTGGCTTTATACTTTTGAGAATTGGTCGCTCAAACAAGCTGACCGCTATTTTGATTTGATAATGGACGAAGTTGAATACATTGCTGAAAACCCAAATTCTGGAAAAGATTATAGTAATGTAAGAAAAGGATACTTGAGAAGTCGAATAAAATCACATTTCATTTTCTACAAAGTGAACAAAAAGCAAAATGAAGTAGAAATTATTAGAGTCTTACACCAAAGCATGGATATTGAAAACAGACTCAATGACGAATAAAAAAGTATGGCTGCAGACAACAGACGGTTTTGTGAAATGCGGAAGTCAGGCTCTTGCGTAGAAATTTTTGAGAAATTATTCGCAAAAAGCCATTTTCTTTTCCTAATTTTTGTATTTTAGCAAAAGGAAAATGGCTTTTTGCTTGGTGTTGAGATTATATAAGTACCTGATAATCAAAGTCCGCACTTCACAAAGCCGAAAACCGTTGTCCGTAATATTTGAGGAGCGTTATCAAATTGAAGATTTTGCAAAATCGAATGTTTTTTTTGACCTCTACCCTTCTGATTTCTAAATTTTATGCCGAATAATTTCTGCGTGAAAATTTGAAA
>NZ_REFA01000040.1 GCF_003852705.1 Amniculibacterium aquaticum
TGAACGCTTGGATAGATAGCTTTAAAGCGCTATTAATACGATATGAAACTAAAGAAAAACATTGGAGGGATTTTCATCTGCTCGCATTCTGTTGTATTTTGATTAGGAAACATTAAACAAGTTCAATATGAAAATTAAAACTGAAATGTTAAGAGAAGCAAGGAGGAAAAAAGATTACTCACAAGAATATATTGCACATTTACTAGATATTTCCCAATCTCATTATTCTAAAATAGAAAATGGAGATACACATATGGATATTATAAAACTTGGAAAACTGTTTGATATACTTGATCTTAATCCATTGGAAAGTATAGAATTCTCTGATAAACAACAAATATTCATTAATTCAGCAATGTCCGGTAATTATTATAATAACAATTGCTTTAATACATTTGATGAAGTAAGTATAAGAAAAATCATTACTGAAGAACTGTCCAAAATGAATCCGTAATTTTTAAACAAACTTAAGTAGTGTGCAATAAGAAAGGTGCTTTTTTCAATAAAGACCTTACCGATCAAGCGTTGATAAAAAATTAGTGGCAATATTGTCCACTATTTTTTTTGGAACGGTTTTGGTCATTTAGCTCAGACCAACTACAAAAACAAAAGTATGTCACAAAAATTTCAAGAACTCATCAACTCGGAAAGACCGGTCCTTATCGATTTTTTTGCCACTTGGTGCCAACCTTGCAAAGTGCAATCTTCCGTTCTTAATTCGGTAAAGGAAAACATCGGAACCTCAGCAAGAATCGTGAAAATTGACATTGACCAATTTCCGCAAATTGCAGCAGACAATGGGGTGAGAGGCGTACCAACCTTGGCGGTCTTCAAAAAAGGTCAACTGCTTTGGAAAGCCAGCGGTGTGCACGATGTACAAACTCTGACCCAATTGTTGGAGAAATTCAGCAACGAATAACATTCAACCCAAATCATCTTCATATCTAAGAATTTCTCGTTCCACAAAGGCGGGAAATTCGTTTTTTTAAACTTATTTTTGCAAAAATTTCATTCATGATACAAAGCAACAAGCCCAGTTTAGACCTCATATTCAGACAGGCTCTTACCTATTGGAAAAACACTTTGGTGTACCAACTTCTCTTCAGTCTTATCTTTATCTCAGTACTGTTTTCTGTGGTGTATTACGCCGCCAACCAATTTGGGATCTACGATCAGTACATCTCCATTTTACAGAAAAATTCCGGAGACATGACCGCTCTTCAAAAAGACATTCAAGATTTGACAAAATCGTCCAATTACATCAGCTTTTCTTGGGTCATGATCGCCACCATGGTATTTCTATTCCCTCTGAATATCGGTTTTTTCAAACTGTACAAAAAAATGGACCTCAATGAAGAAATTCGTTTTCAAGATTTCTTTTCCGGATATTCAGGCATCAATTTCTTCATCTACATCAGCTATTATTTGTTCTGGTTTATGGTGTATTCTTACACCATGCCTACCATCATTTTCGGGATTTTATGGGTGATGATTACCCTTTTCACCACACCCTTGATGTTCTTCGACAATAAGAAAATTTTTGAAACACTTTCGCTGAATTTTCAAGCCATGAAGCAACATTTTTTAGTCATTTTCGTGGGAGTTATTTCGGCATTTTTCATCAAATATTCGGGTTTTTTAATTTTCGGATTTGGGATTTTATTCACCTATCCTTTTTTCAACGCCATGATCTATGCCTTGTACAAAAATATTTTTGTAGAATCCAAAACAAGCTCACAAACTCAATCATAAATCGAGCATCATAAGGCGACAATCTGTTTTTTTAGGAGCTATTTCCCGCTTTCTGTTGCAATCTTTTGTTCGTGCCTCACAAAAGGATTTCCACGACAATCGGGGCTATGCGGGATTCGTGTGCAAAAGTTTGATGCGAGATACAAAACAAAAAAAATTGGACTAAAGAAATTCTTTATTCCGATTTTTTATATGCATTTATTTTATTTTTAAGCTTTCAGTTCGGCAATTACATCCAGACCGCCAGTAGTTACATCGCCAATCTTGCATTTTACTTCCGTATTCAACGGCAAGAAAACATCCATTCTGGATCCAAACTTGATGAATCCGAATTCGTGTCCGGCTTTTGCAGCGTCGCCCTCGTTGCAATAAAAAACAATTCTTCTGGCTACATATCCTGCAATTTGCCGGAACAATACTTTGTGTTCAAAAGCCGTTTCTACCGCCACAGAAGTTCTTTCGTTCAGTTCAGAAGATTTTTCGTGCCAAGCCACCAAATATTTTCCAGGATGGTATTTTTTATAGATCACCTTTCCGGTAACCGGATATCTGCAGATGTGAACATTCAAAGGGGACATGAAAATTGAAATTTGAAGGCATTTTTCTTTTAAAAATTCATTTTCTTCTACTTCTTTTATCATCACCACTTTCCCATCAACAGGAGCAATAACGGCAGAGGTATGTTCCAAAATGGTTCTGTTGGGTACTCGGAAAAACCAAAATACCAAACCGTATAATATGAGTAAAGGTACGATAACAATGACCGAATATGCGCCCATGAAGTAAGCAGCAGGGATACCAAGGATTAGGATGGCCAAGGTGGCTACAACAAGGGTACCTTTGGATTCTTTATGAAGTTTCATAGTTGATTGGTTTTTATTTTTTTTATTAAGGCCTTAATTTCGAATATCGACCGGCAAAAATACAAAGTTTTTTTTAGAATAGCCTTTCAAGGATAAAATAGAGGTAAATGACAGGAACACAGATGATAAAGCTATCCAAACGGTCCAAGACGCCTCCATGTCCGGGGATGATGTTTCCGCTGTCTTTAACACCAAAGGATCTTTTCAGCTGGCTTTCCACCAAGTCGCCCAAAGGAGCAAAGGTCGCCACTAAAAAACCGACTACCATCCAGTTTCCTCGAAGTTCCGGAAAATATTTCTCTATGAAAAACCCCAATATGAGTGTTAAAACGACTCCTCCGGCAAAGCCTTCCCAAGTTTTTTTTGGAGAAATCTTCGGTGCCATTTTGTGTTTCCCAAACAAGCGACCACTGAAATATGCAAAGGAATCCGAACTCCAAATTAATACGAAGAGCATGAAAACTTCCGATGTGAAGGATAAGCTTTCTCTGGAATTGTATTTGGGTAAGCCCAATGCCAAACCGAAAGGAATGGCTAAATAGACCACTGTGAATATCAGTTTCCCGTTATCAAAATACAACTCTTTACTGAAACGGAATAAAGTAACAATTGCAATCACCAATAGGAACAGCGCCAACAATTCCGATGCATTGGGATCGAAAAAAAAGGTCTGGTTGAAGAATTTTTTAGAAAATCGATAAAAAATTAATCCAACAATGGGATAGGTGATCCATTGTTCCCAACCTTTAGGATCGAATTTCATAATTCGAATGCATTCCCAAGTGCCTACCAATAAAAGGAACGAGATGAGGCCGTAGTACAGATATTGTTGTTGTACAGCCGGGAAAATAGGTTGGATGATTTTTTCACCCATGGTTGTGGTGCACAAGAATATAATCAACCCATAAAAAAAACCGGAAATGAGCCGTTGTATAAGATTTTTATCCAAAATGTTAAGTTTAATGGTTTAGTAAATGCGACCTATAATTAATCTTCCAGCAAGAGCAAAAATAATTTGGTATTTTTAGGAGTACTGGATCCCAGGCTGGATTGGTTGCCAGAAATGGAAGTCAGGTTTTTGATGTTTCCACTTCTTTTTATTTTCGTCATGGCATCGGTCAGATTGCTAACAATTTGTGATACATTGGCCATGATGATGATGGTTTCGGGGAGTCGAGTAGAGTCGTAATGTTGGATGTTGTTGTAGGAGAGTACAATTTTTCCATCGTACGCAATCAGATATTCGCAAGTGATGAAGGCTGCAGTATTGGTGCTTCTAAGGTCTTTTGTGTAGGGTACATTGATGACATTTAAGAAGTTTACCAAGTCTTCGTCCCAACAATACAAGGAGTCTAATCCTTCAATTTTAATGATTTGATTTAGAGTTTGTAAAGCCTCGGCTTCGTCCGAGCAATAATTGAAAAAACCACCGGAATGCGTGAACAATTGAGCAAATTTATAATCCAAATCAGCATTTTTCAACTGATCTCCTAATTTAACCAAATTCTGCTCCTTTTCCTCGTCAGGTTGGTTCATTAATTTGTTTACAAGTTTTTTTAAGAAGCTCAATGTAGGTTGCGTTTTTTTTGATATATACAAAAATAGAAAATAATTTGTAATACCATCTTTTTCAGAACGAAAAAAGTACAATTTCTTGTTTGAAATTGTACTTTTTTCTTTTTTTATGTGTTTCGCTTTAACTTAGTTTTATTAAGTGTTGGGCAATACATCTTTTTCGGTTTCTTCGTTGCTGTTCTCAGTGACTTCAACTTTGTTTTCGTCTTGTACCTCTGCTTCTGCAATGCTGGTTAGCGGTTTCTCTGTAAGTTCGGGATCCCAAGCTCTTTTGCCAAAAATTTCTTCCAGATCTTCACGGAAAATAACTTCCTTTTCTAAAAGTTTAGCCGAAAGTGCATGCAATTTATCAGCGTGTTCGGTTAAGATGTTCAGTGCTCTTTGGTATTGATTTTCAATAATTTCTTTTATTTCTGCATCAATTTTTTTAGCAGTGTCTTCAGAATAAGGTTTGCTGAAGCTGTATTCGGATTGTCCTGAACTGTCGTAGTAAGAGATGTTTCCGATGTTTTCGCTCAATCCGTAAATCGTAACCATGGCTTGTGCTTGTTTGGTCACTTTTTCCAAATCGGATAGGGCTCCTGTGGAGATGTTTCCAAAAATGGTTTGCTCGGCAGCTCTTCCTCCTAGGGTTGCACATATCTCGTCCAGCATCTGCTCGGTAGTGGTCAGTTGTCTTTCTTCCGGCAGGTACCAAGCAGCACCTAAGGATCGACCTCTAGGTACGATGGTTACTTTTAACAGTGGTGCAGCATGTTCTACCAACCAAGAGATGGTGGCATGTCCTGCTTCGTGATATGCGACTCTTTTCTTTTCTGATGGTTTGATGGCTTTGTTTTTCTTTTCTAAACCACCAATAATTCTATCCACGGCATCCAAGAAATCTTGTTTGGTTACATTTTCTCTGCTGTTTCTAGCTGCAACCAAAGCGGCTTCATTACAAACATTGGCAATGTCTGCACCTGAGAAACCAGGGGTTTGTTTTGCTAAAAATTCTTTGTCCACATCGGCATTCAACTTGATTTTAGCCAAATGAACTTCGAAAATTTCTTTTCTTTCGTGCAGTTCTGGTAAATCTACATAGATGGATCTGTCGAAACGACCGGCTCTAAGCAATGCTTTGTCCAAAATGTCGGCTCTGTTGGTTGCAGCCATGATGATGACATTGGTGTCGGTACCAAAACCGTCCATTTCTGTCAACAATTGATTCAGAGTATTTTCTCTTTCGTCGTTTCCTCCGGTGATGTTTTTCCCGCCTCTGGCTCTACCAATTGCATCAATCTCGTCTATGAAGATAATTGCCGGGGATTTTGCTTTGGCTTGGGCAAATAAATCTCTAACTCTAGAGGCACCAACACCAACAAACATTTCTACAAAATCCGACCCAGAAAGTGAGAAGAAAGGAACTTTTGCCTCACCAGCAACGGCTTTTGCCAATAAAGTTTTACCGGTTCCTGGAGGGCCAACCAACAATACACCTTTAGGGATCTTACCGCCTAAACGGGTGTATTTTTCAGAATTTTTCAAGAAATCTACCACTTCTTGTACTTCTTCTTTAGCGCCTTCCAAACCTGCAACATCCTTGAAGGTTACTTGGATTTTATCTTTATCGTCAAACAATTTTGCTCTGGATTTTCCAATGCTAAAAATTTGACCACCTGCTCCACCTGGACCGCCCATTCTTCTGAAGAAAATGTAGTATATAAGGAACATGATCCCGAACCAAATAGCAGCTTGGATCAAAATGCCTTGCATTTCTGTGCCTTTTTCGCTCAGTTCCATTTGGGTCTTTACATTGGGATTTTCTTTTTTAAAGGCATCAAATTTTTGTTGGAAATATTGTAAATCTCCATATCTGAAAGAAAAATCCGGCTTAGGAGCCATGTCCATTCCAGGCAATAGGCTTGGATTGTTTTCTTTTTTTACGGTTTGAGTTTTAGCTTCTTTGGTTAAGAAAACTTCGGCTTCTTTGGCATCGGTATAGGTAATTACTTGCTTTACCTTGCCTTGCTTCATCAGATCAAAAAAGCCTTCTTCGTTGATGGTTTTCGCTTCGGATTGCCCCATGAAATCTTTTCCAAAGAACAGGAAAAGTACTGCAACAATGGCAATTGGAAAAAACCAATTGAATCCTTTATTATTCATTTTTATGTTTTAAAAAAAATAAAGATTAATTATTCTTCTATTCTTGTGATTTCTGCGTCGCCCCAAAGCTCTTCGATATCGTAATATTCTCGAATGTGCTTTTGGAAGACATGTACAACTACAGATACATAATCTACCAAGACCCAAGTTGCAGTTTCAGTGCCTTCTACATGCCAGGGTCTTTCTTTCAGTTCGTTTCGTACTTTTTTCTCGATGTTTCCTGCGATAGCAGAAACTTGTGTGTTGGAATTGGCACTACAGATGATGAATGCATCAGCAACTGAATTTTCAATTTTTGAAAGGTTAAAAAGTAGGATGTCTTCTCCTTTTGTATCTTGAATGGCTTCGATGATTTTATCGACCAACGCTTGTTTTTCTAGAGTTTTTATCATTGAACTTGTTTAAAGTAAAAAAATCGATAAACACCTTTAAAAAAAGGCGTTAATTATTTGTTTAAAAGACTGGTATTTAGTATATTAGAGGAAAAATAACTACAAATTTCTCTATGCAAAAGAA
>NZ_REFA01000041.1 GCF_003852705.1 Amniculibacterium aquaticum
AATGAACGCTTGGATAGATAGCTTTAAAGCGCTATTAATACGATATGAAACTAAAGAAAAACATTGGAGGGATTTTCATCTGCTCGCATTCTGTTGTATTTTGATTAGGAAACATTAAACAAGTTCGGTTTTTTTTATATCCAAATTCTAAAGAAATTCTTATTTTTCAAACTTTAATATTCAATTTTAAATAATACACAAAACGGTATGAAATTTCTACATAAAATGATGAAAGATCTGTTGGGAAAGCACAGCGACTTGTCCCAAGTTAACATCATATTGCCCGGAAAAAGACCGGTGATTTTCATCAAAGAAATTTTAAAAGAAAATCAATATTCCGGTTTTATGCCACAGTTTTTCACCATTGAAGATTTGGTGAGGAAAATTTCCGGGAAACAAGAACTTTCGGGCATTGCCTTGTGGCTCTTTGCTTATCAGGTGTACCATGATCTGTATCCGTCTGAAGATTTTGAAAGCTTCCTAAAATGGTTTCCAACTTTGTTAAAAGATTGGGACGATATGCAGAAATTTGCCCAAAATGATAAGGCCGTTTTGGATTTTATGTTGGATGAAGAGCGCATAAAGATTTGGGCCGAAAATCTTTCCGAACAATCCGAAACCCCACGGAATAAATTTTTGGATTTTTGGAAAAAAATGAACCGTTTTCTACCCGAACTTAAGAAGAAATTGAGCGAAAAAAATTGGGCAACATCCGGAATGATACATGCTGAAGCCAAGTCCAAAGTGGTTGATTTTGCCGAGAAAACTAAGGAAATATGGGTCTTTGCTGGTCTTAATGCCCTAACTCCCGTTGAAGAAAAGTTGGTGAAAACCCTTTTGCAATGGGACAAGGCGTTGTGTTATTTCCAGGCCGATAGGTATTATTTTGATGATGATAGGCAAGAGGCGGGTAAATTCCTAAGACAACACAAGGGATGGAAAGAATTTAACGATTCCAGGGCTTTTAATTGGATAGAAAATGATTTTGAAAAGGAAAAAGACATCCGGGTTTATGAAGTGTCCGGAAATGTTTCTCAAGCCAAAGTGTTGCCGGAAATTTTTAAAAATTTCACCAACCATCAATGGTCCAAAACGGCTGTGGTCTTGTTGGACGAAAATCTGTTGCCTGCCACTTTAGAAACCCTTTCCATGGTCGATTACATCAATATAACCATGGGATTTCCCCTGAAAAATTTGGCTTTTTCTAACGCGATAAAACAGATTTTTTACCTTCAAAAACAAATTCTGAAAAAATCAGGTTCGTATTATTACAGCGATATCATCTCCATTTTGGATGCCTTGCCTTTTACAGACGATGAAAAACTTAACATTCAAGAATTCAAGAATTTTATTGAAGAAAGAAACATTATTTTTATTTCTCCCAAGATATTAGAAAGTTATTTGTCAACCATTTCTTGCTATCCCTTGTTGCTGAAAGCCGATGGTGTATCCGATTTTATCGAGCTGCTGATATCCTATTGCCGAGAACTGAAATTTCTACCCTTGGACGATGTGATATACGAAAACATCGCCCATTTCGAGAAAGCGTTTACCGTTCTCAGAAATCAAATTCAAAACTATCCGCATCCATTAAATGTGGAGTCTTTGGAGGTTTTGATCCATCAATTGGTCAACCAAGAATCCATCGATTTTATTGGAGAACCCTTGCAGGGATTGCAGGTTATGGGACTGTTAGAAACCCGTTTGCTTAATTTTGAAAACATCATCATGTTGTCGGTTAACGAGGGCAAACTTCCGTTGGGAAATACCCAAAACACCTATCTTCCACACGATGTACGAACCGAGTTTGGGCTGCAGACTTTTTTGGAAAACGACAGTATTTATGCCTATCATTTTTACCGCTTGATACAAGATGCCAAAAAGGTGAGCCTGCTCTTCAACGCCATGTCTTCCGGGGTGAATACCGGAGAGAAAAGCCGTTTTATTACCCAACTGGAGGTGGAATCCGGACATACAATGGATCACATCATCATCGAAAATTCTTCAGAACCTATCGATCAGCAACCGATGACCGTACAAAAAACGGCCTTCGTAATGCAACAATTAGAAGAGTGGAAGTCCAAGGTAGCGGTTTCTCATCTCAATTCGTATTTGTACAATCCTATTGATTTTTATCTGAATAAAATGATGAATACCAAAGAGTCTGTAGAAATGGAGGAGGAGCTGTCCAAAAGAAGTTACGGTAACCTGGTGCATTTTGCCTTGGAATTTTTGTATAAAGAGGCAAAAGGAAAAACTTTGACCACAGAATTTTTATTAAAAACCAAAGAAAATGTAGATGCTGCCCTTTCTTTTGCCATTGAAAAACTGAAACATCAGCCTGAATTTTATAAAAACGGGATGAATTACATTCATAAAATAATGGCTACCAAAGTGGTGAACCAAATTGTACAGTACGACATCGATCTTGTTGGGGATGGTAATTCTTTGGAAATTGTAGATCTGGAATATTATTTTGAGGGTGTTGAATTTCCGTTGGACGATCTTCAAAAAGTTTATTTTCACGGATACATCGATCGTATCGATCGGTTGAATGGGCAATTGAGAATTTTGGATTATAAGACTGCAAAAATTGAAAATTTGAAATTAAAAATTGATGAAAAAAATTACGAACATTATTTGAGAAATAAAGATAAAAAACAAGCTTTGCAACTTTGCATTTATCAGTTTGTGGTAGAGCGATTGCCGGAATTTAAAGGGCAAAGTATCTCAACCGGCATTTGGAGTTTTGCACAAGTAGATCGTGGTCCTGCTGAATTGGTTTTTGAAAAAGGCAATCTGGATGATGCCTTGGTGTCCATAAAAAATATAATACTGGAAATCCTAAATCCAGACTTGGACTTTGTGTCAAGTTAAAATTTTATCTTCATCGTCATAAAAAAAATCCGCTTCATTTTGTCTTGAAGCGGATTTTTTTTAAATTATTTATGACTTTGGAATTTATCAAGATTGTTTTTCTTTTTGAATTCAAAATATCCCAAAGCAGTGTAAAGGATGGACATCACCAAAAATAGTATTAAGTTTCTTACTACTATTTTTTTTACTTCGTCTTCTGTATTAAAGATGAAATAATCCATGATTGCCATGAGGATTGCAAATAAAAATCCAAATCTTAAGCCTTTGGTCAATGCGAATTTCCATTGTTCTTTTTTTAGATTTTTATTTTCCATGTTTTCTTTTGAATTGTTGTTTTTATTTTCCAAAATCGATACCGATTCGTCTATCCAAATGCGTTAAGACCGGTAATGTCCAGACCGGTGATCAGTAAATGGACATCGTGTGTTCCTTCATAGGTGATTACCGATTCCAGATTAGCGGCGTGTCTCATCATCGGGAATTCGCCCATGATGCCCATTCCGCCAAGAATTTGTCGGCTTTCTCTTGCGATTTCTATCGCCATGTTTACATTGTTTCTCTTGGCCATGGAGATTTGTGCAGGACTTGCGGTATGAGCGTTTTTAAGATTGCCCAATTGCCAGCACAGCAACTGTGCTTTGGTAATTTCTGTTAAAAATTCGGCCAATTTTTTTTGTTGAAGTTGGAAAGATCCAATCGGTTTTCCAAATTGCTTTCTTTCTTTGCTGTATTGTACCGCTGTGCAATAGCAATCGATAGCGGCACCAATTACGCCCCAAGAAATCCCGTATCGAGCAGAGTTTAGACACGATAAAGGTCCTTTCAGTCCGGTTACTTTTGGCAAGAGATTTTCTTTTGGAACTTTTACATTGTCAAAAACCAATTCGCCGGTTTTTGAAGCTCTAAGGCTCCATTTATTATGGGTTTCTGGTGTGGTAAAGCCCTCCATGCCTCGTTCCACAATCAGTCCTTGTACTTTTCCTTCTTCATTTTTTGCCCAGACAACAGCGATATCACAAAGCGGTGCGTTGGTAATCCACATTTTTGCACCGTTCAACAGGTAGTGGTCGCCACAGTCTTTGAAATGGGTTTCCATAGATCCGGGATCGGATCCGTGGTTGGGTTCGGTAAGTCCGAAACTGCCAATCATTTCTCCGGCAGCCAGTTGTGGTAGGTATTTTTTCTTTTGTTCTTCACTTCCAAATTCATTGATGGGGAACATTACCAAAGAACTTTGCACCGACGCAGCAGAACGAACGGCAGAATCGCCTCTTTCCAGCTCTTGCATGATAAGTCCGTAGGAAATTTGATCCAGTCCTGCACCTCCGTATTCGGTGGGGATGTACGGACCGAGAGCTCCTATTTTTCCCAATTCTTTCATCAAATTGGGCAAGTCGGTGTGGTTTTGAGCGGCCTCATCAATCTGCGGCATTACAAAACTTTCAACCCATTCTCTTACAGATTGGCGGATCAGTTTGTGTTCTTCGGTTAATAAAGCGTCCATTCCATAATAATCCGGAATGGTATTGAGTGGATAATATGACATGTGATTTTAATTTGCCCGAATTTAATATATTTTGATGGAATGAAGAAATGTTTTTTGATTTAAACTTTATTCCAGGATTTTATAATTGCAGAGTACTTGCCATTGTGCTTATGTATTGAATTTTTCGTAATTCTGTAAACTTTGATTTGAATATAAAAAAATCCGCCCAATTCTGGACGGATTATAGACTTGCTGTAATTTTTTATCGCATTAATCTTCCATAAATTTGGAAGCAATGTTGATGGAAACACCGGTGCTGCTGAAACCACCATCGTGATTTAGATTTTGCATGGTGACTTTTTTGGTAAGGTCAGAGAATAAAGTTACGCAATAATCCGCACATTCATCTGCTGTTGCATTCCCTAGTGGTGACATATCTTCGGCATAACCCAATAGACCGGAAAGTCCTTTTACACCGCTACCTGCAGTGGTTTGTGTAGGAGATTGTGACACGGTGTTCACTCGTACTTTTCTCTCGCCCCAATAGAAACCGAAAGATCGAGCGATACTTTCAAGATAGGCTTTGTTGTCGGCCATATCTCCATATTCTGGGAAGGTTCTTTGAGCTGCGATGTAAGTTAAGGCTACGATAGAACCCCATTCGTTCATGCAGTTTTTTTCCCAAGCGGTACGCATTACTTTGTGGAAGGAAACAGCCGATACATCCCAGCCTTTTTCTAGCCACTCGTAGTTGGATTCGGTATAGTGTTTTCCTTTTCTGATGTTAACCGACATCCCAATTGAATGCAGGATGAAATCGATTTTCCCAAATTTGGCAACGGCTGCATCAAAAAGTTTTCCCAAATCTTCCATGGATGTGGCATCTGCACCAATGATTTCGGAACCGGTTTTTTCGGCCAATTCGTTTATTTCGCCCATTCTCATTGCGATAGGAGCGTTGGAGAGGATGAATTCTGCTCCCTCTTCATGGCATCGTTCTGCAACTTTCCATGCGATGGAACTGGAGTTAAGAGCTCCAAAAATGATCCCTTTTTTTCCTTTTAGTAATCCGTAAGACATATTCTTTTTATATTTTGAAAACAAAAATAATGAAATTATTGGGTGTACAAAACAAAAAGAGAATTACACGCTGTAATTCTCCACTTTTTTTTGATTTTATTTTTGATCTTTATCCATTCCGAAGAAAGAATCGACCATTTTATTGGCTACTTCCCAAGTGTCGGCAAAGGTTTCTACCATCTCGTCCCAGCCGCCGACCAAATCTTCTTTTAGAATCTCAAACCAACCTTCTTTGGTGGGCTCTTCGTTGTTTTCCCTTTGGGTTTCAATGTAGTTTTTGGCATGTTCAACCCAATTTTTATCGTGTGCTGAATTTTCTAGATTGTTGTTTTCGGTGCTCATTTTGTGGAATTTTTAGTGTACCTCAAATTTAATGATTATTTGCTAATAAATTATGAAAATGATGAACTTGTTTAAAGTAAAAAAATCGATAAACACCTTTAAAAAAAGGCGTTAATTATTTGTTTAAAAGACTGGTATTCAGTATATTAGAGGAAAAATAACTACAAATTTCTCTATGCAAAAGA
>NZ_REFA01000042.1 GCF_003852705.1 Amniculibacterium aquaticum
TTGTAGTGTAGTGACCACAAAATAAGGTGATTTTTTTTCGCCAACCAAGGGAAGTGTTTTGCCCCTGGGGCAAAACACTTCCCTTGGTTATTTTAAATGCTGTTGCATTTATTAGTTGAATCTAAGAAGGATAAAAAGAATCAAAAAAAATCTTAGGATAAGTGCTATTTTAAAATTTTATAGTAAATAAGATCCTATATTTTCGATTGAAACCTATCTGTCTTTTTGAATTCTATTTAATGTATTTTACAGTATAATTCTTGTTTTAGCTTATAAAAAATTCAAAATCAATTCCAAGATGGTACGATTAAAAGAAGATGCCACCGATTTGGTTTCCTTGGTAGAATATAAATTTCAATTCCAAGATGGTACGATTAAAAGTGATTGAAATGTCGATGCCTGATTTTCTTAAATCGTATTTCAATTCCAAGATGGTACGATTAAAAGCCCATCTTGATTAAAGAGTCAGCACCCGAAGAATTATTTCAATTCCAAGATGGTACGATTAAAAGCACATTAGACGAAGGTAACCATACTCCTGCTCAAATAAATTTCAATTCCAAGATGGTACGATTAAAAGTAAGATTATGAGAAGTTTTAAAAAAATACATGAGTGATTTCAATTCCAAGATGGTACGATTAAAAGTGATACTTTTCGTTTGTAGTCGTTAATTATTTCTTCATTTCAATTCCAAGATGGTACGATTAAAAGTTGGTGTAATAATTTAGCTTTTCGGATGCCGACATATATTTCAATTCCAAGATGGTACGATTAAAAGGACTACTCTATTTTTCTTTGTTTTGGTTATTTCTTTATTTCAATTCCAAGATGGTACGATTAAAAGCAGTTACCTCTTGTTAATACTGCTGGTCAATACTATTTCAATTCCAAGATGGTACGATTAAAAGCTCGTAAGCGTTCTCGTTATGCCTATCTGTATTTGCATTTCAATTCCAAGATGGTACGATTAAAAGAAGATGCCACCGATTTGGTTTCCTTGGTAGAATATAAATTTCAATTCCAAGATGGTACGATTAAAAGTGATTGAAATGTCGATGCCTGATTTTCTTAAATCGTATTTCAATTCCAAGATGGTACGATTAAAAGCCCATCTTGATTAAAGAGTCAGCACCCGAAGAATTATTTCAATTCCAAGATGGTACGATTAAAAGCACATTAGACGAAGGTAACCATACTCCTGCTCAAATAAATTTCAATTCCAAGATGGTACGATTAAAAGTAAGATTATGAGAAGTTTTAAAAAAATACATGAGTGATTTCAATTCCAAGATGGTACGATTAAAAGTGATACTTTTCGTTTGTAGTCGTTAATTATTTCTTCATTTCAATTCCAAGATGGTACGATTAAAAGAGGAGATGATGGCTTGCAAGAGGTTATTTTACCTAATTTCAATTCCAAGATGGTACGATTAAAAGATCTTATTAAAATAACTATACAAAATTTTTAAAAAATTTCAATTCCAAGATGGTACGATTAAAAGGGAAACAACCTTCAAAAAGGTTTAAAAGAAACAATATTTCAATTCCAAGATGGTACGATTAAAAGACGTGTGTCCGATTTTCTCAAATGATTTGCCCGTGTGATTTCAATTCCAAGATGGTACGATTAAAAGTCACCCCTACAACCAAATGCAAAGGTTCAAAGAAGATTTCAATTCCAAGATGGTACGATTAAAAGCGTAAACTTCGCTCCTTGTCGTTGTCAGCCAATCAATTTCAATTCCAAGATGGTACGATTAAAAGAAGAAAGAAAGATTAAATATTTCTGTGTTGGTGAGTAATTTCAATTCCAAGATGGTACGATTAAAAGCTTGAGCCACCTCTAGCAGCTAACTCCAACCATTCTATTTCAATTCCAAGATGGTACGATTAAAAGAAATAATCAAATTTATCAAGTTTGGAAAACATCTTATTTCAATTCCAAGATGGTACGATTAAAAGACACCCCCAATATCTCAAGATTTAATGTACAGCGATTTCAATTCCAAGATGGTACGATTAAAAGAAATCAGATTACCTCGAAATCGGTCGCCGTATTGAATTTCAATTCCAAGATGGTACGATTAAAAGGTTCCGTCAGGAAATCCAAATTACGAGGTTTTGCTATTTCAATTCCAAGATGGTACGATTAAAAGCCTTTTGCTCAGAAAGGAAATCCCGTTCAGTTACCTTATTTCAATTCCAAGATGGTACGATTAAAAGTTTTGCTCAGAAAGGAAATCCCGTTCAGTTACCTTATTTCAATTCCAAGATGGTACGATTAAAAGTTTCTTTGTTCCTTCACGTATTATTTTTGATAAAATTTCAATTCCAAGATGGTACGATTAAAAGAAGCTTCAGGTAGAGCGGATATTATTCGCGATTTATCATTTCAATTCCAAGATGGTACGATTAAAAGATCAAATGCTTTTGCGTAGGCTTTTCTGTAGATTTCTATTTCAATTCCAAGATGGTACGATTAAAAGACCCACCTTTTTCCCTTGCTCATTAATAACATTAAATTTCAATTCCAAGATGGTACGATTAAAAGAGCTGTTAAGTTTTTTTTTGAACTTGTAATTTTTTGATTTCAATTCCAAGATGGTACGATTAAAAGTCAATATCGCCCAAAGACGGCGACGTGTGAACATAACAATTTCAATTCCAAGATGGTACGATTAAAAGATTCATTGTGTCTGCAATATCTCCGTGAACAGTATTATTTCAATTCCAAGATGGTACGATTAAAAGCAAAACGATTAGATAGATACAGAATTGTTAGAGGATTTCAATTCCAAGATGGTACGATTAAAAGTGAACTTGACCAAAAATATCATTGCTCATTTTGTTTATTTCAATTCCAAGATGGTACGATTAAAAGCCAACCGACAAACCGTGACCACCAAGAGAACCAAGATTTCAATTCCAAGATGGTACGATTAAAAGAATTAACATCAAGATACTGACCCGCCGTATTGATAAGATTTCAATTCCAAGATGGTACGATTAAAAGATAAAATTATAACTATGTGCTTTAATCCCGTTACTATATTTCAATTCCAAGATGGTACGATTAAAAGGTTCGGGTGGTTTTTTATTCACGACGAAGACGCCGTATTTCAATTCCAAGATGGTACGATTAAAAGTTCACCACCTCTATTCTCCAAATGTTCATCACCTCCATTTCAATTCCAAGATGGTACGATTAAAAGTGACATATCTAGGTGTCTTAGGTCTTCATCGTCTTATTTCAATTCCAAGATGGTACGATTAAAAGAAAGATTACTACGGCAAAGAACACAATGTACCCTGATTTCAATTCCAAGATGGTACGATTAAAAGACCCTAAGTTTTAAACATTCTATGCATTTTCCGCAATTTCAATTCCAAGATGGTACGATTAAAAGTCAAAAAAGAGTTGATAAACTATTCCCTCAACGGGATTTCAATTCCAAGATGGTACGATTAAAAGTATCTCCTAATCTTTAACTCCTCTTTTTTGAGCTCTATTTCAATTCCAAGATGGTACGATTAAAAGGTGTTAAAAGTCGCTTGCCCTAACTCCTTCATAAAGTATTTCAATTCCAAGATGGTACGATTAAAAGACGGCTGATGTTGGATTCTAATAAGCCTGTTCTATATTTCAATTCCAAGATGGTACGATTAAAAGGAAGAAATGCGTAAATACATTACATTCGTGCATTACATTTCAATTCCAAGATGGTACGATTAAAAGACCAACGAGGCGTTTAATTTTCTGCGTTGTTTGTCATATTTCAATTCCAAGATGGTACGATTAAAAGTTAGCCACGAACTCGAAAATCTCATCAGCTCTTTGTATTTCAATTCCAAGATGGTACGATTAAAAGTATCCGAAGTATTATTGGAAAGCACCACCTTTTCCAATTTCAATTCCAAGATGGTACGATTAAAAGTAGAGAAGAATTAACAGTACTAGTAGATTGCTTAAAATTTCAATTCCAAGATGGTACGATTAAAAGCAAACCATTGCAGCACGGTTAATATTCTTTTAAAGGATTTCAATTCCAAGATGGTACGATTAAAAGTTACCAAAAGTTATGAATTTGAATGTTAACGTTGGTGAATATTTCAATTCCAAGATGGTACGATTAAAAGGCGAAACGCTGAATTATCGTACGTATACTCATCGTTATTTCAATTCCAAGATGGTACGATTAAAAGGAGGCTAGTGGTCGTGCGGATATTATTCGTGATTTATCATTTCAATTCCAAGATGGTACGATTAAAAGGAACGACTTCCTGGCAAAACATTGGTGTGAGCTCGCCATTTCAATTCCAAGATGGTACGATTAAAAGAGCTTCTTTTTTTCTTCTATTGACAAGACCTTTCAAATTTCAATTCCAAGATGGTACGATTAAAAGTCCACGGAATAGGAAGCGAAAAAGAAGCCTTTGAAAATTTCAATTCCAAGATGGTACGATTAAAAGTGTATCAGCAAAAACAAACAACTAACTTAAATCTGGATTTCAATTCCAAGATGGTACGATTAAAAGCCGTTGAATCGACGACTAAAAAAGCCCTTTTTAAAGGCTTTTCTGTGAACAAAACTACTGTTTTTTTTCTAAAAAAGTTGTCGATGTCCAATTCTATAATTTTACTGGGGTTTCGACAACTTTGTAAAATATTGATAATCAGTGTTCTATTTTAAAACGATATGTCAAAGAGCGTTTTTCTGATTTTTTATTAAGACTTCGACAAGTCATAAAAAAGTATCCAGCTCATTTTTTTCTTTTCCAACCACTTCTTTTTCTAACCATTTTTCATTCCTACTCTTGAAGATGATTAAACTGTCTTCTTCAAGTTGCATAATTTCTTTGGCTTTAAATTGCAATTCTTTGAGTTTAACTTCTGTAATCTCTCCTTCAAAAACCGAATTCTGAATCCAATTTAGGTATTTCCTACACAATTTGAGCATTTTGCCTACTCTTTTTTCGCCGATATCGTAAACGAGGATGATGTACATATTTATCTGGTGATTTAGTGATTTAGCAATTTGGTGATTTAGCGATCTTGTGATCTTTGATTTGGTGACGGATGATATTGTGATTTTGGTGATCTGTGATTTTGTGATCTAGTAATCTGTGATTTAGTGATTGGTGGGTTTTAGTTTGCTTCTGTAGGAAGACATGACTTTTAGGATTTCTTCTGATTCATTTCTCAATTCAAATAATTTTTCTTCTGCTGTAAAGCCTCCATCAATAAGCATTTCTATCCAAAATAAAGTTTCGTCTGCTTCTTCTACAATAATGCAGAGTTTTGCAAATTTTTCTTTTTCTGATCTTGCCCTGCAAACTGCTCTATAATTGGCAGCCACGGAGGTAACAGACCGGATTAATTGTTTTCGAATAATGCCAAGAGCATCACTGTAATTGATTTCGGAGACTATTGAAATAATATTCAAAGCCAATTTTTTAGTTCTTTCTCGAAATAACTCATTAAATTCTTCTTGTTTCATCACTCTTTTATTTATGTTAAACATATCACTCGATCACCCATCACTCAATCACCCTTCACTCGATCACTGATCACTCCAT
>NZ_REFA01000043.1 GCF_003852705.1 Amniculibacterium aquaticum
CGCAAAAAGCCATTTTCTTTTCCTAATTTTCGTATTTTAGCAAAAGGAAAATGGCTTTTTGCTAAGTGTAGAGATTGCATAAGTACTTGATAATCAAAGCCCGCACTTCACAAAGCCGCAAACCGTTATGTGCCATTTTTGAATGACAATGCGAATAGATACAGACAAACAAATGAATTTACTTAGTGATAAGAACGTTGCAATAATTGGTGGTGGACCCGTTGGACTGACTATGGCAAAATTATTACAGCAAAACGGCATAGACGTTTCAGTTTACGAAAGAGACAACGACCGAGAGGCAAGAATTTTTGGTGGAACCCTTGACCTACACAAAGGTTCAGGTCAGGAAGCAATGAAAAAAGCGGGATTGTTACAAACTTATTATGACTTAGCCTTACCAATGGGTGTAAATATTGCTGATGAAAAAGGCAATATTTTATCCACAAAAAATGTAAAGCCCGAAAATCGATTTGACAATCCTGAAATAAACAGAAATGACTTAAGGGCTATCTTGTTGAATAGTTTAGAAAACGACACGGTTATTTGGGATAGAAAACTTGTTATGCTTGAACCTGGTAAGAAGAAGTGGACACTAACTTTTGAGAATAAACCGAGTGAAACAGCAGATTTGGTTATTCTTGCCAATGGCGGGATGTCCAAGGTAAGAAAATTTGTTACCGACACGGAAGTTGAAGAAACAGGTACTTTCAATATACAAGCCGATATTCATCAACCAGAGATAAACTGTCCTGGATTTTTTCAGCTATGCAATGGAAACCGGCTAATGGCATCTCACCAAGGTAATTTATTATTTGCTAACCCCAATAATAATGGTGCATTGCATTTTGGAATAAGTTTTAAAACACCTGATGAATGGAAAAACCAAACGCAGGTAGATTTTCAAAACAGAAATAGTGTCGTTGATTTTCTTCTGAAAGAATTTTCCGATTGGGACGAACGCTACAAAGAATTGATTCATACGACGTTGTCATTTGTAGGATTGGCTACACGGATATTTCCTTTAGAAAAGCCTTGGAAAAGCAAGCGCCCATTACCCATAACAATGATTGGGGATGCCGCACATTTGATGCCGCCTTTTGCAGGGCAGGGAGTAAATAGTGGGTTGGTGGATGCCTTGATATTGTCTGATAATCTAGCCGATGGAAAATTTAATAGCATTGAAGAGGCTGTTAAAAATTATGAACAGCAAATGTTTATCTATGGCAAAGAAGCACAAGAAGAATCAACTCAAAACGAAATTGAAATGTTTAAACCCGACTTTACGTTTCAGCAATTGTTAAATGTATAAAATGGAATAAAACGGCACATAACAAACAAATTGGCAATAGAGCCGGTGAAGTACTTCTATTGAACTTTTGTGCAATGTTGAAGATTAGTAATTCTATTCAACATTTGTGCTAAAAGTCGGCTCCATCGCCAATTTGCCAAACGTTAGCGGTAATTTTACCAAACAGAATGTTGAACATAAAAAAATATAATCCGATGAAGCTATAAGTAATTGTCCAAAATATATAAACTTAAACCTTTTCATTGCTTTCAAAAAGTAATGGAATTTTCTATTATTAACTTTTAAAAATTAGAAAAAATGACACAGTTACAAATGATTAACAAAACAAAATCTATAGCTCAACAAGACGAAAATATTTCCGCTGTTTTTATGTATGGTTCATTTACCAAAAACGAAGGAGACAAATATTCTGACATCGAATTTTACATCTTTGTAAAAAATAAAGAAAATTTCTCAGCAGAAAAATGGGTAAATCAAATTCATCCTGTGGCTTTATATTTTATAAATGAATATGGAACCGAAGTTGCTATTTTTGAGAATTTGGTCAGAGGAGAATTTCATTTTTTAAAAACAGAGGAAATTGAAATTATCAAATCTTGGGACGGAATAGTTACATTTAGCGATTTTGACCAAATGAACCTAATCGACAAAGACGGACATTTAACGAAAACGCTTAATCAAATCAAAACGAAATCGCCCGAAAGAATAACCAATGAAAACATCTTGTGGTTAAGTCAATCATTACTCAATGTTGTACTGACAACAAGCAACTTAATTAAGCGAGAGGAATTTGCTCACGCTCATCATAGTTTATCAAACGTTCAAAAATATTTGCTTTGGCTTATCAGAGCAAGAATAAACAAAACCCAACATTGGGAAAGCCCGACTAAAAGTCTTGAAAAGGATATTGATATGACTTGGTATTCTGCCTATAAAGCAGTAACATCGGATTTAAATCCTAAAAATATAATTTTAGCTTTTGAAAACTCATTAAATTTATCGGAAAAACTATTTGACGAACTCAATATTGAACCCAAACTGAAAGAAACCCTACATGAAATAAGAAAAAACTACCGCTAACAAGGTATTGCCAAAAGCGGGGCTAAAGTGCTAAATTCAAAGTTTGTGCTTCTATCTCCGCCAAAAACGAATTTTATTCGTTTTTTATTTTTAAATTTAACTCATAAAAATTCGTTTTGGCTCGCCTCGGTGCAAAATCGAAACTTACCGCTTCGATTTCCCCGCCTTCGGCAATACCCAAAACGTTATAGGCAAGCATTTTTCACGAGCCGTCAAAAATCAGAAATTATGAAAAAACTAACCTTAAGTTTAATCACTCTTTTATTTTCAATATTGGGGTTTACACAAACATCTGAAATTCAAAAATTAAATCTTGATTTTGAGCAGAATGAGAACGGTTATCCTGAAAAATGGGAAAACTTCGGAAGTAATGATTATAAAATCTACATAGATTCTACTAATGCGAAAAACGGAAAATTTTCGGCTGTAATAGACAATAATAATAGTAAACCTGACTTTAAAGCATTGGCTATAAATTTGCCTAATAACTACAAAGGAAAATTTATCCGTTTATCAGGATTTATCAAAACCGAAAATGTAACTGATGGATATGCAGGATTGTGGATGCGTATCGACCCACAAATCGGGTTTGATAATATGAATGATAGAGGAATTACAGGTACAACTGATTGGAAAGAATACGAAGTGATTTTACCATTAAACCCCGAAAAAACAGACAAAATAGTTATAGGTGGTTTATTGGTTGGTAAGGGGAAAATGTGGTTAGATAATTTGCAAATTTCAATAGACGGAAAAGATTTAGACAACAAAAATCTTGAAATCTATACAAGAGAAATACTACCAGCCGAAAAAGACAAAGAATTTGATAAAAGCTCAAATATTACTTTTCTCAATTTAACTGATGAAACAATAAATAATTTAGAATTATTAGGAAAAATTTGGGGTTTCTTGAAATATCATCATCCTGAAATAGCAAAAGGGAATTATAATTGGGATTACGAGCTATTTAGAATTTTACCTGATTATTTAAAAGTAAAAAACAACCAAGAAAGAAATAAAATACTTACAAATTGGATTGGAAAATATGGAAATTTGCCTATTTGCAAAGAATGTAAACAAACACCAAACGATGCAGTTTTAAAACCTGATTTATCGTGGATTGAAAATTCAAATTTATCAACGCCTTTAAAAGTTTCATTGCAAGAAATTTACAAAAACAGAAATCAAGGAGAAAATTATTACATAAAACTGCATCCAAATGTAGGAAATCCTGATTTCACTAATGAAAATCCTTATTCCAATATGTCTTTTCCTGATGATGGTTTTAGATTGCTATCTGTTTACAAATATTGGAATATGATTGAATATTTTTTTCCAAACAAACATTTGTCTGATAAAAAATGGAACAGCGTATTAAAAGAATACATTCCTAAATTCATCAATGCGAAAAATGAATTGGAATACGAGCTTGTTGCTGTTCAAATTATTGGAGAAATAAACGATACTCACGCAAATTTGTGGGGAGGTGGAGATAAAATTGCTGAATTGCGAGGAAATAATTTCGCACCTTTCAAAGCAGAATTTGTTGAGAACAAATATGTCGTAGTTGATTATTACAACCTTGAGTTTTCTGAAAACGCAATTCTAAAAGTTGGAGATATTATCACTCATATCGACAATAAACCTATTCAGACAATTGTAGATAGCTTGAAAAGCTATTATCCGTCTTCAAATGAGGCTTCTATGTTAAGAGATATTTCAGCTGACTTGTTGCGTTCTACAAAAAACACAATTAGCCTAAATTACATTTCTGAAAACAAGACAAAACAACAAGATGTAACCTTATACGACAGGAAACAATTAAATATGTATCATTGGTACAAAGTAAACAAAGAAGAAAAGTGTTTTAAGATTTTAGACGGAAATATTGGTTACATCACTTTGGCAAACATCAAAGAAGAAGACATTCCCGAAATCAAAAAATCTTTTAAGAACACTAAAGGTATTATTATTGACATAAGAAATTATCCTTCTACATTTGTTCCCTTTGCTTTAGGTTCGTATTTTGTATCTGAACCAACACCCTTTGTCAAATTTAGTATAGGAAATCCTGACAATCCTGGAGAATTTACATTTACTCAATCTCTTAAAATACCTAATGATAAAGACTATTTCAAAGGGAAGTTAGTTGTACTTGTAAATGAAAAGTCACAAAGTCAGGCTGAATATACCGCAACGGCATTTCGAGCAGTGAAAAATTCAACAATCATCGGAAGTACAACTGCAGGAGCTGACGGAAATGTATCTGAAATACTATTACCCGGAGGATTAAGAACGATGATTTCAGGAATTGGAATTTATTTTCCAGACGGAAAAGAAACACAACGAATCGGAATTGTACCTGACATTATTGTAAAACCAACTATTGAGGGAATTAAAAACGGCAAAGACGAAATATTAGATAAAGCAATCGAAATAATAAACCGATAATTATGCCTGCCTATAACAAGGGTTTTGCAAAATGGCGGGGTAACGTCTAAGTTGAAAGTTTGTACATTTTAATCCGCAAAAGCCAATTTTATTGGCTTTTTTCATAATTTAGCAAATAGAAATTGGCTTTTGCTACGTGTCGTCTAAATCGAAACTTCGTGCTTCGATTTTCCGCCACTTCGCAAAGCCCCGAACCGTTGTGTGCTAGTCACAAAAAACAGTAATAAAACCAAAATTCGTAAATAAACAAAATTCTAAAAAATATAAAACTTAAAGTCTGAATTTGCCGAAAAAAGACTTAAAAGAGAAGTAGGTTAA
>NZ_REFA01000044.1 GCF_003852705.1 Amniculibacterium aquaticum
TCTTGAGAGCGGCGTACGGGTGCGTAACACGTGTGCAACCTGCCTTTATCTAGGGGATAGCCTTTCGAAAGGAAGATTAATACCCTATAATATATTGATTGGCATCAATTGATATTGAAAACTCCGGTGGATAGAGATGGGCACGCGCAAGATTAGATAGTTGGTGAGGTAACGGCTCACCAAGTCGATGATCTTTAGGGGGCCTGAGAGGGTGATCCCCCACACTGGTACTGAGACACGGACCAGACTCCTACGGGAGGCAGCAGTGAGGAATATTGGACAATGGGTGAGAGCCTGATCCAGCCATCCCGCGTGAAGGACGACGGTTCTATGGATTGTAAACTTCTTTTGTACAGGGATAAACCTACCCTCGTGAGGGTAGCTGAAGGTACTGTACGAATAAGCACCGGCTAACTCCGTGCCAGCAGCCGCGGTAATACGGAGGGTGCAAGCGTTATCCGGATTTATTGGGTTTAAAGGGTCCGTAGGCGGGCTTATAAGTCAGTGGTGAAAGCCGGCAGCTTAACTGTCGAACTGCCATTGATACTGTAAGTCTTGAGTGTATTTGAAGTGGCTGGAATAAGTAGTGTAGCGGTGAAATGCATAGATATTACTTAGAACACCAATTGCGAAGGCAGGTCACTAAGATACAACTGACGCTGATGGACGAAAGCGTGGGGAGCGAACAGGATTAGATACCCTGGTAGTCCACGCTGTAAACGATGCTAACTCGTTTTTGGGTTTTTAAGACTCAGAGACCAAGCGAAAGTGATAAGTTAGCCACCTGGGGAGTACGTTCGCAAGAATGAAACTCAAAGGAATTGACGGGGGCCCGCACAAGCGGTGGATTATGTGGTTTAATTCGATGATACGCGAGGAACCTTACCAAGACTTAAATGGGAATTGACAGCTTTAGAAATAGAGCCTTCTTCGGACAATTTTCAAGGTGCTGCATGGTTGTCGTCAGCTCGTGCCGTGAGGTGTTAGGTTAAGTCCTGCAACGAGCGCAACCCCTGCCAATAGTTGCCATCATTCAGTTGGGGACTCTATTGGGACTGCCTACGCAAGTAGAGAGGAAGGTGGGGATGACGTCAAATCATCACGGCCCTTACGTCTTGGGCCACACACGTAATACAATGGCCGGTACAGAGGGCAGCTACACTGCGAAGTGATGCGAATCTCGAAAGCCGGTCTCAGTTCGGATTGGAGTCTGCAACTCGACTCTATGAAGCTGGAATCGCTAGTAATCGCGCATCAGCCATGGCGCGGTGAATACGTTCCCGGGCCTTGTACACACCGCCCGTCAAGCCATGGAAGTTTGGGGTACCTGAAGTCGGTGACCGTAAAAGGAGCTGCCTAGGGTAAAACAAGTAACTAGGGCTAAGTCGTAACAAGGTAGCCGTACCGGAAGGTGCGGCTGGAACATCTCATTTTAGAGACAACACGTCAAAAAAAATACTATTCTTAGTAGACTTACAAAAAGTTGCTTTAGTTTTTTTACTTTTTTGGTTGAATCACAACATAACCCCTAGAAATTAGTAGAAGGGATGAAGAGATTTTGAATTTTGAATTATAAATTTTGAATTATATTAATTTAAAATTTAAAATTCAACATTGAAAAAATGAAGTCTCGTAGCTCAGCTGGTTAGAGCGCTACACTGATAATGTAGAGGTCGGCAGTTCGAGCCTGCCCGAGACTACTAATTAAGAGGAGATTATAGATTTTGGATTATAAATTTTGAATTATGAATAAAAGTCAGAGTATTTTTATTAATTCAAAATTCAAAATTCAAAATTTAAAATTTCTAGAAGAGGGGGAATTAGCTCAGCTGGCTAGAGCGCCTGCCTTGCACGCAGGAGGTCAAGGGTTCGACTCCCTTATTCTCCACAGTTAGTATGTATTGATTAGAACTTGGTACTAAGTATAGTGAGAGCCACTATCAACCGACAACGAATCACTGGCAACTAAAGAATTAAAGATCATTGACATTAACGATAAAGACATCACAAAGAGAAAACCGAGCACAAGAGTGCTCGAGTAACCAATAAAATTAGGAAAGAAATCGTTAAGGGCGTATGGCGGATGCCTAGGCTTTCAGAGGCGAAGAAGGACGTGGTAAGCTGCGAAAAGCTCGGGGGATTGGCACACACGAATTGATCCCGAGATGTCCGAATGGGGCAACCCAATACATTGAAGATGTATTACTGCGTAAGCAGAGCAAACCCGGAGAACTGAAACATCTAAGTACCCGGAGGAAAAGAAATCGAAGAGATTCCGTAAGTAGTGGCGAGCGAAAGCGGATTAGCCCAAAAGCTTTTATATATTTAGAGGAATGTTCTGGAAAGAACAATCGTAGAAGGTGATAATCCTGTACTCGAAAGGTATACATAAGTGAAGAAAGAGTAGGGCGGGACACGTGAAATCCTGTCTGAATATGGGGGGACCATCCTCCAAGGCTAAATACTCCTGAAAGACCGATAGTGAACAAGTACTGTGAAGGAAAGGTGAAAAGCACTTCGAATAGAAGGGTGAAATAGAACCTGAAACCGTACGCCTACAAGCGGTCGGAGCTGATATTTATATTAGTGACGGCGTGCCTTTTGCATAATGAGCCTACGAGTTAATTTTACTAGCGAGGTTAAGTAATTAAGTTACGGAGCCGGAGCGAAAGCGAGTCTGAATAGGGCGGATAGTTAGTAGGATTAGACGCGAAACCTTGTGATCTACCCATGGGCAGGTTGAAGCTTTGGTAACACAAAGTGGAGGACCGAACCGGTTGACGTTGAAAAGTCTTCGGATGACCTGTGGGTAGGGGTGAAAGGCCAATCAAACTGGGAGATAGCTCGTACTCCCCGAAATGCATTTAGGTGCAGCGTCGATGTTAAGTTTATTAGAGGTAGAGCTACTGATTGGATGCGGGGGAGTCAAATCCTACCAATTCCTGACAAACTCCGAATGCTAATAAATGTTCGTCGGCAGTGAGGGCATGGGTGCTAAGGTCCATGTCCGAGAGGGAAAGAACCCGGACCAACAGCTAAGGTCCCCAAATCTATACTAAGTTGAAACAACGCGGTTGGACTGCATTGACAGCTAGGATGTTGGCTTGGAAGCAGCCATTCATTTAAAGAGTGCGTAACAGCTCACTAGTCGAGCGGTCCGGCATGGATAATAATCGGGCATAAGTATAGTACCGAAGCTATGGATTTATAATTTATATTATATCTGGTAGGGGAGCATTCTGTTTGCGCCGAAGCAGTATCGTGAGGTATTGTGGAGCGGACAGAAAAGAAAATGTAGGCATAAGTAACGATAAAGGGGGCGAGAAACCCCCTCACCGAAAGACTAAGGTTTCCTCAGCCATGCTAATCAGCTGAGGGTTAGTCGGGACCTAACGCGCACCCGAAAGGGGAAGTGGATGGACATAGGGTTAATATTCCCTAACTTGCTCTCGAATAAAGGGGACGGTTTTGTGTAGCTGCTGGAGACTGACGGAATAGTCAAGGCCTAGCCTTCGGGCGAAGCTGTTGCAGTGTAACGAGATCCAAGAAAAGCCGAAGAGAAGCAACCCGTACCAAAACCGACACAGGTAGTCGAGGAGAGAATCCTAAGGTGCTCGAGTGAGTCGTGGCTAAGGAACTAGGCAAAATAGTCTCGTAACTTCGGGAGAAGAGACGCCAGCGCAAGCTGGCCGCAGTAAAAAGGCCCAGGCGACTGTTTATCAAAAACACAGGACTCTGCTAAATCGAAAGATGCTGTATAGGGTCTGACACCTGCCCGGTGCTGGAAGGTTAAGGAAGGTGCTTAGCGCAAGCGAAGGCATTGACTGAAGCCCCAGTAAACGGCGGCCGTAACTATAACGGTCCTAAGGTAGCGAAATTCCTTGTCGGGTAAGTTCCGACCTGCACGAATGGTGTAACGATCTGGGCACTGTCTCAGCCACGAGCTCGGTGAAATTGTAGTATCGGTGAAGATGCCGATTACCCGCAATGGGACGAAAAGACCCTGTGAACCTTTACTATAACTTCGTATTGACTTTGAGTAAGTAATGTGTAGGATAGGTGGGAGACTTTGAAGCAGGCACGCTAGTGTTTGTGGAGTCATCGTTGAAATACCACCCTTTACTTACTTGGAGCCTAATCCCGCTGAGCGGGAGACATTGCGTGGTGGGTAGTTTGACTGGGGTGGTCGCCTCCAAAAGAGTAACGGAGGCTTTCAAAGGTACCCTCAGCACGCTTGGTAACCGTGCGTAGAGTGTAATGGCATAAGGGTGCTTGACTGTGAGACCTACAAGTCGATCAGGTGCGAAAGCAGGACATAGTGATCCGGTGGTTCCGTATGGAAGGGCCATCGCTCATAGGATAAAAGGTACTCCGGGGATAACAGGCTAGTCTCCCCCAAGAGCTCACATCGACGGGGAGGTTCGGCACCTCGATGTCGGCTCGTCACATCCTGGGGCTGGAGAAGGTCCCAAGGGTTGGGCTGTTCGCCCATTAAAGTGGCACGCGAGCTGGGTTCAGAACGTCGTGAGACAGTTCGGTCTCTATCTATTGCGGGCGTTAGATGTTTGCGAGGACTTGAATCTAGTACGAGAGGACCGATTTGAACAAACCTCTGGTGTATCTGTTGTGCCGCCAGGCGCACCGCAGAGTAGCTATGTTTGGAAGAGATAAGCACTGAAAGCATATAAGTGCGAAACTCGCCTCAAGATGAGACATCTTTTAAGGGTCGTGGGAGATGACCACGTTGATAGGCTATAGGTGTAAAGCTGGTAACAGCATAGCCGAGTAGTACTAATTACCCGTAGATTTATAGCCTAATGGTTGGGCACTCTTAGTGAAGAGGTTTGCTCTTTGTGATTTGTTTTTATCGATTTTTTACTTAGAAGTTAGAAATGAGATGTTAGAAGTTAGATTGTGTCTAATGTCTAACCACTTCAAACTAATCTCTAATTAATAACATATACTGTACAACCTTTTGTACAAACAACCTTTAGGGTGGTTTTAGCAGAGGGGCTCACCTGTTCCCATTCCGAACACAGAAGTTAAGCCCTCTAGCGCCGATGGTACTGCTAACGCGGGAGAGTAGGTCGCCGCCAGTTTTTATTAGAATCCTCGATTACGAAAGTAGTCGGGGATTTTTTTTGCT
>NZ_REFA01000045.1 GCF_003852705.1 Amniculibacterium aquaticum
CAAAAAGCCTTTTTCTTTTACAAATTTTTGTATTTTAGCAAAAGAAAAATGGCTTTTTGCTTGGTGTAGAGACTGCATAAGTACTTGATAATCAAAGTCCGCACTTCACAAAGCCGCAAACCGTTGTGCGACATGCTAAACCCAAAATTCCGCCAAAGAAACTATGAACGAAGATTTACTCGCACTTATTCAAAAATGGATAAATAATGTACCGACTATAATTTTGGGAAGTGGGGCTTCTGTCCCATACAAAATACCTGGAATGTTTGATTTAGGTATGTACATTAAAGAAAATTGTTCCTTCACCGAAGAATTCGACAAAATAGCATTCAAACTATTTACTGATAAATTCGAGCAGACTGAAGATTTAGAGACGAGTTTACTGGATATTAAAGTAACCCAAAATGTTGTAAACTCTATTGTTTCTAAAACTTGGGAGTGTATAAATAATGCAGACCTTGAAGCTTATGACAAAATATTAGCTTCAGAATATCAACTGCCGTTAAAAGATTTTTTATTCTATCTTATTAAAGCTTCTGATCATAAAGTATCAGTAATTACCACTAACTATGACAGAATTGTCGAGTATGCATCAAGTGAAATAAACGCTTATATAAATAACACTTTTTCTCAAAATTATATTGGTAAATCAACGACAGCACTCTCTAAAATTTTGCCAGCGAACCTACATGGATATAATGGAATTGTGGAAATATTAAAAGTTCATGGCTCGTTAGATTGGTTCAAATCTAAGGAAGATATAAAATATCAATTACCGTTAAGAAAAACTATTCCTAACGGCTATGTACCATCAATTGTAACTCCCGGAGTTTCTAAATATGAAGAAACACACAATGAGCCTTATCGAACAATTTTCTCTAAAGCAGACTCTACAATTGAGAATTCTAAAAGTTTTTTTTGTGTAGGATATGGATTCAATGACAGCCATTTTCAACCGAAATTAATAGACCAGATTAAAAGCGGAAAACCAATTATCGTATTGGCAAGAACTTTAACGGAAAAAGCAAAACAATCAATTATTGGAAATAATTGCAAAAACTATTTCTTATTTGAAAAAGCTGGAGATAATCAAACAAGAATTTACTCCTCGAAATATGAAGAACCAATTATTGAAGAATCAAACATTTGGTCTTTTGATGAATTTATTAATAAAGTACTTAAATAATCATGAGCATATTTACATTTGAAGATGAATCTAATATCGGAACTGTTTTTAGCGTAGATACATCAACTATAATTGTCAAAGTCAACGAGATTGAAAATCTACGAAAACTTCAAGTGAACCACCTATTAGCCGTTGAAAGTTCTAAAGCTGGGCAATTATTAATCGGAATCATTAATAAAATAACTAGAAAAATTTCTGACGAAGAAGCCTCATCTGATGATGGTTTAAATATAGCACTGCTTACAGAGAATATTGTAAAAGTTAATTTAATAGGTACATTCTTTGATAAAGTTGGAAGTAAACACAATGTTTTTAAAAGAACACTTGATTCAGTTCCTGAAATTGACGCTAAATGTTATCAAATTATTGGAGAAAATATTACCAATTTTATGAAAGCCATTACAACAAGCTCAGAAATAAAAACTCCATTATCTATTGGAAAATATTCAATTGATGAAGAAGCAGAAGCATTTCTTGATGGTGATAAACTATTTCAAAGACATGCTGTAATTGTTGGAAGTACTGGTTCTGGAAAATCTTGGTGTGTTGCAAAAATCATTGAGCAAATTGCAACTTTACCAATGGCAAACACAATTCTTTTTGACATTCATGGAGAATATAGTTCCGATAATTTTGATGTCCAAGGTATTCAGAGATTTAAAATTGCAAATCCATCCGACTTAACTAAGGAAAACAAACTATCCAATGGCATACTTATGATACCATATTGGTTGTTAACATATGAGGAAATGTTGGCAATGCTGTTAGACCGAAGTGATAGTAACGCACCAAATCAAGCAATGATTTTTTCAAAAACTGTGTTTGAAGAAAAACTGTCTTTTTTAGAATCGATAGGTGATGAAACATTTAAAGGCAACATTACGATTGACAGCCCAATCCCATACAAAATTTCCGAAGTGTTAAGAATCATATCTGAACTCGACATGGAAATGGTTGCTGGGGCACGTGGAGATAAGCAAGGTCCATATTTTGGAAAACTAACAAGGTTTGTGCAAAGATTAGAGGCAAAAGCACAAGATAAAAGACTTGGCTTTTTGTTTCAAATAACTGACGAAGAAAATCATATTGATTGGATTTATGAGTTTTGTGAAGCTCTAATGCATGGTTCTAAATGCCAAAGCAAAAATTCGGGAGTGAAAATTATTGACTATTCAGAAGTTCCTTCTGATGTTCTCCCTTTAGTTATTGGTCTTATTTCTAGATTAATATTTTCAGTCCAACAATGGACAAACAAAGAAAATAGACATCCAATAGCTTTATTTTGCGATGAAGCTCATTTATATATTCCAGAGAGAACAAATCAAGATTCAGCATCAGAACTTGGTTTGAAAAATTTTGAAAGAATAGCAAAAGAAGGTAGAAAATATGGAGTAAACTTAACTGTAATTAGTCAAAGACCATCAGAAGTTAACCGAACTGTTTTAAGTCAGTGCAATAACTTTATTTCATTACGTCTATCTAATGCAGACGACCAAGCGGTTATAAAGAAACTTTTACCAGATAATCTTGCCGGATTAACAGATTCATTGCCAATTCTTGATATTGGGGAAGCTTTAGTTGTTGGAGATGCTTCATTATTACCAACACGAATTAACATTTCAGAACCAAGTATAAAACCACAAAGTGCAACTATTAATTTCTGGCAAGAATGGTCTAATGAAGAAGAAAAACAAAGTATTAAAAATGCTGTAATTGGTTTGAGAAATCAATCAAAAATATAAGCACGATCGCACAACATCGGTTTTGCAAAAGAGCGGGTTAAGTGCAAAATTCAACGTTAGTAATTCTATCACCGCATAAGCCATTTTTATTTCCTTTTTTTTGTAATTTAGCAAATAGAAAATGGCTTATGCTACGGTAGTGCTGAATTGAACTTTTGTGCTTCCTTTTCCGCTCCTTCGCAAAGCCGTTTCCCGTTACCGGTAATTGTAGAAAGACACTGCAACCAACGACAGATAATTTTAACTTTGAACATTAATAATTAAAAACAAACAGATATGGCTTACAAAAAGAAAGTATTCATTAGCTACGACTACGACAAAGACAAGCATTACAAAAACTTATTATTGGCTTGGGATGCAAATAAACTTTTTGACTTTTCAATCCACGACCACTCGGCAGACGTTTCCGTTAATAGCACTGATGCTACTGCTATAAAAAGGACAATTTCAAGATACATTAATGAAGCAACATATTTTCTAATAATTGTTGGCGAAAAGACACATAAGAGTGCTTGGGTTAAGTGGGAAATTGAAAAAGCTGTGGACCTTGGAAAAAGAATTGTAGCTGTAAAGACTGACAGAGAAAACACCTCCCCTGCTGCTTTACTTGGAATTGGAGCAAGTTGGGCAATGTCCTTTACTTATGATGCAATTACCAAAGCTATAAATAACGCTTAATATGGCTTCAAAAAAAACTTGCTTTGTAATTACAGGTTTTGGTCCAAAAACAGACTTTGAAACAGGGCGAATCATAGACCTTGACAAGACTTTTGAGCATTTGATAAAGCCAGTTTTTGATGAGCTTAAAATCTCTTGCTTCAGAGCCAAAGAGATAAAACATTCGGGAACTATTGATGTTCCAATGTACGAATGGATTTATAAAGCAGACATAGTAGTTGCAGACGTTTCAACATTAAATGCAAATGCCTTATATGAACTTGGTGTTCGACACGCATTGAGACCAAACACAACTATTGTAATTTCAGAAGACCAAACTAAATATCCATTTGACCTTAATCATACAGTTATTTTCAAGTATGAACACTTAGGTAAAGATATTGGGGTTACTGAATCATTGAGATTCAAAAAAGAGCTAAAGAGTTTAGTTCAAGCTGTCATAAAGAAACAGAAAAATGACAGCCCAGTTTACACGTATTTGCCTAAACTAAAACCTCCAGTATTTACTGACGAAGAATTGGAATTAATAACAGAGAGACCTAAAAATCAAGTTAGTCTTTCAGAATTAATTAGTGACGCTGAAAATGCAAAAAACAGTAACGATTTTGGAGTAGCAATTTTGCTTTATAAAGCTTGCTTGACTTTTGAGCCTCAAAATGTTTTTCTAAGACAACGACTTGCCTTAGTGACATACAAAAACGGAAAACCCAATCTGAAGAAGTCGTTACTTGATGCAGAGAACATTTTAGAAGAATTAAATCCAGAAGAAACTACTGACATTGAAACATTAGGGCTTTCAGGTGCAATAAATAAAAGACTCTTTGAAGAAACTAACGACAAGACATATCTTGAAAAATCAATAAGATTCTATTCCAAAGGTTATCACATTGCTCAGGACTATTACAATGGTATCAACTATGCATATCTATTAACCCTTAAATCAACACTCGTGGATGATAGATATGAAGCAATATCATTTTTTGTTCAAAGTCAAAGAATACGAGAGCAGGTAGTTTCAATTTGTCTTAGCCATATAAAACAAAAGACATTCAAAGAACGTGGAGATAAAGAATGGATTTATCAGTCGTTAGCACAAGCATATTTAGGACTTGACAAGCAGACAGAGTTAAATAATATCATTGATAAAATAAATAAACTTTCCAAAGGACAGTTTGATATAGACACGTTTAAGGAACATAATAAGAAACTGATTGACTACATTGACAGCTTTAAAAAGAAGAACAACTACCGGTAACAGGCGTTTGGCTCAATGGCGGGTGAAGTAGTTATTTGAACATTCTACCTCGCATCAACTTTTGTGGTGTATTGACAGTTTTGTGCTCCGAAATCCGCCACTGCGCCAAGCGCCAAAACGTTGTCCGTAATATTTGAGGAGCGTTATCAAATTGAAGATTTTGCAAATTTGAAAATTTATTGACCTCTACCCTTCTGATTTCTAAATTTTATGCCGAATAATTTCTGCGTGAAAATTTTAAAAAT
>NZ_REFA01000046.1 GCF_003852705.1 Amniculibacterium aquaticum
TTCGCCATTGCTTTTTTATTTCACTATTTTTCTTAATTTAGTTGCATAAAAAAGCAATGGCTTTTTTTAGTGATAATAGAAAAAGTTTAACCATCAATCCCGCACTGCAGCCAAGCTGCTAGGCGTTACACGACATTTTACCAAAAATCCTGCAAATGAAAGATAAACTAGAAAAAATAATAACAGAAGTTTATAAAAAAAATAGACGAAATAATTTTACTTTTTTAACAGGTGCAGGAATTTCTTCAGAAAGTGGAATTCCAACTTATCGTGGAACTGACGGGATTTGGGTTAAAGGAACCAAATATCATAAACCAGAAGAATTTGGAACATTTAAATACTTTACAGAAAATCCTGAAGAGGTATGGCAATATACACTTTTCCGAAAAAAAATGTTTGAAAATGCTTCACCTAATGAAAGCCATAAATTGATAGCGGAAATTGAAAATGATTTACTTGATAGATTTCATTTAATTACTCAAAATATAGATAGCCTACATTTAAGAGCAGGTTCAAAAAGAGTTTATGAAATTCACGGAAACATAAGAGAAATCAAATGTTCAAACGGTTGCAAATCAATAGTTGAATTACCAAAATCAATAAATGGGAAAAACATTGATGAAAATTTGATTACTGAAGAAATTGAGAAACTTAAATGCAATGAATGTGGAAGTTGGATGAGACCAAATGTTCTTTGGTTTGATGAATATTACGATGAAAAAACGAATAAAAGAAATTCCGCATTGAAAGTTGCTAAAAATTCAGGAATTTTATTTGTAGTTGGAACTTCGGGCGCAACTAATCTACCTATTGCAATTGCTCAAACAACTTTAAAATATGGTGGTTATGTTATTGATATTAACTACGAGGACAATCATTTCACTGAACTTTTGAAAAATAAAAAAAATAAATTAACAATTAGAGATTCTTCAACTGAAAGTTTAAAAACAATAAACGAAATAATAAAAAACGTCGTGTAACATCGTATTGCTAAAATGCGGGATTGAAGGCTCTTGCGTTGAAAGTTTTGTTAATTTAGTCGCAAAAAATGTTTTCGCTTCCATTTTTTTTATTAATTTAGTCAGCGGAAACATTTTTGCTTTGTGCAGTTTTTAAGAGAAATTTCAGGTGTAAAAGCCCGCACTTCAGCAATACGTTTCCCGTTGTCCGTAATATTTGAGGAGCGTTATCAAATCGAAGATTTTGCAAATTTGAATTTTTTTTGACCTCTACCCCTTCTGATTTCTAAATTTTATGCCGAATAATTTCTATGTGAAAATTTTAAAAATTGTGCTGAAATTCATGCTGAAAATTATCCTGTTGATTTTCGAAAAATTGTGCTGAATATCTTGCTGAAAATTATTCCGTTTTAACCGTGCTGATTTTTAAAATATTGGGCTGAGGAATCCTGAATTTGTGCGTGAAAAATTGAAATTAACTTGGCGAAAATTATCAATCTGAAATTCTTTGGAAACACGCTTCTTTTCTCCTTGTCGTCCTTGATTTTCAACTTCTCGAACTGAATTTAACCCAGTTAAATTCGCCCTCGAATTGAAAATACTACGGACAACAGACGGTTTTGTGAAATGCGGAGGTCGGGCTCTTGCGTTGAAATTTTTGAGAAATTATTCGCAAAAAGCCTTTTTCTTTTACAAATTTTTGTATTTTAGCAAAAGAAAAATGGCTTTTTGCTTGGTGTAGAGATTGCATAAGTACTTGATAATCAAAGTCCGCACTTCACAAAGCCGCAAACCGTTGTCCGTAATATTTGAGGAGCGTTATCAAATCGAAGATTTTGCAAATTTGAAAATTTTTTGACCTCTACCCTTCTGATTCCTGAATTTTATGCCGAATAATTTCTGCGTGAAAATTTTAAAAATTGAGCTGAAATTCATGCTGAAAATTATCCTGTTGATTTTCAAATATTGGGTTGAGAATTCCTGAATTTGTGTACGTAAAAAATTGAAATTAACTTGGCGAAAATTATCTGTTGGAATTTCTTTGTAAAAACGCTTCTTTTCTCTTTGTCGTCCTTGATTTTCAACTTCTCGAACTGAATTTAACCCAGTTAAATTCGCCCTCGAATTGAAAATACTACGGACAACAGACGGTTTTGTGAAATGCGGAGGTTAGGATCTTGCGTTGAAATTTTTTGAGAAATTATTCGCAAAAAGCCTTTTTCTTTTACAAATTTTTGTATTTTAGCAAAAGAAAAATGCTTTTTGCTAAGTGTAGATATTGTATAACTACTTGATAATCAAAGTCCGCACTTCACAAAGCCGTAAACCGTTAGCATTAATATATGAAAAAGCAAATTCTAATAATGTTATTGTCAATTCCTTTAAGTGGGTTTTCACAAGAAATGTCAACAACTCTGAATATATATGGACTATCCGTTGCTTGGGAAAAAGTAAAGACAAATTTCCCTCATTTTGATAAATTACATACAGATTGGGATAGCCTTTACTTGCAAAATATTCCAAAAGTTATTGAAGCAAATGATATAAAAGATTACTACAGCATACTTATCAAGTTTTACGCAAAGCTTAATGATGGACATACTTGGATATGGTATCCAGACAGCATTAATAATTCGCTAAATACGATTCCTATACGTACAACATTTATCGAGGGAAAATTAATTGTTTCGAAAGTTCTAAACGAAACGTTGAATGATAAAATAGCTGTTGGTGATGAAATTATCTCAATTGATGATTACGAAATATCCATCTATGCTAGTAAATATATCTTCCCTTTCATATCCAGCTCTACAAGTCAAGATAGGAATTTAAGAGCTTATACTTACGATTTATTTTTGGGTGATATCGAAAACTCTGTAAAGTTGAAAATAAAACATTCAAAAGACCAAAGTATCGACACATTAACTATTAGTAGAAAATTGGTACAAATAAATGATTTCAAAGAATATGAGTATAAAAAACTAGAAAACAACGTTGGATATTTGAAAATCAACACGTTTTATTCGACCAATTATAAGACCATATTTGATAGTATCTATTCAAATCTATTAAACACAAATTCTCTAATAATAGACTTACGTCAAAATGGCGGAGGGTCTGGAGAACAAGCAAATTATATTTTATCGCATTTTTTACAAAAACCAACTCAAACTGCAAGTTATAAATTACGAAAAAGAGAAACCAATGAATGGGAAACCTATGAAGCTGGAACGATTTACCCAATAGAAAACAAAACTATTTACGATAAGCCTATCATTTTACTAATAGGTTCAGGAACATTTTCTGCTGCTGAAGATTTTTGTGTAGCTTTTATAAATGCAAGAAGAGGTGACCTTATTGGTACTAATACGGCTGGTAGTACAGGGAATTCAATAGAGTTTGACCTTCCATATGGAGGATACGGTCAAGTTACTTTTAAGAGAGATTTTTTTCCTGATGGAAAAGAATTTGTAGGAGTTGGTATCGAACCAAACATAGTAGTAGTTACAAAAATTGATGATATTATCACAAATAATGACAGTGTTTTAAATAGGGCAATATTAGAACTGAAGAATAAATACTAATGCTAACATCGGTTTTGCAAAATGGCGGGTTCAGTGCTTCTATGACAGTGTAGTGCAAGGTTCAGGTTCAGTTTTTCAATTGAACATTTGTGCTGTAAATCCGCCACTTCGCAAAGCCGAGAACCGTTAGCGGCAAGCATAAACCAACACCGTACAAAGAATGAACCCTCTCATAAAACAACTTAAAAAATACGGAAATCTGACCTCTGAAATCGAAACAGAACTTAACGAAAAAATTAAAAGTCTGATAAAACAAAAAGGCGATTTTTTGCTCAAAGAAGGACAAATTGTTTCAAATTTATTCGTAATTGAAAAAGGGCTTGTTCGTTCGTTTTATAATATCAATGAAAGAGAAATTAATGTTTGGTTTGGTTTTGAGAGCGGAATTTTAGGTTCAGTAATGCCATTATTTTTTAGCCAACCTTCAATTGAAAACATTCAGTTTTTAGAAGACACCACTTTATATTATATCTCAAGCAATGACCTTGAAAGTTTCTACAAATCATCGCAGGAAATGAATACGATTGGTAGAAAAATGGCAGAAGAATATTGCAAAATTTTAGAGGAACGTTCTTTTTTATTACAAACACATACCGCAAAACAGCGTTATCATTGGCTTTTGAAAAACCAACCCGAAGCTTTGCAAAGAATTTCTTTAGGACATATTGCTTCTTATTTGGGTATTTCGCAAGAAACATTGAGCCGTATTAGAAAGAAATAACGATTTTGACATTTGTCAAAAAAAGCACTTTTTAATTTTTGTTTCTTTGCATCAGTTAAAACAAAAGAACAATGAAATATTTATTTTTATCATTATCAATCGTACTTGAAGTTGTAGGTTCGAGCTTTATGAAAGCATCAGACGGTTTTTCAAAATTATTGCCAACAGCGATAACAATTGTGGCATATATTGCTTGCTTTTTCTTTTTGTCGCAAGCTTTAAAATCCATTCCTTTGGGAATAGCTTATGCAATTTGGGGTGGTTTAGGAATTGTCTTGACAGCTATAATTTCGGTTGTGGTATTTAAGCAATCGTTAGACATTCCAGCAATTATTGGAATTATTTTAATTGTGACAGGAGTTATCGTAATGAATTTTTTCTCAAAATCAGCAGCACACTAAAATGCCAGCCGCTAACAAGGGTTTTGCAATAGTGGGGCGAAACTGCAAAGTTCAACGGTTGTTCTTCGGTTGAACTTTAGTGCAAAATTGAAGATTTGTGCTTCGATTGCCCCACCATCGCAAAGCCCCGAACCGTTGTCCGTAATATTTGAGGAGCGTTATCAAATTGAAGATTTTGCAAATTTGAAAATTTATTGACCTCTACCCTTCTGATTTATAAATTTTATGCCGAATAATTTCTGCGTGAAAATTTGAAA
>NZ_REFA01000047.1 GCF_003852705.1 Amniculibacterium aquaticum
CGAACTGAATTTAACCCAGTTAAATTCGCCCTCGAATTGAAAATACTACGGACAACAGACGGTTTTGTGAAATGCGGAGGTCAGGCTCTTGCGTTGAAATTTTTGAGAAATTATTCGCAAAAAAGCCCTTTTCTTTTCCTAATTTTTGTATTTTAGCAAAAGAAAAATGGCTTTTTGCTTGGTGTTGAGATTGCATAAATACTTGATAATCAAAGTCCGCACTTCACAAAGCCGCAAACCGTTAGCAGAAATTATAAAACCAAACTATATACTTTAACTAAATGAAATCAAAATTTAAAATTTTTGTTTTAGGTATTTCACTAATATCTTTAACAAGTTGTGCGTTGTCAAATTCAGCAAAACAGATTAATTATCAATCAAATTTGAAAATTGACAATAAGTTATCCTCAAGCAAAATTGTTCAAATTGAACCAATGAAAGATACAAGAGGATATAAAGATGAAAAAGTTATTTTCTACAAAAAGAATATGTATAATCAGACAATGTCTGGTGCATATATGGCTGAAAAACCTGTCGCTGAAATCCTGACAGATGCCATTAAAAATGGCTTCAAAGAAAAAAATATTTCCGTAAATGATGGTAACAATGATTATACTCTAAAATCAGAATTAATAAAATTAGATTATGAAGCAATTTCTGGTTTCTCAACGGTGCAATTAATTCCACAAATTACAGTAAAATTTCAATTAATTGATAAAAGTGGAAAAGTTGTTTGGACAGATTTAATAACTGGAAAAGCAAATACTAAAGGTGCTAAATTTGAAAAGTTTTTACCACCAGCAATTGACAATCTTGTAGAACAACTTGTCAATAATCAAGATTTTTTAAATAATACAAAAACTGAATAATTATAACTTCTGCTAACAAGGGTTTGGCGCAATGGCGGGTTAAGGCTAAAATTGAAGTTTCGGCTTTCTATTCCGCAAAAAGCCAATTATATTGACTTTTTTCATAAAATTATTCAATTAATTGGCTTTTGCTTACCGTGTCGCTAAATTGAAACTTTTCGCTTCAATTTCCGCCACTGACGCCAAGCCCCGAAACGTTGGCAGAAAACTCAGAAGAGCGGAACAAAAAAGATAGGACAAACCTGTATCGATACAATAGAATTCTTATACAGTGAATATGAATAATTTTGATTGTAATGTTTTTTGTGAAAATTTTGACAACGGGAGGTGTCTTAACAAAAAAATCGCCCGAACCTTCCAAAGCAGCAAAGTGCTGTAAATGGGCAACACACTTGAATTATGAAAAAATTATTATTAACCGCTGCACTAGTAGTAACAGGTTTTGCTAGTGCTAAACAATCAATTCATAAAATAGAAAATATAGAAAAAGATACTAAAATTTCTTCTAATTATTTTTATGGCTTTTGTACAGTAACTATTGTCAGATACAATACAGATGGAACTTATACTATTATTAGAAGTTTTACAAGAATGACAGAAACAAAAGAACAATGTGAAGCTTTAACTGCTCTTAGTGTATCTATGGAACAATGGGGCATAGATTCATCAAATTTAAATTAATTTTTAATACACTGCAATCATTTGATTAATGATTGTAGTGTTAATTACCACATCACATGAAAAAACATATTTCAATATTTTTTTTATTTTTTTATTTATCTGCTCTTAGTCAAACTACACTAATTGAATATGATTTTAGGGTTAATGTTTTCCAGCCATTCTTATTTAACTCAAAATTATATTTCGATTCAAAAGGTAATAAAAAATATACAGTTTGGTATGGTATTGCAGGTCAATTAAAAAGAGGAATCCCAAATAATGCTGTTGTAGATAAAAGATATTTTGAGTACATTTTATACACAAATTCATCTTTAAGCAATTATTTTATTCATGATGAGATTAATAGGAAAAATATTTACTTAAAAGATAGAAAAGGAAAATTAAAATATACATTGGAGAAAGAAAAAAAAGAATTGCAAGGTATTATTCTTTCCAAAGCTTTAACCGAATTTAGGGGAAGAAAATATACGCTATGGTATGATGCTAAATCTAGTATAAGCGTGGGACCTTGGAAGTTTTCTAATGTACCCGGACTTGTATATGAAATATATGATGACACTTCAACCTACAAATGGGAATTGAAATCTATTAATCGATCTAAAGAAAATATTTCACAAAACCCAATAAAAAATGAACAATTTATAGATTATACCGAATATCCTAAATTAAAGTATGGAATTTCAGAACAACTAAAAGAAGATTTGAAAACTATGCCAGATAATAAAATGATAGAACAAGAAAGAACTTCACTTGAAATAAAATTTGAATGGGAAAAATAAAATTAATCATAAATGTATTGTGCATAATATTGCCAATACAACATATTTTAAGTCAAAATTATTTGGTTAATTATGAAATAAAATATAAACCCAACCTAACTGATACACTGTTTGTCAAAGAAAAATATAATTTAGGAATAAATATTGAGAAGAAAAAATCAATTTTTTATCCTGACAAATTATTTATATCCCCATTCAATACGATTGTTGTAAAAGATTTCCAAAAAAAAGAATTTCAAAAATTGGAATATATATCAACAAATCTTTTCAGATTGGATTATGAATTTCAAAATTCTTGGAAATTATTAACCGAAAAAAAACAAATTCTAACATACAAATGTTCGAGTGCATCTATTGATTTTGGAGGTAGAACATGGATTGCTTGGTACACAAGTCAAATTCCAATTCAAGATGGTCCTTGGAAATTTGAAGGTCTTCCAGGACTAATTTTAGAGATTAATTCTAAAGATAATGAATATAGTTTTAAACTTTCAAGCATAGAGAAAACAAATGATTTCAAATCAATTCCAAGTAATATTGTTTCCAATTTTAATTCTAAAGAAAATCAATTAGATTACAAAAGAAAATTATTGTTGGATCCAACAATGGGAACGAAAACATCAAATAGTGGCTTTATGGCTAAAGCATATTTTAATGGAGAAGAAATTACTGAAAGAGACAGAGATAAATTTAGAATCGATTCATTTAAAAAATTCATTTCAACTTATAATAATCCAATTGAAAAAGGAGATATTTGGATAAAATAAATAGAGAGTCTTCTGCCAACAGACGGTTTTGTGAAATGCGGAGGTCAGGCTCTTGCGTTGAAAATTTTGAGAAATTATTCGCAAAAAAGCCATTTTCTTTTCCTAATTTTTGTATTTTAGCAAAAGAAAAATGGCTTTTTGCTAAGTGTAGAGATTGCATAAGTACTTGATAATCAAAGCCCGCACTTCACAAAGCCGCAAACCGTTGTACGACATTTTATAAAACCCGAATCAAAAACATAAAATTATACCAATATGAAAAAAGTGAATTTTAACAATCGCCAAATGACTCTCCTATCCTCAGCATTTCTTGATAATTTATTTCCAAGACCTTACTTAGGTGATCTTAAAACAGGCGATGTAATAATTACACGAGAAGGTGACAAGTGCGATTTTTATTTTTCAGAAGATTATTTCAATAAATTAAGAAATCATATTATTGGAGAATATAATTTAGGAAAATTTGACAGAAGTAATGCAGCAAGTGATTGGATTAATCTAATGCACAAGTTTGATTATTTTGAAGAAGTAAGTTATGATACGGAAGGGCTAAAAAATTATTGGCTTTCAGTTGACAAAGACGAAGAACAAAAGGAAAAAGAAGCGATAGAAAATAACAAAACTTCAAATGACCAATCTTTTGGCTCATTAACTGATAAAGAAGGGAATATTTACAAAACAATTAGAATTGGAAATCAAGTTTGGTTAGCAGAAAATTACAAATGCACTACAAAAAGTAACGGCGAAAAATTAAATTATATAGAAAATAATGATGAATGGTTGAGAAATAACGATAGTAATTATTGTTATTTCAACAATGACGAAAGCCAAAAAAACCTTGGTACTATCTATAATTGGAAATCCATTAATGAAGATATTTTTCCTGAAGGATGGAAAGTGCCGAGTAAGGAAGATTGGGATGAATTGTCTAATTTTTTAATTGAGAATAAGTTTAATTATGATGGGAGCACTGAAAAAATTTGGGGAAATAAATTTGCTAAGTCTTTATCTTCAGAAGAAGGATGGAGAGAGTCAAGAAAAGTTGGAACTCCAGGATATGAAAGTGAAAAAAATAATACTTCCAAATTTTCAGGAATTCCGTGTGGATTTAGATTTCCAGATGGAAGATTTTCCAACACACCAGAAAGTGCAGCATTTTGGTGGAGTTCCACTCAATGTGATGGTGGTAAAACACCTGCAATCGAAGATGACTTTGTGATTAATTACGTTCTCTATTTCGAATATAGTTCTTTAGATAGTTCACAGCAAGTTAAAAAGTTCGGAAGTTATCTGAGACTAATAAAAGAATAAAAAAACGTCGTACAACATAGTATTGCCAAAAAAGCGGGGTTGAAGTCATTCTTTGAGAGTTCAGTCAAAATAGTCGCAAAAAATTTTCCCTTTTCCAAAGAAAATTTTTAAGTTTGAAAAAGGGGGAAAATTTTTGCTTCGGGAAGTAATTCTTTTGAGATCTCGGTTATAAAAAGCCCGCTTCTTCGGCAATACTTTTCCCGTTGTCCGTAATATTTGAGGAGCGTTATCAAATTGAAGATTTTGCAAATTTGAAAATTTATTGACCTCTACCCTTCTGATTTCTAAATTTTATGTCGAATAATTTCTGCGTGAAAATTTTAAAAAT
>NZ_REFA01000048.1 GCF_003852705.1 Amniculibacterium aquaticum
GTATTCTTTTGCATAGAGAAATTTGTAGTTATTTTTCCTCTAATATACTGAATACCAGTCTTTTAAACAAATAATTAACGCCTTTTTTTAAAGGTGTTTATCGATTTTTTTACTTTAAACAAGTTCAGAGAAAAATAATTGTATATTATTGTTTTCTATATTTGCTACAGTATTAGTATCGACTTTACCATCACCAACAATTTCAATTAAACTTATAACGAAGTTGTCTTTTATTTCTATGTTGTAATCACTGAAATCAATAAATATTTTGTCTTTATTTTGTTTATCAATTTTTATAATTATGTTTTCTTGATTTATTGGGTATTCTGCCATTTTTCCTGAATCATAATGGTAAAAGTCTATTTTTAATTTTATATTTTCAACATTATTTGCTATGGTAAAAGGAATTGTAATGTTTTTTAGAATACCAGTTTTATTTTTTATTCCTTTTAATGAAAATCCAAAACCAACATTTTTCCTAAATACTAAATTATTATTATGAATTTTATTATGAAATATTTTATTTTTTCTTGGAATTATTTTTATTTCAGAAATTTCAGAAAATTTAGGTTTAAGATATATTTGAGGAAGAAATTTATAGATAATTTTATCATTGTATCCATTTCTTATTATTTTTAAAGGAAATGTACAATGTTCATTTAGCTGGATTAAACCCAAGGAATCAGTGAAAAAGGAATTTTCTTTACAAAAGATTTGAGAATATGCAATAGGTTTCTTATCAATACTATCCAAAACAGTCATTTTTTGAGCATTAGATTTAGTAATGATAAATAGAAATATGTAAACTAAATAATTTTTAAATTTCATAATGATTAAATTGTAGCTAACCTAGGTTAGCTACAATATAGTATTTAGTTAATATCTTCAATTTTTGGTGTAACTTTTTGTGGGACACAATTGCCTGGGGCAAGTGGAGCTGTTGAAACAGGTATTCCAAAAACATATAAAACTTCTGTTCTTGTTTGTAATCCAACATCAGATCCTTCAAAAAGTGGTGTACAAGGTCCCGTTTTAATTTCAATTCCGAAGAATTTCCAATTTTCTTGATATTGGTCTTCATCACCGTTGTCATTTGTTACAGTAACTTCAGTTGTTTTTTGTAACTCATTTTTTATAGTACTATTTGTGTTAGCTGTTGCAGAAACAGAAAATAAAGCTGTTGCTACCAAAGAGAAAAATATTTTTTTCATTATTATTTGTAATAAAATATAAATCCTACTTTTTTCATCAAAAAATCAACAGAGAAATTTTGATTTTACTCCACAATAGGAGAGGGTAGGTATTCGGAAAATTGTCCAACCCATTGCAAGTTGTTATTCACAAAAGTATGTTTTACTTAATATTCGAACCGTTCCAATCTGTTTTCTTTTCATCAATCTTTGTGTTTTTTCCGCTGTTAAAAATGATATTCTTGGAACGCTCTTTTATGAAAATATCTTACAACGGAAAAGGTATTGGCGAAGTGCGGGCTTTCGAAGAACTGAAAGTTCAATGAAACCCAAACGTAGCGAATGCTTTTTCGATTATGCTAACTTACAAAAATTTGCAGAATTGAAAAGCATGAGCGGATTATTTTTTCTGCTTTTCAATTCTACACATCTCCCCGCATTTTGCCAATACAATGTTGTACGACGTTTTTATTTGTAATTTATTTTTTCAGAAAGTTCAATAGGATTATTGTATCGTTTTAGTTCAGACTTTGTTCTGATTTCCAATTCCCTGTAGTCTTCTGTTGTAAATTTTTCTCCATTTTTATTGTACATAACCCAACCAATAGTTTTGTAATTATATAAGGGATTATTATAATAATTTAATTGAACTATTTTCCAATCTTTTTCTTTTATTTCAAAAACTTTTTGATCAAAGATATTTTTTATATCGAAATTTGAATGATATTCTTTATGATTTTCAGTTTTTACTAATGTATAAGAAAAATTATTGCTGTCATCATGTACTTCTAAAATGAGACCAGGAAGACCATAAAAAACATGAGGTCCATATTGTAAAGGAATATCTTTACAAAACCAAGCAATCCAATTTCGTCCCCCATAGTTTGCTACTGCCTTTTGTACATTAAAGCCTAAAATAGTTTTAGTTTCGTTTGAAGTTTTCCAATTTATTTTTCGCTTAAAATTGTACTTATAATAATTCATATCTATTTTCTTATATGTAGTAAACATATCATTATTTTTTTTGTATTCTATTATTACATTATATTGAGGATTGATATATTGCCTTTCATATTTCTTCAATGAATTTAATGAATCAATTTCAACAAATTTACTACTCAAAAAAATATTTTTTTGTTCATCTACCAATAATACTAACAAGTCATTTGCTTCAGAAGTTCCAGTTGTATCAATTTTGTATTTAAAATCATAATAAAAACGTCCTTGTTGAGCAAAAAAAATGTTGCTGTAAAAAATTAAAATAAAAGGAAATATTAATTGAATTTTTTTTTTCATAATTTTAATTTAAGCGATTACAGATTTCGTTGAAATCTGTAATCGCTGTTCAATTTTATTTGAAATTAGTCAAGGGTAAAACTTTTTACAACTGCTTTTTCTGTCTTTGTGCAATTTTGAGGCCCTCCTAAACCACATGAGCAATTAGAACCAAAAACTGATAGATTACAACCGTTTGGACAACCAGAACAAGAGCATTCTTTGTCTCCTAAAAGTAATCCCAATTTAGTTTTTGTAAAGAAGGCACCTGTTTCCATAGTTTTATCTGAACTTGTTGTTTTCAAAAAATAGTAAGTTTTCCCTGTTTTCTCATCAGTAGAAGATAAAATTTCAAATTTTTCAAATTTTAAATCATAACCTTCACTTTTAAGCTGGTTTTCCCACATTTTTTTTATTTCCTTTTTACTTAAATAGACAACTTTCCCTTCGCTGTCATATTTGTAAAATTTATTTGAGAATACATTCTCTTTGTTGACTTCATCATCTCCATTTAGAGAAGAAGTAAAATTGTTTGCATTAATGGATATGGATATTAATAAAAATCCAAATACTAATAAAAAAATATTTTTCATGACTTTATGTGTTAATTGTTTTGTTATGTTTTTATAAAATAAGTAAAAGTTAACTTTCCCCAACTATCTGTCTGCAAATAGCTGGGGAAAATACTCAAAGACAATAATTCTTTTCAATATTTGTGTTGTTTTCATACGCTTTGTTTAAAATGTCGTACAACGGGCCGCGGCTTGGCGATGTGGCGGATTTTAGCACAAAAGTTGAATAGAATTACTATTGTTGAACCTTGCACAAATGCTTCATAGAAGCACTTCAGCCGCCATATTGCCAAACCGATGTTAGCGGTTCGGCTTTTTATTTATTTTTTGTCAGTTCGTAAATTACTCCTTCTTGTCCTTCAAAATCAAAGTTTTCTTTAAATCTCATACCTATTTTTTCAAGAACTTTGATTGAACCAATATTTTCTTTCATTGCTCGTCCAACTACTTTTTCGATTCCAAGTTCTGTAAAACCAAAGTCAAGACATTTTTTTGCAGTTTCAGTAGCAAAACCTTTATTCCAATAGTTTTTCTGAAATCTAAATCCAATATCATATTCGTTTTTATCTTGGCTATATTTTATTCCACACCAACCAATAAATTTTGAAGTCGATTTGTCAATAACAGCAAGTCGTCCAACCCCATATTTTTCATATTGGTCGTAGTAGGCTAAAAAGTCAATTGAGGCTTGTATGTTTTCAAAAGGTTTGTCTCCTGTGTATTTCAATACTTCTTCGTCAAGATTTAAAGCATAGAACTCTTTTGCGTCTTCTTTTGTCAGTTTACGCATTATTGTTCTTTCTGTTTCTAAATTTTCAACTTCTTTCATTTTCATGATTGCTGTCGTTTTCAAGCTGACCGCTAACGGTTTGCGGCTTTGTGAAGTGCGGACTTTGATTATCAAGTACTTATGCAATCTCTACACCAAGCAAAAAGCCATTTTTCTTTTGCTAAAATACAAAAATTTGTAAAAGAAAAAGGCTTTTTGCG
>NZ_REFA01000049.1 GCF_003852705.1 Amniculibacterium aquaticum
ATTTTTAAAATTTTCACGCAGAAATTATTCGACATAAAATTTAGAAATCAGAAGGGTAGAGGTCAATAAATTTTCAAATTTGCAAAATCTTCAATTTGATAACGCTCCTCAAATATTACGGACAACGTTTTGCAGCTTGGCGAAGTGGCGGATTTTAAAGCACTTACTTTCATTTTAGTACCAATGTTTATTTGAAAACCAAATGTTCAATTTAGCACCGAAACCGCCATTTTGCCAAACTGCTGTTGTAGGCAGTGCTTTTTATTCAGTTTCGTTGTTAAATTCGTCGTAAGTATTAGTTTTCATAATGTCAATTTTAAAATCTCCATTTTTGTCTTTCATAATTATTACGCTGTCAAAACCTAATTTGTCTAATTTTTCCATTGTCGCCAATTCTCCTTCTTTCAGTTGTAGAACTTTACGCAAAAGCCAATCTGACAATGCTTTGTTTGGATTTGTCATCAATGCTTTTGAATTTTCTTGACAAACTTTTGCAGAAAAAATATCTCCTGTTGGAATTTGTAAATTAAAAATTTCATCTCTTGGCGGAAAGAAATTTGGATATTTTCTGTGCAATTCCGCAGGAATTGGAATGTAAATTTCGCCAAAATCTCTTTTTCTTCCGTTTGCATTCCATTGATTTAAACCGCTTCGTTGAAAAATAAATTTCTCTTTTTTCTGAATACCATAAAGTGGTAAAATCACATAATTTTCTCCTTTTACAAGTTTGTCTGTTGCTGGTTTTAAATTTTTGTTTTCCTCAAATAATTCAAGAAGCAATGAATATGGGTCTTCAATTATATCAATAGGTAAGCGAAACGCATTTTCTGGAATAATAAACTTTCTAAAAAGTGTACTTTTTGAGTAATTGAAAGAATAAAAATTGTTTCCATCTTCAAATTGTAAACTAGCTTTATTATCTTTTACTGAATGAATATTTGCGATGTCAATTGTATTGTAATCTGTTTCATAAAGCAAAAGTTCTTTTTCTTTTCTCGCAACGATATGATAAAGTGAACTTTCAATATTGTAAAGTCTATTGGCTAAATTTATTCTATCATTTCTGAATTCGCCTAATTTTATTGCAAGTTCTTTACCTTTAAACTCGGCTAAAACTCTTGAAAGTGAATTAAATTCTGCAACTTTTTCTGTACTGTTATTTGTATTGCAAGTAAAAGTTTTCAAACCAACACCAATAGAATTATAGTTTGCGTCAAAAGCTGTATCAGAGCGTGATAAATTTCCTGCATCAAAACTTCTGCAAAAAATATTTTCCGCAACACGGTAATTTATGAAAGGAATAGCACTTTCACTGAACAAACCCGAAAGTTTTGAAACTGCTGAAAGCAGTTTTAAATAATTTCCGTTTTTTTCTATGTCAATTTCTGCAAACGATTTCATAAAACTTCAATTATTTGATTTGCAATTCTTTCAATTAAAGTTGTCGTTACAGAATTTCCTGCTTGCATATAAAGTTTACTATTTGCAAGTTTTGGAATAATATATTTTTCGATTGGATAACCTTGGAAAGCAAAACATTCTTTAGGAGTGAGTTTTCTAATTCCAAAATTATCTTTAATTAATGGAACATTATGTCCACCAGAACCCATATTTGCTGTTAATGTTGGACAAAGATTACTTTTATTTTCCCTTGCATAAACTCTTCTCCATTGATAAACTGTATCTTTTGAAATCATTGTTTTTACTAATTCAGGATAATATTGATGGTCTTCTTTGTAATAAAAAATATCATCCTGCTTTTCCTTATCCAAAAAGTCGTGAATTGTTTTTGTTAATTTGATTGGTTTAGGAAACTCAAATTTTGAATAATTTTTTACTTGTTTTGGGTCAAAAGCAACTATAAAAATTCGCTCACGATTTTGCGGAACATTTGCGTGAGTTGCTGAATTTAAAACTTTTGCAAATGTTTTGTATCCCAATTTTAGTTCAAGTGTTTCAATAATTGTTTTAAATGTATTTCCATTGTCGTGAGAAACAAGGTTTTTCACATTTTCTAAAAATACAACCTTTGGTCTGTGTTTTTCAACTATTTGCTCAATGTCAAAAAACAAAGTTCCTCTTGTGTCAGCAAAACCTTTTTGATAGCCTGCAATTGAAAATGCTTGACATGGAAAACCAGCACATAAAATGTCAAATTTTTCAGGAATATAGTTTTTGTTTCGCTCTTTTGTTATGTCGCCAAACGGAACTTCTCCAAAATTTTCTCTATACGTTTTTTGTGCTTCATTATTCCATTCGCTTGTAAAAACACACTTTCCGCCAACATTTTGTAACGCTAATCTAAATCCTCCAATTCCAGCAAATAAGTCAATGAATTTAAAACTATAATTTTCTGGAGTTGGAAACGGAACGTTTTCAACTTCAAATAAAAGTTGTTGCAAAGCATCTTCTGCAACAATCGGTAATTCAGTTTCCTCTTGTTTATATTCTACGAAATTTTTTAAAGTTGAAATTGCATCTTTTTCGTAATGTTTTTTTACGCCATTTCTATAATTATGCAGATAATGTGTCAAAACGGCTTTGTCTTCAATGCCTTCAACAAGTCTAATTTGATAGCTTTTGCCGTCAAATTCATTAATACTTATTGTCTGTTTTAAACTCATTTATTTTGTCTGTTAAAATTTGAGTGCAATTTACAAAAAAAAATGGTTAAATTTTATGCGGTCGAGTTTATAAGCAATTTTGGTCGCATTGCCTACAACGTTTTTCGGCTTGGCGATGTGGCGGAATTTTAGCACGAAAGTTCATTAGAATTACTGCTGTTGAACCTTGCACTAATGTTTCATAGAAGCACTTCAGCCGCCATATTGCCAAACCGATGTTATGGGCTGGGCTTCTCATTGTTCAGTCGTTTTATTTTTGTCAAAACCTGCAATATGAACAAGTTCTTCTATTACAATTCTAACATCGTCTTTTATCTGGTCAATGTCTGGTTTTTTCGCATTGAACCTTCTATTATGAGCACTTAGGTCGGCAAATTTCTTAATCCTTGGAAATGCTTGTTGTGAATTGCGAGTTATAGTCCAAGTTGTCTCAGAAAGTAGAAGCCCAATTAGGTCGTTTAAGTAATAATAGAAGCCGTCTGCTCCTTTTATTTTCGCTTCAACTTTATGTGCTTCAAAGCATTCGATAACTAATGCTTCAATTAATTTTCTTAACATAACCAAGCAAGCATCAAAGAGTCCGTTTTGATAACATAGAATTGCCTGTTTAGCCACATTCTCCAAATAACCTCTTGTATTTGCTAATATTTCTATTGGGAAAAGGTCTTCACCAAGTTTGTCTTTTGAAAGTTGTAATTCTAATTCCGCTACTTTGTCATAAAGACTTGCAGTCTCTTCTTGAACATTTTTATGCTCTTCTAAAAGGCTGTTATATTGAGGAACAAATTCATTCCAGTCATTTAGTAACTCTCTGTATTTCTGTCTGAAAGTTTCTTCTTCAATTTGGGCTTTCTCCTGCTGGATACTTGAATGTTCTTTTATAAAGTCAATATATGAATTTAGCAATTTACGGGCTGTCGATTTACCTTCTTGCAGTTTTTTCTGTTTGTCTGAAACAACAAAAGTGTCAAAGTGAATGCTTTTTACTTGTAGCCATTGGTCGCTTAATTGCCCAAAGATTTGTTTAACGTCAAGAATTGTTCTGTCTTTCCAAACTTTTGGGTCAAAGTCAAACGAATTTAAGTCTCGAAGTCTGTCTTCAAGAATTTTAATTGCTCTGTCTTTATCTATTTGTAATTTCATTCGTGTCAGTTTTTAGCCTTGCCCATAACGGAAAAAGTATTGGCGAAGTGCGGGATTTCGAAGAACTTTAGTTCAAGGAAGACCAAACGTAGCGAATGCTTTTTCAATACTGCTAACTTACAAAAAATTGCAGAATTGAAAAGCATGAGCGGA
>NZ_REFA01000050.1 GCF_003852705.1 Amniculibacterium aquaticum
AATTTTCAGCATGATATTCAGCACAATTTTCAAAAATCAACAGGATAATTTTCGGCAAGATATTCAGCTTAATTTTTCAAATTTTCACGCAGAAATTATTCGGCATAAAATTCAGGAATCAGCAGGGTAGAGGTCAATAAATTTTCAAATTTTCAAAATCTTCGATTTGATAACGCTCCTCAAATATTACGGACAACGGGAAAGGGCTTTGCGAGGTGCGGGCTACTGCAACCGGAAGTGGAGAGTATAACCGAACGCTAGCAAAAACTTTTTCTATTTTTTAAAATTACGAAAAAACTAAAAAATGGAAAAGTTTTTTGCGGGTACTTTCTAAAAATTTTCTGAGATTTCCTTCAACCCCGCATCTTGCAAAACCCATGTTATGCGATGTTTTTTTAATATTCATAAGAGTAATATTCATCCTTTTTATCCTTTGTTTTTAATATGATATATTCTTTCATCAATTGTATTTTGTCGTATTTAGGTTCTTTAATTATTTTGTTGTCGGTATTTATTAAGCCTTTTTTACCATTCTGTTCAATTATAAAATATCTCCAATTTTGTGATGAAATTAAATTGTCAAATTTTACAGGAATAATAATTTCATTCATAGAATTAATTAAACCATATTTATTATTTTGTTTTATGATTTGATAATATTTTTCGTCAACTGAAAAGTGTCTTGCTGTATTTACAAATGAAATATTCTCATCTAAAACAATTGTATTTGTGGGATTTAAAAGGTCTAAAATTAATGGTTTATTATTTTTTGTTGCAAAAATTTTATAATTATCTTCTGTATAAAAAATGTATTCTTCAGGAAAAATCATATTGCCGTTGATATCGAAAACTCCACAATAACCATTTTTATTTTCTGTTAAATAAAAATCATCATTTTTATTTGATGAAACACTTTTATATTTTACTTGAAGTATAATTTTTCCACTAGTATCAGTTAAGCCGAATTCTGAATTTTTAGTCCAAAGTATAAAACGATTATTATCTCTGGGAAGAATGTATTTAAATTGTAATGGAATAATTTCTCTATTCTCAATATTTACAATTCCATTTTTGTCGCCTTTTCTTACGATAAAAACTGAATTTTTATATTCGATAAAATCATAATTGAAAGGAATTATTGTTTTATTTAAACTGTCTACAATTCCATAAAGATTGTTTTTCCTTTCTAAATAGATATTTTCGTCAATTTTAGATTTAAAATTCTGTCCAAACAACATATTTATGGTTGCAAATAGAATTAAAATCAGAAATGTTCTATTAATAACGGTTTTCATAAAATATCGCATAACGTTTCTCGGCTTTGCGAAGTGGCGGATTTTCAGAACAAAACTTCAATTGAAAAACTGAACTTGAACCTAGCACTAAACTGTCATAGAAGCACTGAACCCGCCATTTTGCAAAACCGATGTTGGCGGTTCGTTGTTTATTTTTCGTCATTATACGTCTCTTTAAGTTCTTCTATTTCAGTTGATTTTGTTAAACCTCGAAATTCAAAATTTATAGGCTTCGTAACATCTCGTTCTTCAAAATAGATTTGGTATTCTCCTTTTTCTTCGTCAACTGTCATTACTTTTCCTTTCCCAAAAATTGAGTGATTAACAATATCATCTACTTCAAACTGTTCTTTTTGTCTGTTTAACCTCTCTGTTTCTAATCTAATATGTTCTTTAGCTTCATCAATTATTTCTTGACTTAATTCTCCTTGTCTAACAAAAAAATTGTCGCTTATTTCAAATAAAAATCTTGATGGGTATTTATTCATACCGGTCGTAAAATTGTAGCCTTCTGATTCTGTCATATAAAAAGCCTTTTCTGCTCTTGTTATTGCCACATAGGCTAATCTTCTTTCTTCTTCTAATGCTCTTTTTCGTCTTTCTTTTATAGACATTGCACTTGGCAGTACACCATCAGAAAAACCAGATAAAAACACATATGGAAATTCCAATCCTTTGGAAGTGTGAATAGTCATTAGTTTTACTCTTTCGTTCTTGTCATCTTCAATATCCATATCGGTGTAAAGAGAAATTTCTTGAAGATAATTTTCTAATAAAAGACTTTCAGCATCATCATTTTCAAGAACTATTATTGAGGTTTGAAGCTCTTTAATATTTTCAAGTCTGTCAGTATCACCATCCGCCCGATAGTAAGCACTAAGCCCAGTAGAGTCTAAAATCTCTTTAACTAAATCTGAAACTTTTATCTCATCTTTTCTTTTCGAAAAGTTGTCAATTAAATTTATAAATTCAATTGCACCTGGTTTTGAAAACTCTTTATCATTAAGGCGTAGCCTTAATGATTCTAAAAGTGTTTTGTTTTCAGATTCAGCAATTTTAGAAAGATTTTCAATAAATTTCTTGCCAAGACCTCTTGAAGGCGTATTTATTACTCGTAAAAAAGAAAAATCATCTCCAAAAACGACTAATCTTAAATATGATAATACGTCTTTAATTTCCTTTCTTTCAAAAAATCGAATACCACCAAAAACAGAATAAGGAATATTTTCCCTAATCAATGATTGTTCAATTATTCTCGAAACAAAGTTTGCTCTATATAAAACTGCAAAATCAGAATACTTAGCATTATTTTCTTTAACAAGCCGTTTAATTTCATTAGCCACCCATAATCCTTCTTCAAAGTCATTTTTGGCGTGAAAATGAGTTACTTGAATACCCTCATTGTTAAGAGTAAACATATCTTTATCAACACGGATTTTATTATTTTTAATTATGTGATTTCCAAGATTCAGAATATTAGGTGTTGAGCGATAATTTTGATTCATTAATATTGTTTGTGCAGTCGGAAACTGCTTATCGAAATCAACAAGAATTTCTGGTTTTGCACCACGCCATTCATAAATAGTTTGGTCAGGGTCACCAACTACAAAGAGATTTTTATGGAAATTGGCAAGCATCTCAATTAACATAAATTGCTTTTGAGAACTATCTTGAGTTTCATCAACTTGAATGTAATGTAATCTCTTTTGCCATTTTTCTAGTACGTCTTGGTTTTTAGAAAATATGTATAAAGTGTAGTTAAGTAAATCATCAAAGTCAAGGGCATAATTCCTTTGTTGTTTTTCTAAATATTTGAAAAACACTTTGTAAAGCTCCCTGTCGTTGTCGTGTTTTTTGTTTTCAAGTATGTATGACAAATAATCAAGTTTTGATTTTTCAACACTAATGAAACGCAAGACTTGTTTAAAAGTAAAAACCTTTTGATTTAATCCGAGTTCGTTAAAAACTTCCCTTAATATTGATTTTTGGTCTTCAACATCCATTATAATAAAACCTTTAGGATATTGAATTTTATTAATGTCTTCTCTCAAAACTCTAACACAAAATCCGTGGTAGGTTGTAATATAACTTAAATCCGAATTTTCACCAACAAGCCTTTTAACACGTTTACGCATTTCTTGGGCTGCTTTATTAGTAAAAGTTACACACAAAATATTAGAAGAATTTATACCTAAAGCTTCAACAATATACGCATATCGTGAGGTCAAAGCTTTTGTCTTGCCTGAACCAGCACCAGCAATAACTCGAACGAACCCTTCTGTTTCAGTTACAGCTTTGCGTTGTTGTTCGTTTAAATTTTCTAATATTTTATCAATCTCATTCATTTAGATTGTTTTGTCGATTTTTTTTGCAGTGTCGTTTTACAATGACCGCTAACATTTTGGCAGCTTTGCGAGGGAGCGGACTATTAGTATAAATTTCCTTGCGAGGACTGCTTTTCAAATATACTAAAATATTTCAAACGTAGAACTCTCTCCGCTCTCTTGCAAAACTGCCCGTTA
>NZ_REFA01000051.1 GCF_003852705.1 Amniculibacterium aquaticum
CGAACTGAATTTAACCCAGTTAAATTCGCCCTCGAATTGAAAATACTACGGACAACAGACGGTTTTGTGAAATGCGGAGGTCAGGCTCTTGCGTTGAAATTTTTTGAGAAATTATTCGCAAAAAGCCATTTTCTTTTACAAATTTTTGTATTTTAGCAAAAGAAAAATGGCTTTTTGCTTGGTGTTGAGATTGCATAAGTACTTGATAATCAAAGTCCGCACTTCACAAAGCCGCAAACCGTTGTACGATATTTTATAAGGACCGTTCTCCAAATATCATTTTTGCAACGAATAAAAACACAGATTGATGAACCTGAAAACAGAGGAGAACGCTTCGAAATAATAGTAAAAGATCCTAGTAATTTATTCTTACAATGAGGGCAGACTTCCCGAACATCTTTCCCTCGCTTTTTAAGTGAAGTAAAACTATCTGAATCTAGTTTTACGAAAAAAGTAAGGATTTAATTTATATATTTCAAAAAATGAAAAAAATATTTTTTATATTATTACTAGGTGCAGCTAGTTTAATGAGTGCTTCAAATCTTACAACAGAAAAATATAATGTTAACGTAGGAAAAAAAGCATTGCTGTTAGGTCCTATTCCAAGAATATACAATGGTTTTTTAGCATATGACGACCCTGAAAAAGGCACATGTTTTATATATGGTACATATAAAGAATGGGATTATGGTAATGGAATTATTTTATGGGAATTTAAATCCGCTAGCCGAGAAACTCAATTAACTGTAGTTACTCCACCTTGTACAGGACCTGGCTCATATTTAGCTTAAATAATCATATATTTGCCAAATGAAAAATGCAATTTTATTTTTTTCCATAATTATACTATTAGGATGTACGTCTAAAAATCTATATAGGAGGGATGTAAATAAATTGAATATTGTTGATTTTAACCAATCATACGAAAGTTTAAAAAGTTCTATAGATTTTAAAGCTTATGAAAAGTATATAAAAGAAAAAACTATATATATAGCTGATGACAAAGTTATTAGTCATGATTCTTTTCTGAATTTTTTGGATAATTCTCACGTTAAAAATCATAAAATATTAACTGATAGTATTGATATTATTAAAATGAAATATTCATTTAAAAATGTAAAAAAAATTATTATTGTATCAACTAAATAATTGGATTGAAGTTGTTTACTAATTATTATTTTATAGACAACTTCATCTTTTAAAAATTTAACATTATGAAAAAAAAAATAGTCATTGTTTTTTTTATATATCTATTTAACTTTGGATTTTCACAAAATAACATGGTTACAGATATGGAGATAGTTTACGAAATGACATTTAAAGCAGATTCGACAGTAAATAAAAAAACTGAGGATATATTAACATTATATATTGGTAAAGACTTTTCACTTTTCCAAAATGATAAAAAAAAGAAAATTGATTCTTTAATTTTCTCTCAACTCCATTTTAAGAATACATCTTCAAAACCAATGTATAAAGTTAATCATGTAATATTCAAAAATTTTAAAAAAGATGAAATTACTTATTCTGAAATTATTGATAATATAAATTTCGGATATAATGAGAAACTAACTCCAATGGTATGGAAGATAACATCTGACAAAAAAAGTATACAAACATACCAATGTATCAAAGCAGAAACTGTTTTTGGAGGGCGGAAATTTATTGCATGGTATACAGAACAAGTACCAATTAATGATGGTCCTTATAAATTTTCTGGTTTACCTGGACTTATTCTTGAAGTTTATGACGATCAAGATAATTTCCATTACAAGTTACTGGCTATTATTTCGAAAAAACAAAATATTCTATATAATGATAAACTACACTTTACTGAAAAGAAAAAACTCATTGAAACAAAAATAAATCTCATAAAAAAAATTACAAAATATGATGTGAAGGTTAATCCGATTGAAAAAAAATAAAACATCGTACAACAGACGGTTTTGTGAAATGCGGAGGTTAGGCTCTGGCGTTGAAATTTTTGAGAAATTATTCGCAAAAAGCCTTTTTCTTTTACAAATTTTTGTATTTTAGCAAAAGAAAAATGGCTTTTTGCTTGGTGTAGAGATTGTATAAGTACTTGATAATCAAAGTCCGCACTTCACAAAGCCGCAAACCGTTATCTGCAATCTCGTGAAAATTCCGCAACAAATTGAATTTCAACGAATTGAATTTAACGGGCGTAAATCTAACTAAAACCAATTTTTCCTTTTCGTCCTTATCTTCAACGTGAAGTAAATTAGGGAAGTTTATAAAAACTATGAGCGAAAATTCAGAAAAAAAAGAAATTCAATTAGACAAAAAAGAATTAAAAAAACAAGCATTTCTAATTGGAAAATCAATGTTATTTTCTTTTTTAATTTTATTTATTATTTCCCTTTTTGGGGAAACTATTGCTCGTAACGGAGCAAGTCAATGGAATTACAGTGAACCACATTATGAAGTTAGTTATGAAGGTGTTTTAGGTGAAGCAGAGTTTGATAATAAATGGATTCCGTATAATGGACACGCAAATTTCTTTCAAAAAATTTATATTGCGTACATTCCGCTAATTCTGAAAGTTAATTTTATGACTTTCTTTATCTTATCACTTGTAATTTATTTGATTATCAGAAAAACGAAGAATTATACAATTAAAATAAAGTAAGATGAAACAAATTTTCATAATAACTTTTTTTCTTGTAAATAGTTGCTTTTGTTTTTCACAAATTCAGAAAGAAGTGGAAAATGGAATTTTTGTAAGTTTTCCAAATACTCCAACTTATAAAACCGTTCAAAATGCTTCAACTTTTAGTTCCAAAACTGAAAATTCTTTATTGATGGTTCTTATCCAAAGAAATGTGATTCCAGATTATCCAAATTATGTTTTGGCACAAAAGAAATGGACGGCAACTGAAAGAAAAAAAGTAGCCGATTCTTTTTTGGATAATGCGGTAAAGGGAAAACTTGATTATACGGGAAATACAGGAAATGTGTCCGAAATAAAAATCGGAAACTTCTACGGAAGAAAATTATCATATTCAGCAATCAATCCTACTAATGGGGAAAGAGGAGAGAGATATTCAATAATTCTTCTCGTAAGAGATAAACTAATAAACTTTGAATGTTGGCAACTTAATGCAAATTCTAATTTTATAACAGAAAAAAATAATTTCTTAAACTCAATAAAAATAAAATAATGGAAGAAAAATTTATCAAGATTGTATATCGTATAAATGACCAAATTTTATACGCAAATATCGAAGACATTATAGATTTGGAGTACAAATACAAAAAATTTCTCTGGGACATTCCAAAAGAAACCCTTATAAAAACATACAAAAAGAATGAACAAGAATATGAATATTTTGAGGAAATTTCTATAGAAAATCTCAAAATGACTTTTCAAATAAGTAACAAATATGTCACCTTTGAATACCTTGAAAAATAATAGAGACTGCAGATAACATTGTATTGGCAAAATGCGGGGTTAAGTGCAAGTTGAAATATTTGTAATATTTATCCGCCGCTGCTTTTTCCGTATTGATTATTTTTGTAATTTAACAATCCGAAAAAAGCATCGGCTCCACTCGGTTCTGAATTGAACTTTTCGTCCAATCCAGCCCGCACTTCGCCAATACTTTTTCCGTTGTCCGTAATATTTGAGGAGCGTTATCAAATCGAAGATTTTGAAAATTTGAAAATTTATTGACCTCTACCCTGCTGATTCCTGAATTTTATGCCGAATAATTTCTGCGTGAAAATTTGAAAAA
>NZ_REFA01000052.1 GCF_003852705.1 Amniculibacterium aquaticum
TTTGTAGTGTAGTGACCACAAAATAAGGTGATTTTTTTTCGCCAACCAAGGGAAGTGTTTTGCCCCTGGGGCAAAACACTTCCCTTGGTTATTTTAAATGCTGTTGCATTTATTAGTTGAATCTAAGCTTTTTTATTTATAAGATTTCGAAGTTTTTGAATTATTTTTTGGAAAATAGTTAATTCAAATCCAATGTTTTCACAATTTAAAGCGTCAACAAATTCAAATAAATTTGAATAAATATTACTTTTTAAAGTTACAATTTTTCTGTTTTGACTATTGTATAAACTTATAAATTCATTTGAGTTATCATCTATTCCATTTTTGAATCCTAGAATTTCTTTTATCTTAATTTCTTTTGTGAAAATGAATAAATTTCTATAAATCAATTTTTCATTTTGAATTTTCGCATTTACTAATTCATAATAATTTGTTTTAATCAAAAAGTAAATCGTAAGTAGAAAAAGTAGAATAAAATAAAAATACCATAAATAGTGACCTTTTGATATCATATTTTTATAAGCTCCTTCGGTAAAAATAATTGGTAGAGAAAATGAAGTGAACATAAGTGTAAGTCTAAAAATTACTAACGCATAATTTTTCATTTTCAATTTCATTAAATTCATCTTCTATCTTGTTTTGATCTGGAGTTTTGTTAAAAAATGTCGTACAACGTTTTGCAGCTTGGCGAAGTGGCGGATTTTGAAGCACTTACTTTCAATTTAGCACTAAACTTCATTTGAAAACCAAATTTTCATTTTAGCACTGAACCCGCCATTTTGCCAAACTGCTGTTACCAGCTGGCTTTATCTCATTAAAGTGTACAATAAAAAAATACCGAATGTAATTAATGACCACAATAAACTTTTGTTATAATATTTAAATTTTTCACTTACAATATTAGAATTTATAAAGATTTGTGAATTTATATCATTGAGGTATTTGTCTTTATCCTCATCATTTGTTTCAATTTCAAAATCTTTAAAAGTTTTTGATGAAATAGTTCCAAAGAAAATATTGGAATTTACATTTAATTTTTCTTGTGTGTATACTTTTGAATCAATTCTACCGATTAAAGTTAAATAAATATGATATAAAGTAATTATTGAACTAATAAAAAATGCGATAGTAATAATTAGTCCAATAAATCTTTTTACACTTTTCCAATCAATTTCATTTGCTTTTGAAAATGATAAAGATTGTATCATTTCTGTTCCAATATTTGAAGTAAATATTATTGTAATAATTACTCCAAAGAATGTCATGACAAATGAACTTTTTGTATCACAATTTGAAATCCATTGATTAATGATTTCTAATTTCTTCAAACTTTTTTCTATTTTTTCCATAATTTTTTAAATTTTCCAATTTACAGTTCCACCATATATGTTGGTAGAGACATTTTTTATCTGATGATTTGTGATTTCTTTCCAAAAATTTCCAGTTATACAAATTCTAGTTGGGTTTGCCTTTTTAAAACCATTGTATACAGCTGTAGTCATTAAAATAGGTGGAAAGTCAATTTTTGATTCTATTTTATCAAATCTAATTAATTTTCCGCCTGAATAACAGACACCAAGTGTATTGTTAAAGCTTAAACTTTTAGAAAATTCTTCATTTGTGTGAATACGAGTTGTTGCAGTATCTAAATATACATCATTTGATTTATTTACGGGCTGTTGACCCAAAAGGCTTGTTAATCCAAACATATTTCCAAAATTATATGGATAATATGTTACCTTAACAGAAGAATTATTATAAGTTTTATTGGCAACATCTGTTAATCTTGATGCAATATTTGCAGGATAACCTACCCAAACTAAATTTTTATTATCAATATTTTCAGTTCCTTTTCTGTGCAATCCTACTTTCACAACCTTTAATAGACCAAAATCAATACCTATACCACATTTAAAATCAACTTCTTTGAAGTTTGAATTGATAATATATTCCGATACGTGATAAATAGAGATTGCACAATCAACAGCATTTGTATAACAGTCTTTAGAAGGAAATACTATCATTACTCTGTCTCCAATAATATTTCTAACAGAGCCACCATGATGTTTAGCTAGTTTGAGCATTGATTTTGAAAATATACTATAAATTCTTCCCATCGTCTGAGTATGGTGTTTTCTATTTAGTTCAACAGAATTTCTGATGTCAACATAAAGCACACAGGTTTCAATCTCTTTACCTATTTTATCTTGACCTCTTTCAAAGGTAAGTGAAGTGTCGTGTCTTGAAGGAACAAGATTTGTAGAGGAATATTGGAAATTTTTATTTTTGATGTCTATTACATCCGCTGTTATTTCATCAAGTATTCCCTTCATTTTATATAAAATATTTATTTGTTTGGGTGTATTTATAATCTACACCTTTTAAATCAGTTGATATTGGTTTTATTTTTTCAAGAGTCCAAAGTCTTGTATCTTTATTTAGATTTTCATTCCAATTACTTACATAAGTATACTTTACAAAATAGTTTATTTTTTCATTTTCACTAATTGATTCAAGTCTGAATAATTCTGTTAAAGGTTTACCAACAATGGTTAATTCATTGTAAAATGCAGATTTATTTCTGAAATAATTTATTTTACCAAAATGAAATGCAACTTTACTTTTAAACTTATCTTTTTTCTTTGTTTCAACTATTATTTTTTTTGCACATTTGTCAGCCTCTATAATACAATCATTTAAACTTTTATTTAAAAAAGGCTGTCCAAAAAGGCAAATTATTCCATCACCAATAATTTTATCGATTTCACCACCAAATTCATAAATTATAGGGATTACTAAATCATAATATTCATCAAAAAATGTACTTATCTGTTTTCCATTTAGAGTACTATTTTTACTTGAGAAATCACAAATATCTATAAATAATAACGCAACATCAGCATCTTTTCCTTCATCAAAGTATTGAACAAAGTTTGTTCCTAAACTTCTAATATTATTTTGAATAGAAAGTTCAATATTTTTTGTATCTAAAGATTCATTAATTGAAAATGTTTTAATAGAACGAGTAAATGCACTTGCTTTATTATACTTTAAATTAAGTTTTTTTATTTGCTCTAAATTTGCCATAATATTTTATTAGATTCTTGAATTATAAGGTTCTGTGGTAAGCTTGCTGGTAACGGTTTGCGGCTTTGTGAAGTGCGGACTTTGATTATCAAGTATTTATGCAATCTCAACACCAAGCAAAAAGCCATTTTTCTTTTGCTAAAATACAAAAATTAGGAAAAGAAAAAGGCTTTTTGC
>NZ_REFA01000053.1 GCF_003852705.1 Amniculibacterium aquaticum
CAAAAAGCCATTTTCTTTTCCTAATTTTTGTATTTTAGCAAAAGAAAAATGGCTTTTTGCTTGGTGTTGAGATTGCATAAATACTTGATAATCAAAGCCCGCACTTCACAAAGCCGCGAACCGTTGTGCGTCATTTTAAAACAACGGTACGTCAAAAAACATATGGAAAACATATTTGAAAACAAGGAGCAAATTATAGAATTAATCCAAAGAGCCGATAACGAAATTGAGACAAAAAGGCTAACTAATAAATTCAAGCAACTTAAAAAAGAACGGAAAGAGTTTTATCTAACTTTAGCTGAACTTGAAGAAATCTTTAAATGGAAATTACGCTCTCAGTACGGTCGTCAAACAAAACAAAGAAGTGTAAATACAGACAAAAACATCGTTTCTATTACTCGCACTGCTTTTGAAGTCATACACTCTGATGAAGACTACGAAACTAAATTAAAACTAAAACTTTTAACTTCAATTGCTGGAGTTGAAATCCCTGTTGCTTCTGCAATATTAACACTTTGCTATCCAGACAAATATTCTGTAATTGACTTTAGAAATTGGAATCAGATTTATAAATCGGAAAGACGAAAAACAAATTATACTCCAAAGGAATATTCTGATTACTTAAAAAGTATCAGAAAAATTGCAGAAGAATTTGAAATGACTCCACAAGAAATAGATATTGCTATTTGGCAAAAAGATAGAGAAAAGAAATAAAAAATGGAACATTCAAAAACTTACAAAGAGTATATCATTCAAACTATCAACACTTTAGTAGAATGCGATAATCAGATTTTTACAGAAGCATTAAATTTAATGATGAGTAATGAACTCAAAGAAATTGATGAAGTTTTTGACGAAGGAGATATTTATAACTTCAGTATCAATCATTTAGAAAGTTCGGACGACACAAATGTTCAACTAACTCTAAATGCAATAAAAGAAATTAGAAAAGTCATTAATTCATTGCAAAATTTAAACCTCATTAAAGATGAAGAAATTGAATGGAAATAAATATTGACATTTAAATAATTATTCCTACTTTTGTATCCAAGTGAATACAAAAATAAACAATGTACTTTATTGAAAAAACTGTAGAATTTGATAAATGGCTTAGAAAACTAAAAGATATTCGAGCAAAAGCTAAAGTTTTATTTAGGATTCAAAAGTTAGAAAAAGACGAACATTTCGGTGATTGTGAACCAGTTGGAGATGGAATTAGAGAATTAAAAATCAATTATGCAAAAGGCTATCGAATCTACTTCAAAGAAAAAGATGGAAAAATTATCATTCTCTTGATTGGCGGAGATAAATCTTCTCAACAAAAAGACATTGAAAAGGCTAGAGACATTTGGAATAAAATAAAAAAGTAAAAAATGGAAACATCAAAATTTGACATAGCAGATTATTTAGACAGCAACGAAATGATTGCTGAATATCTTAATGAAGTTTTAGAAGACGGTGATGACTCTGAAATTATTACAGCAATCGGCAACATTGCAAAAGCAATAGGAATGACAAAAATTGCTGAAGAAACAGGACTTAGCAGACCTAGTTTGTACAAAGCATTATCTGAAGGTGCTAAACCTCAATTTTCAACAATAATGAAAGTGTTGAGAGCTGTCGGAGGACAAATACAAATCAATCCAGCACATATATAAAAACGAACGCACAACAAGCGGTTTGAACGCAAGCAGGGGTGAATTGCACCGTTCGAACTTTTGTATTATATTTGAAGTTCGGTTCTCGCATCAACAGTAGTGCTAAAATACCCTGCCTGCGTCAAGCCGCAAACCGTTATAGCCAATGCTAAGTGACGACATCAATAAAAAGAAAGAATAACTAAAATGGGAGCTTGGGGAACAGGAATAAGTTCAAACGACACGTATGCTGACATATACGAGCAATTTTTTGACTTGTATAATGATGGACTTTCAGTATCGGAAATTACAAAAAGACTTATTGACGAAAACCAGGAGACAATAAATATTGAAGAAGATGCACCAAACTTTTGGTTTGCTATTGCAAATGCACAATGGGAATGCAAAGCACTTGAAAAAGAGGTATTATTAAAGGTTGAGCATATCATCAATAGCGGGGAAGACATCAGAATTTGGAAAGAATTAGATGCATCACCTACGGACTTAAAGACAAGAGAAAAAGTTCTAAACAAGTTCCTATCCAAACTTCAAACTGAAAAAGACAAACCAAGAAAACGGACTAAGAAGAAATTATACAATTCCATTTTCAAAAAAGGAGACTGTCTAGTTTATAAAATGGATAATGGAAATTACGGTGGGGCATTCGTTCTGACTGACGAACAAGAAACTGAAGTTGGGACAAATTATATTGCAATAACAACAATAGACAAGTTAGACAAACCAAGCATTGAAGATTTTAAAGTTGCAGATGTATATGTGAAGCGTGTTAATGAAATAAGTTTCAAAGGAACAGAAATGCATAAAGAGTGGGTTGACCAGCCTCAAATTGGTGGCTTTTCCGCAATACTATTTAAGAATCACAACGTAGACATTGAAGTAATCGGACAAATTCCAATACAGAATGAATATAAAATAAACAGACAAATAGGTTTTGGATGGATTGCCTTAAAATCGACATTACCGTTTAAAGACGAATACATAAAAATAAATGGCGTTCCAACCAAGACATTAAAACTATCAGAGCTGACAGAAAGCACTGGCTATAACAGCACCTTGCCAAAAGCGGGGCGTTCGTGGTGGCAGAAACTTTTCGGCTCCGAATAAACATTAGTGGTAGCTTGACAGATGGTGCTCCGAAAGCCCCGCCTTCGGCAAGTTGCCAAACGTTGTCCGTAATATTTGAAGAGCGTTATCAAATCGAAGATTTTACAAATTTGAACATTTTTTGACCTATACCCTGCTGATTTCTAAATTTTATGCCGAATAATTTCTATGTGAAAATTTTAAAAATTGTGCTGAAATTCATGCTGAAAATTATCCTGTTGATTTTCGAAAAATTGTGCTGAATATCTTGCTGAAAATTATTC
>NZ_REFA01000054.1 GCF_003852705.1 Amniculibacterium aquaticum
AAAGGGTAATAAATATTTTAAACAACAGACCACGAAAAAGATTTGGTTTTAAAACGCCCAATGAAATTTTCGCTCAAAAATTGAATGAAAACTGTGATGTTGCATTTATAACTTGAATCCACCTTTTGTATAATCCAACTTTTTGGATTATACTTTACTCGGAAAAATGAGAGAGGGAACGATGTTCAGGAAGTCTGCCCTCATTGTAGGAATAATTTACTCGGTTCTTTTACTATTATTTCGAAGCGTTCTCCTCTGTTTTCAGTTTTATCAAACTGTGATTTATTCGTTGCAAAAATGATATTTGGAGAACATTCCTTATAAAATATCGCACAACGGAAAAAGTATTGGCGAAGGACGGGCTACTGCTAACACAAAATGTAAGTGAAAACCATCCTGAGCAAAAACTTTTTTCGTTTTGCTAAAATACTAAAAAAAGTAAAACGAAAAAGTTTTTTGCGAATTTTGTTAACTGAATTCTCAAAGACAATATTCACCCCGTCTTTTGCCAATACACTGTTGTACGACGTTTTTTTAAAAGTTTATATCCAATATATCTGCAATCGTTTTAAAATTTTCGGTGGCTTTTTCTTTATTTTGAGGTATTTTAGACTTGAATTCCTTATCTGGAGCAAAAGGTATTATATATTTACCATCTTCAATTGTTAGTTTTAGAGTGAAATCTTCATCAACTTTATACAAGTAAATATTAGAATTGATTTTCTCAAATCCTTTAGATAGTAAAAATTCATTAAAATTGAAATCGTTTTTTTCCATTTTTATCATTTAAATTAGCAAAAATACAATAATATAGAAGAATTTAGACTGAATATCAAAATACTTATTAACAATTTACGTTTCTTAATTCCAATTGTATAATGCTTTAAATTTTCTATACTCTTCTTCGTTCTGCATTATATAAATCATAAAATCGTCTAAACTTATTTTTGAATTAGATTGTCCCATATCTTTTCGAACTAATTTCATTAATTCAAAATATTTTTTAAAATGGTCCACTCCGTTATTTCCAGGCTTTTGTAATTCAAGTGTCCAATTTTTAAAAGATTCAAACATTTCGTCAGAAGCATATAGAAACATATTTTTTTTAATGTCCAAGATTCTTTTCAGTAGTTCTTTATCATTGACCTTTTTTCCAATTTTTTCACCGTGCATTGTATCAAAAATTATATAAACTAATTCAGAATAAATTTGAAATTTTTTTTCCGAAAGTTGGGTTTCTATGTTTTTGATTTTATCTTTCTGAAATTGAACTCGCCATATTAGATATGTTGAAAGAGTTCCTAGAATCAACAATGAAATTTCTTTAATTGGTAAATTTTCAATCATTAAATTAATTTAAAACGGATTTTTGGATAAAATGTCGTACAACGGAAAACGTATTCGCGAAGAGCGGGCTTTTGAAGCCGAAAAGTTCAACTTTCCCGAACCTTAGCAAAAACTTTTTCCGCTGACTAAATTAAGAAAAAAAAGGAAGCGGAAAAATTTTTTGCGGATTATTTTGACGAATGTTTCTAGTAAGAATTCAACCCCGCTTTTTGCGAATACGATGTTATCTGTAGTGCTTCGTTTGAGGCTTCCAGAAGAACTTTCGTATTAAAAAAAAACCGATTGCTGCAATAAAAAAGAATAAACTAACAAATGGATTTATTTTTTTTGAATTTTTGTTGATTTGAATAACTTTATTGAAGTCTAAAAAAATATCTGAATTTGCATAAATTCCAAATACGGAAACAGTTGAGTTTTTGTTAAGTTTCTGTTCATCGTTTTTGAGTATTTGAAAACTGAAAATTTCGTTTTTATTAGCATTTAATTCAAGTCCTTTTTTATTGAATACGGACAAATAACTAGCAGGAATTTGGAAATGATTGTTTAGATTTTGTATTTTAATCAAATATGTATATTTCTGATTAGAGTTAGGTTTATAGTCGAATTTTTCAATTTTGCCATGAATATTTGTAATTTCATTCTTATTTGTTGGATTTTTATTGTTTAAATCGAAAATAAAGGTTGTTAAAGCAATCATAATTGCAATTGTAGAAAAAGCGTAGTAATTTTTGTCAAACAATTTGTGAATTTTACTCAATTTTTTTTTATTACGGTTTGTGATAGCATTACAGATAACGGAAAAAGTATTGGCGAAGTGCGGGCTTTCGAAGAACTGAAAGTTCAAGAACGACCAAACGTAGCGAATGCTTTTTCAAGTACACTAAGTTAATAAAAAAAGTGGAATTGAAAAGCATGAGCGGATTATTTTTTCTGCTTTTCGATTTTGCACTTTCCCCCGCATTTTGCCAATACAATGTTGTACGACGTTTTTTATTCTTGGTGGATTCAAGTTATAAATGCAACATCACAGTTTTCATTCAATTTTTGAGCGAAAATTTCATTGGGCGTTTTAAAACCAAATCTTTTTCGTGGTCTGTTGTTTAAAATATTTATTACCCTTTCAA
>NZ_REFA01000055.1 GCF_003852705.1 Amniculibacterium aquaticum
AATTTTCTAATTTAGATGGTTATCAAATCAACTCAGCCAGTAAGTTTCCTATTGTACCAATTGTTCGAGCTGTTGTAGCTGTAGTAACTGTAATTGCTGTTTCTACATCTTCAGGCGGAACTCAAAAACTATTTTTGATGTAGAAACTAGCAACGGTCTAAAATTTTCTAATTTAGATGGTTATCAAATCAACTCAGCCAGTAAGTTTCCTATTGTACCAATTGTTCGAGCTGTTGTAGCTGTAGTAACTGTAATTGCTGTTTCTACATCTTCAGGCGGAACTCAAAATGATTGTACTGCATCAATGCCAAAAAACTGCCCGCAAGGATCAAAACCTTATGCAGAATATTCAAGCGGATGGTTTAGTTCATCATGTAATGTCGGATGTAGATAAACTAATATGCTTAAATCAAAAAAAGAAAATCATTTATTATATTGGGGTGCAGGAATTTTTTCCTGTACTCTAATTGTATATACAATTATATCATCTTATTTTCCAAATCTCACTAAAACCCGGGACATATTTGGAGATTTTGATAATATTTTATTAATCATTGTTTTTACATTGTTGTTGGCACCCGTTTTAGAAGAATTGATTTTCAGAGGTATCTTTATTATTAAAAAAAATTATATTTTTTGTTTTTATATTGGGGTGGTAGCTATGATTCTTGTAACGCAAAATTATTATCTCTTTCTGATACTAATCACAACTTTTTTTATTTACAGGAAAAGGAAAACATTTAATACAAACCCTCTTTACTTTCTGAATTCACTCTTATTTGCTCTCATACACTACAAATTATCTGATTTCACAAATATTTTCTCATTTATTCCCGTATTTTTCCAGTTCAGTATTGCCTTAATATTAATCTGGATTACCATTAATTACAGTTTAATATGGTCAATGGTTCTCCATTTTTTTATAAATGCGTCTATAATCATTCCATTAGTTTTTTTAATACAATTTCCAGAAATGAAACAAAATTCCATTATCACGAATGAAATTAAATTTGAATGGAAAAAAACACCAGTATTAGGAAAAACAAAAATAATCTATACCAGTGATAAGGTAGAAGCGAAAAGAATAACTATTTCTCAATTAATAAAAATATTTAATCCTAAGGAAATAGATTTCCAAGTAAATGACAGTCTAAAATACTACCGTTACAATTTCACAATTGAAAATCTCAACAACCACAAGATAGAACTTAAGCAAGTAAAAAAATTCCTAATAAACCATAATTTAATAGAAAATGTTGAGAATAAATAAATTATATTTGTTTCAACAATTAACCAAAAACACAATAAAATTATGGCTTCCACATCAGAAACAGGACATGCAAAAAACATCGCAAATTTCCAGGATCTTATTTCCTTTTGCGAAGGTTACGGAGCAACTTACAACCCGACAAAAGAGAGTTTGAAAATTCCACAACTTAAAGCATTGTATCAAACAGCGCAGGAGAAACTGAACGCTTCCAAAACACAGAAAACAAATTTTGACAATGCCATCAACGAGAGACGGAATGCATTCAAAGACCTCAAACCGCTTTCCACAAAAATAGTGAACGCATTTGCTGTTTCGGGTGCAGATGCTTTGGCGCAGAACAATTTGAAATCCATAAACAAAAAATTACAGGGTTCAAATTCAGGTGCGAAAAAACCTGAAACAACTGCAAATTCCTTAACAACTCCCGAAACTGCAAAAACTATTTCCACCTCTCAACAATCGTATGACAGATTAATTGACCATTTCGCAAATGCCATTGAAATTTTGGAACAGAATCCAGTTTACGCCCCTAATGAAAACAATTTAAAGGTAGATTCTCTAAAAGACAAACTCGCAGAACTCCAAACCAAAAATACGGAACTGATTAACGCCTATACTTCCTACAGCAACGCAATGATTGAAAGAAACCAAACGCTTTACAATCCAATGACAGGCATTATTCAAACCGCCAAAGAAGTGAAGCAGTATGTTAAAAGCATTTTCGGTGCAACCAGTCCGCAATACAAACAAGTCAGCGGAATAGAATTCAAAGTAGTAAAGAGCGAATAATATTCAGGCAACCGCAACTGTAATATTTTAAACTGCGACTATAAATTTTATTACTGTCAATTCAATGAACTTGTTTAATGTTTCCTAATCAAAATACAACAGAATGCGAGCAGATGAAAATCCCTCCAATGTTTTTCTTTAGTTTCATATCGTATTAATAGCGCTTTAAAGCTATCTATCCAAGCGT
>NZ_REFA01000056.1 GCF_003852705.1 Amniculibacterium aquaticum
TTTTCAAATTTTCACGCAGAAATTATTCGGCATAAAATTTAGAAATCAGAAGGGTAGAGGTCAAAAAAAACATTCGATTTTGCAAAATCTTCAATTTGATAACGCTCCTCAAATATTACGGACAACGTTTCGGGTATTGCCGAAGGCGGGATTTTTAGCACAAAAATTCAATTGAAGAACGAAAGTTGAACCTTGCACAAATGCCCAATCGAAGCCATTCAGCCCCGCTTTTGGCAATACCTTGTTAGCACCAGTTTTATTCAAGTTGCTTCTTTAAAAATAATGTTATTTTCTCAATTCTAGGTTGGTCGTTTGCTGTCAAGTAGTCAACAACCATTTCTATGATTTCCGTTCTGCTTTTGTTCCTTGCTCGTAGTTCATTGTCAATTCTTTCGTAAAGCTTTTTACCATTCAAATCTTTGGTGTGTTCAGCAGAATTTCTATAATCATCTACAATTTGATTTAAACTTACCTGATGAAATACAAAGTCGTTAAGTTGTCTGAATAATTTATGGTCAACATTATCAAACAGCTTTGATTTCAGATATTTTTCCAAACTTTCAATTGGTAGATAGTTTAAAGGAATATTATTTGATATGCCATTGTTAGCAATGTAATTTTCTGACTGTGTTTTAACATCAGCATCTAAAATGATATTTATATTAGAAGTTTTACCTACCAAATTACTTGCAACAACCTCTTGTCCTAAATCAATGACGTTACTAAAGCCTCCACAGGGCAAAATATAAATCAACTTATTACCCCATAATGAATTTTGTTTTAGCAGTCTCTTGATAATTTCCCTTGCTAAATCATCTTCAACAAGGATAATATAATCGTAACCTGTATGGTCGTAGAGCATCCGTGTAGCATATGCGGGGTAACAAGGATTTATTAACTCTAGCGAATGGTCAGAGTGTCTGTCTAAGAAATAAATATTATCGGGTTTAATTGAACTAATTAGTTCAAGAGAATGTGTAGAAAAATATACAGCATAATTATATCTATTTGAGATTTCCTTGAGAAATGTTACAAGTCTTTTAAGCGATGACGGGTGTAATGCTAGTTCGATTTCATCAAGCAAGAGAATACAAGGAATGTTTATTGTACTCCTATCAGAATTTCTAATATTTAATGAGTTAAGAATGCTTATCAACAAGTTTTCTCCTGTGGACATATGAAATTGACTAACAATCTTTCCTTTAATTTCATAATAGAAAATATCACCGTAGAAGTTACCAATGTGTCGAATTGAACTAGGGTTGACACTAAACAGTTTCTCATAAAAGTTTTTATTGTTATGAAGAATAAGTCCCAAATTTTCTCTTATAAAATCAGAAGCAGGTCTTAACAGAGAAGAACTAATCCTATCTAATTTTCTTAGATTATTATAGCTAGTGTTTCTAAACCTATTTCCAAAAATTAAACTCCCTTCATAAAAACCTTTCAATTCGATATATCCTATTTTTTTTGAAACCCATTTTCCATATTCTTTATGGTAAATCTTCTTGGCACCATTGTATTCAAACTCGATTTTAGAATCAGGGGATGTTTCTCCAAAATAGTCTTTCATTGTCATATTAAAGAAAACACTTGATGCACAAGTGGCAACAGTGCTTTTCCCTGCTCCATTTTGTCCGGTCAAGGCATAAAGTCCCTTGTCAACTGGCATTTCAATTGTTAAGCTGTCAACGGATTTTATTTTATTAATTGTCATTTTCAGTTTCATCGTCTCGGTTGTTGCTGAGTGTTTCTAAAAATTGGTGCTAACGGTTTGCGGCTTTGTGAAGTGCGGACTTTGATTATCAAGTACTTATACAATCTCTACACCAAGCAAAAAGCCATTTTTCTTTTGCTAAAATACAAAAATTTGTAAAAGAAAATGGCTTTTTGCG
>NZ_REFA01000057.1 GCF_003852705.1 Amniculibacterium aquaticum
TTTGTAGTGTAGTGACCACAAAATAAGGTGATTTTTTTTCGCCAACCAAGGGAAGTGTTTTGCCCCTGGGGCAAAACACTTCCCTTGGTTATTTTAAATGCTGTTGCATTTATTAGTTGAATCTAAGGCTCGATTTTTATTCAATTTGAAAAAAAAATCCATCTATAAAGGCAAAAAAAATTTAAACCGATTCTGAAAAACAAACCACAAAAAAGCCTCCTGAAAAGAAGGCTTTCACTTTAATTTTACATGAAGTTTTATTGTTCAACAAAACTTTTGAGTTGATGGGATACAACTTGAGTCCATTTTTTTTCAAATTTTTCATAGCTGAAATCGTTACCCAAATGCTCTAGATTTTCCAAACCTTTGTGGGTAAGCGTAACCAAGGTATGATCGCCATCTTTTTCCAATTCCCATTTCAGAATGGTTCTCTCTTTGCTGATGTCGGGATAGGACCAACTGTACTTTAGTTTTTGCTCCGGGATTACTTCAAGAATCTCTCCGTGATGATGTTGTTTTTCTGAGCCAAAATCCGAATGAAAGCTAAAAGATGTATGAACTTGTGCAGAAAAATCCGGTATGTTGTGATACCATTCTTTCAATTGATCTTTAACTGTAATTGCATCCCATACCTTATCAACAGGAGCATTAACTTTTTGTTTGATGATAACATTACTGTGCATGATCGTATATTTTTATGAGTTATTTCTACTCTTAAAGGTAACCATTATTTCTGAAAATATTTGATTTTCAGAACTTTTTGTTCTTTCTCTGACGAATATCATTAAGTGGATTTTATCAATTTATTTTTATTCAATCTAAATAAAGTATAATTCGTATCTTTGTATCCGATTATTGAAAACTTAGTTTTTAAAAATCAGATATTATAATCTTTAAATCTTATTAAGTATTATGTCAGAACAAATACACTTAGAAAAAAATGAAAATGGCGAGTTGGATGTACGCGTTTTGGTTCCCATCCAAAGACACGAATTGTTGGTCAGATTGTTCAATGAATTGCCGGTAGCAGATAGTTTTACCTTTATCAACGATCACGATCCAATTCCGTTGTATTATGAATTCAAATCGATATACGGAGATGTAGTCGATTGGATCTATCTTAACAAAGGAGGTAGAGATTGGAAAGTAAAAGTGACCCGTACCGAAGAGTCCAAGGCAAGAGATATGTCCAATATTGCAACCTTGATGGATCTTAGAAATGTGGATCCTAAAGAATGGAAACACATCGTTTTTCACCGTTACGGAATGATGGAAGCCAATACCGTTATGGAAATTATTGCGAAAATTGATCCTGAAGAAATAAAATCCATTTTCGAAAATAAATTTGCAGGTCAATTTACTTGGACCTATAAAAAACAAGTTCCGGATGAAGTTGTTGTGCATTTGGAAAAAATTGAGAAAAGCGGTTTGGACGATGATGGTTTTGCTGTGGTAAACGAATTCGACATCCGTCCGTATCCACCAACAGAAAGGCATGAAATGTTTTATCAGGCTTTTGCAGATATAAAACCCGGTGAGGCTTTTGTTTTTATCAACGACCACGATCCAAAACCTTTGTACTACCAAATGGAGGCGGAAAGTAAAGAACCTTTCCGTTGGGAGTATCTAGAACAAGGCCCGGACGAATGGAAAGTTAGAGTGGTAAAAGTGGTAAAATAATATTGGAATAGTCCTAAAAAAATAGAAAACCGCCTCGGAAATTCGGAGATCACTGAAAAAGTGAATTTTCAGGAAATATGAAAAAGAAGGAGTTGAAATCTTAGGATTTTAGCTCCTTTTTTTGTACCTTGATAAGGTCTTTTAAAGATAAAGAATGTTAGTCCAACAGCA
>NZ_REFA01000058.1 GCF_003852705.1 Amniculibacterium aquaticum
TCAGAAAATCTATTGTCCATTTTGTCTTTATTGCGTTGATTGCCCACAAATTTACAAAATATTTAGTCAGTTTCGATTTTGGTAGTTGTTTTATAGATGAAGAGTTTTCAAGCCATATCATATAACGCCCAGCAGCTTGGCGCTGGGTGGGGCTTTAAAGCACGCATTTCCAAAGCAAAACTGCCTTACAAATATACACTAAATTTTCAAAAAAACAATAAACCCCACCTTGTGCCAAACTGCTTGTTGGCAGATGACAAGTTACTGAGTTTCCCATTCGTAATGTTTTTCAATTGTTGGTCTTTCTTCAATAGTTTCTACTTTAGAATCAAACGAGATGTCGGTATCATTAATTTCCTTTAGAAATCTATTTCTTTCAGAATCTTTTATCTTTACAAATTCTTTAATATTGATTTTATTTGTATTTTTTTCTTGTATTTCATAATTAATTTTATCGTTATTATCTAAATTAATTGATGATGCTTTCCAGATGTAGTACGGCATATTATCAGCACTAATTTCCAATATCAATCCATTTAAACCAAAAAATTTATATGGACCTGTATTATAGGGTAACTCTTTAGTGAAATAGGCAGTGAATTTTCGACCTCTAAATTCCATAGTTGCTTTGATGCAATTATAATTTAATATTTTTTTGGTTTTTTTTATATCAATTTCCCAATTAGGACTTTTTACAATATCCTCTATCTCAAATATTAAATTATTGTCATTTGTTTTGTCAAATATTTTAAATTGTTTTATTTTATTATTTGATAATATTGAAGAAATTTTGAATGGAAAAATAAACTTTTTGGAAGTTGGTGATGAATTTTCATTACTAAAATTTGTTATAGAGTCTTGAATACAAATAGCTTTATTTTCCTTGATGTATAAACTTTCTTTTACATTCGCAATTGGAGATTTAATGAAAGTATATTCTACTTTTATTTGTTGTGAACTAACTTTTGTTATTGAAAAAATCGCAAGAATTAATACTTTTAATTTCATTTTCGTTTATTTTTTTTTGAATTTAAATAGTGTCTATACTAATTGTTAGATATATAGACACTATTTTTTAATTTTTCTAAGGTTGTAAACTATAATTTTGTTTAGTCATTTCAACACGGTATCCTTTAGATCTTAAATAACCTAATACACTTCCTTGATATACAAGACAATCACTAAAATTTGATTTTTCAGCAGAGTAAAATTTCCAACCTGTTACATAGCCATATTCATCATAAAATGTAACACTAACTCCACAGAGTTCTGTGGGTTTCAATTTAGAGATGTTTGAATCTTTAACTATTTTATTTTTTGCAGATAAAGTGCTTAAACTTAGTATGGTTAAGCATAATAATATTTTTTTCATAACGCTTTTTAAAGCATCCCATTTTAAAGCATTTTGCTCTTTTAGGAAGATATTTAGGGCAATTTTTTAATTAATTAAGCACCTCCCGTCGAGAGAATTCATCTAACAAAGCAAATCGTTCAAGAGTTTTCATATTTCAAGGGTTTGTATCAAGTTGTACTACCATTGAGCTGTCTGCACTTTCGGAGATGTTTTGGTATTTGTTTTCTGCCAACGCCTAGCAGCTTGGCTGCAGTGCGGGATTGATGGTTAAACTTTTTCTATTATCACTAAAAAAAGCCATTGCTTTTTTATGCAACTAAATTAAGAAAAATAGTGAAATAAAAAAGCAATGGCGAA
>NZ_REFA01000059.1 GCF_003852705.1 Amniculibacterium aquaticum
AACGCTTGGATAGATAGCTTTAAAGCGCTATTAATACGATATGAAACTAAAGAAAAACATTGGAGGGATTTTCATCTGCTCGCATTCTGTTGTATTTTGATTAGGAAACATTAAACAAGTTCTATGTCGAATCTTCGATTTCTCAGATTATTTCAAAAATTGATCGTAGTATTTTTAAAAAATTAGTAGCAGAGAAGAAAACAGATTACTGAAACAAAGGTTTTGATAGTTGGACTCATTTGGTATCTTTTTGAAAAGTAGAAAAAATCCGCACAAAAATTGACTTTATGCGGGAATAATTTATTCTAAATTTTATTTAGGACAGTATTGTACTTGGATAATCTATAGTTCAAACCTTTCATAAGTCAAACCCTTGTATTTTTTTTAAATAACTCATGTTTTTTTCATAATTTTGCACTCTAAAAAAATGAACTTTAGCAGTCTTACTCCATATTTGCCGTATATTTTTGCAGCAGTCATCGCAACTCCTTTTTTGGTTTTGTTTCGACAGTTTGTGTATTATTATATGAACGCAAAAGAACGAGAGCTGAAGTCTTTAGGAATGGCTGTTGGACAAGAGTCCAGACAACAAGCTTTCGAAAGAATGACCCTCTTTTTGGACAGGATAAAGCCTTCACAACTGGTTTCCAAATTCGATAAAAATTTGGCAATTCACGAATTTATTTATCTTACAGAAAGAAGCATACAAGAAGAGTTTGATTATAATTCTACCCAACAATTGTATATTTCTACTGTAAATTGGCAAAATATCGTTACTTCTAAAAACAGATTGGTGGCGCTATTGCATTCGACCTACGAAGGATTGGGGAACCAAGCGAATCTGGATGACTATAAAACCGTTTTCATGATGAATTATACCCAAGAAGGCGATTTTGTTTCACAAACCATAGACGAAATAAAAAAAGAACTTTTAATAATAAATTTTAACAATTAACAATACAATGATTCCAAATTTTAAAGCACATCCATGGCACGGTATTACCGCTGGCGAACAATGCCCAGAGGTAGTTAATGTTTTTGTAGAGATTGTGCCTCAAGACACCATTAAGTACGAAGTGGACAAAGAAACAGGATATTTGAAAGTGGATAGACCACAAAAATTTTCCAACATCATCCCGGCACTTTACGGTTTTATCCCAAGAACTTATTGCCACGACGAAGTGAAAAAATTAGCCATAGAATCGGGATCAACCGATGTGGTAGAAGGAGACAACGACCCGTTGGATATTTTGGTACTGAGCTCTCATAACATCCATTCCGGTGGTTTGATGATGGAAGCCATTCCAATCGGTGGTTTCAAAATGATTGATAAAGGCGAAGCCGATGATAAAATTGTTTCTGTAATGGTGGGCGATCACGCTTTTGGTCATTTCAGAGACATCAGTGAGTTGCCAGAAGCAGAAGTAAACAGGTTGATGCACTATTTCCTTACCTATAAAAACTTACCAAACGAAGAGGCAAAATGTAGAATTGATAACATCTACGGAGCTGAAGAAGCTAAGAAAGTCATTTTGGCTTCTCAAGAAGATTACGCCAGAATCTACGGTGCTAAATAATGAACTTGTTTAAAGTAAAAAAATCGATAAACACCTTTAAAAAAAGGCGTTAATTATTTGTTTAAAAGACTGGTATTCAGTATATTAGAGGAAAAATAACTACAAATTTCTCTATGCAAAA
>NZ_REFA01000060.1 GCF_003852705.1 Amniculibacterium aquaticum
CAAAAAGCCTTTTTCTTTTACAAATTTTTGTATTTTAGCAAAAGAAAAATGGCTTTTTGCTTGGTGTAGAGATTGCATAAGTACTTGATAATCAAAGTCCGCACTTCACAAAGCCGCAAACCGTTGTGCGACATACTAAACAGACAGCAAATAGAAAAACGATACCGACTTTTTATTAACTATGACACAAGAAGAATTTATAGAACGACAGAAAGAACTAAATAGACTTACATCATTAATTGCTAAAGGAGCAACAATTAAAGATTGTTCTCATCCAAACAAAATTGAATGTAAATTACCAATAAAAAGTGCTCATAGTTTACAAAGGCAAGGTTCTCTAAAATTATTAGAAAAGACTTTAAAAGGAAATTCATTTATTTATTGTCATACCGAAAGACAAGTAAATAAAAAATATGGTTTTTTAGACCTTAAACCAATTGGTAGAAAAGATGCTTCTACATTTTTTGGATTTTGTGATTTTCACGACACAGAACTTTTTAAAGAAATTGAAAATGACCCAGAAATAACAGATATAAACAATGATTTACATTGTTTTCTACATACTTATAGATCATTTTCCCATTCATATCATAGAAAATATGAAGAATATAAACTATTTACATCAACAGAAACTGAAGTTGTAGAGTATCTACAAAAGGCTTACGGAAAAGACTTACCAAAAGTGACTGAAGGTATTAAATTAGCACTTGTAGATCTCGAAGTTCCTAAAAAGTTACTTGATGAAATGCTCTTGAATAAAAATTATTCTGGTTTAGAATATTTTTGTTACGAATTTCCATATCGTTGTCCAATTGCTTGCGCAGGTGTTACAACTCCAGGTCATTATAAAAATGGTGATATTTTTAATTTAAGTGAAAGTGCAAGCGATGAGTATTCAGATGTTTTTACAACTGTTTTACCTTTTAAGAATCGAACTGTAGTTATTCTAGCAGCGTTTCCAAATGACGTAAAAGCTATTAAATATTTAGAAGAATTAGAAAACATTTCAAGTGAATTAGAGTTTCAGAAATATTTATCATTTCACATAATAAACAACTTAGAAAATGTTTATATTTCTCCAAATTTTTATGATAGAAAAGATTATAAATGGCAACAAAGTTATTGTGAATTAATTAATTATATATCAAATAGATACACGCCTTATATCAGATATAATAAAAGATTTCCAATAAACTATTTTGCATTCACAGAAAAAATTGAAAAATAGTACGATCGCACAACATCGTATTGGCGAAATGGCGGGTTTAAGGGAGAAATTGAAAGTTTCTCCTTTTTTTGTCGCAACAGCCTTTTATATTTCCTTATTTCATAAATTTAGAAAATAATAAAAGGCTGTTGCTTAGCTTAGTGAAAAATTGAATGTTTTGTCTTTCTAATCCGCCACTATCGCCAATACGCGGCCAGTTGTCCGTAATATTTGAAGAGCGTTATCAAATCGAAGATTTTACAAATTTGAACATTTTTTGACCTATACCCTGCTGATTTCTAAATTTTATGCCGAATAATTTCTGCCTGAAAATTCAAAAAATT
>NZ_REFA01000061.1 GCF_003852705.1 Amniculibacterium aquaticum
TATTAGAATCCTCGATTACGAAAGTAGTCGGGGATTTTTTTTGCTCAAAACTCTTTGGTTGATGGTTGATGGGAGTGTTTACATAATATCCTTTTATGGAATATATTTGAATGGGGAAGAAAAAATGGAACCAAGATCAAAAGTTGGGAGACTAAGCAAAAATTTGGGATAGTCGGTATAGAAAAAAAAGATTTATCAGTCACCCCTCGAAGTTGCATTCTAAAGTTTTTGATTTTCGCATTAAAAGACTCTGCAGATGCATTAGTACTTCTCTTTTCAAAATAGTTGAGGATATCATTATATTGTCGCGTAATTGTGTTTTTTAGGATAGCAAACGATTTAAACCCCGATTCTTCCACATCTTTAAACCAATGTGCGAGTTTGAGCATTGCTACCGATTTTAAGATGTTCTGATTGTAAATCCCTCGTAATTTGTTGGACAAGTTGTAGGCTTTTTTCAAATCGGGATATTCGCTAAACAAAATATCAGCTCTCTCACCTTGGCTTTTTGTCCATTTATCACGACTTTTATAGAGTAAATATCGGCTTCTTGCCAGGAGTTGTTTTCGGGTATCACCATTGCCAAAAATTTGAATTTCAGGTTTTGTTTTATTGTCTTTGGCTTGATTTAGAATTTCATTTTCTAAATCAATCGCTTCCCAACGGTATTTTATTCTTATCTCCTGAACGGCTTCGATTGCTAGTTTTTGAACATGGAAGCGGTCGATAACCTGTATTGCATTAGGAAAGCATCGTTTGGCAATGAGCTTCATAGAACCTGCCATATCCAAAGTCACCTCTTTTGCTTTTAGTCTAATTTCTCGGTTGATTTTAAGGATTTTTTCGATGACTTCTTCGCTTTTTGTACCTTTAATCATCGCCACAATGCTTCCTTTTCTTCCTTTCGATTTTTTAGAAGTCAGTACGGTATAAAGTTCACCTTCAGACAACGCAACTTCGTCTAATGATAAGTGCTTAGAACAGTTTTCGGGATAAAGAATGTAATCTTCAGCGTGGGATTTCAACATCAAAGTATTCGATTAAGTATTCAGGAAGTAAAAACTTCAATAATTCGTGATCATTAAACATAATGCAAAAATAGAGTTTTTATAATTCTCCCCAGGTTTTGTTACTAAACCGTTTTTTGGTTAATTTTTTTGTTTCAAAAAACATTTTCAGTTTCTTTTTTCTTTTCACTGTATTTCATTAGTTTTTATGGTTTTACAAACATTTAGCCAAACACTTTATCGAACTTCGTGATTTAAAGCATCTCAGCATCTCTACAATTTTTAGCAACAAGATTTCGTCCCTCTTCAGTACTCGTCCCGCTGTCCGCTGTATCTTTTGTGCCTGGGCTTTCCCAAGGCTTACAAAAGGATGCCGCTCCCATCGGGGCTAGGATAGAGGGACAGAGACCTCCAATCGGCCTGTGTGTTTACTTTTTGGTTTTTGGTATATTTGAGGTTTTTCACTTTTTTTCAATCAA
>NZ_REFA01000062.1 GCF_003852705.1 Amniculibacterium aquaticum
TAACGCTCCTCAAATATTACGGACAACGGTTTGCGGCTTTGTGAAGTGCGGACTTTGATTATCAAGTATTTATGCAATCTCAACACCAAGCAAAAAGCCATTTTTCTTTTGCTAAAATACAAAAATTAGGAAAAGAAAAAGGCTTTTTGCGAATAATTTATCAAAAATTTCAACGCAAGAGCCCAGCCTCCGCATTTCACAAAACCGTCTGTTGTCCGTAGTATTTTCAATTCGAGGGCGAATTTAACTGGGTTAAATTCAGTTCGAGAAGTTGAAAATCAAGGACGACAAAGAGAAAAGAAGCGTATTTCCAAAGAATTTCAGATTGATAATTTTCGCCAAGTCACTTCAATTTTTCACGCACAAATTCAGGATTCCTCAGCTCGATATTTTAATAATCAGCGCTGTTAAAACGGAATAATTTTCAGCAAGATATTCAGCACAATTTTTCGAAAATCAACAGGATAATTTTCAGCATGAATTTCAGCTCAATTTTTAAAATTTTCACGCAGAAATTATTCGGCATAAAATTTAGAAATCAGAAGGGTAGAGGTCAATAAATTTTCAAATTTGCAAAATCTTCAATTTGATAACGCTCCTCAAATATTACGGACAACGGAAAGGGGCTTTGCGAGGTGCGGGCTACTGCAACCGAAATTTCAAGAGGTGACCGAACGCTAGCAAAAACTTTTTCCATTTTTTAAAATTACGAAAAAACTAAAAAATGGAAAAGTTTTTTGCGGGTATTTTCTAGAATTTCTCTGAGATTTCCTTCAACCCCGCATCTTGCAAAACCCATGTTGTACGCAGTCTCTTTAATCATTCCATGGAATTCTCATGCCTGTTCCTTGACAACCAAAACAAACCCCTCCTTGATAATATTCATATTCTTTTAAAAAACCTGTTCCACCGCAACGCTCGCAAGTTTCAGTTGTTATTTTTTGTGTTAATGAACTATCAAAATAAATTGGTATTTCTTCTGTTTCGTGTACTTTAATATGACATTCTGAACACAAAGTTGTTAATGCGTCTTCATACTCCCAAGGTAATAAATTTCTAATGTAATATTTATGATGAATCTCTAATAGTTTTCGAGTTTCCTCTAAAGTCGATTCATCATTAATTTTTCTTCCCCATAATTTTTGGCTACCAGAAAAAAAAGGTCCAAATGATTTTGAGGATCCACATTCAGTGCATTTTTCTTGGTCTTTTTCCAAAATTTCCATTCTTTTCAGTTTCCATTCATCTAATGCAAGTAAATCTGCATATGTAATTTCATATTTACTTTTTACAACTAAAAGTTCTTCGTAATTCATTCTTTATTAGTGTTTTGTAGTGAGATTGCGTACAACGGTCGGCGGCTTTGCGTTCGGGCGGGATTTTCACCACAAAATTTCACTCGAAGCTGACACCTTAGAATTAGTAAAAAATGTTCAATCGAAGCCATTTACCCCGCCTGACGCAAAACCGTTTG
>NZ_REFA01000063.1 GCF_003852705.1 Amniculibacterium aquaticum
TTTTTCAAATTTTCACGTAGAAATTATTCGGCATAAAATTTAGAAATCAGAAGGGTAGAGGTCAATAAATGTTCAAATTTGCAAAATCTTCGATTTGATAACGCTCTTCAAATATTACGGACAACGGAAAAAGTATTGGCGAAGTGCGGGCTAAATGGAACGAAAAGTTCAATTTAGACTGACCGTAGCCGATGCTTTTTTCTTACACTAAATTACTCTTTTTTGTGGAATAAAAAAGCAGCGGCGGATAAATTTGAAAAATAGTTCAATTTAGCCTTAACCCCGCATTTTGCCAATACAATGTTAGCCGTAGTTTATTTTTTTTCGCAGAAGTCAATCAAATAATTTCTGATTTCAAAATCTGATTTATCCCCAATTTTTTCAAAAGTTTTGCATGCATTTTCATTTTGTCCTGTTGCTAAATAGGATATCCCTAAATCTAATAAACATTCTTTGATTAGTGTTTTAAATCGGTTGTTTTTTATATCCAAACTCTCAACTTGTGAAAATTGTTCAATGGCTTTTTCAAATTTATTATTTCGGTAATATTCTAATCCTTTGGCTCTAATTTGATATAATTTTTTTTCATCTTTATCACTTAAATCATTTGCCCATTTTAGCTGATTTATTTCATCGCGAATTAGTAGATTTTTCCCTGTTAAATTTTGAAAATATTTTTCAGATTTTTTTAAAGCATTTATGTATTCATTATCAAAACTATTATCTATTGAATTCAAAACTTTTATATCTTGGATTTTATTGTCTTTTGTTAAAACAAATTCTACCTGAAAATTCAAATTTATAAAATCTTTTGAATCGCGATCTTTTGTATTTTTACTTATATATTCTTCAAAAGATAATTCATTGTTAAATTCATATCCAGACAAATCATTATCCAAATATAAAGTTTGCCCATTTTTTTCAATTTCTTTAAGTGAGAATTCTGGATATTTTTGAATGAAATCATCAACTTTTAAAAAATAACTAGTTTTATTATCTCCTTCATCTTGAGCAATTAAATATTTCTCTTTAATTAAAAAGTTAATTTTTCTGAATTGAGTTTTTATTTGCTCTGAAGAAAAGGTTGCATCAAAATTTTGGTTGTTAATTTTTATCGATTTAGGTTTAATTGTATAAATTAATTTTGTCGAATAATTTGGATTATTAATCTCGATATTACGTCCATCATTAAACATTGTTTTTACCAGAATCCATTTTCCTATTAGATTTTGATTTTGCGAATAACAAAATGAAAATGCGATAAATAAAAATATTGTTATTAGAATGCGGTTCATTTGTTTTTAAATTGCGGCTAACGGTTTGCGGCTTTGTGAAGTGCGGACTTTGATTATCAAGTACTTATGCAATCTCAACACTTAGCAAAAAGCCATTTTCCTTTTGCTAAAATACAAAAATTAGGAAAAGAAAAAGGCTTTTTGCG
>NZ_REFA01000064.1 GCF_003852705.1 Amniculibacterium aquaticum
AACAGTATTCATTCTTTGAGGTTGAAAATTCACTTTTTCCATATCCTAATTTTTAATAGTTGTTTGTCCTGCTTTTTATCTTTTCTATTCTGTCTTGTTGGTTTGTCTCTAAAATTGCCGATAACGGAAAAAGTATTGGCGAAGGACGGGCTACTTTGCTGACAATTTCAAAGGAAGACCGAACCTGAGCAAAATGCTTTTTCAGATTTCTAAATTACTAAAAAAAGAAATATGAAAAGCATTTTTGCGGATATTGTTAACTGAATTTTCAAAGACAATATTCACCCCGTCTTTTGCCAATACACTGTTATCTGTAGTCGCAATTAATGGGTTACAATATCATCTCTCTTTAATTCCTCACCTTTATATTTTTCAAAATTAACAGGAATTGATTTTCTACCTGATTCTGTAGGTATAAATGTATTAAAATGTAGATGTTCACCATCTATAAATCCTGATAAACCAATTAAGCCAATTGGTTTATTTTTACTTATTTTATCTCCAATTTTTACTAAAATTTTATTCTTTTGTAAATGTACATATTGAGAATAAATGCCAGTTTCATCATTATAGGTAGTGACAAAATTCGCAAATTTTTCAAATGACTTATCATTTCCATATTTATTATTAAAATCAACTATTCCAACAATGTAACCGTCATCAGCGGCATACACTGTATCACCTACTTTCATTGCAAAATCTATAGCATATCTTGATTCATTTGTATTATGTGAAAAACTACCATTGTAGGATTGCAAAATCTTATATGATTTACCATTTGAGAAAGGTAGTTGCAGAGTTTTATGGGTAATTTCTTTTTTTACATCTCCTAATTCCACCTTGAACTTCAAATTTTTTTCAGTTAAAGTTGTGTTTTTGATTGCAAAAATAGAGTCTTTTAATTTTTGAATTGTAATCGTATTAAAATTATTTCGTAAAATAGAATCATCTGTATCTAAGCGTACAGTAATTGGTGCAAATAATGAATTTCTGATGTCAAATATGATTGTTTCTTTTGTAATTTCATAATTTAAATATATAGAAGCTTGTTCTTTGTTGACTGTTGAAGTCTCTGTTAAATTATTACTCCTACAACCGATAATTATAAATAATAAAAAATAAAATTTTAAATATTTCATTTTAGCAGTATGTTGGTCATGCGATTACAGATAACGGTTTGCGGCTTTGTGAAGTGCGGACTTTGATTATCAAGTATTTATACAATCTCTACACCAAGCAAAAAGCCATTTTTCTTTTGCTAAAATACAAAAATTTGTAAAAGAAAATGGCTTTTTGCGAATAATTTCTCAAAAATTTCAACGCAAGAGCCTGACCTCCGCATTTCACAAAACCGTCTGTTGTCCGTAGTATTTTCAATTCGAGGGCGAATTTAACTGGGTTAAA
>NZ_REFA01000065.1 GCF_003852705.1 Amniculibacterium aquaticum
GCAAAAAGCCATTTTCTTTTACAAATTTTTGTATTTTAGCAAAAGAAAAATGGCTTTTTGCTTGGTGTAGAGATTGTATAAGTACTTGATAATCAAAGTCCGCACTTCACAAAGCCGCAAACCGTTGGCGGTAATTTTACCAAACAGAATGTTGAAAATAAAAAAGTATAATCCGATGAAGCTATAAGTAACTGTCCAAAATAAACAACGTAAAACTTTTTCATTGCTTTCAAAAAGTAGTGAAAATTTCTATTATCAACATTTAAAAATTAGAAAAATGACACAGTTACAAATGATTGACAAAACAAAATATATAGCTCAACAAGACGAAAATGTTTCCGCCGTTTTTATGTATGGTTCATTTACCAAAAACGAAGGAGACAAATATTCTGACATCGAATTTTACATCTTCTTGAAAAATAAAGAAAATTTCTCGACAGAAAAATGGGTAAATCAAATTCATCCTTTGGCTTTATATTTTACAAACGAATATGGAAGTGAAGTTGCTATTTTCGAGAATATGGTCAGAGGAGAATTCCATTTTTTAAAAACGGAGGAAATTGAAATTATCAAATCTTGGGACGGAATTGTTGAATTTAGCGATTTTGACCAAATGAACCTAACCGACAAAGATGGACTTTTAACGAAAACGCTTAATCAAATCAAAACGAAATCGCCCGAAAGAATAACAAATGAAAATATTTTGTGGTTAAGCCAATCATTACTGAATGTTGTACTGACAACAAGCAACTTGATTAAACGAGAAGAATTTGCTCACGCTCATCACAGTTTATCAAATGTGCAGAAATACTTGCTTTGGCTTATAAGAGCAAGAACAAGCAAAACGCAACATTGGGAAAGTCCGACTAAAAGTCTCGAAAAGGACATTGACACGATTTGGTATTCAGAGTATAAAAAAGTAACATCAGATTTAAATCCCAAAAACATCGTTTTGGCTTTTGAGAACTCATTAAATTTATCGGAAAAACTATTTGATGAACTAAATATTGAACCCAAACTGAAAGAAATCCTACACAAAATAAGATAAAAAAACTACCGCCAACATCGGTTTTGCAAAAGAGCGGGTTAAGTGGTTAATTCAAGGTTTGTGCATTTAATCCGCAAAACCATTTTTTATTTGCTTTTAAAATGTAAATTAGCAAATAGAAAAAATGGTTTTGCTTAAGTTAGTTCAAAATTGAAAGTTTAGTCTTTCTAATCCGCTCCTTCGCAAAGCCGCAAAACGTTGTACGACATAGTAAAACCGAACCAAACAAAATGAAAGTCAGAGAAGAAAAGTTAAGAACAATTATAGAATGGTCGGAGAAAAACGAAGATGTAAGAGTTCTTCTTCTGACAAGTTCACTTGTA
>NZ_REFA01000066.1 GCF_003852705.1 Amniculibacterium aquaticum
ATGACATACGAAAATATTTAGCTGGACTAAAACCCAAAACATAACTACGTCGTACAACATCGTATTGGCAATAGGCGGGCTGAACGGCTTCGTATCAACGGAAGTGCAAAATTCAACTTCTGTTCTTCGATTAAAGTTCAGTGCTAAAAATCCCGCCCATCGCCAATACGCGGCACGTTAGTGGCAAGCATAACCGAACCCCAAAAACAAGCGAAAGAACGAATGACAACATACATTTCAATTTTAAGAGGCATAAACGTAAGCGGACAGAAATTAATTAAAATGGACGCTTTGAAAAAAATGTATGAAAACCTAAACTTTGAAAACATACAAACATATGTTCAAAGTGGAAACGTTATTTTCTCATCAAAGGAAAACGACCCAAAAAAAATTGAAAAAAACATTGCGTCAGGAATTGAAACTGAATTTGGGTTTGAAGTCCCTGTAATTGTTTTTAACGCAAAAACGTTAGAAACAATTATAGACAACAATCCGTTCTCAAAAGACAAACTGAAAGAGAGTTCCTTTTTGCACGTAACTTTTTTGGCTGAAAACCCCAAACAATTTGACTTAGAAAGTATTCTATCAAAGAAACAACCAAATGAAGAAATTGAATTTACAAATAATGCCATTTATCTTTATTGCCCAAATGGATATGGGAAAACTAAACTCAATAACAACTTTTTAGAAACAAAACTAAAAGTAAAAGCGACAACACGAAATTGGAAAACAACTAACGAAATTTTAAAATTATCAACAAAATAGTATGAAAAATAAATATTTACTTCACGGAAAATTAACGGCAAAAGAAGGTCATAGAGATGAACTTGCTGAAATTTTAATACAAGCATCAAAACTTGTATCAACTGCGAAAGGTTGTAAAATATACGCAATCGGCAAAGACGAAAATGACACTAATTCTATTTATGTAACTGAAATTTGGGACAGTAAAGAAGAACACGATAACTCACTAAAAATTGAAGGAGTGAAAGAACTTATAATGAAAGCAATGCCAATTTTGGACGGACAACCTACAAAAGGACAAGAACTCGAAATATTGGGAGGTGCAGGAATATAATAAATGCCTGCCACTAACATCGGTTTGGCAATATGGCGGCTGAAGTGCTTCTATAAAACATTTGTGCAAGGTTCAACGGTAGTAATTCTATTGAACTTTTGTGCTAAAAATCCGCCACATCGCCAAGCCGAGAACCGTTGTGTGCTAGTCACAAAAAACAGTAATAAAACCAAAATTCGTAAATAAACAAAATTCTAAAAAATATAAAACTTAAAGTCTGAATTTGCCGAAAAAAGACTTAAAAGAGAAGTAGGTTAA
>NZ_REFA01000067.1 GCF_003852705.1 Amniculibacterium aquaticum
TTAAAATTTTCACGCAGAAATTATTCGGCATAAAATTTAGAAATCAGAAGGGTAGAGGTCAATAAATTTTCAAATTTGCAAAATCTTCAATTTGATAACGCTCCTCAAATATTACGGACAACGGAAAAAGTATTGGCGAAGGACGGGCTACTTTGCAAACAATTTCAAAAGAAGACCGAACCGGAGCAAAATGCTTTTTCAGATTTCTAAATTACTAAAAAAAGAAATATGAAAAGCATTTTTGCGGATATTGTTAACTGAATTCTCAAAAACAATATTCACCCCGTCTTTTGCCAATACAATGTTATGTGCAGTAATATTTATTCTTTTAGATGTGTAAACTTGTAAATTTTATCTAGTATTTCGGTTGCTTTCGTATTACTTATTTCGCCATATTTTTTTTCGGAAGTTTGTGTAAATCCGAACCAATCTGTAAAACGATAAAAACTTCTTATTTCATAGCAATTTGAAAACTGCTTTTTAGGTTTTCTGTCGAATGGATCATTAAATAATGGCAGGAATTTTTCAAAAATTTGAAGATATTTATCTGCGTAAAATTGTGTTGTATTTTCTGTTTTTCCAAATTTTAAAAGACAATAAATTGTAAACAAATTCCCATATTGAGCAATTGGTTCATTTGGATAACCATCATTAATTGCCCAATTAAAATCAAAAGAAAATGTTGTGAGAATTAGTTTAAAAAGTGATTCTCTATTTTCAAGCTGTTTTTCTCCAGTTTTAGTTAGAGATAATTTTCCTTCTCTTTTTTTTGTCAATTTTGCTATTTCACATACATATTTTGCATTTTGTATAGCGATTGAATCTTGTTCCCTTGAAAGTTTTGAAATTCCATTTTCAATCATTTTATCCGTTATAAATCTATATGCATACAGCTCAACCATTACTTTTTTAGGAAGTGCACCAAGTGGAGTCAATTTTATGAATTCTTCTCTTTTCAGAATTTTTAAGAATTCTTCACAGAGTTTGAAAAATGGAATTTTATCTAGAACATTAGAATCAATTTCATTTTGCAATTGAATCGGACATTCTTCGTGAAAGGGAAGATGAATTAATTCGTGAAGTTCGTAAGGAGACAATCCTGAAAATTTTGCATCAGGTTTATTATTGTATTCGTAAATTTTTCGGTCAATTTCATTCATTAACGCAATTTTGTTAAATTATTGCACATAACGGTTTGCGGCTTTGTGAAGTGCGGACTTTGATTATCAAGTACTTATGCAATCTCAACACCAAGCAAAAAGCCATTTTTCTTTTGCTAAAATACAAAAATTTGTAAAAGAAAATGGCTTTTTGC
>NZ_REFA01000068.1 GCF_003852705.1 Amniculibacterium aquaticum
GACTGATAATTTTCGCCAAGTCACTTCAATTTTTCACGCACACAAATTCAGGAATTCTCAGCCCAATATTTTAAAAATCAGCACGGTTAAAACGGAATAATTTTCAGTATGATATTCAGCACAATTTTTCGAAAATCAACAGGATAATTTTCGGCAAGATATTCAGCACAATTTTTTGAATTTTCAGGCAGAAATTATTCGGCATAAAATTTAGAAATCAGCAGGGTAGAGGTCAAAAAATTTTCAAATTTGTAAAATCTTCAATTTGATAACGCTCCTCAAATATTACGGACAACGGAAAAGGGCTTTGCGAGGTGCGGGCTACTGCAACCGAAACTGGGGAGGAGAACCAATCTCTAGCAAAAACTTTTTCCATTTTTTAAAATTACGAAAAAACTAAAAAATGGAAAAGTTTTTTGCGGGTATTTTCTAAAATTTCTCTGAGATTTCCTTCAACCCCGCATCTTGCAAAACCCATGTTATCGGCAGTTTCTCTTATTTTCTAAATATTTTAATCTGTTTTAATCTAATTTTAGCGTCTTCTAAATTATAAGTTTCTTTTGAAAGTTGTTCAACTAATTCATATTCTCCAAATTTAATCCTTTTATTTCCACTCTCATTGTCAATAAGGTTCAATTCTCCGCAATTTTTGCATCTAACAATGTTAAAATCATTTTGAATGCTGTTATCCATTTTTTCTAGAATAAAAGTTTCAAGCTTTTTTTCGCATTTAGTGCATTTAGAAACCAAAGTTTCAATTACTTTTTCTTTTCCACGAATTAAATCGGAAATTTTCTTTAATGTCAAAAAAGTTGAACCATAAAGAAACTTGTTTAAATCTTTTGAAAGATTAATTTCCACAATTTTTGAAATCTGATCAAAATTCTCCGCCATAAATTCTCTTTCTTCCGTATCAAGATTTTTGGAAATGCTTTTGAGATTAGATTTCAATATTTTTAAAATATCATTTTGGCTCTTGTTGTTGTGTATTGCTTTTCTCATTTCAGAAATACAATTGTCCACAAAATTTTCCATATAATCACAAATTTCTTGGCTTGAAGGATTTAAACCTCTTTGAAGCCATTTTTCATCAGAAAATTTTTTAGTATTCTGTAATTCTTCAAGTTTTTCTGAAATATTCATAATTGTCTTTTTGTGCTGATTTTTTTTGAAATTGCCGATAACGGTTTGCGGCTTTGTGAAGTGCGGGCTTTGATTATCAAGTACTTATGCAATCTCTACACTTAGCAAAAAGCCATTTTCCTTTTGCTAAAATACGAAAATTAGGAAAAGAAAATGGCTTTTTG
>NZ_REFA01000069.1 GCF_003852705.1 Amniculibacterium aquaticum
AACATTTTGGCAGCTTTGCGAGGGAGCGGACTATTAGTATAAATTTCCTTGCGAGGACTGCTTTTCAAATATACTAAAATATTTCAAACGTAGAACTCTCTCCGCTCTCTTGCAAAACTGCCCGTTATATGATGTGGCTATTTTAATCTTCAAATAATTGCTGTAATTTTTGTTGTAATAATTTCTTGTCAGGAAGTTGTGTTTCATATTGAGAAACCATAGTAGGAGAGAGACTACGACTAAGTGCATATTCTACAACTTCGCTATCTTTATCTTTGCACAGTAGTATTCCAATGCTTGGATTTTCGTTTTGACGTTTCACATCTCTGTCTAATGCTTCTAAATAAAAATTAAGTTGCCCTAGATGTTCAGGCTTGAATTTGTCTGCTTTTAGTTCAAATGCGACTAAACATTGCAATCCACGATGATAAAATAGGAGGTCGATATAGAAGTCAGAGTTTCCAACTTGTACTTTGTATTCTTCTCCTATAAATAAAAAGTCTCGACCAAGCTCCAGAATGAAATTTTTCATTTGATTAATCAAACCTTTCTGTAGATCAGTTTCATTATGAGTTTCAGGAAGATTCAGAAAGTCAAAAACATAACTATCCTTAAATGTATTTGATAGATTATTTGAAGTTTCTCTCAGCGATGTTGAGAGTTTTGAATTCCCAATCATTGTTCGCTCAAAAAGACTGCTTGAAATCTGTCTTTCTAATTCACGTGAGGTGTAATTTTCGTTTTTGGTTAACTTTATATAGAATTCTTGTTCTTCAATAGTTTTACATCTTGAGAAAATAGTCAGATTATGAGTCCAACTAATTTCTCTCAGCAGTGATGAGAGTTTTGGAAAGTCTTTGTAGGTTTCATAAAATTGTTTCATTCTCCAAAGATTTTTGTCTGAAAAACCTTTAAGTTCGGGTTCTGTCGATTGGATAAAATCAGCTAATTCTTTGACAATGGACTTCCCCCATTCGCTTTGCTCTACCTTTAGACTGATATGTTCTCCGATGTTCCAATATAAATTAATCAACTCCGAATTAACAGCTTTAATAGCATTAGCTCGAGATTTTTTAATAATTTGAATGATGTCAGAAAATCTATTGTCCATTTTGTCTTTATTGCGTTGATTGCCCACAAATTTACAAAATATTTAGTCAGTTTCGATTTTGGTAGTTGTTTTATAGATGAAGAGTTTTCAAGCCATATCATATAACG
>NZ_REFA01000070.1 GCF_003852705.1 Amniculibacterium aquaticum
GGAGATCACTGAAAAAGTGAATTTTCAGGAAATATGAAAAAGAAGGAGTTGAAATCTTAGGATTTTAGCTCCTTTTTTTGTACCTTGATAAGGTCTTTTAAAGATAAAGAATGTTAGTCCAACAGCAAAAGATTCAGTTTAGTTCTTATTCCGATTTGTATGATTTAATCGTTCCGAAAGAAAATCTTCTTCGAAAAATTAATGATTTGATAGATTTTTCCTTCATCTACGATGAACTGTTGAATAAGTATTGTTTGAACAATGGTCGCAATGCGGAAAGTCCGGTGAAGATGTTCAAATACCTTTTGTTGAAAAGCATTTACTCGGTTTCTGATGTAGATGTGGTAGAGCGTTCCCGCTATGATATGTCTTTCAAATATTTTTTAGATATGGCTCCCGAAGATGATGTGATAAACCCCAGTTCACTTACAAAATTCAGGAAATTACGCTTGAAAGATACCGATTTGTTGAACCTTCTAATTGGTAAAACGGTAACGATAGCGATCGATAAAGGCATTATTAAATCCAGATCCATTATTGTGGACGCTACACATACTTTATCTAGATCGAATCCATTTTCAAGCATAGAAGTACTGAGAGAGCGTTCGAGATTAGTTCGTAAAACGGTTTATCAATTTGATGAAAACTTCAAATCAAAAATGCCGGTCAAGAATACTGAAAACGATCTGAACAAAGAATTGGCTTATTGTAGAGAACTTGAAAAATGCATAGAAGATGAGCCATCAATAAGTGAGATTCCGGCAGTGAAAGAGAAATTAAATCTTTTGAGGGAAACAGCCGAAGACACCGATGAACAGCTAACTTTCTCAAAAGACACGGATGCCAAAATCGGACATAAATCCGCAGACAGTTCCTTTTTCGGTTACAAAACACATTTGGCGATGAGTGAAGAGCGGATTATCACCGCAGCAGTGGTAACTTCGGGAGAAAAAGGAGACGGGCCTGAATTGCCAAAATTACTGCAAATGAGCCAAGACAACGGAATGGAAGTGGAAACCATCATTGGCGATTCGGCTTATAGTGGAAAAGAAAATCTGAAAATTGCCAGCGAACAGGATATAAAAATTGTTGCAAAGTTAAATCCATCCATTACACAAGGATGTAGGAAAGAAAAAGACCAGTTTGATTACAATAAGGATGC
>NZ_REFA01000071.1 GCF_003852705.1 Amniculibacterium aquaticum
TTTTTTAGTTCTTTCTCGAAATAACTCATTAAATTCTTCTTGTTTCATCACTCTTTTATTTATGTTAAACATATCACTCGATCACCCATCACTCAATCACCCTTCACTCGATCACTGATCACTCCATCACCCGATAACCTACCACCACGCTTTAAAAGGTTTGTATTCTTCGATATTCAGGATATGCTTGGTCAGTTTGTAACACTCTAATTTTACCAAATGCTTATAACTCACACTTCTACCCAAAGATCGATGTTTGATGGTTTCATTCAGGCGTTCTTCAAAAGCACGAACAAAAGTCTTGCGGGCAGCATCTTTTAGCATCACACTATTGGTGTTGATATCGAAATCTTTGGCTTGAATTTCTTTTTTATTTAAGACTCTGAAAATGACTCTATCCACCAAAATAGGTTTAAAAATTTCGGCTAAATCCAAAGCTAATGAGAATCTACGATAGCCGGGTTCGTGCAAATAGCTGATGGTAGGGTTGAGTTGGGTATGATAGATTTGTCCTAAACATAAGGCATAGCACATCATATTGGCAAATGAAACAAGTGCATTGACTTCATTTTTCGGAGGTTGTTTGCTTCTGCCATTCATGGCAAAGTCGTTCAGTATTACATCAAAAGCTTCGTAATAAACTTGACGGATATTGCCTTCTATGCCCATCAGTTCGTCAATTTCTTGAGTTTGAAGTAAGTTAGAACTAAAGGATTCAATAGTATCGATATAAGCTGAAAGTTCTTTCCCACGAGATTGATAATATTTTAGGTTTTTCAGGATATTGAAGGCAGCCCCTTCGATAAATTTTTGAGCAATGACCAATCTTTTTTTCTTGGTTAAATATTGCTTGGTCTGTTCAATTTGCATTTTGCCTGCCAATAAATATTCTTTGGGCAAGAAGCTCCCGGTATAATGCTCGTAATAATCGAAAAAATGAACGGCTATTTGTTGTTTCCCTAAGAAATTGTACAAAGCCGAATTGGCATCCAAAGCTCCGAAGCAAAACAAATCGGATACACCTTCTACAGGAATGTATTTAGGTTGTCCTTCGGTTCTGTTTTCATCCACTGGAACAAATTTTAGGGTATTGTCTTTGCGGCTCATGCGGCCGGGATTGAAGAGATAATAGGATTTTTTCATCTTGTGATCTGTGATTT
>NZ_REFA01000072.1 GCF_003852705.1 Amniculibacterium aquaticum
TCTTTTGCATAGAGAAATTTGTAGTTATTTTTCCTCTAATATACTGAATACCAGTCTTTTAAACAAATAATTAACGCCTTTTTTTAAAGGTGTTTATCGATTTTTTTACTTTAAACAAGTTCAATATAAAAGTTGTGTCAATTGATACATTATCTACTCTTAATTCAATATAATTTTCTTTACAAGATGAAATAGATAATGCTTGCGGACAGGGAGTTCATTGGACATGATTGGCTGGATTTTTTGAACAAGAACCAAATACGCTACTATATTAGGCTCAGGAACAATTTCAAGGTTTTCTGTTTTGACAAGAATGAGGAGAAGCCAGTGTTTTGGCTATTCAATAACCTAAAACAAGGTGAGTTCAGACATCATCGGAAGATTGTGAAAATTAATGGGGTTTTATGCTATGTGTCTGGAACTAAATCTGTTGACAAAAATGGATCTTTGGATTATTTGATAATAGTCTCCTTCAACAAGCCCGAGGAATCTTTAACCTATTACCAGAAAAGATGGCAGATCGAGACGCTCTTCAAAGCATTCAAAAGTAGCGGATTCAATATAGAGGACACTCATGTAACCGATCAGAAAAGATTGGAAAAACTATTTATGGTCGTGATGCTTGCTATGGTTTGGTGCTACAAAGTTGGCGATTATCTACACGAAAAAGTAAAGCCAATAAAAATCAAAAAACACCAAAGAAGAGCCTTCAGTGTTTTCAAATATGGTTTGAACGCCATCAACAACATCTTGAATAATGCTTTAAATAAATTAAATATCAATGTGTTACAATTTTTGTCATGTACTTAGAAAAATTAGGAAAAGAAAATGGCTTTTTGCGAATAATTTCTCAAAAACTTCAACGCAAGAGCTTGACCTCCGCATTTCACAAAACCGTCTGTTGGCAGAAGACTCTATTGTTTAGTGAAAATTAAGTTTTTTGTATCAGGTAGGTAAACAGTTAAATCCGAACCCTGTGGACAATTTACTAGTACAATACTATTTGGACGATAATCCTGTAGTCTTCCCCAAAAACAGAAACGAATATAAATATAGTTTTTAACTTTGGGAAATATGAAACAGAGCAAATTTACAGAGGTTCAGATTGTGAAGATCTTATCTGAACAAAATCAAGGAAAAACG
>NZ_REFA01000073.1 GCF_003852705.1 Amniculibacterium aquaticum
AACGGTTTGCGGCTTTGTGAAGTGCGGACTTTGATTATCAAGTACTTATGCAATCTCAACACTTAGCAAAAAGCCATTTTCCTTTTGCTAAAATACAAAAATTAGGAAAAGAAAAAGGCTTTTTGCGAATAATTTCTCAAAAATTTCAACGCAAGAGCCTAATCTCCGCATTTCACAAAACCGTCTGTTGTACGATGTTTTTTTATCTCTACTTTTTCAAAAATGATTTAATTTTTACCTCACTTAGAATTATGGCAATAGACCCCAATATAGGGAATAATATTAGAACTAAATATGGTAATATTCCTGATTTTTTTCTATACAAAATTCCGATAGAAATAACATAAATAATGATTAAAAATGCCAGTGAAAATAAAATCTCAAATGGTTTTATAATTAATAAATTCATAGTTTTTTTTTTTTGAATTATCTACAACAGTACGCTCTAGTTACATAATGTACAGTTCCTACATTAGAATGTTCGGCAGGTCCTAAAGCAATACAATTAATCAATTGACCAGAGTTTATGTCGTTTTTGTTATTATAATTGTAATTAGCCCATGCTGCAGAAGCATTTAGACCAATACCGACACTTTATACTGTATTCCAAAACGAGCAGGAAGGAACTTCATTTATATCAGTAGTTTTCGGAAATTTTGCTGTATGTAAATAATCATTAACCAATAGCATTACAATTAAATTTGTATCTTTTTGTAACAATGATTCATTAATTCCACTTAAACTACCCTCATAGAAAGGAGTTTTTACATATAGTTCTTCTGAAGAAAAATCTAAAGAATATTTTTTGTCGAGAAAACTTAGAATATCGTTTTTTTTAATAAAACTGTAAGATGATAGATTAATAATCGTTCCATTAATCAAAAAATTGGGGGAGCTTTTTACTTTAATGGTGTCGCCATTTGTTTCAATATTTTCATTTTCAATTGGCTTTATCCGGTTTGTCACAATGCTATTGTTTAAAATATCATTTTGGGTAATTTCCTTACTGTCATCTCTATGACAAGATATCACAATATTTAAGGTTACACATACAAGCAAAATAGTTGTAAAAATTGTTTTTTTCATGTTTTAAAATTTTTATAAATCCTTACTTGTTT
>NZ_REFA01000074.1 GCF_003852705.1 Amniculibacterium aquaticum
AATGAACGCTTGGATAGATAGCTTTAAAGCGCTATTAATACGATATGAAACTAAAGAAAAACATTGGAGGGATTTTCATCTGCTCGCATTCTGTTGTATTTTGATTAGGAAACATTAAACAAGTTCACTAGAAAAATTTCACACTTATCAAATAAAGAGATTTGAATTTATAAGTAATCATTGTTTACAAAAAAGGATTGAAAAAATTGATATTTTTTTCCCAAAGTTAAAATCTAGGATAACAAATAAAGTGTTAGCATCGTTTTTACATACAACTCCTGAGCATTGTTCCTATCTTAAAAAACGCATTTCAAAATTAACTTCAATATTATTTATCTCTCAACAAGAATTATTGGAGTTAATATCTTAATTATTATTTAAAAAGCGTTAAGAAATCTTAATGTTTATTTATTGATTTGTTCTTTCATTTGCTTAATATATAAAACAATGAAAGGGAAAATCAAACTTAAAAAAGTTATCGTCTTTGAGACTTTTACCCAATAATTTTAAAATAAATTATTGGGTAAAAAATCATTCCCAACAGACAACTTTAAAAACAAAAATCTCAAAATTCTTTAAAAATGAAAACAATTAAAATTATGATTATGATGCTTACAACAGCATTACTTATCGTTTCTTGTGATCGTGATTCAATAACAAGCTCATCTTCTCCAGAATATCAGCCAAACTTAAATAACTCATTAACTAGTAGAATCACAAAATCTGAACAAATAAATATTTTACTGGATGGTAAAAGATATGAACTTCAAGATGATAAATCCGTTGCATATTATGGTGTGGACGGTAATTATGTCGGCGACATACTACTTAACAACTATGATATGGATATTGTAGATAATAGTACTACATCTGGGGAAATTACGGTTAAAAATCCATCTACAAATGAAGTTATTATTATAAATAACATTCGGAATCTTGAAGAAAAAACTATTTTTGATGTAGAAACTAGCAACGGTCTAAAATTTTCTAATTTAGATGGTTATCAAATCAACTCAGCCAGTAAGTTTCCTATTGTACCAATTGTTCGAGCTGTTGTAGCTGTAGTAACT